>NZ_JBEUJO010000001.1:0-842698 GCF_043356435.1 Salmonella sp. SJTUF15591 | reverse complement strand
AAGCCCGTACTTCTGTACAGGCTCTCAACTTAAATATGGCGGTGAGGGGGGGATTGACTCGCTTTGCTCGCCCCTTCGGGGCAGCCCGTTCGCTGTGCGCCCGGTCTGTCCAACTGGCTGCGCCAGTTGTCGAACCCCGGTCGGTGGTTCTCATCCCCCCTTTGTTTGGGGGATACATATAAGCAAAAAGCCCGTACTTCTGTACAGGCTCTCAACTTAAATATGGCGGTGAGGGGGGGATTCGAACCCCCGATACGTTGCCGTATACACACTTTCCAGGCGTGCTCCTTCAGCCACTCGGACACCTCACCATATTGTATTGCTGCCTGACCACTTGGGGGGCAACGGGGCGCTACTATAGGGAGTTGCGCTAAAACGGTCAAGCAGAATTTACATATTCACTGTCGTTTGCTCATGCAATAGACATAATCCCCGCCCAAACTGGCGCGGGGAGGCAAATTAGCGCTGTGAATCCAACATTTCGTTGTTTTTCACCACATCCTGCGCTTTGCTGTAGCTTTCGATCAGCAGTTGATAGGCCGGGAATACCTGAGTATAAACGTCGGCCCACGCGGCGGCGTCTTCACGGTTCCAGGTGCCTTGCAGCTCAGAGGCGACTGCGGCAGTATCCATCGGTACGACGCCAGCCTGTACGATACGCGCCAGGGTGATCTCCTGCGCCATCTTACTGTAGGTACCGGATGCGTCGATCACGGCAAATACCTTATAACCTTCCGCTACCGCGCTAATGGCCGGGAATGCCATGCACACGCTGGTAATCGTCCCGGCAATGATCAGCGTCTTACGACCCGTCGCTTTTACCGCCTTAACGAAATCTTCGTTATCCCAGGCGTTAATTTCACCTTTGCGCGCAATGTACTGCGCATGTGGCGCATTAGCGTGGATCTCCGGGATCAGCGGGCCGTTCGGACCTTGCGGTACGGATGCCGTGGTAATGACCGGCATTTTCGCTAACGTCGCCATCTTCGCCAACGCCGCGGCGCGAGCGCGTAATTCCGGCATTGGCATATCGCCTACGGTCTGGAAAAGACCGCTTTGATGATCGATTAAAAGCATCACGGAATCGTTAACATCAATTACCGGGCGCAAACCATTAAAATTAGCAGGACTTGACATCGTGTTCTCCTTCATGTTTTCAGATTTGGCCAAAACGGCCGGAGTTGAAATCGCGGACTGCTTCTGCGATCTCTTGTTTCGTGTTCATAACAAATGGGCCGTAACCCACAATCGGTTCATTCAGCGGCTCGCCTGATAACAGCAATACGCTGGCGTCGCTGCTGGCCTCAAGGTGCAGCGTTTTCCCTTGCTGGCTCAATACCACCAGTTGCGCTTCGTTGACCGGCGTCGTGCCGTTCACCGTGATATTGCCTTTCAGTACCACCAGCGCGGTGCTCCATCCTTCCGGCTGTGCCAATGTAAGCTGGCGATTGCGTTGCAGGCGCATATCCCAGACATTGAGCGGCGAGAAAGTGTGCGCCGGGCCTTTTGTCTCTTCATAACGCCCTGCAATGACCCGCACGACTCCGGCGTCATCCGGTAACGTAACGGTCGGGATAACATCGTGGGTAATGCTTTGATAACCCGGGGTGGTCATTTTGTCCTTCATGGGAAGGTTAACCCACAACTGCACCATTTCCAGTTCGCCGCCCCGACGGGTAAACGCGTCGGAATGGAACTCTTCATGCAAAATGCCTGCGCCTGCGGTCATCCACTGAACGTCACCCGGGCCGATAACGCCGCCGCGACCGGTAGAGTCCCGATGCTCGACTTCGCCACTATAAACAATCGTCACGGTCTCGAAACCGCGGTGTGGATGCTCCCCAACGCCGCGTTTTTCATTACCCGGCGTAAAGGTGTGCGGCCCGGCATAATCCAGCAGCAGGAATGGACTCAACTGCTGCGCATGTGACTGATAAGAAAAGAGTGAACGAACCGGAAATCCATCGCCAACCCAGTGCGGGCGAGGTGCGGTATAGACGCCTGTAATCTGTTTCATGGTGTTCTCCTCAGTGGCGTTGTCTTGATGTGAATAAGCTTATATTCATGACAAAAGGTTCGGTAGTGGCTAAAATGGCTCATACCGTTCCATTAATAGGACAATGTAATGATAAAAACGGATCTCAATGATTTTGCGTGGTTTGTGCATGTGGTCGAAGAGGGTGGGTTTGCCGCGGCGGGGCGTGCGCTTGATGAACCAAAATCAAAACTGAGCCGGCGTATTGCGCAACTGGAGGAACGGCTGGGCGTGCGATTGATTCAGCGAACCACCCGGCAGTTTAACGTTACCGAAGTGGGGCAAACATTCTATGAGCACTGTAAAGCGATGCTGGTGGAAGCTCAGGCGGCGCAGGATGCCATTGCCGCATTGCAGGTAGAGCCTCGCGGTATCGTGAAGCTGACCTGCCCGGTGACGCTGCTGCATGTACACATCGGCCCAATGCTGGCGAAATTTATGGCGCGTTATCCTGATGTTTCGCTACAGCTTGAAGCGACCAATCGTCGGGTGGACGTCGTAGGGGAGGGGGTGGATGTGGCGATTCGCGTCAGGCCGCGCCCGTTTGAGGATAGCGACCTGGTGATGCGCGTCCTGGCTGACAGAGGGCATCGCCTGTTTGCCAGCCCGGATCTTATCGCACGGATGGGAATCCCTTCCGCGCCGGCGGAGTTGAGCCATTGGCCAGGGCTAAGTCTTGCATCCGGCAAGCATATCCACCGCTGGGAACTTTACGGCCCGCAGGGCGCACGTGCGGAAGTCCATTTTACCCCGCGTATGATTACCACCGACATGTTGGCGCTACGCGAGGCGGCGATGGCGGGCGTGGGGCTTGTGCAGTTACCTGTCTTAATGGTGAAAGAACAACTGGCCGCCGGTGAACTGGTTGCGGTGCTGGAAGAGTGGGAGCCCCGGCGGGAGGTTATTCATGCTGTGTTCCCATCCCGGCGAGGATTATTACCTTCCGTACGTGCGTTGGTCGATTTTTTGACGGAAGAGTATGCGCGGATGGTGGAAGAGTAACCGGCTCGTCATTCATCGACTTAATGGACGCAAAAAAGGCCGGTTAAACCGACCTTTTATCCAGCCGCCCTTCAGGGCGTGAGGAGACAATTAGCGACTACGGAAGACAATGCGGCCTTTGCTCAGGTCGTACGGGGTCAGCTCAACGGTCACTTTGTCGCCCGTCAGGATGCGGATGTAGTTCTTACGCATTTTACCGGAGATGTGTGCAGTAACCACGTGACCGTTTTCTAACTCTACGCGGAACATGGTATTAGGTAACGTTTCGAGAACGGTACCTTGCATTTCAATATTGTCTTCTTTGGCCATCTAATCCTCTGGGGTATCACTACCATAATTTGAACCGGCAAGATAATGCCGAACTTCTTTTGATAAGTAAAGATTTGTGCGTTTAAAACACAGCAAACCAGGTTTAGCACATGATTCCGCGACACACGACAACGCCGCGTTATACACCCTTTCCCTGATACTACCGCCTGATGTATCGACATAAGCGCAACATATAAGGGAACGGTGAAATAAACGATGGGCGTTACCTGACAACGGGCTGCGGGATAATATGCTAAACCAATTCTGCGGCAGCAATTATAACACCCCAATAAAAAATGTGCCGAAAACATTCACTTCCGGGGCAAAAATAATGTCCGCGGCACCCAAAAACGGGAGGCCAGCGGTTGTTGGCGTAAGGCTGCGAGATGATCGAGGTAGTCACGACGTGGAATTTCAATGGCGCCGAGCGAGGCGGTATGACTATTAATTACCTGACAATCAATAAGTTTACCGCCGTGACGGGTAAATTCAGCGCAAAAAACCAGCAGTGCGGTTTTAGAGGCATTCTCCTGGCGGCTAAACATCGATTCGCCGCAAAACAGCGCCCCCTGCGAGACGCCATACATCCCGCCGACCAGTTCCTGATCACGCCACACTTCAATGGAGTGCGCGTGGCCCAATTCATGTAATCGGCGATAGGCTTCCTCAATACCACGCGTTATCCAGGTGCCTTCGTCACGGTGATTGGCGCATCCATCAATGACCCGATCGAAAGCGTAATTGAGCGTCACGCGGTAAGGGGATGCGTTGTGAAAGCGCTTCATGCTGCGACTGAGGTGAAACTTTTCAGGCCACAGCACGGCGCGCGGATCGGGCGACCACCACAGAATCGGGTCGCCCGGCGAAAACCACGGGAAAATCCCGTGCTGGTAGGCCATTAACAACCGGGCAGGGCTGAGATCGCCGCCCAGCGCCAGTAAACCGTTAGGCTCGCGTAAAGCGCCTTCCGGCGAAGGGAAGGCGATAGAATGTCGGGAAAGCTGAACCAGACGCATGACGGCGAAACTCCAGTACGCAAGTCGGATCGTTCAATAATAGCTTACAGACGTTGTTTAAACTGATAATAGCGCCCTTGTCCGGCTAACAATTCTGCATGAGTGCCTCGCTCAATGATGCGCCCGTCGTCCATTACGATGATTTGATCAAAACGGGCCAGGCCGCGCAAACGGTGAGTCACCATCAGGACGGTTTTCTCGCGCATCACATCGGCAAGTAATTCCAGCATTTCGCTCTCGGTGGTCGCATCCAGCCCCTCAGTGGGCTCATCCAACAGCATTAACGGGGCATCGTGCAACAGCGCGCGGGCGATGGCCAGGCGACGAAGTTCGCCGCCGGACAGCAGACGACCGCCTTCGCCAAGCCAGCTATTAAGCCCACTATCTTCGAGCAGATTTTCGAGGCCGACGCGACGCAGCATGTCGGAAAGGGCTTCGTCGCTGGCATTGGGCGCCGCCAGTAATAAATTATCACGCAGTGTGGCGCTGAACAGGTGGACACGCTGCGGCACCACGCTGATAGTCTGGCGTAAGGCGGATTCGCTCAGCGAGGATAGCGGAAGATCGTTGAGCAGAATTTCGCCTTGTTGCGGGTCCCAGGCGCGGGTGAGTAGCTGCAACAGCGTTGATTTTCCGCAGCCGGTACGCCCCAGAATAGCGACATGCTCGCCAGGATTAGCCTGTAATGAGAGGGCATTGAGCGCATTAATCGGCTGGTCGGGATAACGAAACGAAACGTCCCGCAGGGTGAGTGTGACCTTTTCCGGCGCGGGAGTTTCTGCCTGTGGAAAGGTCACCTCCGGTTTTTGCTCCGTTAATTCAGTGATACGAAGCGCAGAGGCGATAACCTGCCCCAGATGCTGGAATGCGCCGGTAACGGGCGCAAGCGCCTCGAAAGCCGCCAGCGCGCAGAAGACAAACAGCGCGATGAGCGCGCCGGGCTGCGTATTGCCGCCAACGCCGCCGGAGGCCATCCACAACATTAACATCACCGCCAGCGCGCCAATCAGCAGCATTAACGCCTGCGATAAGGCGGTCAGTTCAGACTGTCGGCGTTGGGCCTCATGCCATTGTAATTCGGTGGCTTCCATTTGCGCCCGATAGCGTTTGCTGGCGCCAAAAATGGTGAGTTCCGCCTGGCCCTGTAACCATGACGTGAGCTGTTGGCGATACTGACCTCGTAGATGCGTCAGATTTTGGCCGGTATTTTTGCCGGCGCGATAAAACACCGGCGGCATAATAAACAGCGTCAACAGCATAATGCCGCCCAGCGTGATCGCCAGCGTCACGTCGAGAACGCTAAGCCCCAGGGTGACAATCATAATCACTACAAAAGCGCCGACCAGCGGGGAGATGACGCGCAAATAGAGATGATCCAGCGTGTCGACGTCGGCAACGATGCGGTTCAGCAGTTCACCTTGCTGATATCGTGCCAGACCCGCGGGGGAGAGCGGTAGAAGTTTGCTGAAGGTGTAAATACGCAGATGTTGCAGCACGCGGAACGTGGCGTCATGACTTACCAGACGTTCAAAATAACGACCGGCGGTACGGGTAATGGCCGCGCCGCGCACGCCGGCTGCCGGGAGCATATAGTTAAAACTGTAAATTCCCGCGAAGCCTGCGATAGCGGACGCGGACAGGAACCAGCCGGAAAGCGTCAGCAGCCCGATACTGGCAAGCAGGGTCAGGATTGCCAGCGCAATTCCCAGCGTTAGCATCCATTTGTGGCGTTTATAAAGCGTCAGATAAGGGAGTAGCGCGCGCATTTAAATATCCTCCTGACGGTGAGCCAATAACGTCGCAAAAGCGCCGTTGGCGGCGCTGAGTTCGGCATAACTGCCTTGTTCGACAATCGCGCCATCTTGCATAACCCAGATAGCGTCCCAGTCGGCGAGATCTTCCAACTGATGCGTCACCATTAATGTGGTCTGGCGTTTTGACGCCGCTTTTAACGCCTGCATGACGCGTTGCTCGCTGTGAGCGTCCAGGCTTGCCGCCGGTTCATCCAGCAGTAGCAGTTGACAGGGATTAAGTAGCGCACGGGCGACCGCTACACGCTGTGCCTGGCCGACGGAAAGTCTGCTGGCATGATTGCCGAGCGGGGTGTCTACTCCCTGCGGCAGCAGCGGTAAAAACTCGCTTACCCATGCGGCGTCAAGCGCGGCATAAAGTTCCTGCTCGCTGGCGTCCGGGCGCGCCAGTAATACATTTTCGCGTAGCGTCGCCGCAGGTAATTGCGGGTTTTGTCCGACCCAGGAGAGATGCTGGTGCCAGGATTCCGGCGAGAGATCGCGAAGCTCGACACCGTTAATACGCAAAGATCCCTGATAGGAGAGAAAACCGGATAATACATTCAACAGAGAGCTTTTACCGGAACCGCTGCGTCCTACCAGGACGGCGCGTTCTCCTGCCGCTAATGAGAAATTCAGCGGCCCGGCAAGCGTTTTGCCTTCTGGCGAGGTGATAATAAGATTGACTGCGTCAATGGTTACAGGTTCGTTTTCCGCCAGCTCAACTTCGCCGCGCGCCGGGTGGGCGAGGGGTGTTTCCAGAAATGTCTTCAGACTATCCGCCGCGCCAACCGCCTGCGCCTTAGCATGATAAAACGTGCCGAGGTCGCGTAACGGCTGGAAAAACTCCGGCGCGAGGATCAAAGCGAGGAACCCGGCGGCGAGCGTCACACCAGTACCGTAATGACCAAAGTTCAGCTCGCCCAGGTAAGAGAAGCCAAAATAAACGGCGACCAGCGCAATAGAAAGCGAGGTGAAAAACTCCAGCACGCCGGAAGATAAAAAGGCGAGGCGCAGTACTTCCATCGTGCGTTGACGAAAATCCTGCGATGCTGCGCGAATGTTCTCGGTTTCCGCTTCTCCACGACCGAAAATTCGCAGCGTTTCCATCCCGCGCAGACGGTCAAGAAAATGGCCGCTTAGCCGGGCAAGCGCCAGGAAATTGCGGCGGTTGGCGTCAGCCGCGCCCATTCCCACCATCGCCATAAATAGGGGAATGAGCGGGGCAGTGCCCAGCAGAATCAGCGCCGCCGCCCAATTTGACGGGAAAATCGCCGCCACGATTAAGAGCGGTACGCAAACGGCAAGCGCCATTTGCGGCAGATAGCGCGCATAATAGTCATGCATATCGTCAATCTGTTCCAACACCAGCGTCGCCCAGCTACCGGCGGGCTTGCCCTGAATCCAGGCAGGGCCGGCTTGCTGCAGACGATCCAACACCTGACGGCGGATCTCAAAGCGAATATGTTGTCCGGCATGAAAACCGACGCGCTCGCGCAACCACACCACCCAGGCGCGAAGGACAAAGACCAGTATCAGCAGGATAAAAGGGAGCAACAGCGCTTCCCGTGGAATGTTCTCCATGATCATATGTTGCAGGATACGCGCCATGATCCAGGCCTGAGCGACAATTAATACGCCACTCATGAATCCCAACAGGCGGGAAATATTCAACCACCGTTGGGAGATTACGCTTTGCTGTTTTAACCAGCGGGTCAGCTCTTTTTGACGGGTTTTATTCATTGCACGCTTAGCAGGTGAGTTATTAGAATTTCAGGCAGGGGCAATGTTACAACGACGCAAAAATAAAGGCGACTTATAGTCGCCTTTTTTACTTTTGTTACTGATTTGTAAAAACTATTTGCTCGCGTCGGCCAGACCATCGAGATAGCGTTCAGCATCCAGCGCCGCCATACAGCCCGTACCTGCAGAGGTGATCGCCTGACGGTAAATATGATCCATAACGTCACCCGCCGCGAATACGCCAGGGATGCTGGTTTGTGTGGCGTTGCCATGGGTGCCGGACTGAACTTTGATATAACCATTTTCCAGCTCAAGCTGGCCTTCGAAGAGCGCCGTGTTTGGGCTATGACCGATGGCTACGAAAAGTCCGGCGATATCCAGCGTCTCGATATTATCGCTCTGCTGCGTGTCGCGAAGACGCAGACCGGTGACGCCCATCTGATCGCCGGTCACTTCTTCCAGCGTCCGGTTGGTGTGCAGAATGATATTGCCATTTTCAACTTTATCCATCAGGCGCTTAATGAGGATTTTTTCAGCGCGGAAACCGTCACGGCGATGGATAAGGTGCACTTCCGAAGCGATGTTGGACAGATAAAGCGCTTCTTCAACTGCGGTGTTACCGCCGCCGATCACCGCCACTTTCTGGTTGCGGTAGAAGAAACCGTCGCAGGTTGCGCAGGCGGAAACGCCGCGCCCTTTAAAGGCTTCTTCCGATGGCAGCCCCAGATAGCGCGCGGAAGCGCCGGTCGCAATGATCAACGCATCGCAAGTGTACTCTGCGCTGTCACCTGTCAGACGGAACGGACGATTTTGCAGATCCACTTTGTTGATGTGATCAAAAATTATCTCGGTTTCAAATTTTGCCGCATGTTCATGCATGCGTTCCATCAGCAGCGGGCCGGTCAAATCGTTTGGATCGCCGGGCCAGTTTTCCACTTCCGTCGTGGTAGTCAGTTGACCGCCTTTTTCCATACCGGTAATAAGTACTGGCTGTAAATTTGCGCGCGCGGCATACACCGCCGCGGTATATCCCGCCGGTCCTGAGCCCAGAATAAGCAGCTTACTGTGTTTGGTCGTGCCCATGAGATCCCCATAGTTGTTGGCAGACAATGAGCAGAATTGTAGGGAATTTACAGACGTAAAAAAAGAGCATAACGATTTTGTTAACAATATGTGTAATAGCATGAACCGATGAACGACCGGGACAGCGACGTTATCATCACAAATTTTACTTGAAATCGGTAACTTATAAGGTGACGAAATGACAGTTTACCGCCCTCTCTAATGAATAACTGGCATGTTGTACTAAAAATCGATGTTTTGCTTTGACAATCACCTGCTGTTTTGCGAAAACATTCGAGGAAGAAAAAAACTGTGTTATGTATGTGCTGCATAATCATGCATGTAAATACCATGTTTACCGGGCTAGTGAAATCTACGCATGGCGTGGACAGACGCCATTCGTGATGTCGATAGCTGCCGCGAGGCAACGGTCTTCTCACCATAGACCAGGCATTGCGCGCCGTTAATCCCTCTGGGTTTCGGTCTATTGTGATGGGCAGCGACTCTGAACAGTGATGTGAGTAGAGTCAGGCAGGAGTAGGGAAGGAATACAGAGAGACAATAATAATGGTAGATAGCAAGAAGCGCCCTGGCAAAGATCTCGACCGTATCGATCGTAACATTCTTAATGAACTGCAAAAGGATGGGCGTATTTCCAACGTCGAGCTTTCTAAACGAGTAGGGCTTTCGCCGACACCTTGCCTTGAGCGTGTGCGTCGGCTGGAGCGACAGGGGTTTATCCAGGGCTATACGGCGCTGTTGAACCCGCATTATCTGGATGCGTCACTTCTGGTATTCGTTGAGATTACCTTAAATCGCGGCGCGCCGGATGTGTTTGAACAGTTTAATGCCGCCGTGCAAAAGCTTGAAGAGATTCAGGAGTGTCATTTGGTTTCCGGCGATTTCGACTACCTGTTGAAAACCCGTGTACCGGATATGTCAGCGTATCGAAAACTATTGGGAGAGACGTTGCTGCGCTTGCCAGGTGTGAACGACACCCGAACTTACGTAGTGATGGAAGAGGTAAAACAGAGTAATCGTCTGGTTATTAAGACACGCTAACACGGAACAGGTGCAAAATCGCCGTAGTTTGATTACACTCCTGTTAATCCATACAGCAACAGTGCCGGGGCAACCCGGTGCTGTTGTCCGTTTTAGCATCGGGCGGGAAAAGCCTGGAACCTGGAGAGCCTTTTTTGAGCCAGGAATATACTGAAGACAAAGACGTCACATTGACGAAGTTAAGCAGCGGGCGCCGACTTCTGGAAGCGTTGTTGATACTTATTGCCCTTTTTGCCGTCTGGTTGATGGCGGCCTTGTTGAGCTTTAACCCTTCGGACCCCAGTTGGTCGCAAACCGCCTGGCATGAACCCATCCATAATTTAGGCGGCGCGCCGGGCGCGTGGCTGGCCGATACACTGTTCTTTATTTTTGGCGTAATGGCCTACACCATCCCTGTCATTATTGTCGGCGGGTGCTGGTTTGCGTGGCGTCATCAGTCTACGGATGATTACATCGACTATTTTGCTGTGTCGCTACGCCTTATCGGCGTGCTGGCGCTGATTCTCACTTCCTGCGGTCTGGCGGCCATTAATGCCGACGATATCTGGTATTTCGCCTCCGGCGGCGTAATTGGTAGCCTGTTAAGCACCACGCTGCAGCCGTTGTTGCATAGTAGCGGCGGAACGATAATGCTTCTCTGTATTTGGGCTGCCGGGCTGACGCTCTTTACCGGCTGGTCCTGGGTCAGTATCGCCGAAAAATTAGGCGGCTGGCTGCTTAATATACTGACCTTCGCCAGCAACCGTACCCGGCGTGATGATACGTGGGTTGACGACGAAGAGTATGATGACGAATACGATGAAGAAACCGACGGCGTGCAGCGTGAATCTCGCCGGGCGCGTATTTTGCGCGGCGCGTTGGCGCGTCGTAAGCGGCTGGCTGAAAAATTCAGCAATCCACGGGGCCGTCAGACCGATGCCGCGCTCTTTTCCGGCAAACGGATGGATGATGACGAGGATATTCAGTATAGCGCGCGCGGCGTCGCTGCCGATCCCGACGACGTTCTGTTTTCGGGCAACCGTGCGACGCAGCCGGAATATGATGAATATGATCCGCTGTTAAACGGTCATTCTGTCACCGAACCGGTCGCCGCCGCTGCGGCTGCAACTGCCGTCACCCAGACGTGGGCAGCGTCCGCCGATCCCATAATGCAAACGCCGCCCATGCCGGGGGCTGAGCCGGTTGTCGCGCAACCGACCGTGGAGTGGCAGCCCGTACCGGGGCCGCAAACCGGCGAACCGGTTATCGCGCCTGCGCCGGAGGGGTATCAGCCGTATCCGCAATATGCTCAACCGCAAGAGGCGCAAAGTGCGCCGTGGCAGCAACCTGTGCCTGTCGCTTCCGCGCCGCAATACGCCGCGACGCCAGCGACCGCAGCAGAATATGACTCTCTTGCGCCACAGGAAACACAGCCGCAATGGCAGGCGCCGGATGCCGAACAACACTGGCAGCCGGAGCCGACCCATCAGCCGACGCCGGTTTATCAGCCGGAGCCGATAGCGGCTGAACCTTCTCACATGCCGCCGCCGGTTATCGAACAGCCGGTTACCACCGAGCCTGAACCTGACACAGAAGAGACCAGACCCGCCCGTCCTCCGCTTTACTATTTTGAAGAGGTGGAAGAGAAACGCGCCCGTGAGCGCGAACAACTGGCGGCATGGTATCAACCGATTCCGGAGCCGGTAAAAGAGAACGTGCCGGTCAAACCTACGGTATCTGTCGCGCCATCCATACCGCCAGTGGAAGCGGTAGCCGCCGCCGCGTCGCTTGACGCAGGTATTAAGAGTGGCACCCTGGCAGCAGGCGCCGCGGCCGCTGCGCCTGCCTTTAGTCTGGCTACCGGCGGCGCGCCGCGTCCGCAGGTGAAAGAGGGGATTGGTCCACAACTGCCGCGTCCGAACCGCGTTCGCGTGCCGACCCGACGGGAACTGGCATCGTACGGTATTAAGCTGCCGTCACAGAGGATTGCAGAAGAAAAAGCCCGCGAGGCGGAGCGCAATCAGTACGAGACGGGCGCGCAGCTAACCGATGAAGAAATAGATGCAATGCATCAGGACGAGTTAGCCCGTCAGTTTGCGCAGTCGCAGCAGCATCGTTATGGTGAAACGTATCAGCATGATACTCAACAGGCAGAAGATGACGATACCGCTGCGGAAGCTGAATTAGCCCGCCAGTTTGCCGCTTCGCAACAGCAGCGCTATTCCGGCGAGCAACCCGCTGGCGCGCAGCCGTTCTCACTGGACGATCTGGATTTCTCGCCAATGAAAGTATTGGTTGATGAAGGTCCGCACGAACCGCTGTTCACGCTGGGTGTCATGCCCGAGTCAACGCCTGTTCAGCAACCTGTAGCGCCGCAGCCGCAGTATCAGCAGCCGCAGCAGCCGGTAGCGCCGCAGCCACAGTATCAGCAGCCGCAGCAGCCGGTAGCGTCGCAGCCACAGTATCAGCAGCCGCAACAGCCGGTAGCGCCTCAGCCGCAGTATCAGCAGCCGCAGCAGCCGGTAGCGCCGCAACCGCAGTATCAGCAGCCGCAGCAGCCGGTAGCGCCTCAGCCGCAGTATCAGCAGCCGCAGCAGCCGGTAGCGCCGCAGCCGCAGTATCAGCAGCCGCAACAGCCGGTAGCGCCGCAGCCGCAGTATCAGCAGCCGCAACAGCCGACAGCGCCGCAAGACAGCCTGATCCACCCGCTGTTGATGCGTAACGGCGACAGTCGTCCATTGCAGCGTCCGACGACGCCGCTGCCTTCATTAGATCTTCTGACGCCGCCGCCGAGCGAAGTTGAACCGGTAGATACCTTTGCGCTGGAACAAATGGCGCGTCTGGTTGAAGCGCGTCTGGCGGATTTCCGCATTAAAGCTGATGTGGTGAACTATTCGCCAGGCCCGGTCATTACTCGCTTTGAACTCAATCTGGCCCCGGGCGTTAAAGCGGCGCGTATCTCCAACCTTTCCCGGGATCTGGCGCGCTCATTGTCAACGGTAGCCGTACGCGTTGTGGAAGTCATTCCAGGCAAACCTTACGTAGGGTTGGAATTGCCGAACAAGAAACGGCAAACCGTTTATCTGCGCGAAGTGTTGGATAACGCCAAATTCCGCGAGAATCCGTCGCCGCTTACCGTGGTGTTAGGTAAGGATATCGCGGGCGATCCGGTAGTGGCGGATCTGGCGAAAATGCCTCACCTGCTGGTGGCCGGTACGACCGGTTCCGGTAAGTCGGTCGGGGTTAACGCCATGATCCTCAGTATGCTGTATAAAGCGCAGCCGGAAGACGTTCGCTTTATCATGATCGACCCGAAAATGTTAGAACTTTCGGTCTATGAAGGTATACCGCATCTGCTGACGGAAGTTGTTACCGACATGAAAGACGCGGCTAACGCGTTACGCTGGAGCGTCAATGAGATGGAGCGTCGCTATAAGCTGATGTCCGCGCTCGGCGTGCGTAATCTGGCTGGGTATAACGAGAAAATCGCCGAAGCGGCCCGCATGGGGCGTCCGATTCCGGACCCGTACTGGAAGCCGGGCGACAGTATGGATGTTCAGCATCCGGTTCTGGAAAAACTGCCGTATATCGTGGTACTGGTTGATGAATTTGCCGACCTGATGATGACCGTCGGTAAAAAAGTTGAAGAGCTGATCGCGCGTCTGGCGCAGAAAGCGCGCGCTGCGGGGATTCACCTGGTACTGGCGACGCAGCGTCCGTCGGTCGATGTGATTACTGGTTTAATTAAAGCCAACATTCCAACCCGTATCGCTTTTACCGTATCCAGCAAGATCGACTCCCGCACCATTCTTGATCAGGGTGGCGCTGAGTCGTTATTGGGAATGGGGGACATGCTCTATTCCGGACCAAACTCCACCATGCCGGTACGTGTCCATGGGGCGTTTGTGCGTGACCAGGAAGTCCATGCGGTGGTGCAGGACTGGAAAGCGCGCGGTCGTCCGCAATATGTGGATGGCATTACCTCCGACAGCGAAAGCGAAGGTGGCGGTGGCGGTTTTGACGGCGGCGAAGAATTAGATGCGCTATTCGATCAGGCCGTTAATTTCGTCACCCAGAAGCGTAAAGCGTCCATTTCCGGCGTTCAGCGTCAGTTCCGCATCGGCTATAACCGTGCGGCGCGTATTATCGAACAGATGGAAGCGCAGGGTATTGTCAGCGCTCAGGGGCATAACGGTAATCGTGAAGTGCTGGCTCCGCCGCCTTTTGAGTAAACCTGTAAGCCGGATGGCGCTGTGCAGGCTGCCATCCGGCAACAAAATTCAGTATTTTCTTCTTTCCTCATGCTGATTTTTGGCCTGGAATAGAAAGCAAAAGGAGCTCCTGGTCGGGAGTGTCGAAACCTGAGGAATAATGATGAAAAAAATGGCAATCGCCTGTGCATTACTTTCAAGCGTTGTAGCCAGCAGCGTATGGGCTGACGCCGCCAGCTCTCTGAAAAGCCGTCTGGATAAAGTGAGCAGCTTTCATGCCACCTTTACTCAAAAAGTCACCGATGGCAGCGGTGCCGCGGTGCAGGAGGGACAGGGTGATTTATGGGTTAAGCGGCCAAATCTATTCAACTGGCATATGACGCAACCTGACGAGAGTATTCTGGTTTCTGACGGCAAAACGTTATGGTTCTATAACCCGTTTGTAGAACAGGCTACCGCCACGTGGTTGAAAGATGCCACCGGAAATACACCGTTTATGCTGATTGCCCGCAACCAGGCCAGCGACTGGCAGCAGTATAATATTAAGCAGGATGGCGATAATTTTGTGCTGACGCCGAAAGCCAGCAATGGCAATCTGAAACAGTTCACCATCAATGTGGGACGCGACGGGACTATCCACCAGTTTAGCGCCGTAGAACAAGACGATCAGCGTAGCGCCTATCAGCTAAAATCCCAGCAAAACGGCGCTGTTGATCCGTCAAAATTTACGTTTACTCCGCCGCAAGGGGTAACGATGGACGACCAACGTAAGTAGAGGCGATGAGTGAGCAATCTGTCGCTCGATTTTTCTGATAATACGTTTCAACCGCTGGCCGCGCGAATGCGGCCGGAAAATTTAGCGCAGTATATCGGCCAGCAGCATTTGCTGGCCGCAGGTAAGCCGTTGCCTCGCGCTATTGAGGCCGGGCATCTGCACTCCATGATTTTATGGGGGCCGCCAGGGACGGGGAAAACCACGCTCGCTGAAGTGATCGCCCGCTACGCCAGCGCCGATGTCGAGCGTATTTCCGCCGTCACTTCTGGGGTAAAAGAGATTCGTGAAGCTATCGAGCGCGCCCGCCAGAATCGTAATGCTGGTCGCCGTACCATCCTGTTTGTCGATGAAGTGCATCGCTTTAACAAAAGCCAGCAGGACGCCTTTTTACCGCATATCGAAGATGGCACTATCACCTTTATCGGCGCGACCACGGAAAATCCCTCTTTTGAGCTGAACTCGGCGCTATTGTCGCGAGCGCGGGTCTATCTGCTGAAATCGTTGACCACTGACGATATCGAGCAAGTACTGGACCAGGCGATGCAGGACAAAACGCGTGGTTACGGCGATCAGGATATCGTGTTACCGGATGAGACACGGCGAGCGATTGCTGAGCTGGTCAATGGCGACGCGCGGCGCGCCTTAAATACGCTGGAAATGATGGCTGATATGGCGGAGGCGGATGACAGCGGCAAACGCGTTTTATTGCCCGCCTTGTTGACCGAGATCGCCGGCGAGCGCAGCGCGCGTTTTGATAACAAAGGCGATCGCTTCTACGATCTTATTTCCGCCTTACATAAATCAGTGCGCGGCAGCGCGCCGGATGCCGCCCTCTATTGGTATGCCCGTATCATTACCGCGGGAGGCGATCCGCTGTACGTGGCGCGTCGCTGCCTGGCGATTGCCTCGGAAGATGTGGGTAATGCCGATCCGCGCGCGATGCAGGTCGCCATTGCCGCGTGGGATTGTTTCACCCGCGTCGGCCCGGCTGAAGGCGAAAGGGCGATCGCGCAGGCTATCGTTTATCTCGCCTGCGCGCCGAAGAGCAACGCCGTCTATACCGCCTTTAAGGCTGCGCTGGCCGACGCGCGCGAACGTCCTGATTATGACGTTCCTGTCCATCTGCGTAATGCGCCAACCAAACTGATGAAAGAGATGGGCTATGGCCAGGAATACCGCTATGCCCACGATGAGCCCAATGCCTATGCTGCGGGTGAAGTGTACTTCCCGCCGGAAATCGCGCAAACGCGCTATTATCATCCGACAAATCGTGGTCTGGAAGGCAAGATTGGCGAAAAGCTCGCCTGGCTGGCTGAACAGGATCAAAATAGCCCCACAAAACGCTACCGCTAGTGTAAACGTTGCGGTAAGGTTATCTCTAAATATGATGCTCCAGGTATCATGGCGTTGATGATGAATCTCGTTATGCCTGATAGCACGTTGCTTATGAGGTCCGCGGGTATAGCGCAATGGATGCGTTGTTGCTGTCGTCGGTCAGGTAAGGCGAAAACGTCGCTATTACGTAAACGCGGTTTACGTTCATCAATACAATCAGAGGCGATCATCAATTGATCGCGTTTCCTTTTATTATTCGATAAGCACAGGATAAGCATGCTCGATCCCAATCTGCTGCGTAATGAGCCAGACGCAGTCGCTGAAAAACTGGCACGCCGGGGCTTTAAGCTGGATGTAGATAAGCTGCGCGCTCTTGAAGAGCGTCGTAAAGTTTTGCAGGTCAACACGGAAAACCTGCAGGCGGAGCGTAATTCTCGATCGAAATCCATCGGCCAGGCGAAAGCGCGCGGGGAAGATATTGAGCCTTTACGCCTGGAAGTGAATAAACTGGGCGAAGAGCTGGATGCGGCGAAAGCCGAGCTGGACACCTTGCTGGCGGAGATCCGCGATATCGCGCTGACCATCCCAAACCTGCCTGCGGATGAAGTGCCGGTAGGTAAAGATGAAAACGACAACGTTGAAGTCAGCCGCTGGGGTACCCCGCGTGAGTTTGATTTTGAAATCCGCGATCACGTCACCTTAGGGGAAATGCACTCCGGCCTCGACTTTGCCGCCGCGGTTAAGCTGACCGGCTCCCGTTTTGTGGTGATGAAAGGACAGATTGCGCGTATGCATCGCGCATTGTCGCAGTTCATGTTGGATCTGCATACGGAACAGCACGGCTATAGCGAAAACTACGTGCCGTATCTGGTTAACCACGACACGCTGTATGGCACCGGTCAACTGCCGAAATTCGCAGGCGACTTGTTCCATACCCGTCCGCTGGAAGAAGAAGCAGACAGCAGCAACTATGCTTTGATCCCGACTGCGGAGGTTCCGCTGACCAATCTGGTACGCGATGAAATCATCGACGAAGATCAGCTGCCGATTAAAATGACGGCGCATACGCCTTGTTTCCGTTCTGAAGCAGGTTCTTATGGTCGTGATACCCGTGGCCTGATTCGTATGCATCAGTTTGACAAAGTTGAGATGGTGCAGATCGTTCGCCCGGAAGATTCTATGGCTGCGTTGGAAGAGATGACCGGCCACGCGGAAAAAGTGCTCCAGCTACTGGGACTGCCGTACCGTAAAATCATTCTGTGCACTGGCGATATGGGCTTCGGCGCCTGCAAAACCTATGACCTCGAAGTCTGGGTTCCGGCGCAGAATACCTACCGCGAGATCTCTTCCTGCTCTAACGTCTGGGACTTCCAGGCGCGTCGTATGCAGGCACGCTGTCGCAGCAAGTCCGACAAAAAGACCCGTCTGGTCCATACCCTTAATGGTTCTGGTCTGGCGGTAGGTCGTACCCTGGTGGCCGTGATGGAAAACTATCAGCAGGCTGATGGCCGCATTGAAGTGCCGGAAGTATTACGTCCGTACATGAACGGACTGGAATATATCGGCTAATCCTCGCTTTCTCCTCTTCTAAAAAGCGCCTTCGGGCGCTTTTTTTATGCCAGTTTGATACCGGACAATAATCCCTACCCTATTAGGGGTAATACTGATTTCGAATGAAGGTCAGTTTTTAACACTATTTTTCTACTTTTTCGATATATATCAGACTTTATAGCGACGTTATCGCTATATAAAATTCTATACATCGTTTTATTGTTTTTTTATTGTGAGCAGCAGAGTGAGCCCTTATGAAAACTAAGATCCCTGATGCCGTGCTGACAGCCGAGGTGAGCCGTCGTGGTTTAGTCAAAACCACCGCGATAGGCGGCCTGGCGATGGCCAGTAGCGCATTTACCTTGCCATTTACCCGCATCGCTAACGCCGCAGAGGCGATAAGCCCGGCGAAAACCGGCGAGAAAGTCGTCTGGAGCGCCTGTACGGTAAACTGTGGCAGCCGTTGTCCGCTACGTATGCATGTTGTGGATGGCGAAATCAAATATGTAGAAACGGATAATACCGGAAACGATGATTACGATGGCCTGCACCAGGTTCGCGCCTGCCTGCGCGGTCGTTCTATGCGTCGTCGCGTCTATAACCCGGATCGGCTCAAGTATCCGATGAAGCGCGTCGGCGCGCGCGGCGAAGGTAAATTTGAGCGTATTAGCTGGGACGAAGCCTACGATATCATTGCTACCAATATGCAGCGTCTTATCAAAGAGTATGGCAACGAGTCCATTTATCTAAACTATGGCACGGGTACGCTGGGCGGCACTTTGACACGTTCATGGCCGCCAGGAAAAACGCTGGTCGCTCGTCTGATGAACTGCTGCGGCGGTTATCTTAACCACTACGGTGATTACTCTTCCGCGCAAATCGCAGCGGGTCTGAACTACACCTATGGCGGCTGGGCGGATGGCAATAGTCCGTCCGACATTGAAAACAGTAAGCTGGTGGTGTTGTTTGGTAATAACCCTGGCGAAACCCGCATGAGCGGGGGCGGTGTAACCTATTACCTTGAACAGGCGCGGCAGAAATCAAACGCGCGGATGATCATTATCGATCCTCGTTACACCGACACCGGCGCCGGTCGCGAAGATGAGTGGATTCCGATTCGTCCAGGTACCGATGCGGCGCTGGTCAATGGTCTGGCATATGTCTTAATCACCGAGAACATGGTCGATCAGCCGTTCCTGGATAAATATTGCGTCGGTTATGACGAAAAAACCTTGCCTGCCAGCGCGCCGAAAAACGGTCACTACAAAGCCTATATTCTGGGCCAGGGTAAAGACGGTATTGCGAAGACGCCGGAGTGGGCGGCGCAAATTACCGGTATTCCGGCGGATCGCATTATTAAGCTGGCGCGAGAAATCGGCAGCGCTAAACCCGCCTATATTTGCCAGGGGTGGGGGCCACAGCGTCATGCTAATGGAGAAATCGCCACGCGCGCCATCTCGATGCTGGCGATCCTGACGGGTAATGTTGGGATTAACGGCGGTAACAGCGGCGCGCGCGAAGGGTCTTATGCCCTGCCATTTGAACGTATGCCCACGTTGGAAAATCCGGTTGAAACCAGCATCTCCATGTTTATGTGGACCGATGCCATTGAACGCGGCCCGGAAATGACAGCGTTGCGTGATGGTGTGCGGGGGAAAGATAAGCTGGACGTGCCGATCAAAATGATCTGGAACTATGCTGGCAACTGTTTGATTAACCAGCACTCTGAGATTAACCGCACCCACGAAATCCTGCAGGATGACAAGAAATGCGAAATGATCGTCGTTATCGACTGTCATATGACCTCGTCGGCAAAATACGCCGATATTCTGTTACCGGATTGCACTGCTTCTGAGCAGATGGACTTTGCGCTGGATGCCTCCTGCGGGAACATGTCTTACGTTATCTTCACTGACCAGGCGATTAAACCGCGCTTCGAGTGTAAGACGATTTATGAGATGACCAGCGAACTGGCGAAACGTCTTGGCGTGGAACAACAGTTTACCGAAGGACGGACGCAAGAAGAGTGGATGCGTCATCTGTACGAACAGTCGCGTAAATCCATTCCGAATCTGCCCACCTTTGAGGAGTTCCGTAAGCAAGGCATCTTCAAACAGCGTGACCCCGAAGGCCACCATGTCGCCTATAAAGACTTCCGCGAAGATCCGCAAGCGAATCCACTTACAACGCCATCGGGCAAGATTGAAATCTATTCACAGGCGTTGGCGGATATCGCCGCCACCTGGGAGCTGCCGGAAGGCGACGTGATCGATCCATTACCGATCTACACGCCAGGTTTTGAAAACTATAACGATCCGCTAACGGATAAATTCCCGCTGCAGTTGACGGGTTTCCACTATAAAGCGCGTGTGCATTCCACTTATGGCAACGTAGACGTACTGAAAGCCGCCTGTCGCCAGGAAATGTGGATTAACCCAATGGATGCGCAGAAACGCGGTATCAACAATGGCGATAAAGTCCGCATCTTCAACGATCGCGGCGAAGTACATATCGAGGCTAAAGTGACGCCGCGCATGATGCCGGGTGTGGTCGCCCTGGGAGAAGGCGCATGGTATGACCCGGATACAAAACGCGTGGATCAGGGCGGATGTATTAACGTACTGACGACCCAACGTCCTTCTCCGCTGGCGAAGGGGAACCCGTCACATACGAACCTCGTTCAGGTTGAAAAGGCGTAAGGAGTAACCGATGACAACCCAGTATGGATTTTTTATTGATTCCAGCCGTTGCACCGGTTGCAAAACCTGCGAACTGGCCTGCAAGGACTACAAAGATTTGACCCCGGATGTCAGCTTCCGCCGCATTTATGAGTATGCGGGTGGCGACTGGCAGGAAGATAACGGCGTCTGGCACCAGAACGTCTTTGCCTACTATCTCTCCATCTCCTGTAACCACTGCGAAGACCCGGCCTGTACCAAAGTCTGTCCGAGCGGCGCGATGCACAAGCGCGATGACGGTTTTGTGGTGGTGAACGAAGAGGTCTGTATCGGCTGCCGCTACTGCCACATGGCCTGCCCGTACGGCGCGCCGCAGTACAACGCGGCCAAAGGTCATATGACCAAGTGCGACGGCTGTTATGACCGGGTGGCGGAAGGCAAGAAACCGATTTGCGTGGAATCCTGCCCGCTGCGGGCGCTGGATTTTGGCCCGATAGACGAACTGCGTAAAAAACACGGAGAGCTGGCTGCCGTCGCGCCGTTGCCGCGCGCGCATTTCACGAAGCCGAATATTGTGATTAAACCCAACGCCAACAGCCGCCCGACCGGGGACACTACCGGTTATCTGGCCAATCCGAAGGAGGTATAAGATGGGAAGTGGATGGCATGAATGGCCGTTGATGATCTTCACGGTCTTTGGTCAGTGCGTGGCCGGTGGTTTTATTGTTCTGGCTCTGGCGCTGATGAAGGGCGACCTGCGCGCGGAAACGCAGCAGCGGGTGATCGCCTGTATGTTTGGTCTGTGGGTGCTGATGGGGATTGGCTTTATCGCCTCGATGCTGCATCTGGGCTCGCCGATGCGCGCGTTTAACTCGCTTAACCGCGTGGGTGCTTCCGCACTGAGCAATGAAATTGCCAGCGGCTCGGTGTTTTTTGCGGTCGGCGGGATTGGCTGGCTGCTGGCGGTACTGAAAAAGCTGCCGCCGGCACTGCGCACACTCTGGCTGATTATCACGATGGTACTGGGCGTCGTCTTCGTCTGGATGATGGTACGCGTCTATAACAGCATCGATACAGTACCGACCTGGTATAGCGTCTGGACGCCGCTGGGCTTCTTCCTGACGCTCTTTATGGGGGGGCCGCTACTGGGTTATCTGCTGCTGCGCATCGCAGGCGTGAACGGTTGGGCGATGCGTTTGTTGCCTGCGGTGTCGGTGCTGGCGCTGGTGGTTATTGCCATTATGGTGGCCATGCAGGGCGCGGAACTGGCGACGATTCACAGTTCCATTCAGCAGGCGTCTGCTCTGGTGCCGGATTATGGCTCGCTGATGGCCTGGCGTATGGTGCTGCTTGCGGCGGCGTTGTGCTGCTGGATTGTGCCACAGTTAAAAGGGTATCAACCTGCGGTACCGTTGCTCTCTGTCGCCTTCATTCTGATGCTGGCGGGGGAATTGATTGGCCGCGGCGTATTCTATGGGCTGCATATGACCGTGGGCATGGCGGTAGCCAGCTAACGCGTTGACGCGCATTCGGCCTGCAGAACGTGCAGGCCGAATGCGCCTTTAGCCACCATCAATCTAAGGAATATAACCGGGGTGGAGAAGGCGCATATAAATCCATAGAGAAGAAAACGAAGCTAAAGGAACCATGAAATTTTTCGACTGAACAAAACGCCGATTTTGCGGGTTAGATCAATAAAAACAAGGGGATGAATTTTTAGCCTTTCAATATATTCACGTACAGAATAAGTAAATCAAATCGATAGTCTCAAAACTTGCGGATCGCCCATGCGGAGCCGATTGACAATGTTTTTGGCGATGGCATGATGCGCATGAAATTTGAACTTCCTCACGGTTTTTATTCATGTCCACCTATACCCGTCCCGTCATGCTTTTGCTGTGCGGGCTACTTTTGTTGACCCTGGCCATTGCGGTACTGAATACGCTTGTGCCGCTGTGGCTTGCTCAGGCAAACCTTCCGACCTGGCAGGTGGGGATGGTCAGCTCGTCTTATTTTACCGGCAATCTGGTCGGGACGTTATTTACCGGGTATTTAATTAAACGCATTGGGTTTAACCGTAGCTATTATCTTGCCTCGCTGATCTTCGCCGCGGGTTGTGTCGGGTTGGGGGTGATGGTGGGGTTCTGGAGCTGGATGAGCTGGCGTTTTATTGCCGGTATCGGCTGCGCCATGATTTGGGTGGTTGTCGAAAGCGCGTTGATGTGCAGCGGAACCTCGCATAATCGTGGGCGCCTGCTGGCTGCCTATATGATGGTCTATTACATGGGGACCTTCCTTGGACAATTATTGGTCAGTAAAGTATCTGGTGAATTGCTGCACGTCCTTCCCTGGGTGACCGGAATGATTCTGGCGGGAATTCTGCCGCTACTCTTTACCCGAATTGTAAATCAGCAAACGCAGGCACGTCATTCCTCTTCTATTAGCGCCATGCTGAAGCTACGCCAGGCGCGTCTTGGCGTGAATGGTTGTATTATTTCCGGCATTGTTCTTGGTTCATTATATGGCCTGATGCCGTTATATCTGAAGCATCAGGGGATGGCTAACGCCAGCATCGGTTTCTGGATGGCGGTGCTGGTGAGCGCCGGCATTTTGGGGCAATGGCCAATGGGACGTCTGGCGGACAAATTTGGTCGCTTGCTGGTGTTACGCGTACAGGTATTCGTTGTCATACTCGGTAGTATTGCCATGTTAACCCAGGCGGCGATGGCGCCAGCTCTGTTTATTCTGGGGGCGGCGGGTTTTACGCTTTATCCCGTCGCAATGGCCTGGGCCTGTGAAAAAGTCGAACATCACCAGCTTGTGGCAATGAACCAGGCGCTGTTGTTAAGTTATACGGTAGGGAGCCTGTTGGGGCCGTCTTTTGCTGCGATGTTAATGCAGAATTATTCAGATAATCTGCTGTTTATTATGATCGCCAGCGTATCGTTTATTTATCTGCTGATGCTGTTACGTAACGCCGGCCAGACGCCTAATCCTGTCGCCCACATCTGACTGTTCTCTGAATCGTATGCAGGACGTGAGTCTTGCATACTCTTTGTTTATGTTTTACGTAAAATAATTGACCTGCATAATTTTCTTGCTTTACTGAAAAATAAAATGTGCCGAAGGTTATAATTTTGCGCTCCTCTATTTTCTCTCTTCGTCTTTACCGCGCATAATCCCCCGCTTCATTTATAGTAATAGCATTGTGTTCACGAAGGATCGCGTTATGCCGAATGTGCAGGAAAAACAGTTGCGATGGTACAACATCGCCCTGATGTCGTTTATTACCGTTTGGGGATTCGGCAATGTTGTCAATAACTATGCTAACCAGGGGTTAGTGGTTGTCTTCTCCTGGGTGTTTATTTTTGCGCTCTATTTCATTCCTTATGCCTTAATCGTGGGGCAACTGGGCTCAACCTTCAAAGAGGGAAAAGGGGGCGTCAGTACCTGGATTAAGCATACGATGGGGCCGGGGTTGGCTTACCTTGCGGCATGGACCTATTGGGTCGTGCATATTCCCTACCTGGCGCAAAAGCCGCAGGCGATACTCATTGCATTGGGATGGGCTTTAAAAGGCGACGGCTCGTTGATAAAAGAATATACCGTCGTTGCCTTGCAGGGGCTGACGCTGGCATTGTTTGTTTTCTTTATGTGGGTTGCTTCCAGGGGGATGAAATCGCTAAAGGTTGTTGGGTCTGTGGCCGGGATTGCCATGTTTATCATGTCAATTTTATATGTTGTGATGGCAGTGACCGCGCCAGCAATTACAAACGTTGAAATTGCGACCACTAACATCACCTGGCAGTCATTTATTCCTCATATCGATTTTACCTATATCACCACCATCTCTATGTTGGTCTTTGCGGTTGGTGGGGCAGAGAAGATCTCGCCTTACGTTAACCAGACGCGGAATCCAGGAAAAGAATTTCCGAAGGGGATGCTCTTTTTAGCCGTCATGGTTGCGGTCTGCGCTATCCTCGGTTCGTTGGCGATGGGAATGATGTTTGATTCCCGGCATATACCTGACGATTTAATGACCAATGGGCAATATTATGCATTCCAGAAATTGGGTGAGTATTACCATATGGGTAATTCATTAATGGTGATTTATGCCATTGCCAATACTCTGGGGCAAATCGCCGCGCTGGTGTTTTCTATTGATGCGCCACTGAAAGTCTTACTGGGTGATGCAGACAGTAAATATATCCCGCAGCGCTTATGTCGTACTAACGCTTCAGGTACGCCAGTTAACGGTTATTTGCTGACATTAGTGTTGGTCGCTATCTTGATTATGTTGCCAACGCTTGGCATCGGCGATATGAACAACCTGTACAAATGGCTGCTTAATCTCAACTCAGTTGTTATGCCGCTGCGCTATCTGTGGGTATTTGTCGCCTTTATTGCCGTCATTCGACTGGCGCAAAAGTACAAACCCGAATATGTGTTTATTCGCAACCGGGCGTTGGCGTTAACTGTGGGGATATGGTGTTTTGCCTTCACCGCGTTTGCCTGCCTTACCGGTATTTTCCCCAAAATGGAGGCGTTCACACCGGAGTGGACATTCCAGCTGACGTTGAACATCGTGACGCCTTTTGTCCTGGTCGGGTTGGGATTAATTTTCCCACTGCTGGCGCGTAGAAACACATAACGACGTTCTTTTCCACGGCGCTCCTGCCAGGCGAGCGCCTTTTAAGATTACAGGTGCCTGGGTTCCAGGCGGAGACCACGGTATTAACAGGCGCCGGGGGCAGCAATAGTTGTCAGACCTTCAACCCAGCAGCAGATAAGCGACTCTGTATTTAATACCTGGTAAGCGCAATATTGTTAACCAGGCCTGTCTGATGGCGGGGTCGGGTATTTTAGCGGTAAGAGCGTTATCCAGACAGCAAAACGGCTACCGCCATGGGTAGCCGTTTAAAAGCGGGTAAGATAGCAGGCGATTAATACATCACTTTATGACCATACTGCTCAAGAATACCCTTTACACGTTCCATGGTCTCTTTTTTAGGCGGCTTCACGCCATCCAGTTTATATTCTTCGCCCATTGCCACCCATTTATGTTTGCCCAGCTCATGGTAGGGCAACAGTTCGATTTTTTCGACATTACCCATATCGCGGGTAAACTCGCCCAGGCGATGCGCGGAATCATCGTCGTCAGACCAGCCGGGAACGACAACGTAACGGATCCAGACCTTCACATTTTTCTTTGATAAATACTGCGCGAATTCCAGCGTCCGGTGATTAGAGACACCGACCAGATTCTGGTGGATCTCATCATTCATCTGCTTGAGATCGAGCATCACCAGATCGGTAACGTCCAGCAGTTCATCAATCACCGGGTCATAACGGCGCACAAAGCCGTTGGTGTCGAGACAGGTGTGGATACCTTCTTTTTTACAGGCGCGAAACCAGTCGCGTACAAATTCTGCCTGCAAAATGGCCTCGCCGCCGGATGCCGTCACGCCGCCGCCAGAAGCATTCATAAAATGCCGATAGGTCACCACCTCTTTCATTAAGTCTTCAACGGTGATTTCTTTACCGCCATGCGTATCCCATGTGTCGCGGTTATGGCAATACAGGCAGCGCATCAGGCAGCCCTGGAAAAAGGTAATAAAGCGGATGCCTGGGCCATCAACGGTGCCACAGGACTCAAAGGAGTGAATGCGACCAATAACCGGCTTTTTATCAGCAGTTACTGCAACACTTTCATTTGTAATACAATCGGTTAAGTTACTCATATCGCTTCGGCTAGCTCTAAATAACATGGGGTTTATGGACACATTCCGGGCATGTTGAGCACCCTGGTAAGGGGGGTTGCATCCTGTAAAAAAGCGGTACTGCGAGCGTAAATTTTGGACTACAGAATGTGTGGCTGTTCCAGAATGTGCTGCAATGGAGCTATTTTACCTCTATTCATTATAAAATATACGGCAAATCTATGCTGCATAACTTGCACCGCCAGAAATTCTGGCTCATTCATCAGCCCGGTACCTCTGTTTAACGCCCGAACCGCAATACATACTGTAAGTGTATCATTCATAGCGCCCTGGTTTTGCTGTTTATGATCCGCCTCTTTTTTCAAATGATTGGCGCCGTTTTGTTGTGGTCAGAACGAAAATAATTCTCAACATAATTCAGATGTGTCCAAAGAACGTTATGCCTGTCCAGTGCCTGGCGTCGCATTCAACGTGCAATCAGGTGTAAATCTGATGTTATTTCTAAACCCGGACTGATTCAATCTCTTAAATAGAGTGTGGTTTTAATCAAAAAATGAGAGCAACGGATTGGATTTTGCTTTCGCGGTAAATAATCAAGGGAGTTATTATGCCAGTTACGTTAAGTTTTGGTAATCATCATCACTATGAAATTAATCATTCACGGCTAGTCCGTTTGATGAGTTCTGACAAAGAAGAAGCGCTATACATGGGGGTATGGGATAGATTTAAGGACAACTTCAGAACACAAAAAAAACAAGAGGCGCTGGAGGTATTATATACACTCATCCACGGATGTGGACGTGAAAAGCAAGCGGAGCGTGACGTTGATACAGACGCCATGGATAAAATATATGCCTTTGAAAAATTAAGACTCTATGCTGACCCATCACAACAAGATCGTTTTGTTATGGATTTTGATATTACTCAGACACAAATTAAATTTTGGATTGATGGTGAGGTAATTAGTAAATGTAGTTTGCAACGTATTCTCAATCTTTCAGATAGTTATGTTTTAAAACCAATGACGGATGAAGAAGAAGAGTTGTTTTTAAAAATATGTGTTTATTATGGTAGGGCTATTTCTCTCAATCCAGAGTTGTTACAAAATATGGCTCTCAAACTTAGAAACGCCGTTAACGAAGATGAAGATATCATGGATGGACTTTATAAGCTTATGCGACCTGGAGAAGATCGAAAAATGCCATCCGTTGAATGGAATGGTACGCTTACTGCTGACGAGGAAAAAAAATTATGCTGCCTTAATATGGGTTCTTATGAACCTGGTACCCAATTTTTTAAAATGGGTTACCGGGAAAGTAATGGGGAAGTCATATTTGAAATGGTTCATCCAACGCTTCTTTATCTGCTACGAGGGTATACGCCGTCATTAACCTTTACAGAAAGTAACACCGAACTGTTAACAGGAGTATTAAACAGAGATTATGACGACTATTATAATGATAAAGAAGAGATTGATTGCATTTTGGATAGAATATATAAGTCACATAATGGCACTTTATTTATAGGTAGCGGTACTATTAGCCGCAATATGCTTTTATAAAAATTAAAAAGGCCCCACTGACATGGAGCCTTTTTTGTACGCTTTTTATAGCGTAATTTCAGTCAAACCCATTACATGGTCTGCGTGAAGGTACGAGTAATAACGTCCTGCTGCTGTTCTTTCGTCAGGGAGTTAAAACGTACTGCGTAACCAGATACACGGATGGTCAGCTGCGGATATTTTTCCGGATGTTCCATCGCGTCCAGCAGCATTTCACGGTTCATGACGTTGACGTTCAGGTGCTGACCGCCTTCGATGGACGCTTCGTGGTGGAAGTAACCATCCATCAGACCTGCCAGGTTAGTCTTACGAACTTCGTCGTCTTTACCCAGTGCGTTCGGAACGATAGAGAAGGTATAAGAAATACCATCTTTCGCGTAAGCAAACGGCAGTTTAGCAACGGAGGTCAGAGAAGCGACAGCGCCTTTCTGGTCACGACCGTGCATCGGGTTAGCACCTGGTCCGAACGGCGCGCCAGCGCGACGACCATCCGGGGTGTTACCGGTTTTCTTACCATACACAACGTTAGAAGTGATGGTCAGAACAGACTGCGTCGGGATAGCGCCACGGTAGGTGGTCAGTTTCTGAATTTTCTTCATGAAACGTTCTACCAGGTCAACCGCCATGTCATCTACACGAGCGTCGTTGTTACCAAACTGCGGGTATTCGCCTTCGATTTCGAAGTCGATAGCCAGACCATCTTCGTCACGAATCGGTTTAACTTTCGCATATTTGATAGCAGACAGGGAGTCAGCCGCAACGGACAGACCAGCGATACCACACGCCATGGTGCGGATAACGTCACGGTCGTGCAGCGCCATCAGAGAGGCTTCGTAGCTGTACTTGTCGTGCATGTAGTGGATAACGTTCAGCGCGGTGACATACTGTTTAGCCAGCCAGTCCATGAAGTGATCCATGCGATCCATCACTTCGTCGAAGTTCAGAACATCGCCTTTGATCGGTTCGGATTTCGGACCAACCTGCATTTTCAGTTTTTCATCAACGCCGCCGTTGATTGCGTACAGCATGGTTTTCGCCAGGTTTGCACGCGCGCCGAAGAACTGCATTTGTTTACCAACGATCATCGGGCTTACGCAGCATGCGATAGCGTAGTCATCGTTGTTGAAGTCCGGACGCATCAGGTCATCGTTCTCGTACTGCAGAGAAGAGGTGTCGATGGAGACTTTAGCGGCGAATTTCTTGAAGTTCAGCGGCAGTTTTTCAGACCACAGAACGGTGATGTTCGGCTCCGGAGACGGCCCCATGGTGTACAGGGTGTTCAGGAAGCGGAAGCTGTTTTTGGTGACCAGAGTACGGCCATCAACGCCCATACCACCGATAGATTCGGTTGCCCAAATCGGGTCGCCGGAGAACAGTTCATCATATTCAGGAGTACGCAGGAAGCGAACCATACGCAATTTCATGACCAGGTGGTCAATCATTTCCTGTGCGTCTTGCTCGGTGATTTTGCCTGCTTTCAGGTCACGTTCGATGTACGCATCCAGGAAGGTGGATACACGACCGAAGGACATTGCTGCGCCGTTCTGAGATTTAACCGCAGCCAGGTAACCGAAGTAAGTCCACTGGATTGCTTCCTGAGCGTTAGTCGCCGGACCAGAGATATCGCAGCCGTATTTAGCCGCCATTTCTTTGATCTGACCCAGAGCGCGGTGCTGTTCAGCGATTTCTTCACGCAGACGGATAGTCGCTTCCAGATTTACACCGTTTTCCAGATCGGATTGCAGAGACGTAAACTGTGCGAATTTGTCTTTCATCAGGTAGTCGATACCGTACAGCGCTACGCGACGGTAGTCACCGATGATACGGCCACGGCCATACGCATCCGGCAGACCGGTCAGAACGCCGGATTTACGGCAACGCAGGATGTCCGGAGTATAAACGTCGAACACGCCCTGGTTGTGGGTCTTACGGTATTCGGTGAAGATTTTTTTGATCATTGGGTCCAGCTCGCGATTGTACGCTTTGCAGGAACCTTCAACCATTTTGATGCCGCCGAACGGGATAATCGCACGCTTCAGCGGAGCTTCAGTCTGCAGACCAACAATTTTCTCAAGCGCTTTGTTGATGTAGCCAGCGTCGTGAGAAGTGATGGTGGAAGCAACGGAGGTGTCAAAGTCAACAGGCGCGTGAGTGCGGTTTTCCTGTTTAACGCCTTCCATTACGCTGTCCCACAGCTTGGTGGTCGCGTCAGTAGCGCCAGCCAGGAAGGACTCGTCACCCTCATACGGAGTGTAGTTTTTCTGAATGAAGTCACGGACGTTTACTTCATTCTGCCAGTCACCTTTGGTAAAACCTTCCCAGGCTGTGGCTAACTTTTCATTAAGCTCGGACATGTAACACCTACCTTCTTAAGTGGATTTTTTATTTACTGCGTGTAATGGGCATCAACAGATTAATGATGCTCGTTACCACGCAGGTAAATGACCCAGTATGTCAACCCGACCAACAAACCGCCGCCGATAATATTACCGATCGTGACCGGAATCAGGTTATCAGTGATGAAGCTCATCACGGTCAGGTGAGAAAAACTTTCCGGAGACGAACCGACCGCGGTCCAAAACTCCGGTGTAGCGAAATCGCGTATTACAATACCCATAGGAATCATAAACATGTTTGCGATACTGTGCTCAAAACCGCTGGCGACAAACATGGCGACGGGCAGTACCATGATGAACGCTTTGTCCATCAGGCTACGACCTGAGTAGCTCATCCACACGGCCAGACAAACCATCAGGTTCGCCAGAATACCGAGGCAGACAGCTTCAATAAAAGTGTGGTGCATTTTGTGGTCGGCGGTTTGCAGGACGTTAAGTCCCCATTGACCGTTGGCAGTCATATACTCGCCGGAAAGCCACATTAGTAACACGAAAAGCAGAGCGCCAATCAGGTTACCAAAATAGACGTTTAACCAGTTTTTAGCCAGTTGCCCCCAGGTGATGCGACCGCTAGCTTTAGCTACAACGATCAGAACAGTAGAGGTGAAAAGATCAGCGCCGCAAATAACACAGAGAATCAGTCCCAAAGAGAAACAGATACCCCCGATAAGTTTCGCCATGCCATAAGGCATCGCGCCAGTACCGGTTGTCGCAGTAATATAAAAAACAAAGGCAATTGAAATGAATACGCCAGCGGTAATCGCCAGATAGAAAGTCTTAAGCGGATGTTTCGTTGCTTTATAGACGCCTGCTTCTTCAGCCACTTTGGCCATTGCTGCAGGGAGTAAAAGGTCAAAAGGGTTGTCAGCTTTCACACTAACTCTCTCTTTATTAAGTCGGCGACGAGATACTAACAAAGCATTATAGATGAGAATTTGATATAGATCATATCTCGCCTGGCTTATAGGCCCGTAAGTCGCATGGCTTTTATGCAATTACGGGGTAACTTTTTGATTATCCTAATAAAAATAAATTTTAAAAATTATAAATAGAGTTGAATTTTTTCCTGGCTCCTCCTGCTGCACGGTTAATTAATATGGAGTAATCAACAAATAAAGTAACATCACTATGTCAATTAATTTAATATCAACAACCAATATTTAACCTTGTTATTACATTTTTCGCCGTTTAGTGAAAATAAATAAAACGGGGCCGCAAAGGCGCCCCGTAATATAACGCAGCCGAGAGGGTAAACCTACCCTAAGTCACTCATATGGACTTATTTTGACCAGTATGCCGCTTTCGCGCGCTGTAATTTATCATACGCTTTTAACAAGGACTGATGCGCCGGGAACGCTTGTAGATCGTGGTCGACAGCCGGTAGTCCGTAAAAAGCCGCTTCACCGCTAAGCGCGGCGCTGGCGGCTTCTACAGCCTCCGCGCCATACATTTTTATAAAAGCATTGAGATATTGCAGCGGCTGACGCGCATCTTCTTGCGACAGGAGCAGCAGCGTTTGCAGGCAACGGTAATAGTTTGCGCGTGCCGGACTAAAGACCGACGAATTGAACTCCATCGTCCATTCTGTCCAGATTAGCGCCTGCTCCAAATCGCCGCCCGCTAACGCTAGCATTGCTTTTAATTCGCCGACGCGCAGTGTATACCAACCATTGTCCGCTCCGGTCGCCAGACCCAACAGTTCACGCACGCGGGTGAAATCGTCAAAACCTTCTTCATCCAATTGTTCAATCAGATTGAGATAGTCTTCTTTATTCCAGGCGCTACCGGGCAGCGAAAGCAGAATCTCACGAAGATGGCTACCCATATTGTTGTTGGCCAGCCACAGATCTTCGGCAGGATAAATATCAGATATTCCCGGTACGATAATACGACAGGCGTATACGCCGAGATGCTCGTAATCGGCAATGTAAACTTCTTTATTTTCAGCAGCAAAGATGGCCATCAGCGTGGCGAATTCTTCTTCGGTAGTGCCGGAAAAACTCCAGTCCGTGAACGGGTAATCGGCGTCCTGTTTGAACAGATCCCAGGAAATCAGGCCGCTGGAGTCGATGAAGTGGGTCTCCAGATTAGTGTGCTCCGCGACTTCTTCATCATCGAACGTTGGTGGCGTGAAGACATCAAGATCTTTCAGTCCGCGTCCCTGGAGTAGCTCGGTCACTGTACGCTCCAGCGCAACGCCAAAGTCAGGATGGGCGCCAAAAGAAGCAAAGCAGGTACCGTTAGCCGGGTTGAACAGCACGACGCAGATAACCGGATACTTACCGCCCAGCGAGCCGTCATAGGCGAAAATCGGGAAACCCTCGGCTTCCAGCGTGGCGATTGACTCCATTACCGCCGGATAACGCGCCATCACCTCTGCGGGAATCTCCGGCAGACTGATACTTTCCGCAATGATGCGATTTTTCACATAACGCTCGAAGACTTCCGACAGTCCCTGAACGCGGGCTTCATTACGCGTATTGCCGGCGGACATTCCGTTAGAGACGTACAGGTTGCCGATGATATTCATCGGAATATACACGGTCTGGTTATCGGACTGACGGGTAAATGGCAGACCACAGATGCCGCGAGCTTCATTGCCGGACTGAAGATCAATTAACTGGCTTCCGGTGAGTTCATTTTCCGGATCGTAAAACGCGCGCAGACGGGCATCAAGCAAGCCTTCCGGTACGTCGTCATTTTCAGTCAGCGGAAACCACTTTTCATTCGGATAATGCACGAATGGCCCGTTGGCGACTGTTTCGCCAAGCCAGAAATCAGCAAAAAAGTAGTTGGTTGACAGACGCTCGAAGTATTCGCCCAGCGCCGAGGCCAGCGCCGCTTTTTTGGTCGCGCCTTTTCCGTTGGTAAAGCATAACGCGCACTCTTTATCGCGAATATGCACTGACCAGACGTTTGGCACCGGGTTCAGCCAGGAGGCCTCTTCGATGTGAAAGCCGAGGTCGAGTAACTTTTGCTGGAAGCGGGCGATGGAGTCTTCCAGCGCGGCGTCTTTGCCGGGAATGAATGTTTGCGTCATGAAAATCACTTTTGTCGTACGGAAAGCGCGCAATGATACGGGTTTTATGTGACGGGCGCTATCTCGCCGGGACATCGGCGGAAATAAAAGTATTGGCTATGCTTTTACACTGGAATTCACAGGAAGAGCATAAAAAATGAAAGCATTTGATTTGCAACGAATGGCGCTGGATAACGTGCCGGTAGCGTTTTTGGGGGAAGTGGCGCTACGTAGCTTTTACACCTTTGTTCTGGTGTTTCTTTTCTTAAAGGTGACAGGACGACGCGGCGTACGGCAAATGTCGCTTTTTGAAGTGCTGATCATTTTGACATTGGGGTCGGCGGCAGGCGACGTCGCGTTTTATGATGACGTTCCGATGCTCCCTGTTCTGGTGGTATTCATCACCCTGGCGCTGCTCTATCGCCTGGTCATGTGGCTGATGGCGCATAGTGAAAAGTTGGAAGATCTGCTGGAAGGCAAGTCGGTGGTCATTGTTGAAGACGGCGAACTGGCGTGGGAAAAACTGCAGCGCTCGAACATGACGGAGTTTGAGTTTTTTATGGAGCTTCGCTTGAATGGCGTTGAGCAACTGGGGCAGGTCAGACTGGCCATCCTGGAGACAAACGGACAAATCAGCGTCTATTTCTTTGAAAATAAAGACGTTAAGCCGGGGTTAAGCATTCTTCCTGAGCACTGTACGCCACGCTTTATCGTGGTGCCGGAGGCTGGCGACTATGCCTGCGTACGTTGCAGTGAAGTGATACGCATGAATGTCGGGGAAAAGCAATTATGTCCGCGCTGCGCAAATCCAGAATGGACGAAGGCAAGCCGGGCTAAACGCGTTGTTTAACAGCGAAAATATCGGATTTATACGGTTAATCCGGAAGATTCTGTTGTGTGACGCATGCCGCATTTTCTCCTCGCATTGTTTTACCCATTGCGGCGCGTGTCACTGAATGATAAAACCGATATTCACATGAATAACGTTTGCCTGATGTCTGTCAGGCAGGAAACAATGCAGCGTGGTGAGGGGAAATGGCTCAGGTCTTTAATTTTAGTTCAGGTCCGGCGATGCTACCGGCGGAAGTACTTAAACTGGCGCAACAGGAACTGCGTGACTGGCACGGTCTTGGTACGTCGGTAATGGAAATTAGCCATCGAGGCAAAGAGTTTATCCAGGTCGCTGAAGAGGCGGAGCAGGATTTTCGCGATCTCCTTAATATCCCCTCCAACTATAAAGTCTTATTTTGTCACGGCGGCGGTCGCGGGCAGTTTGCTGGCGTGCCGCTCAATCTGCTGGGCGATAAAACCACGGCGGATTATGTCGATGCCGGTTACTGGGCGGCGAGCGCCATCAAAGAAGCCAAAAAATACTGTGCGCCGCAGATTATCGACGCCAAAATCACCGTTGACGGCAAACGTGCCGTAAAACCGATGCGCGAGTGGCAGCTTTCCGATAACGCCGCTTATTTACACTATTGCCCGAATGAGACCATTGACGGCATCGCCATCGATGAAACGCCGGATTTTGGCCCGGAGGTGGTCGTCACGGCGGACTTTTCTTCTACCATCCTGTCTGCGCCGCTGGATGTCTCTCGCTATGGCGTAATTTATGCTGGCGCGCAGAAGAATATCGGTCCGGCAGGACTGACGCTGGTTATCGTCCGGGAAGATCTGTTAGGCAAGGCGCATGAGAGCTGCCCGTCCATTCTCGACTACACCGTCCTGAATGATAACGACTCGATGTTTAATACGCCGCCGACTTTCGCCTGGTATCTTTCCGGCCTGGTGTTCAAATGGTTGAAAGCGCAGGGCGGCGTGGCGGCGATGCACAAAATCAATCAGCAAAAAGCGGAGTTGCTGTACGGTGTGATTGATAACAGCGATTTCTACCGTAACGATGTCGCACAGGCCAACCGTTCGCGGATGAACGTTCCGTTCCAGTTAGCGGACAATGCGCTGGACAAGGTCTTTCTGGAAGAGTCTTTCGCCGCCGGTCTGCACGCCTTAAAAGGGCACCGTGTTGTTGGCGGTATGCGCGCCTCTATCTATAACGCCATGCCGATTGAAGGGGTAAAAGCGCTGACCGATTTCATGATCGATTTTGAGCGTCGCCACGGCTAATACGTTTCTTTTTTCATCCCCACGGCCAGTCTGTGGGGTTTTTATTTCTGTTTTTTGAGAGTTGAGTTTCATGGAATCCCTGACGTTACAACCCATCGCGCGGGTCGATGGCGCCATTAATTTACCTGGCTCCAAAAGTGTTTCAAACCGTGCTTTGCTCCTGGCGGCTTTAGCTTGTGGTAAAACTGTTCTGACGAATCTGCTGGATAGCGATGACGTCCGCCATATGCTCAATGCCCTGAGCGCGTTGGGGATCAATTACACCCTTTCTGCCGATCGCACCCGCTGTGATATCACGGGTAATGGCGGCCCATTACGCGCGTCAGGCGCTCTGGAACTGTTTCTCGGTAATGCCGGAACCGCGATGCGTCCGTTAGCGGCAGCGCTATGTCTGGGGCAAAATGAGATAGTGTTAACCGGCGAACCGCGTATGAAAGAGCGTCCGATAGGCCATCTGGTCGATTCGCTGCGTCAGGGCGGGGCGAATATTGATTACCTGGAGCAGGAAAACTATCCGCCCCTGCGTCTGCGCGGCGGTTTTATCGGCGGCGACATTGAGGTTGATGGTAGCGTTTCCAGCCAGTTCCTGACCGCTCTGCTGATGACGGCGCCGCTGGCGTCTGAAGACACAATTATTCGCGTTAAAGGCGAACTGGTATCAAAACCTTACATCGATATCACGCTAAATTTAATGAAAACCTTTGGCGTGGAGATAGCGAACCACCACTACCAACAATTTGTCGTGAAGGGCGGTCAACAGTATCACTCTCCGGGTCGCTATCTGGTCGAGGGCGATGCCTCGTCAGCGTCCTATTTTCTCGCCGCCGGGGCGATAAAAGGCGGCACGGTAAAAGTGACCGGAATTGGTCGCAAAAGTATGCAGGGCGATATTCGTTTTGCCGATGTGCTGGAGAAAATGGGCGCGACCATTACCTGGGGCGATGATTTTATTGCCTGCACGCGCGGCGAATTGCACGCCATAGATATGGATATGAACCATATTCCGGATGCGGCGATGACGATTGCCACTACGGCGCTGTTTGCGAAAGGAACCACGACGTTGCGCAATATTTATAACTGGCGAGTGAAAGAAACCGATCGCCTGTTCGCGATGGCGACCGAGCTACGTAAAGTGGGCGCTGAAGTCGAAGAAGGGCACGACTATATTCGTATCACGCCGCCGGCGAAGCTCCAACACGCGCATATTGGCACGTACAACGACCACCGTATGGCGATGTGCTTCTCACTGGTCGCACTGTCCGATACGCCAGTCACGATCCTGGACCCTAAATGTACCGCAAAAACGTTCCCTGATTATTTCGAACAACTGGCGCGAATGAGTACGCCTGCCTAAGTCTTCTGTTGCGCCAGTCGACGGGCTGGCGCGCCGAGTCCGTATTCGCACTATTTTTATAATTATGACTAATGCTAATTTGTTGATGATTTAACACATTGATTTATGTGTTTTTTATAATAGTTATCAACGGAAGATTAGTATGAAAAATAAATCATTATTACTGGCGGTGGCGATTTCCGCTACGCTACTGGCAGGATGTAAAAATGGCGTGAATGGCAATTTAATCGCCAGTTCCGGCATGTCAGCCTACAAAGCCGCCACACTGTCCGATGCGGATGTTAAAGCATTATCTAATAATGCCTGTAAACAAATGGACAGCGAGAATCAACTGGCAGGTTCGAAAAGCAAATACACCAAACGTCTGAGCAAAATCGCCAAAGCGCTGGGTAACAACATTGACGGTACGCCGGTTAGCTATAAAGTCTATATGACCAGCGATATCAACGCATGGGCGATGGCGAACGGTTGCGTTCGCGTATACTCCGGCCTGATGGATCTGATGACCGATAATGAAATTGAAGGCGTACTGGGCCATGAACTGGGCCATGTCTCTTTAGGGCACTCCCGCAAGGCAATGCAGACCGCCTATGCCACACTGGCGGCTCGCGATGCGATTTCCGCCACCAGCGGCGTCGCAGCGCAGCTTTCCCAGTCTCAATTGGGCGATCTGGCGGAAGGCGTCATCAATTCGGCGTTTTCTCGCAGTCAGGAGTCGGATGCGGATGACTTCTCTTACGATCTGCTGAAAAAACGCGGGATTAACACCCAGGGCTTAGTCACGGCATTCGATAAATTCGCCACAATGGACGCAGGTCATGCAAAATCATTGATGGACTCCCACCCGGCCTCAGCCGATCGCGCGCAGCATATGCGCGACAGAATTGCCGAAGATAAAAAGTAAATCATTGTCATCTTTCGGGCTGGTTTCTCGCCGGCCCGCTATAATTGCGCAATTATTCCGCATCTGATTACAGACAAAACTGGTTTTTGCACGCAACGTTAACGGTCGCGAGCGTTGGCGCGTATAATGCGCGGCGTTTACGTTAACGGTACGCCTGTTTAAGGAGATAAAGATGACGGCAATTGCCCCGGTAATAACCATTGATGGCCCAAGCGGTGCAGGTAAAGGCACCTTGTGCAAAGCAATGGCGGAAGCATTGCAATGGCATCTGCTGGATTCCGGCGCGATATACCGCGTACTGGCGCTGGCGGCATTGCATCACCATGTCGATCTCGCCTCTGAAGATGCGCTGGTGCCGCTGGCGTCCCATCTAGACGTGCGTTTCGTCTCAACGGACGGCAACCTGGAAGTTATCCTGGAAGGCGAGGACGTTAGCGGCGAAATCCGTACGCAGGAAGTCGCGAACGCGGCATCCCAGGTGGCGGCATTCCCACGCGTGCGTGAAGCGCTTCTTCGCCGCCAACGCGCATTCCGCGAAGCGCCTGGTTTAATCGCCGATGGACGCGATATGGGGACCGTGGTCTTCCCGGATGCGCCGGTAAAAATTTTCCTTGACGCCTCCTCGGAGGAACGTGCGCATCGACGTATGCTACAGTTGCAGGAGAATGGCTTTAGTGTTAACTTTGAACGCCTTTTGGCCGAGATCAAGGAACGCGACGATCGCGATCGTAATCGCGCTGTAGCGCCGTTAGTTCCTGCTGCTGATGCATTAGTTTTGGATTCTACCCGATTAAGCATTGAGCAAGTGATTGAAAAAGCGTTACAATATGCGCGCCAAAAATTGGCTCTCGCTTAAATGCGACCGAATTTGTAGTACCCCCGTTGCAAAGGATTGACAGCGGGTATGTTAAACAACCCCATCCGGCACGGAGCCAGGTGGACGTTAAATATGAAACCTGAAGATTAAACATGACTGAATCTTTTGCTCAACTCTTTGAAGAATCCTTAAAAGAAATCGAAACCCGCCCGGGTTCCATCGTTCGTGGTGTTGTTGTTGCTATCGACAAAGACGTAGTACTGGTTGACGCCGGTCTGAAATCTGAGTCTGCCATTCCGGCTGAGCAGTTCAAAAACGCCCAGGGCGAACTGGAAATCCAGGTTGGTGACGAAGTTGACGTTGCTCTGGATGCAGTAGAAGACGGCTTCGGTGAAACTCTGCTCTCTCGTGAGAAAGCTAAACGTCACGAAGCATGGATCACGCTGGAAAAAGCTTACGAAGATGCTGAAACTGTTACCGGTGTTATCAACGGCAAAGTTAAGGGTGGCTTCACTGTTGAGCTGAACGGTATTCGCGCGTTCCTGCCGGGTTCTCTGGTAGACGTTCGTCCGGTGCGTGACACTCTGCACCTGGAAGGCAAAGAGCTTGAATTCAAAGTAATCAAGCTGGACCAGAAACGTAACAACGTTGTGGTTTCTCGTCGTGCCGTTATCGAATCCGAAAACAGCGCAGAACGCGATCAGCTGCTGGAAAACCTGCAGGAAGGCATGGAAGTTAAAGGTATCGTTAAGAACCTCACTGACTACGGTGCATTCGTTGATCTGGGCGGCGTTGACGGCCTGCTGCACATCACTGATATGGCCTGGAAACGCGTTAAGCATCCGAGCGAAATCGTGAACGTTGGCGACGAAATCAACGTGAAAGTGCTGAAATTCGACCGCGAGCGTACCCGTGTATCTCTGGGCCTGAAACAGCTGGGCGAAGATCCGTGGGTTGCTATCGCTAAACGTTATCCGGAAGGTACCAAACTGACCGGTCGCGTGACCAACCTGACCGACTACGGCTGCTTCGTTGAAATCGAAGAAGGCGTTGAAGGCCTGGTTCACGTTTCCGAAATGGACTGGACCAACAAAAACATCCACCCGTCCAAAGTGGTTAACGTTGGCGACGTAGTGGAAGTGATGGTTCTGGATATCGACGAAGAACGTCGTCGTATCTCCTTAGGGTTGAAGCAGTGCAAATCTAACCCGTGGCAGCAGTTCGCAGAAACCCACAACAAGGGCGACCGCGTTGAAGGTAAAATCAAGTCTATCACTGACTTCGGTATCTTCATCGGCCTGGACGGCGGCATCGACGGCCTGGTTCACCTGTCTGACATCTCCTGGAACGTTGCAGGCGAAGAAGCAGTTCGTGAATACAAAAAAGGCGACGAAATCGCTGCAGTTGTTCTGCAGGTGGACGCAGAACGTGAACGTATCTCCCTGGGTGTTAAACAGCTCGCAGAAGATCCGTTCAACAACTGGGTTGCTCTGAACAAGAAAGGCGCTATCGTAACCGGTAAAGTCACTGCAGTTGACGCTAAAGGCGCAACCGTAGAACTGGCTGACGGCGTTGAAGGTTACCTGCGTGCTTCTGAAGCATCCCGTGACCGCGTTGAAGATGCGACTCTGGTTCTGAGCGTTGGCGACGACGTTGAAGCTAAATTCACCGGCGTTGATCGTAAAAACCGCGCAATCAGCCTGTCTGTTCGTGCGAAAGACGAAGCTGATGAGAAAGATGCCATCGCAACTGTTAACAAACAGGAAGATGCAAACTTCTCTAACAACGCAATGGCTGAAGCATTCAAAGCAGCTAAAGGCGAGTAATCCTCTGAAACTTCGGGCCTTTTAGTCCGAAGTATAACGAGATTACTTGACAGATTGCAGGTTTCGGCCTGTAATCAAGCACTAAGGGCGGCTACGGCCGCCCTTAATCAATCTCACGGCTGCAGCCAATTTGCCTTTAAGGAACCGGAGGAATCATGACCAAGTCAGAATTGATTGAAAGACTTGCAACCCAGCAATCTCACATTCCCGCTAAGGCGGTTGAAGACGCGGTAAAAGAGATGCTGGAGCATATGGCCTCGACTCTTGCGCAGGGCGAGCGTATTGAAATCCGCGGTTTCGGCAGTTTTTCTTTGCATTACCGCGCGCCTCGTACCGGACGTAACCCCAAGACCGGCGATAAAGTGGAACTGGAAGGAAAATACGTTCCTCACTTTAAACCGGGTAAAGAACTGCGCGATCGCGCCAATATTTACGGTTAAGTTTTAACGCAAAACTTGAACCCGAAAAAAGCACCGTCAGGGTGCTTTTTTCATTTATACGCCGTCAGGCGCAAACGCTATTCGACCGAAAACTGGAAAACGTTTCGCATTTTTTGCTGCGTCTTACATTTATCAGGTAAAAAACCTGGAATCCGCGCCGTATAGCACAAAATCCCCTCCAGACAATGGCGTCCTGAACCTGCACACTTTCCCGCACAGGGAGGTGTCTATGAAGATAACGACGGTCAGCGTATGCGTAGTATGCGGCATACTTCCGCTCATGATATTGCCAGTATTACCTGACACGTGGATTCTCGCGGTGCTGTTTTGTCTGGCATGTTTGCTTTGCCTCATACCCCATCACTATGCGCGCTACGCGGCATTAACTTTGCTCTTTTTCATGTGGGGGATATTTGCCGCCAGGCAGGCCATCTGGGCGGGAAACGTCCTGCCCGCCGCGACGCAGGAGGCGACAGTCGTCATTACTGCCACCGATCATATGACCACTCATTATGGGCGAATCACCCATTTGCGCGGAAAGCCGCTCTTTCCTGCTGTAGGGATTGTCCTGCATGGCCAGTACTTACCCACGGAAGTGTGTGCCGGACAACAGTGGGCGATGACGCTGAAGGTCAGAGCGGTACACGGGCAGCTTAACGAAGGCGGTTTTGATAGCCAACGTTACGCGCTGGCGCAGCACCAACCGTTGACCGGGCGTTTTCTACAGGCTAAAGCGATTAACCCTGAGTGTAGCTTGCGTGGGCGCTATCTTGCTTCGCTTCGCGCTACGCTTGCGCCTTATCCGTGGCAGCAGGTTATTCTGGCGTTGGGAATGGGGGAGCGGGGAGCGGTGTCGCAGGAGGTGAAGGCCGTTATGCGCGATACGGGGACTGCCCATTTGATGGCGATTTCCGGCCTGCATATCGCTTTTGCCGCGTTATTGGCTGCCGGATTAATCCGTGGCGGACAATTCTTTTTGCCGGTCAGATGGATTCGTTGGCAGACGCCATTGCTGGGCGGCATTCTTTGCGCGATATGTTATGCCTGGCTTACCGGCTTACAACCGCCTGCGCTGCGCACGGTGGCGGCGCTGAGCGTCTGGGGAGGATTAAAATTAAGCGGACGACAGTGGAGCGGCTGGCAAGTCTGGTGCTGCTGTCTGGCCGCGATTATTTTCGCCGATCCTGTGGCGGTTATATCACAAAGTCTTTGGCTGTCAGCATTTGCGGTTGCCGGCCTGTTATTCTGGTATCAGTGGTTTCCTGCGCCAAACGGAAATTTTCCACGAGGCTTACGCTGGTTGCTTAACCTGCTTCACCTACAGGCAGGCATTACACTTCTGCTTTTGCCTCTCCAGGTGGCGCTTTTTCATGGCATAAGCGTTACCGCAATGCTGGCGAATCTTTTTGCCGTACCCTGGGTCACATTTGTGACGGTTCCGCTCATCCTGGCGGGAATGATTCTGCATTTAACCGGGCCGTTTTTTCTTGAAGAGTGGGTATGGTACCTGACCGATCGCGCGTTAGCCGCACTATTTTACCTGTTGAATGCTTTACCGCAGGGCTGGGTGAATATTGATAACCGTTGGCAGTGGCTGACGTTTTTGCCCTGGCTAACGCTTATCGCGTGGCGATTAAACGTCTGGCGTACCTGGCCGGCGGTCTGTTTATGCGGGTTATTGTTGATGAGCTGGCCACTCTGGCGGCCGATAAACGCCAGTGGATGGCAGGTGCATATGCTGGATGTTGGTCAGGGGCTGGCGATAGCGATCGTCAGGGGCGATAAAGTAATACTCTACGATACCGGTCGGGCATGGCCGGAGGGCGACAGCGGGCAACAGGTTATTATTCCCTGGTTGCGCTGGCATAATCTGACGCCGGAGGGCGTTATTTTGAGTCATGAGCATCTGGATCATCGGGGCGGGCTGCGTTCGCTACAGCAGGTCTGGCCGTCAATGTGGATTCGCAGCCCGTTAGGCTGGCAGGGACATTTGCCCTGTTTTCGCGGCGAGCAGTGGCAATGGCAGGGGTTAACGTTTCAGGCGCACTGGCCGTTACGCGAAAGTGCCGATCGAGGAAATAACCGTTCCTGTGTGGTCAAAGTGGATGACGGCGTACATAGCATCCTGCTCACGGGCGATATCGAAGCGGGCGCTGAACAAAAAATGCTAAGTCGTTACTGGCGACATCTTGCGGCGACGTTTATCCAGGTGCCGCATCATGGTAGTAATACGTCGTCGTCGCTACCATTTATTCAGCGCGTACATGGTGAAGCGGCGCTGGCGTCCGCATCGCGCTATAACGCATGGCGGCTGCCGTCCCGCAAGGTAAAACAGCGCTACCGACAGCAGGCGTATCAGTGGTTTGATACACCCCACCAGGGGCAAATTTCGCTGCTGTTTTCTCCGCAGGGCTGGCGCATACAAGGCTTACGGGATCAAATTTTACCTCGCTGGTATCATCAGTGGTTTGGCGTGTCCGAGGATAACGGGTAGAATATGCGGCTATTTCAACAAATGCTGGTTTTTTGAATGCATAACGATAAAGATCTCTCTACGTGGCAGACCTTCCGCCGACTGTGGCCAACCATAGCGCCTTTTAAAGCAGGTCTGATCGTGGCGGGCATAGCGTTAATTCTCAACGCAGCCAGCGATACCTTCATGCTATCGCTCCTCAAGCCATTACTGGATGATGGTTTCGGTAAAACGGATCGCTCAGTGTTGCTGTGGATGCCGCTGGTGGTTATTGGGCTGATGATATTACGAGGCATCACTAGCTATATCTCCAGCTACTGTATTTCATGGGTGTCAGGCAAGGTGGTAATGACCATGCGCCGTCGCCTGTTTGGCCATATGATGGGAATGCCCGTCGCCTTCTTTGATAAACAGTCTACCGGTACGCTGCTATCGCGTATTACTTACGATTCAGAACAGGTTGCCTCTTCTTCATCTGGCGCGCTGATTACCGTGGTGCGTGAAGGGGCATCGATCATCGGATTGTTTATCATGATGTTCTATTACAGCTGGCAGCTGTCGATCATCCTGGTTGTTTTAGCGCCGATTGTGTCGATTGCGATTCGCGTTGTCTCAAAGCGGTTCCGCAGCATCAGTAAAAATATGCAGAACACGATGGGACAAGTGACTACCAGCGCTGAACAAATGCTGAAAGGACACAAAGAGGTACTGATTTTTGGCGGTCAGGAAGTCGAAACTAAACGCTTTGATAAAGTCAGCAATAAGATGCGACTGCAAGGCATGAAAATGGTCTCTGCCTCGTCAATTTCCGATCCTATCATTCAGCTCATTGCCTCGCTGGCGCTGGCGTTTGTCCTCTATGCTGCGAGCTTCCCAAGCGTAATGGATAGCCTGACGGCAGGGACCATCACCGTGGTGTTCTCCTCCATGATCGCGCTGATGCGTCCATTAAAATCGCTGACAAACGTTAACGCGCAGTTCCAGCGTGGGATGGCGGCTTGTCAGACGTTGTTTGCGATTCTGGACAGCGAACAGGAGAAAGATGAAGGTAAACGTGTCATTGACCGCGCGACCGGCGATCTCGAATTCCGCAATGTGACGTTTACTTACCCGGGCCGTGAAGTGCCGGCATTGCGTAACATCAATTTGAAAATTCCTGCCGGGAAAACCGTGGCGCTGGTGGGGCGTTCCGGATCGGGTAAATCAACTATCGCCAGTCTGATCACCCGTTTCTACGATATTGATGAAGGACACATCCTGATGGATGGTCACGATCTACGCGAATACACTCTGGCCTCTCTACGTAATCAGGTGGCGCTGGTTTCGCAAAACGTGCATCTGTTTAACGACACGGTCGCTAATAACATTGCTTATGCCCGGACGGAAGAATACAGCCGCGAGCAGATTGAAGAGGCGGCGCGCATGGCCTATGCCATGGACTTTATCAACAAGATGGATAATGGCCTGGATACCATTATCGGCGAAAACGGCGTACTGCTTTCCGGCGGTCAACGCCAGCGTATCGCGATTGCCCGCGCCTTACTGCGCGACAGCCCGATTCTGATCCTTGATGAAGCTACGTCCGCGCTGGATACCGAATCTGAACGTGCGATTCAGGCAGCGTTGGATGAGCTGCAGAAAAACCGTACCTCTCTGGTGATTGCGCACCGTCTCTCCACCATCGAACAGGCGGATGAGATCGTTGTAGTCGAAGACGGTATTATCGTTGAGCGCGGCACTCATAGCGAGCTGCTGGCGCAACACGGCGTTTACGCCCAGCTACATAAGATGCAATTTGGCCAATGATTGCGCGTATCTGGTCGGGTGAATCCCCGCTATGGCGGTTACTGCTGCCGCTCTCCTGGCTGTATGGCCTGGTGAGCGGGGCGATTCGTCTGAGCTATAAGCTTGGTTTTAAACGCGCCTGGCGAGCGCCGGTACCGGTGGTTGTGGTAGGGAATCTTACGGCTGGCGGTAACGGTAAAACCCCCGTAGTCATTTGGCTGGTGGAAAAGCTGCAACAGCGTGGCGTGCGCGTGGGGGTCGTTTCCCGCGGCTACGGCGGCAAAGCTGCCGCTTATCCGCTGCTCCTGACGCCTGAGACGACAACCGCAGAAGCGGGAGATGAACCGGTATTGATTTATCAGCGGACCGGCGCGCCTGTCGCGGTGGCGCCTGAACGCGCCGCGGCGGTGAAAGCGATTCTGGCGGCGCATAATGTTCAGATTATTATCACCGACGATGGGTTGCAGCATTATCGGCTAGCGAGAGATATTGAAATTGTGGTGATTGACGGCGTGCGCCGTTTTGGCAACGGCTGGTGGCTTCCTGCCGGTCCTATGCGCGAACGCGCCAGTCGCCTGAAAACCGTGGACGCCGCTATCGTCAATGGCGGCGTCGCCCGGGCGGGCGAAATCCCCATGCAGCTAGCGCCTGGACTGGCGGTGAACTTACGTACGGGAGCGCGTTGCGATGTGGCGCAACTGAGCAATATTGTGGCGATGGCGGGCATCGGTCATCCGCCGCGCTTTTTCGCCACGCTGGAAGCCTGTGGCGCGCATCCGCAAAAGTGCGTCCCGCTGGCGGATCATCAAACGCTCGCCCCTGCTGACGTTCAGGCGTTGGTCGGTGAAGGGCAGACCCTGGTAATGACGGAAAAAGACGCGGTGAAATGCCGTGCTTTTGCCGAAGATAACTGGTGGTTCTTACCGGTTGATGCGCGTTTGTCCGGTGAGCAGCCTGATAAGTTGCTTCAACATATCACCTCGCTGGTTCGCTAGCGTACCCCAATGCAGCGGCAGTGATGAATTTATGGAGTCATGAATGTCATTGCCGTACCTTTCTCTTTCCCAGGCCCGTTGTCTTCACCTTGCTGCGCAGGGGCTATTGAAAAAGCCGCGCCGTAACGCGATGCCTGGCGATGTTCTTGCCGCCATCTCACGCATGGCGTTGCTGCAAATTGATACCATCAATGTTGTCGCACGTAGCCCCTATCTGGTGCTGTTTAGCCGTCTCGGTTCGTACCCGCAGGCCTGGCTGGATGAGGCGCTGCGACGCGGTGAGTTAATGGAATACTGGGCGCATGAGGCCTGTTTCTTACCACGCCGCGACTTTAAACTTATCCGCCATCGTATGCTGTCGCCGGAAAAAATGGGCTGGAAATATCGCGCGGCATGGATGCATGAGCACGCGGAAGAAATAGAACAGCTGGTGCGGCATATTCAGGAGCACGGTCCGGTGCGTTCTGCCGATTTTGAACATGCGCAGAAAGGCGTCAGCGGCTGGTGGGAATGGAAACCACATAAACGCCACCTTGAGGGTTTATTTACCGCCGGAAAAGTCATGGTTGTTGAGCGGCGTAATTTTCAACGCGTATATGATTTAACGCCCCGTGTGATGCCGCACTGGGATGATGAACGCGATGGACTGTCACAGCCGCAGGCGGAAAGCCTGATGCTGGATAATAGCGCGCGCAGTCTGGGGATTTTCCGTGAACAGTGGCTGGCGGATTACTACCGCCTGAAACGTCCTGACCTGAAGGGATGGCGGGAGAGCCGGGCGGAACAGCAGCAGATTATTCCGGTCGAGGTGGAAACGTTGGGGCGGATGTGGCTTCATGCCGATCTTCTTTCGCAGCTGGAACCGGCGCTGAATAACGCCTTAAAGGCGACCCATAGCGCAGTACTGTCGCCTTTCGATCCTGTGGTATGGGATCGCAAGCGGGCAGCGCAGCTCTTCGGATTTAGCTATCGGCTGGAATGTTATACGCCCGCGGCGAAGCGCCAGTACGGTTATTTTGTGCTGCCGCTATTATACCAGGGCCGTTTAGTCGGGCGAATGGATGCCAAAATGCATCGTAAAACAGGGGTGCTTGAGGTTATCTCGCTGTATCTGGAGGACGATATCCGCCCTGGCGTTAGTCTGCAAAAAGGAATCTGGCAGGCTATTAGCGCGTTTGCTGCCTGGCAACGGGCATCGCGCGTGACGCTGGGACAATGTCCGCCAGGCCTGTTTAGCGCCATGCGTCATGGCTGGGAAATAGACCCTGCACCATAACCGATTATGTTAATATTGAAGGATTCACAATCCGGTCCATCTGGAGGAACTATGGATCATCGTCTGCTTGAAATCATCGCCTGCCCGGTATGTAACGGCAAACTCTGGTATAACCAGGAACAGCAAGAATTAATTTGCAAACTGGATAATCTCGCTTTCCCGTTACGCGACGGCATTCCTGTATTGCTGGAAAATGAAGCTCGCGCCCTGACATCTGATGAGAGTAAATCATGAGTTTCGTCGTCATCATTCCGGCCCGTTTTTCATCTACCCGACTGCCAGGAAAACCATTAGTGGATATTAATGGTAAGCCCATGATTGTTCATGTCCTGGAGCGGGCGCGCGAATCTGGCGCGGAACGCATTATTGTCGCGACCGATCATGAAGACGTGGCTCGTGCGGTAGAAGTGGCTGGCGGCGAAGTGTGCATGACGCGCGCCGATCACCAGTCCGGCACCGAACGGTTGGCGGAAGTGGTAGAGAAGTGCGGATTCAGCGACGATACCGTTATTGTGAACGTTCAGGGCGATGAGCCGATGATCCCGGCGGTTATTATTCGCCAGGTCGCGGAAAATCTGGCGCAGCGCCAGGTTGGCATGGCGACGCTGGCGGTGCCGATTCACAGCGCCGAAGAAGCGTTTAACCCGAATGCGGTAAAAGTCGTGCTGGATGCTGAAGGCTATGCGCTTTACTTTTCCCGGGCGACGATTCCCTGGGATCGCGACCGCTTTGCAAAAAGTCTGGAAACGGTAGGGGATACTTGCCTTCGTCACCTGGGCATTTATGGCTATCGCGCAGGATTTATCCGCCGTTACGTGAGCTGGCAACCCAGCCCGCTGGAACATATTGAAATGCTGGAGCAACTCCGTGTGCTGTGGTACGGCGAAAAAATTCATGTCGCCGTCGCCAAAGCGGTGCCCGGCACGGGCGTAGACACCGCCGACGACCTGGAGCGCGTACGCGCTGAAATGCGTTAACATGATCCTGTTCATGATCGTCTTAGACGGTCATGAACAGCGCGGTATGATAGCGCAAAGATGAATACTCACGTCTGCTCATCAGTGGCGGCTTTCTCGTACCGTTACGATTTTCCTCATTTTTCTTTTCTTCCCTTGATCTGATACGGGTGACATCTGTCCATACGACGCTCATTATTAAAGCAGTAGCACTAATGGGGGTAATCTGGAATGGAACAGTTGCGGGCCGAACTCAGTCATTTGTTGGGTGAAAAACTTAGCCGTATAGAGTGCGTGAATGAGAAAGCGGATTCCGCATTGTGGTCATTATATGACAGCCAGGGAAATCCGATGCCGCTGATGGCGCGAAGCTTTACCACTCCCGGCGTTGCGCAGCAACTGGCATGGAAAACCTCAATGCTGGCGCGTAGCGGTACGGTGAGGATGCCGGTAATCTATGGCGTATTGACGCATGAAGAGCATCCTGGTCCGGATGTGCTACTGCTGGAACGACTGCGCGGTGTGCCGGTCGAGGCGCCAGCGCGCACTCCGGAACGCTGGGAACAGCTAAAAGATCAGATTGTCGAAGGGCTGTTAGCCTGGCATCGGCAGGATAGCCGCGGTTGCGTGGGCGCCGTAGATCATACTCAGGAGAATATCTGGCCTTCCTGGTATCGTCAGCGGGTGGAGGTGCTGTGGACGACGCTAAATCAGTTCAGCAATACCGGCCTGACGATGCAGGACAAACGCATTCTGTTTCGTACCAGAGAATGTCTTCCTTCGTTATTTGAAGGGTTTAACGACAACTGCGTACTGGTGCATGGCAACTTCTGCCTGCGCAGTATGCTTAAAGACGCCCGTAGCGATCAGCTTCTGGCGATGGTCGGCCCCGGGCTGATGCTGTGGGCGCCGAGAGAGTTCGAACTGTTTCGCCTGATGGATAATCCATTGGCGGAGGGATTGCTTTGGCATTATCTGCAACGCGCGCCAGTGGCGGAGTCCTTCATCTGGCGGCGTTGGCTCTATGTGCTGTGGGACGAGGTTGCGCAATTGGTCAATACCGGACGTTTTAACCGTACCAATTTTGATCTGGCGGCGAAATCATTACTCCCCTGGCTTGCCTGATATGCCTTTCAGCCATTGCCAAAGTCGCCCTAATGTTTCATACCCAGCGCGATCGCTGTGCATCAGCCAGACCGGGGACGGAATTGCCCGCTCCCAGGGATTGAGCGGCGAATCGATCGCCAACTGATTCGCCGGCGCGGGAAGCGGATTCAGCCCGGCATGCTGAAAGAAAATCATCGCACGCGGCAAATGCGAGGCGGAGGTTACCAACAGGAAAGGGGCGTCGCCGATGGCCTGCTTAACGGCGGCGGCTTCTTCTTCCGTATCTTTTGGCTTATCCAGCGTAATAATATCGCTACGCGGTACGCCCAGCGACTGCGCCACCCGCGCACCGACTTCCGCCGTGCTTACCGTATTGGTTTTTGCTACGCCGCCGGTAAAAATCAGCCTGGCTCCCGGATTCGCGCGCCACAGCCGAATGCCTTCCGCCAGCCGCGGTAAACTGTTGTTAATTAAATTAGAGCTCGGCGCCCACTGCGGGTTCCAGGTATAGCCGCCGCCGAGAACCACAATATATTCCACCTTTTGCGGACCCTGCCAGGTAGGGTAGCGGTTTTCTATCGGACGCAGCAGATGGTCAGAAACGGGTTGCAGGCTTAATAGCAATAGCGCCAGCCAACCTACGCTGATAAATACTTTTCCGGTCTTCTGAAAGCGGCTAAACCAGAGCAGCGCCAGGCCGACGCCAATGATCAGCAACATCAGCGGAAGCGGCAATAACATACCGCCAATCACTTTCTTTAGCGTAAAAAGCATCCTTTTTGGTTCCTTTTTTAACCATATAGCGGAGGATTAACGGTGATATTACACCAGACAGGTTCATTCTCGCCGCGGCTGTGACAAAATAGCGGTTTTATCAGATAACGCCTGAGCCAGCCTGTGGAGAGTCCGATGCAGGATCGCAATTTTGATGACATTGCTGAAAAGTTTTCCCGTAACATTTACGGCACGACCAAAGGACAACTGCGGCAAGCCATTCTGTGGCAAGACCTGGATCGCGTGCTGGAGGAGATTGGCGGGCGAAAACTGCGGGTACTGGATGCCGGCGGCGGCGAAGGGCAAACGGCGATTAAGATGGCGGAACGCGGCCATCAGGTGACGTTATGCGATCTGTCTGGCGAAATGATCGCCCGCGCGCGGCAGGCGGCCGAGGCAAAAGGTGTGAGCAAAGACATGCATTTTATACAATGCCCGGCTCAGGACGTCGCTTCGCATTTGGAAAGCCCGGTTGATCTGATATTGTTTCATGCTGTGCTGGAGTGGGTAGCCGATCCTGTCGGCGTATTAGAAACGCTCTGGTCAGTATTGCGCCCTGGCGGCGCGCTGTCGTTGATGTTCTATAACGCTAACGGTTTGCTGATGCACAATATGGTGGCGGGTAATTTTGACTACGTGCAGGCGGGGATGCCTAAACGCAAGAAGCGCACGCTGTCGCCTGACTACCCGCGCGACCCCGCGCAGGTGTACCAGTGGCTGGAGGCGATTGGCTGGCAGATTACCGGTAAAACCGGCGTGCGTGTGTTTCATGATTATCTGCGTGAAAAACACCAGCAGCGTGACTGTTATGAGACCCTGGTCGAACTGGAAACGCGTTATTGCCGCCAGGAGCCGTATATTAGCCTTGGGCGCTACATTCATGTCACCGCGATTAAAAGCCCGGCGCTAGCCGCAGATGCAAGGATAACCTATGAGTGAATTTTCCCAGACAGTCCCCGAACTGGTTGCCTGGGCCAGAAAAAACGACTTTTCCATCTCGCTGCCGGTAGACAGACTTTCCTTTCTGCTGGCGGTCGCCACGTTGAACGGCGAACGCCTTGACGGCGAGATGAGTGAAGGCGAGCTGGTGGATGCATTCCGCCATGTGAGTGATGCGTTTGAGCAAACCAGCGAAACCATCGGCGTGCGCGCGAACAACGCGATTAACGATATGGTGCGTCAACGTCTGCTGAACCGCTTTACCAGCGAGCAGGCGGAAGGCAATGCGATTTACCGATTAACCCCGCTCGGGATTGGCATCACCGATTACTACATTCGTCAACGCGAATTCTCTACGCTGCGTCTTTCTATGCAGTTGTCGATTGTGGCCGGCGAATTGAAGCGCGCGGCGGATGCGGCAGCGGAGGGTGGCGATGAGTTCCACTGGCATCGCAACGTTTACGCGCCATTGAAATATTCGGTGGCGGAGATTTTCGACAGTATCGATCTCACCCAGCGCATCATGGATGAACAGCAGCAGCAGGTGAAAGACGATATCGCACAACTGCTGAATAAAGACTGGCGGGCGGCGATTTCCAGCTGTGAACTGCTGCTTTCCGAAACGTCCGGTACGCTGCGCGAGTTGCAGGATACGCTGGAGGCGGCGGGCGATAAGCTGCAGGCTAACCTGCTGCGCATTCAGGATGCCACGATGACGCACGATGATCTGCATTTTGTCGACAGGCTGGTGTTTGACTTACAAAGTAAACTCGACCGCATTATCAGTTGGGGTCAGCAGTCTATCGATTTATGGATCGGTTACGATCGTCACGTGCATAAATTTATCCGTACCGCGATCGATATGGATAAAAACCGTGTCTTCGCCCAGCGGTTGCGCCAGTCCGTGCAGACTTATTTTGACGATCCGTGGGCGCTAACCTACGCGAATGCCGATCGTCTGCTGGATATGCGCGATGAAGAGATGGCGTTGCGTGACGATGAAGTCACCGGGGAGTTGCCGCCGGATCTGGAATATGAAGAGTTTAACGAGATCCGCGAGCAGTTAGCGGCCATCATTGAAGAACAGCTGGCTATCTACAAAACCAGACAAACGCCACTGGATCTTGGGCTGGTGGTGCGCGAGTATCTGGCGCAATACCCGCGCGCGCGTCATTTCGACGTGGCGCGTATTGTTATCGATCAAGCGGTACGTCTTGGCGTAGCGCAAGCAGATTTCACCGGACTGCCAGCCAAATGGCAGCCGATTAATGATTACGGAGCCAAGGTACAGGCGCATGTCATTGACAAATATTGAACAAGTGATGCCGGTTAAGCTGGCGCAGGCGCTGGCGAATCCGTTATTTCCGGCGCTGGATAGCGCATTACGTTCGGGCCGCCACATCGGGCTGGACGAACTGGATAATCATGCCTTTCTGATGGATTTTCAGGAATACCTGGAAGAGTTTTACGCGCGTTATAACGTGGAACTGATTCGCGCGCCGGAGGGGTTCTTCTACCTGCGTCCGCGTTCTACCACGCTTATCCCGCGCTCGGTGTTATCCGAACTGGATATGATGGTCGGTAAAATTCTCTGCTACCTCTATCTTAGCCCGGAGCGTCTGGCCAACGAAGGGATCTTTACTCAGCAGGAGTTGTACGACGAGCTGCTTACCCTTGCGGACGAAGCCAAACTGCTAAAGCTGGTGAATAACCGCTCGACGGGATCTGACGTTGATCGTCAGAAACTGCAGGAAAAGGTGCGTTCTTCTTTAAACCGCCTGCGTCGTTTGGGCATGGTATGGTTTATGGGCCACGACAGCAGCAAATTCCGCATTACCGAATCGGTCTTCCGCTTTGGCGCGGATGTCCGCGCCGGCGACGATCCTCGCGAGGCGCAGCGTCGTCTCATCCGCGACGGGGAAGCGATGCCCATTGAAAACCATCTGCAACTTAATGATGAGACCGAAGAGAGTCAGCCGGACAGTGGAGAGGAAGAATAATGATTGAACGCGGTAAATTTCGCTCGCTAACGCTGATTAACTGGAACGGTTTTTTTGCCCGCACTTTTGACCTGGATGAACTGGTCACGACGTTATCCGGGGGCAACGGCGCCGGGAAATCCACGACGATGGCGGCGTTCGTCACGGCGCTGATCCCGGATCTTACATTACTGCACTTCCGTAACACCACGGAAGCTGGCGCCACCAGCGGTTCGCGCGATAAAGGTTTGCACGGTAAGCTGAAGGCGGGCGTCTGTTACTCCATGCTCGACACCATTAATTCCCGCCATCAGCGGGTGGTGGTCGGCGTGCGTCTGCAGCAGGTCGCTGGGCGCGATCGCAAAGTGGACATCAAACCGTTTGCTATCCAGGGGCTGCCGATGTCGGTACAGCCGACACAACTGGTGACGGAGACATTAAACGAACGTCAGGCGCGCGTACTGTCGCTTGCTGAGCTGAAAGACAAGCTTGACGAGATGGAAGGCGTGCAGTTTAAGCAGTTTAACTCCATCACCGATTATCATTCGCTGATGTTTGACTTAGGGATTATCGCCCGTCGTCTGCGCTCCGCTTCCGATCGTAGTAAATTCTATCGTTTGATAGAGGCCTCGCTGTACGGCGGGATCTCCAGCGCCATTACCCGGTCGCTACGCGATTATTTATTGCCGGAAAACAGCGGCGTGCGCAAGGCATTCCAGGATATGGAAGCGGCGCTGCGCGAGAACCGACTCACGCTGGAAGCGATTCGTGTTACCCAATCCGATCGCGATCTGTTTAAGCATTTGATCAGCGAAGCCACCGATTATGTGGCGGCGGATTATATGCGCCACGCCAATGAGCGTCGGGTTCACCTTGATCAGGCGTTGGCGTTTCGACGCGAACTGTACACATCGCGCAAGCAGCTGGCGGCAGAGCAGTATAAGCACGTCGATATGGCCCGTGAGTTGGGCGAACATAACGGCGCCGAAGGTTCTCTTGAAGCGGATTATCAGGCGGCGAGCGATCACCTGAATCTGGTGCAAACCGCGCTGCGCCAGCAGGAAAAAATTGAACGCTACGAAGCGGATCTTGAAGAGCTGCAGATTCGACTCGAAGAGCAAAACGAAGTGGTGGCGGAAGCCGCCGAAATGCAGGACGAAAATGAAGCGCGTGCCGAAGCCGCCGAGCTGGAAGTCGATGAACTCAAAAGCCAGCTTGCGGATTACCAGCAGGCGCTGGATGTACAGCAAACGCGCGCGATTCAGTATAACCAGGCGATATCAGCGCTTGCCCGCGCTAAAGAACTTTGCCATCTACCGGATCTAACGCCGGAAAGCGCCGCCGAATGGCTGGATACTTTCCAGGCAAAAGAGCAGGAAGCTACGGAAAAACTGCTGTCGTTGGAACAAAAAATGAGCGTGGCGCAAACCGCGCACAGTCAGTTTGAGCAGGCTTACCAGCTGGTGGCGGCGATCAACGGCCCGCTGGCGCGTAGCGAAGCCTGGGACGTGGCGCGCGAGCTGTTACGGGACGGCGTGAACCAGCGTCATCTGGCGGAACAGGTACAGCCGCTGCGGATGCGTCTGAGCGAACTGGAACAGCGACTGCGCGAGCAGCAAGAGGCGGAACGTCTGCTGGCGGAGTTCTGTAAGCGACAGGGCAAAAATTTTGATATTGACGAACTGGAAGCGCTGCATCAGGAGCTGGAAGCCCGCATCGCGTCCTTGTCTGATAGCGTGTCGTCAGCCAGCGAACAGCGTATGGCCTTGCGTCAGGAGCAGGAGCAGCTTCAGTCGCGTATTCAACATCTGATGCGGCGTGCGCCCGTCTGGCTGGCGGCGCAAAACAGTCTGAACCAGCTTAGCGAACAGTGCGGCGAGGAGTTTACGTCCAGCCAGGAAGTGACCGAATACCTGCAACAGCTACTGGAGCGTGAGCGCGAAGCCATTGTCGAACGCGACGAAGTGGGCGCGCGTAAAAATGCGGTTGATGAAGAGATCGAACGTTTAAGCCAGCCGGGCGGCGCGGAAGATCAGCGTTTGAATGCGCTGGCGGAGCGTTTTGGCGGGGTACTGCTGTCGGAAATCTACGACGATGTCAGTCTTGAAGATGCGCCGTACTTCTCCGCACTGTATGGCCCGTCGCGCCATGCGATCGTCGTACCGGATTTATCGCAAATAGCCGAACAGCTTGAAGGTCTGACCGACTGCCCGGAAGATCTGTACCTGATCGAAGGCGATCCGCAGTCTTTTGATGACAGCGTATTCAGCGTTGACGAGCTGGAAAAGGCGGTGGTCGTGAAAATTGCCGACCGTCAGTGGCGTTATTCGCGTTTCCCGTCGCTGCCTATTTTTGGCCGTGCGGCGCGCGAGAACCGTATTGAAAGTCTCCATGCGGAACGGGAAGTGCTTTCCGAGCGTTTTGCCACGCTCTCGTTTGACGTGCAGAAAACCCAGCGTTTGCACCAGGCGTTCAGCCGTTTTATCGGCAGCCACCTTTCCGTTGCCTTTGAGGACGATCCGGAAGCGGAAATTCGCCGACTGAACGGGCGTCGCGTCGAGCTGGAGCGCGCGCTGGCGACGCATGAAAACGACAACCAGCAGCAGCGCCTTCAGTTTGAGCAGGCGAAAGAGGGCGTTTCCGCGCTTAACCGTTTGCTGCCGCGGCTGAATTTATTGGCCGATGAAACGCTGGCCGATCGGGTCGATGAAATTCAGGAACGGTTGGATGAGGCGCAGGAAGCGGCGCGATTTGTGCAGCAATATGGCAACCAGTTAGCCAAACTGGAGCCGGTGGTTTCCGTTCTGCAAAGCGATCCGGAACAGTTTGAGCAGTTAAAAGAAGACTATGCATGGTCGCAGCAAATGCAGCGCGACGCGCGCCAGCAGGCTTTTGCGCTGGCTGAAGTCGTCGAACGTCGGGCGCATTTCAGCTATTCCGACTCGGCGGAAATGCTGAGCGGCAACAGCGATCTCAATGAAAAGCTGCGCCAGCGGCTGGAGCAGGCGGAAGCCGAGCGTACCCGCGCCCGCGAAGCGCTGCGCAGCCATGCCGCGCAGTTAAGTCAGTACAGCCAGGTCCTGGCCTCGCTAAAAAGCTCTTACGACACGAAAAAAGAGCTGCTTAACGATTTGCAGCGCGAATTACAGGATATTGGCGTTCGCGCCGACAGCGGGGCGGAAGAGCGTGCCCGCCAGCGTCGCGATGAACTGCACGCCCAGTTGAGCAATAACCGTTCGCGTCGCAATCAGCTTGAGAAAGCGCTCACCTTCTGCGAAGCGGAGATGGAGAACCTGACCCGTAAACTGCGCAAGCTGGAGCGCGATTATCATGAAATGCGCGAGCAGGTTGTGACCGCGAAAGCCGGCTGGTGCGCAGTCATGCGGATGGTGAAAGACAATGGCGTGGAACGCCGTCTGCACCGTCGTGAGCTGGCTTATCTGTCGGCGGATGAACTGCGCTCCATGTCGGATAAGGCGTTGGGCGCGCTGCGCCTGGCCGTCGCGGATAACGAACATCTGCGCGACGTATTGCGCCTGTCGGAAGATCCGAAACGCCCGGAACGTAAAATCCAGTTCTTTGTGGCCGTTTACCAGCATCTGCGCGAACGTATTCGTCAGGATATTATTCGTACCGACGATCCGGTTGAAGCCATTGAACAAATGGAGATTGAACTGAGCCGTCTGACGGAAGAGCTGACATCGCGTGAGCAAAAGCTGGCGATCAGTTCCCGCAGCGTGGCAAACATCATCCGCAAGACTATCCAGCGTGAGCAGAACCGTATCCGTATGCTGAACCAGGGGTTGCAAAGCGTCTCGTTTGGCCAGGTGAATAGCGTGCGGTTAAACGTCAACGTGCGTGAAACGCATGCCACCTTGCTGGATGTGCTTTCAGAACAGCAGGAGCAGCACCAGGATCTGTTTAACAGCAATCGTCTGACCTTCTCTGAAGCGCTGGCGAAACTGTACCAGCGTCTGAATCCGCAGATCGATATGGGGCAACGTACGCCGCAGACCATCGGCGAGGAGCTGCTGGACTACCGTAACTATCTGGAAATGGAAGTTGAAGTTAACCGTGGGTCCGACGGCTGGCTGCGTGCGGAATCCGGCGCGCTATCAACGGGGGAAGCTATCGGGACCGGGATGTCAATTCTGGTGATGGTGGTGCAAAGCTGGGAAGACGAAGCGCGCAGACTGCGCGGGAAAGATATTTCGCCATGTCGCCTGCTGTTCCTCGATGAAGCGGCGCGTCTGGATGCGCGCTCTATCGCCACGCTGTTTGAACTATGTGAACGTTTGCAGATGCAGCTCATCATCGCTGCGCCGGAAAACATCAGTCCGGAGAAGGGCACGACCTATAAACTGGTGCGTAAAGTGTTTCAGAATACTGAGCATGTTCATGTTGTCGGGCTGCGTGGCTTTGCGCCGCAGCTTCCGGAAACGCTTCCCGGTACGCAGACGGAAGATACGCCTTCAGAAGCGAGTTAAACACGGCAGAAACGATGAAGTGCCCGATGGCGCCTCGCTTATCAGGCAAGGCCGGATAAGTCGGTTACGCCGCCATCCGGCACAACAAGTTTTGTTTTATCATTAGCCTGGGGCGGCGAAAGCCGCCTTTTTCTTTATCTGAAAAATCTCTCCGGGTAGTGCATTTTCTTTAAACTTCTTTACATTAGGTTAGGCAAAAACGTAACGAACTTTATATACTGGAGTTAAGCCTGACGAGTGAGCAGGCTGACTCGTCATACTAAACAAAAGCATTGGTTGCGGTTGACCCGCGCTGCGGGCAGCGCAGTCATGCGGAGTATGATAACGAAAACAGGGGGCAAGGGATGTTGCTTAATAAGATGTGTGGTCGTTGTCTGTCGGCAATCAGTTTATGCCTGGCCGTAACATTCGCTCCACTGTTCAATGCGCAGGCCGATGAGCCTGAAATGATACCTGGCGATAGCGCCGTTGCCGCGACGGATCAGGCTGGGCCGCAGAAGCAATCCGCCGCGACGGCGATTATGGCCGGGATTCAGCCGCTGCCGGAGGGCGTTTCAGCCGAGAAAGTCCGGGCTGATTTACAGTCGCAGCTTCCTTCCGGCTATACGCCGGTCTATATGAGCCAGCTGACATTGCTGTATGCCGCGCGCGACATGAAGCCCATGTGGGATAATCGCGATGCGGTGAAAGCCTTCCAGCAACAGTTGGCGGAGGTGGCGATTGCCGGATTCCAGCCGCAGTTTACCGCCTGGGTGGCATTGTTGACCGATCCCGCCGTAAACGGTATGGCGCGCGATGTTGTGTTGTCAGACGCCATGATGGGCTATCTCCATTTCATTGCGAATATCCCCGTCAAAGGCCAGCGCTGGTTATATAGCAACAAACCTTACGCATTGGCGACGCCGCCAGTCTCGGTGATTAACCAGTGGCAAATCGCGCTGGAAGAGGGCCAGTTGCCGATGTTTGTCGCCAGCCTGGCGCCGCAGCATCCACAGTATGCGCCCATGCATGACGCGTTGCTGAAGCTGGTGGCGGACTCTCGCCCGTGGCCGCAGTTGACCAATACCGCGACGCTGCGCCCGGGGCAATGGAGTAACGATGTGCCTGCGCTGCGCGAAATATTACAGCGTACGGGGATGCTGGATGGCGGTCCAAAGATAGCCTTACCCGGCGATAACACTGCTGATAGCGCCGTCGTCAGCCCCTCCGCCGTGGTCGACGAAACATCGGTGGCGCAGCCGGTCGACGAACCAACGGCCCGCCGTAGTAAGCCGGCTCCGGCGGCACGCGCCTACGATCGTGAACTGGTCGAGGCGGTAAAGCGTTTTCAGGCATGGCAAGGGCTGGGGGCGGATGGCGTCATTGGCCCGGCGACGCGTAACTGGCTTAATATGACCCCCGCGCAACGCGCAGGCGTACTGGCACTGAATATCCAGCGTTTACGCCTGCTGCCGGCGGAACTCTCTACCGGTATTATGGTAAACATTCCCGCTTATTCGCTGGTCTACTATCAGAATGGCAACCAGGTGCTGGCTTCAAGGGTGATCGTCGGGCGTCCCGATCGTAAAACGCCGATGATGAGCAGCGCGCTGAATAATGTGGTGGTGAACCCGCCGTGGAACGTTCCGCCCACGCTTGCGCGTAAAGACATTTTACCGAAGGTGTGGAATGACCCAGGCTATCTGGAGCGCCATGGCTACACCGTGATGCGCGGCTGGAACAGCAAAGAAGCGATCGATCCGTGGCAGGTTGACTGGGCCACCATTACGCCATCGAATCTTCCGTTCCGTTTCCAGCAGGCGCCAGGCGCGCACAATTCGCTGGGGCGTTATAAATTTAATATGCCGAGTTCAGATGCGATCTATCTGCACGATACGCCTAACCATAATCTCTTTCAGCGTGACGCCAGGGCGTTAAGTTCCGGCTGCGTGCGGGTCAATAAGGCCTCTGAACTGGCGAATATGCTCTTGCAGGATGCTGGCTGGAACGATGCGCGGATCTCAGGCGCCCTGAAGCAAGGCGACACGCGGTATGTCAATATCCGGCAGAACATTCCAGTAAATCTTTACTATCTGACCGCGTTTGTCGGCGCAGATGGACGTATGCAATATCGTACAGATATTTACAATTACGATCTCACAGCGCGATCCAGCGCACAAATTGTGCCAAAGGTTGAACAATTAATCAGGTAAATGAAGAAGTTCTGGTAAATATGTTGTCCTAATGTTTGGCTTCAACGGGGCGTTTCGCTGTAGACCCCCGTTGTGGCTGGGGGAGGGCCATCTTGACGCGGGCTTTATCGGCAGTTAAGGTGCCTTTCGTGCGCCAGAAGTGCATATACAATAACCTTTAAGTCGACCGGGCCGTTCAGAAGTCTGTGCCAGCCGGTATCATGTCTGCTTAAAGGTAGAAGTGTATTAACGATAACATTGACCTGTAGACCTGATTATCATGGACAAATTTGACGCTAATCGCCGCAAGCTGCTGGCGCTTGGTGGTGTCGCCCTCGGCGCCGCCATCCTGCCCGCGCCAGCGTTTGCCACACTCTCGACCCCACGCCCGCGCATTTTGACGTTAAACAATCTCCATACCGGAGAGTCAATCAAGGCGGAGTTTTTCGATGGAAGAGCCTACATTCAGGATGAATTAGCAAAGTTAAACCATTTTTTCCGTGACTATCGCGCGAATAAAGTCCGATCAATCGATCCCCGCCTGTTTGACCAACTTTACCGACTTCAGGGGCTGTTAGGGACGCGTAAACCTGTGCAGCTCATCTCAGGCTACCGTTCTCTTGATACCAATAATGAATTACGCGCCCGTAGCAGCGGCGTAGCGAAAAAAAGCTACCATACAAAAGGGCAGGCGATGGATTTTCATATTGAAGGCGTGGCGCTGAGCAATATTCGCAAAGCGGCGTTATCTATGCGCGCAGGTGGTGTAGGATATTACCCACGTAGTAACTTTGTGCATATTGATACCGGGCCGGCGCGGCACTGGTAATCAGCGAGGCTTAATCAAAGGAGCAGTATGAACTATCGTATTATTCCGGTCACCGCGTTCTCCCAGAACTGTTCATTAATCTGGTGCGAACAAACCCGGCTGGCGGCGCTGGTCGATCCGGGCGGCGACGCGGAAAAAATTAAACAGGAAGTGGACGCCAGCGGCGTGACGTTGATGCAAATTTTACTCACGCATGGGCATCTCGATCATGTCGGCGCGGCGAGTGAACTGGCGCAGCATTACGGCGTTCCTGTTATCGGTCCGGAAAAAGAAGATGAGTTCTGGCTGCAAGGACTGCCGGCGCAAAGCCGCATGTTTGGTCTGGATGAGTGTCAGCCGCTGACGCCTGATCGCTGGTTGAACGACGGCGATCGCGTCAGCGTGGGGAATGTGACGTTACAGGTGTTACATTGTCCGGGACACACGCCGGGACACGTGGTTTTCTTTGATGAACAGTCGCAACTGCTGATCTCCGGCGATGTGATTTTCAAAGGTGGCGTCGGGCGCAGCGATTTTCCTCGCGGCGATCACACCCAGTTGATTGACGCTATTAAGCGTAAATTATTGCCGCTTGGCGATGATGTGACCTTTATTCCTGGCCACGGCCCGCTCTCTACGCTCGGGTACGAGCGTCTGCATAATCCCTTCCTGCAAGATGAGATGCCGGTCTGGTAAGCAGAATGAAAAAGCCTGCAATGTGCAGGCTTTTTTATCGGTCACGCCAGTCGACAGTTTTTTACAGTACCGCAACAATGGCTTCGCATAGCGGCGCCATATTATCCGGGGTCATGCCCGCCACGTTCACGCGACCAGAAGCCACGGCATAAACGCCAAACTCTTCACGCAGACGCAGCACCTGATCTTTGGTCAGACCGCTGAATGAGAACATCCCGTTCTGCTTGATAATAAAGCTGAAGTCACGGTTCGCGCCTTTTTCCTGCAAGGTATTCACGAACAGTTGACGCATACGCTGAATACGCTGGCGCATGTCCGTCAGTTCCTGTTCCCAGATAGCGCGCAGGGCGTCATTACTCAGGATAGTCGCGACGATGGACGCGCCGTGCGCTGGTGGGTTGGAGTAGTTAGCGCGAATGGCGGATTTCATCTGGCTAAAAGCGCGATCCACGGTTTCCGCATCGGCAGCCACGAGGGTGCAGGCGCCGACGCGCTCATTATATAAGCCGAAGTTTTTGGAGTAGGAGCTGGCGACAATGAGCTCTTTATGCAGCGCGGCAAAGGCGCGCAGACCTTCCGCATCTTCTTCCAGGCCGCGGGCAAAGCCCTGGTAGGCGAAATCGAATAGCGGCAGCCACCCTTTTTCAACGGAAAGCTCAGCCAGAACCTGCCACTGTTCCAGAGTAGGGTCAATGCCGGTTGGGTTATGACAGCAACCGTGGAACAGAACCACATCGCCGGCCTGTGCTTCGCTCAGGCTGGCTTGTAGCGCTTCAAAATCCAGCGTGTGATTTTCCGCATCGTAGTAAGCGTACTCCCGAACTTCCAGGCCGGCAGCGTTAAACACGCTTTTATGGTTCGGCCAGCTGGGGTTGCTCACCCACACCCGTTTTACCGGAGTATTTTTTGCCAAAAAGTCGGCGGCAATGCGTAACGCGCCGGTACCGCCCGGCGTTTGCGCCGTGCGTGCGCGCTTATCGTTAATCAGCGCGCTGCCTTTGCCGAACAGCAGTTCCTGAGTGCAGCGAGCAAATTCTGGAATCCCGTCAATGCCGAGATAGTTTTTCGTCGTTTCATTTTCCAGTAAATACTGCTCGGCTTTTTTAACGCTGGTGAGCACCGGTGTTTTGCCGGTTTCATCTTTATATACGCCAATGCCAAGGTTAATTTTCCCTGGACGGTCATCGGCGCGAAACAGATCGGTCAGGCCCAAAATCGGGTCGGCAGGAGCGGCGGTTATGTTCTCAAACATGACGAGGTTCCATTATAGTTACAGAAGGGAAATCCGCTATCAGGTTAACGGCAGATTTACAAAATGCCAACCGTTAGCGCTAAAAAGCCTGCCTGTTTTTGAAAGACGCACATTTTCTCTAAGAGAGATAAAAAAACAGGACCGAAGTCCTGTTTTTGAGGCATAAAACAAAGGGGTCTGCTGATCAGAACTGGTAAGTAATACCGACAGCCGCCTGATCGTCGGTGCCAACGTAGCTGGAGCTGTAGTCGTTTTCGTCCAGCAGGTTGAAACGGTAGTCAACCCATACGTTCATGTTTTTGTTGAAGTAGTAAGTCGCGCCTGCCTGAATATATTTCGCCAGATCGGCCGAGCCGTCGGCGCCGTTCAACTGCTTACCTTTACTCTGCACATACGAGATTGCCGGACGCAGGCCGAAGTCAAACTGGTACTGAGCGACCACTTCCAGGTTCTGCGTTTTGTTTGCCATTTCCACGGTATCGGTAACCGTATTTTCAACAATGCTCATATTGCGGGTTTCAGCATATACGGCAGCCAGGTAGACGTTGTTTGCATCATATTTCGCGCCAACGGCCCACGATTCTGCGCGATCGCCATTACCATCGCGATCCTGCTGGTCGTTAGTACGCTTGCTGTTGCTGTACGCTGCGGTGACGCCAAAGCCGTCGAACTCATATGCCATGGTGTAACCTACGCCATCGCCATTCTGAGAGTTAATGCTGTGGTTGTCCTGATTTTTACCCTGATACTGGATACCGAAAGAGAGACCGTCCACCAGACCAAAGAAGTCAGAGTTACGGTAGGTCAACAAACCGCCAGCACGGCTGGTCATGTAGTTATCGGTATAGGCGCCGCCCCAGGTTTCGCCGGAGAAGTAGGGGGCCATATCGGTATAGGATTCAACATCGTAAACGATACCGTAGTTACGACCATAATCGATTGAACCCACTTCCGCGTATTTCAAACCCGCGAAAGCCAGACGGACCAGATTCGAGTTCTGCTGTTCGCCTTCAGCGCGGTCTGCTTTAGTACGGTATTCCCACTGACCGAAACCGGTCAGATCGGTGTTAATCTGCGTTTCCCCTTTAAAACCAATCTGGGCATAAGTCTGGTCGGCATTTTTGCTATCGCCGGTCGTTGTCCATACGTGACGACCCACGGCTTTACCGTACAGATCCAGCTTATTACCATCTTTATTATAAATTTCTGCTGCGTTTGCAGTTGCAGCAGCCAGCAGGGCAGGGATCACCGCTGCCAGGATTTTGCGCTTCATCATTATTTATTACCCTCATTGGTTTTTTTATATGACACCTGCCACTGCCGTCAATAAATTCCGTCAATAAAACTTTACAGAAATATTGATGAGAGTTTGGTGTCTTTATGTGTCTGACAGGCATCTTTCCATTCAAACTAACGTTTCGCTACCGTGAAAGTGCTACAAATATAAAGATTTTGTTTCAAAAGGAAAAAATATGTAAACAAATGTTATTTTTGAGGAACTTTGTGAACAACGTCAAACTTCCCCTGAGTTCTCGCTTTGATTTGATCGTTTTTCTTTTATCACTATGATTTTATTGTAATTATTGGCTTGTAGAACCGTTGTGCCTGAAAAAGCAGCAGACGAGCTATTTCATAAAAATAGCCATTTAGAAGTCTTGATGTCCGAAATTGTGGTGAAAAATTGTGCTATTAGAGCAGAAAAATCTAATCCGCAATAAAATTAAGGATTAATTTTTATGTGTAAATATTTTTGTGAAATATACAGTAACAAGATGTGGTAATTCAGAGGGTTGTAATTAAATTTATTTACTTATTGATAATAAAACTGACATTCAGGCGAAAAAAAAGGCCAGCATAGCTGGCCTTGAGTGTGACGTAAAAATCAGAAGCTGGCGTTGCGTGGGGTCCGTGGGAATGGAATAACATCACGCACGTTTTGCACACCCGTGACGTAAGCGATAAGGCGTTCAAAGCCCAGGCCAAAGCCGGAATGCGGTACAGTACCGTAGCGACGCAAGTCGCGATACCACCAGTAATCCTCTTTATTCAGCCCCATTTCGGCCATACGGGCATCCAGCACATCCAGACGCTCTTCACGCTGGGAACCACCGATGATTTCGCCGATTCCCGGCGCCAGCACATCCATGGCCGCCACGGTTTTGCCATCTTCGTTAAGGCGCATGTAAAACGCTTTAATTTCCTTCGGATAGTTTTTCACCACTACCGGCGCTTTGAAATGCTCTTCCGCCAGATAGCGTTCGTGTTCGGAAGAGAGGTCGACGCCCCAGAACACCGGGTTTTCAAATGTCTTACCACAGCGTTCCAGAATGGCGACCGCATCGGTGTAATCCACCTGAGCGAAGTCGGTAGAGACAAAACGCTCCAGACGAGCAATAGCGTCTTTATCTACGCGTTCGGCAAAGAACTTCATATCATCCGCACGCTCTTCCAGAACCGCCTTGAAGACATATTTCAGCATGGCTTCCGCCAGACGGGCGTTGTCTTCCAGATCGGCGAACGCCACTTCCGGCTCCAGCATCCAGAACTCCGCCAGGTGGCGGCTGGTGTTGGAATTTTCCGCGCGGAAGGTCGGCCCAAAAGTATAGATTTTGGACAGCGCGCAGGCATACGTTTCACCGTTGAGCTGGCCGGAGACGGTCAGGAATGATTCTTTGCCAAAAAAGTCTTTGTCAAAATCTACTCTGCCCTGGTCGTTACGCGGCAGGTTTTCCAGATCCAACGTTGAGACGCGGAACATTTCGCCAGCGCCTTCGGTATCGGAAGCGGTAATCAGCGGGGTAGAGACCCAAAAGAAACCCTGCTCATCGAAGAAGCGATGCAGCGCCTGCGCCAGAGTATGGCGGACGCGCGCTACCGCGCCAATCAGGTTGGTGCGCGGGCGCAGATGCGCGACCTCACGCAGATACTCAATGCTATGGCGTTTTGCCGCCATCGGGTAGGTATCCGGATCTTCCACCCAGCCTGCGACTTCTACTTTCGTGGCCTGGATTTCGAAACTTTGCCCCTGTCCCGGCGACGCGACAACCTTACCTGTTACTACTACGGAGCAGCCTGTCGTCAGGTGTAATACTTCTTCATTATAATTGGGCAGAGAATTATTAATGACAGCCTGTACAGGATCAAAGCAGGAGCCGTCATAAACGGCGAGGAAGGAGATGCCAGCTTTTGAATCTCGGCGGGTACGCACCCATCCGCGCACGGTGACTTCTTGGTCAACGGCTACGCGGCCCTGGAGTACGTCGGCTACAGGCACAACGCTCATAATATTCTCTCTAGTTAATAGTCGGAAAAAATAAACACTTGTCCACCCGAAATGGGGGTATTCCTATGTTACCTGGCATCTGCAATCAGACAAGCAGAAATCGCATCTGGAAGCAGGTTTTCAGAAAGAAACCTGTAAAAAGTTCGCACCTGCTCGCGAACCATTGAGAATTTAGGCTGGTTTTGCAAGCTTTGCGCACGTTACTCGATCAGGACGCGCATCTCTTGCTTGGCGTTTTGCATCACGACAATCGTTTTAAAAGACTTAATATTGCCTGAGGAAAAGAAAAGCTCACGGGTAAGCGCTTCATATTCCGCCATGTCACGAACATTGAGCACCAGTAAAAAGTCGAAATCGCCCGTTACGTAGTAGACCTGCTGCACCTGCGGGCAACTGACAAACCGTTGACGAGCCTCTTCCAGTAAATTGAATCGCTCGTTTTCGATCACCACCTGCACCACAATCGTGACCGGGCGTCCCACTTTGCCAGCATCAATAAGGCTGACATTGCCTTTAATTATGCCCGCCTCCTCCAGTGCCGCGATACGACGATTCACTGCCGAAGGTGAAAGATTGACCTGTTCGGCGATTTCCCGCTGAGAAAGACGATTATCGCGCTGCAATAATGTCAGAATGTTTTTATCCCAGGCGTCAAGCTTCATATCGCAAATAACCTCTTTAATGTGATGACTATCACTGCGCGCAATTTTGCCGCGTCCAGACCGTTAAAAAAAGGTGAAAATTGCACGACGATGGGCATTTTCGCGCCATTTAACAGCAATAAGCATAGTACTATCATAATCAGCGGAATAAAGAAAAGGACGTAATAGATATTGTGCGACTCTTTTATCAGTACGGTTTATTAAAGTGAGGATAACCACTACTACAGCCACAAAACGCGAGTTCTTTACTTGTTTCTACTCAATAATTGCCAAAAACATATTATTTCAATAAATAAACTTTAACAAAAGGTATCATTATGCATGAGCTTATTAAATACCAGTTTAATACACGTCGGAAAAAATATGGTACAGGAGCGGCCTTAAGTTTGCTTAACGGAAATGTTGGGCGTGAGGTGTTAGCATTTCATAAAAAATTACCCAATTATGCCGTTACGCCGTTACATAATCTGGCGCATCTAAGCCGGCGGCTTGGACTAGGGTCCATCCATATTAAAGATGAGTCCTGGCGTTTTGGCCTGAATGCTTTTAAAGGTCTGGGCGGCTCTTATGCTGTAGGAAAATATCTCGCTGATAAATTGCAATGTGATATTAACTCGTTAAGTTTTGCTGCCCTTAACACTCCTGAGATTAAAGAAAAAATTAAAGATTGTGTTTTTGTTACCGCGACGGATGGCAATCATGGCCGTGGTGTGGCGTGGGCAGCGGAGCAATTAGGTCTAAAAGCCGTCGTTTATATGCCTAAAGGATCATCGTTAATCCGGGCAGAGAATATTCGCCATCATGGAGCTGAATGCACCATCACCGATCTGAACTACGATGATGCAGTGCGACTGGCCCATAGAATGGCGCAAACAAAAGGCTGGGTGCTTTTGCAGGATACAGCCTGGACAGGGTATGAAGAGATCCCAACGTGGATTATGCAAGGCTATATGACACTAGCGGTTGAAGCTTATGAGCAGCTCGCAGAAACAAACAGTCCGTTGCCAACCCACCTTATTTTACAAGCGGGGGTGGGATCATTTGCTGGCAGTGTTATGGGTTATTTTGTTGAAAAAATGCAGGAAAATATCCCTAATATTATTGTGGTTGAGCCGCATCAGGCCAACTGTCTTTATCAATCCGCAGTTATGAATGATGGTCAACCTCACTGCGTCACTGGCGATATGGCGACGATAATGGCCGGGCTTGCGTGTGGGGAGCCGAATATTATCAGTTGGCCTATTATTCGGGACAACACCAGTTGTTTTATTTCCGCTGATGATTGTCTGGCGGCTAAGGGTATGCGCATTTCTGCCGCGCCGCGTCCAGGTACGGATACGCCTTTTATTTCCGGCGAGTCCGGAGCTATTGGCGTAGGGTTACTTTATGAGTTAATGAACAATATGCATTATCAGGATCTTGCTAATCGCTTACAGCTTGATGCCAGTGCTCATGTTCTGCTTATTAGCACCGAAGGCGATACGTCCCCAGATATTTATGAAGATATAGTCTGGAACGGACGCAGCGTTTAAACATTACGGCTAAAAAATTAGATAATAAAGGTAGCATGTAAAAAATGCGTTTTTATACGCATAATAAACCTAATGCAGGAAGCAAAACTTCATAACAATATACCATTAAAACGGCATTTAGTGAGTAAGGGATGCTCCTACCCGCTGACTTTCCAGTTTAGTGTTGTTGGCAAAATTCAGGATTACGCTGAACTGGAAAGATTATTTCTGAGACTGAACGAATTAATTTAAATCCGAGGTCATTATGTTAGAGCAACTTTCACAACTCTTTGAATTTCTATGGGGTGGCCCATTATTTTTGTGTGTCATCGGCATTGGTTTTTATTTTACAGTACGCCTCAAATTTTTCCAGATTATTAATTTAAAAGAAATTTACCGTAATACAATTGGTACACTTGCCGGAAAAAATAAACAAAACACTACTGGCGAGGCAGCGTCTAAAAAATCCTTAAAATCAATAGAGGTGGCTGCCACGGTGCTATCCGGCTCATTAGGCGCGGGAACGATCGCAGGTGTTACTGCGGCTATTGCGGTTGGCGGACCTGGGGCAATTTTCTGGATGTGGATCATTGCGGTCGTGGGTATGATGACCAAAATGGTTGAAGTGACGCTGGCGGTGAAATACCGAAGTAAAGGTGAGAATGGCGAATATTATGGCGGCCCAATGCATTATATTAAGAAAGGGCTCAATAAAAAATGGCATCCCCTGGCAGGATTATATGCGTTTGCATTAATGATTCTGGTTATTACGGATGCCTGTTTTGTGCAAACTAATACGATGGCGGCGGTCATTCACTATACGTTTGACATCCCAACAAGCGTCATTGGGGGATTTATTGTCATCGTAGGCGCGTTGGTTATTTTAAAAGGACTCGCCAGTCTTGGTAAATTCTGTACGATTGCACTTCCACCGATCACCATTGCCTATTTCATTGGTGCCGCTGGTGTAGTGGTATTGAATATCGAGGCTATCCCACAGGTTATAAAAAGTATTTTCTATTATGCCTTTGCCCCTGCGCCAGCAGCCGGTGGCTTTGTCGGGTCAACCATCATGATGGCCATCAGTAAAGGAGCCAGTCGCGGAATATTCACTAACGAAGCCGGCATGGGTACCTCGGCCACAGTACATGCTACTGCCAACGTGGATTACGCTTTCCGTCAGGGAATGTGGGGGGCAGTGGAAGTATTTTTTGTCTCAATGATTACCTGTAACTTTACCGCATTTGCTGTACTTGCTTCTGGTATGTGGACAGACGCCAGTTATCAAGGTATTCAGATTATCTTTGCCGCCTTAAAAGAAACATGGCATCCGATTATTGTTCAGGTTCTCTGTCTCGGTGTGGCGTTGATTCTGTTTACTTCTTATCTTGGTTCATATATTAAATTTCGCACTTCGATAAACTATATCTTTGGCGATAAGCTAGAACGAATCATTAAATGGCTATATTTTTTGCCGCCACTGATTGCCGTTAATATGGAAATCCCGGTAATCTGGTTAATGGCTGATATTGCTGTCGGTTTTCTGGTTATCCCCAACGTAATTGCTCTGTTCTTGCTGCGTAAAGAATTTATTAGCGAATTCAATATATTCAAAACGCGTACACAGCGGGACACTAATTCTGTAAAAACAACGCAAATCACGCACGTAAATATGTCGAAGAGTGAAGGGAAAGAGGAGTAACCATCGCGGCCAGAACAGGTAAGATGGTCAGAAGAGTAACAAAGCGCCCACTTTCCGGGCGCTTCGCACAGGCATGGTTAACTTGCTTTACGCACCTGCGGGAGATCGAACGCTTTACGCAGCGCGCGCACAAACGCTTTATCATGACAGATCGTTTTACCGGGGCTGTCGGAAAGTTTAGCCACCGGCTTTCCGTTACATTCCACGAGCTTAATCACGATATTGAGCGGTTTTACCTGAGGGATATCGCAGGTCAGGCGGGTACCGATGCCGAAGCTTAACTGCACGCGAGAGGCGAAATGGCGATAGAGCTCGACCGCCTTTGGCAGATCAAGGTTATCTGAAAAGACCAGCGTTTTTGTCAGCGGATCAATCCCCAGCTTTTCATAATGGGCAATCGCCTTTTCGCCCCATGCGACAGGGTCTCCTGAGTCGTGGCGTAACCCCTGATAACGGCTGGCGAATTCAATGCCGAAATCGCGTAAAAACGCATCCATTGTAATGCAATCTGTCAATGCGATACCAAGCTGATCCGGATATTCGTTAAGCCAGGCGGCCAACGCGGCACGCTGACTGGTCGCCAGGTCCGGACTGATTTGTTGATGCGCCTGGAACCATTCGTGCGCCTGAGTACCCATCGGCGTCAGCGCCAGGCGACGTGCGAGATCATAGTTGCTGGTGCCGACGAACCATGACTCCTGCTGGAGACGTTTAACTATCGCCTGCTGCACTTCACGAGAGAAACGGCGGCGGGTGCCGAAGTCCATCAGGTGGAAGCGGGACATATCGAGATTGGCGGTTAACGCAGTGAAATCAACCAGCTTACTTTCCAGCGCGTCGAGCGCCTGATCAACGCCCGCGTTTGGCGAGCGGTAGTGATGAACCAGCTCACTGATCACGGCCAGCAGCGGCACTTCCCACATAATGACTTCACGCCACGGGCCGGTTAAGCGAATATTCAGCTTGCCGTTATCGTTGGTGACACAGACTTGAGCTGGGTTATAGCGAAACTCGCGTAACCAGTTCAGATAATCCGGTTTAAAAAAGGGCAGGCCGGAGAGCCACTGGAACTCGTCCTCCTGGAGGCGCAGGTGCTGCATCGCGTCCACCTGCTCGCGAATAGCATCGGCATAAATACCCAGCAGGTCGTCGCCACGGCAACGAAACTCAGCCGCTACCTGCACATCATAGTAGTGGTGAAAAACGGCTTGCTGCATATGCAACTTATAAGCATCTGTATCCAGCAACGAGTGCAGAACAGGAGAAGCGAATTGTGTCATAGGTGCGCTGTTGCGTCCTCTCACGGGAGCGTTTAGTACAATAAACAACTAAGAAAACCGCTGGAGTATACCTTGTTTAGCGATTTATTGAACCCCGATCACACCATAAGCTGTCTTTAGGGTCGAGCGCATTTCGTGCCCCATGTTATAAAAATGTAGCAAATAGGCCGTTTGTGCCTGAAAAGATGAACATTCTGCGTAGCGCGATTTGCGCAACAGGAATAGACTGGAGTCGACACTCTACACAAAGATGCGAAAGGTTTTTTATGACACAACAGCCACAAGCCAAATACCGCCATGACTATCGCGCGCCGGATTACCAGATTACTGATATTGACTTGACCTTTGACCTCGATGCCGAAAAAACCGTGGTCACCGCAATAAGCCAGGCTGTTCGTCATGGCGCGCCTGATGCGCCTCTTCGCCTTGATGGGGAAGATTTAACGCTGGTATCTATCCACGTCAACGATGCGCCGTGGACAGCATATAAGGAAGAAGAGGGCGCGCTTATCATCAGCGACCTGCCAGAGCGTTTTACGTTACGCATTGTCAACGAGATAAGTCCGGCGGCGAATACGGCGCTGGAAGGATTGTACCAGTCCGGCGATGCGCTCTGTACCCAGTGTGAAGCGGAGGGCTTCCGCCATATTACCTGGTATCTTGACCGCCCGGACGTACTGGCGCGATTTACCACCAAAATTATTGCCGATAAAAGCAAATATCCGTTCCTGCTTTCCAATGGCAACCGTGTTGCGCAGGGTGAACTGGAGAATGGCCGTCACTGGGTTCAGTGGCAAGATCCGTTCCCGAAACCGTGTTATCTGTTTGCGCTGGTGGCCGGTGATTTTGACGTGCTGCGCGATACCTTTACCACCCGCTCCGGGCGTGAAGTCGCATTAGAACTGTACGTTGACCGTGGCAATCTGGATCGCGCGCCGTGGGCAATGACTTCGCTGAAAAATTCCATGAAATGGGATGAAACGCGTTTTGGGCTCGAATATGACCTCGACATCTATATGATTGTCGCGGTGGATTTCTTTAATATGGGCGCGATGGAAAATAAAGGTCTCAATATCTTTAACTCCAAATACGTGCTGGCGCGAACCGATACCGCGACGGATAAAGATTATCTCGATATTGAGCGCGTGATAGGCCATGAGTATTTCCACAACTGGACCGGCAACCGCGTCACCTGCCGCGACTGGTTCCAGTTGAGCCTGAAAGAGGGGCTAACCGTGTTCCGCGATCAGGAGTTTAGCTCTGATTTGGGGTCACGCGCGGTGAACCGCATCAGTAACGTGCGTACCATGCGCGGTTTACAATTCGCGGAAGACGCCAGCCCGATGGCGCATCCTATCCGCCCGGATAAAGTCATCGAAATGAATAACTTCTACACCCTCACCGTTTATGAAAAGGGTGCGGAAGTCATTCGCATGATCCACACGTTGCTGGGTGAGGAAAATTTCCAGAAGGGGATGCAGCTTTATTTTGAGCGCCATGACGGCAGCGCCGCGACGTGTGATGACTTCGTACAGGCGATGGAAGATGCTTCTAATGTCGATTTGTCCCATTTCCGCCGCTGGTACAGTCAGTCCGGCACGCCGATTGTAACGGTAAAAGATGATTATAATCCGGAAACCGAGCAGTACACGTTGACCATCAGCCAGCGTACTCCGGCGACGGCGGATCAGGCGGAGAAGCAGCCGCTGCATATTCCATTCGCCATCGAACTGTACGATAACGAAGGCAACGTCATTCCGTTGCAAAAAGGCGGTCACCCGGTCAACGCCGTGCTGAACGTCACGCAGGCGGAGCAGACATTTACCTTCGATAATGTTTACTTCCAGCCTGTTCCGGCCTTGCTGTGCGAGTTTTCAGCGCCGGTGAAGCTGGAATATAAATGGAGCGATCAGCAGTTGACGTTCCTGATGCGCCATGCGCGCAATGATTTCTCCCGTTGGGATGCGGCACAAAGCCTGCTGGCCACATACATTAAACTGAATGTGGCGCGTCATCAGCAGGGGCAACCGCTATCGCTTCCGGTGCATGTCGCTGATGCGTTCCGTGCAGTACTGTTGGATGAGAAAATCGATCCGGCGTTGGCCGCAGAAATTTTAACGCTGCCTTCGGCCAATGAAATTGCGGAGCTGTTTGAGGTCATTGACCCGATCGCCATTGCGCAAGTTCGTGAAGCGCTAACGCGTACGCTGGCGGCAGAACTGGCGGATGAGTTCCTGGCTATCTATAACGCCAATCATCTGGATGAGTATCGTGTTGATCACGGCGATATCGGTAAGCGCACGCTGCGCAATGCTTGCCTGCGCTTCCTGGCGTTTGGCGAGACGGAGCTGGCTAATACGCTGGTCAGCAAACAGTATCGCGATGCCAATAATATGACCGATGCGCTGGCGGCCCTGTCTGCTGCGGTGGCGGCGCAGTTGCCGTGCCGCGATATGCTGATGCAGGAGTATGATGATAAGTGGCATCAGGACGGCCTGGTGATGGATAAATGGTTTATCCTGCAATCCACAAGCCCGGCGGAAAATGTACTGGAAACCGTACGCGGCCTGCTCAAACACCGTTCTTTCAGTATGAGCAACCCGAACCGCATCCGTTCATTAATTGGCGCGTTTGCTGGCAGCAACCCGGCGGCGTTCCATGCGCAAGACGGTAGCGGATACCAGTTCCTGGTCGAAATGCTGACCGATCTGAATAGCCGTAACCCGCAGGTAGCATCTCGCCTCATTGAACCGCTGATTCGTCTGAAACGTTATGATGATAAGCGTCAGGAGAAAATGCGCGCGGCGCTGGAGCAGTTAAAAGGGCTGGAGAATCTTTCCGGCGATCTGTACGAGAAGATAACTAAAGCGTTAGCCTGACAGTATCCGTTATAAAGAGGTAAGACATGCCCGGTAAGCGTTAGCGCTGCCGGGCATTTTTTTGCCGGACGATGACGCTCGCTGGCGAAACGTGAAGTGAGAATGAAGGAAAACGATTGCTATTTATTGCCGTAGGTCAATTCCCTTTTGCCTTGTTATCGCCCATAATACGCCCCCGGTTTGCACACCGGGAATCCAGGAGAGTTCATGTACTATCCCTTCGTTCGTAAAGCCCTTTTCCAGCTCGATCCAGAGCGCGCTCATGAATTTACATTTCAACAATTACGCCGCATTACAGGTACGCCGCTGGAAGCGCTGGTGCGCCAGAAAGTACCGACAAAGCCGGTTACCTGCATGGGACTTACCTTTAAAAATCCACTGGGGCTGGCTGCCGGTCTGGATAAAGACGGGGAGTGCATCGACGCGTTAGGCGCGATGGGGTTTGGCTCCCTGGAAATCGGCACCGTGACGCCGCGCCCACAGCCGGGTAACGATAAGCCGCGTCTTTTTCGTCTGGTGGATGCTGAAGGTCTGATCAATCGGATGGGCTTTAATAATCTGGGCGTCGATAACCTGGTCGAGAATGTTAAAAAAGCCCATTTTGATGGTATTCTGGGAATTAACATCGGTAAAAATAAAGATACGCCTGTCGAAAATGGCAAAGATGACTACCTGATTTGTATGGAAAAAGTCTATGCTTATGCGGGTTATATCGCCATTAATATTTCTTCGCCGAATACGCCAGGGCTACGTACGCTCCAGTATGGCGATGCGCTGGACGATCTGTTAACTGCCATTAAAAATAAGCAAAACGATCTTCAGGCGATCCACCATAAATATGTGCCGGTGGCAGTAAAGATCGCGCCGGATCTTTGTGAAGAGGAATTGATCCAGGTTGCCGATAGCCTGCTTCGTCATAATATTGATGGGGTGATTGCGACAAATACCACCCTCGATCGTTCTCTGGTACAAGGAATGAAAAATTGCCAGCAAACGGGGGGATTAAGTGGCCGGCCATTACAATTAAAAAGCACAGAAATTATTCGCCGTTTATCCCAGGAGTTAAAAGGGCAATTGCCTATTATCGGCGTCGGCGGCATTGACTCAGTTATCGCCGCGCGCGAGAAGATAGCGGCAGGCGCTACGCTGGTACAAATTTATTCCGGCTTTATTTTTAAAGGCCCGCCATTGATTAAAGAAATCGTAACGCACATCTAAACTTTAGCCTTTATCAGACAACCAGGGCTTTATTTCCGGCGCTGGTTGTTTTATATTTCTCCACTGTTGCTTATTTAGACATTTTAGGCTTTTATTATTGGGGTAATAAACGAAGCGGCAAAAGGACAATGCTGTTACGAGTTGCTTAAAAGCGGGAGAGAGGTAATGCGAATTAAACCTGACGATAACTGGCGCTGGTATTATGATGAAGAGCACGATCGTATGATGCTCGATCTCGCCAATGGTATGCTTTTTCGCTCGCGCTTCTCTCGTAAAATGCTTACGCCGGACGCGTTTTGCCCGACCGGTTTTTGTGTGGATGATGCCGCGCTCTATTTTTCCTTTGAAGAAAAATGCCGGGATTTCGAATTAACCAAAGAGCAACGCGCGGAGTTGGTGTTGAATGCGCTGGTGGCGATTCGCTATCTCAAACCGCAGATGCCAAAAAGCTGGCATTTTGTAGCGCATGGCGAAATGTGGACCCCGGGAACGGGCGATGCCGCAAGCGTCTGGTTAAGCGATACGGCGGAACAGGTTAATTTGCTGGTCGTTGAGCCGGGAGAAAATGCCGCGTTGTGTCTGCTGGCACAGCCGGGCGTGGTGATAGCAGGCCGAACCATGCAGCTTGGCGATGCGATTAAAATTATGAACGACAGGCTGAAACCGCAGGTTCACTGTCACAGTTTCAGCCTTGAACAAGCGGTTTAATTTTCCAGTCGTAACGCGGTCTTAGGCACGCAGCTACAGCTCAGAATCGTACCATCGTCACCCATAGCCGATTTTTTCAGCGGACTTACTTCGCCTTCCAGCAAACGTATCCGGCAGCAACCACAGATACCAGCCCGGCAAGAATACGGAATACGAATCCCCTGATTCTCCAACTGTTCCAGTAGTACCTGTTGATTATTCCCGCAGAAGGTTTGCCCCTGCCAGTCGATGGTTACACTCGCGTCCGGGTGTTTATCTGGCGTAACGCTGTTGTCGACCGTTGTGGCGCCATAAGCTTTTGCCGGGGCTGTCGCCAGAATCTCCACCTCATCACCGACGCGAATGACGCCGCTATTGCGGGCAATCAGATTCTGACCGAAATCCACATCGCCATTGTCCTGGGCGGTACGAAAAGCTTGCAGTGTCGCCAGCGGTTCTCCGGAAGGATGTTTTTGCCCCTTTTCAGGGCTGACGGTCGTAAAAATACAGCGGCTACAGGGCTTCACGACGTCAAAAATCACATCGCCAATGCGAAGCACTTTCCAGCTATCTTCCTCCCAGGCCGCTACGCCGGAAACCACTAAGTTTGGGCGAAATTGTTCCATTTGTACGCCTGCCGGACAACGCTGTTGCAGATCGCGCAGCGAGGCTTCGTTGGTCAATAAATACGGGTAGCCATCGGCAAATCCCAGCGGCACCGCGTTATGTCGTTTAACCCGGCGCGTCAACTGCGGCCCAACCCAGCGCAACTGGACATCGCGGGAGAAAAAGCCGCTCAACCATTGATTAATCGCCGTCGGGGCGATGCGAGCGGTAAAATGGTTTCCCCAGACCTCGGTCGGCGCATCCTGCGGGGTGAAATCCGTAAAGCGAACCAGCGCGCTACTGCCGTCTGGCGCGGTCAAATGGAGGCCGTCGTGTAAGGGAGAGGGGGTAAAACGTACCATTTGTGGAAACTGGCGGGCGGTAATAAATGTGCCGTCAGGCTCGGTCACCATGAAGATGCGATCAAAAGCCAGGCCGCTGATATCTGCCAGCGCATGAGTCAGGCCAATGCCGCGCATGGATTTGACCGGATGAATAAAGAGCCGTGATAACGTCGCCACCGTACAGTCCCTCAAATGAAAATAAGCCTTCAACTTTATGACATGGGCGTGAGATTAGCTATAATGCGCAACAATTTTCTTAGCGTAAAAGTGACAATATGAATTCTCTGTTTGCCAGTACGGCCCGCGGGCTGGAAGAGCTGTTAAAAACTGAACTGGAAAAACTGGGCGCCGTAGGGTGTCAGGTTGTTCAGGGTGGGGTCCATTTTCAGGGCGACACGCGGCTTATTTACCAGAGCCTGATGTGGAGCCGCCTGGCCTCGCGTATTATCCTGCCGATGGGTGAGTGCAAGGTCTACAGCGATCTCGATCTTTACCTCGGCGTTCAGGCGATAAACTGGACAGAGATTTTTAATCCTGGCGCGACGTTTGCGGTGCATTTCAGCGGCCTGAACGACACCATCCGTAATAGTCAGTATGGCGCGATGAAAGTTAAAGACGCGATTGTCGATGCGTTTACGCGGAAAAATCTTCCGCGTCCAAATGTGGACCGCGAATCGCCGGACCTCCGTATTAATGTCTGGCTGAATAAAGAAACTGCCAGCATTGCGCTGGATCTCAGTGGTGATGGCCTGCACCTGCGCGGTTATCGCGATCGCACCGGGCTGGCGCCAATTAAAGAGACGCTGGCGGCAGCGATTGTTATGCGTTCCGGCTGGCAACCAGGTACGCCGCTGCTCGACCCTATGTGTGGTTCGGGGACACTGTTGATTGAGGCCGCGATGTGGGCGACCGATCGCGCGCCGGGACTGCACCGTGGTCACTGGGGATTTAGCGGCTGGGCGCAGCATGACGAAACTATCTGGCAGGAAGTGAAAGCCGAAGCGCAGACCCGGGCGCGTAAGGGACTGGCGGAGTATTCCTCTCATTTCTACGGTTCCGACAGCGATGCGCGCGTCATTGAGCGGGCGCGCAGCAACGCCCGTCGCGCCGGTATCGGCGAGCTTATCACCTTTGAAGTGAAAGATGTGGCGCAACTGAGTAATCCATTGCCGAAAGGCCCGTATGGTACGGTGATCAGTAACCCGCCTTACGGCGAACGTCTGGACAGCGAACCGGCGCTGATTGCGTTGCACAGCCTGCTAGGTCGTACCATGAAAAATCAGTTTGGCGGCTGGAACCTGTCGCTGTTCAGCGCTTCGCCCGATCTGCTGGGCAGCCTGCAATTACGTGCCGACAAACAGTTTAAAGCCAAGAATGGCCCGCTGGACTGTGTGCAGAAAAACTATCATATTGCGGAAACCACGGCGGACAGTAAACCGGCGACGGTGGCGGAAGATTACGCTAATCGCCTGCGTAAAAATCTTAAAAAGCTGGAGAAATGGGCGCGCCAGGAAGGGATTGAATGCTATCGCTTGTATGATGCCGACCTGCCGGAATATAACGTGGCGGTAGACCGTTACGGCGACTGGGCGGTGATTCAGGAATATGCGCCGCCGAAAACGGTGGATGCGCAAAAAGCGCGGCAACGTCTGTTCGATATTATTGCGGCAACCTTGTCAGTGCTCGGTATTCCGCCGAATAAACTGGTGTTAAAAACCCGTGAACGGCAAAAAGGAAAAAACCAGTATCAGAAAATGAGCGAGAAGGGCGAGTTCCTTGAGGTCAGCGAATATAATGCGCGCTTATGGGTAAATCTGACGGATTATCTCGACACCGGTCTGTTCCTCGATCACCGTATTGCCCGCAGAATGCTGGGAGAAATGAGCAAAGGCAAAGATTTCCTGAATCTCTTTTCTTATACCGGCAGCGCCAGCGTACATGCGGGTCTGGGCGGCGCGCGCAGCACCACAACGGTGGATATGTCCCGCACCTATCTGGAGTGGGCCGAACGTAATTTGCGTCTGAACGGACTGAGCGGCCGCGCGCATCGCCTGATTCAGGCCGACTGCCTGGGCTGGCTGCGCGAGGCGAATGAACAGTTCGATTTGATCTTTATCGATCCGCCGACGTTCTCTAACTCAAAACGTATGGAAGAGTCGTTTGATGTTCAGCGCGATCATGTCGCGTTAATGAAAGATTTAAAACGCCTGCTGCGTAAAGGCGGCACCATCATGTTCTCAAATAATAAGCGCGGATTCCGTATGGATCTGGAAGGGCTGGCGGAACTGGGGCTTACCGCACAAGAAATTACGCAAAAAACGCTCTCCCCGGATTTTGCCCGTAACCGTCAGATTCATAACTGCTGGCTGATCCGCGCCGCCTGAAAGGAAAAGTAAATGTCATTAATCAGTATGCATGGCGCATGGCTGTCGTTCAGCGACGCGCCGCTTCTCGATAACGCAGAGTTGCATATCGAAGATAACGAACGCGTCTGTCTGGTGGGGCGTAACGGCGCCGGGAAATCCACCTTGATGAAGATCCTCAACCGCGAACAGGGTCTGGACGATGGGCGTATTATTTATGAGCAGGATCTGATCGTCGCGCGTCTGCAACAGGATCCGCCCCGTAATATTGCGGGCAGCGTCTATGACTTTGTCGCCGAAGGTATCGAAGAACAAGCGGAATACCTCAAGCGCTATCATGAGATTTCCCGTCTGGTGATGACCGATCCCAGCGAGAAAAACCTCAATGAAATGGCGCGCGTACAGGAACAGCTCGATCATCATAATCTGTGGCAGCTGGAAAACCGTATTAATGAAGTGCTGGAGCAGCTTGGACTCGATCCTAACGCCGCGCTGTCGTCGCTCTCCGGCGGCTGGCTGCGTAAAGCCGCGCTGGGTCGGGCGCTGGTCAGCAATCCGCGCGTATTGTTACTGGATGAACCGACTAACCATCTGGATATCGAAACTATCGACTGGCTGGAAGGGTTTCTGAAAACCTTTAACGGAACGATTATTTTTATCTCTCACGATCGTTCGTTTATTCGCAATATGGCAACCCGCATTGTCGATCTCGATCGTGGCAAACTGGTCACCTATCCGGGAAATTACGATCAATACCTGCTGGAGAAAGAAGAAGCGCTGCGCGTAGAAGAATTACAAAACGCGGAATTTGATCGCAAACTGGCGCAGGAAGAAGTCTGGATTCGCCAGGGTATCAAGGCGCGCCGCACCCGTAATGAAGGGCGCGTGCGGGCGTTAAAAGCGATGCGTCGTGAACGCAGCGAGCGTCGGGAAGTGATGGGCACGGCGAAGATGCAGGTCGAGGAGGCGACGCGCTCCGGTAAAATCGTTTTTGAGATGGAAAACGTCGATTACCAGGTAGAAGGAAAACAACTGGTAAAAGATTTCTCCGCTCAGGTACAGCGCGGCGACAAGATTGCGTTAATTGGCCCGAACGGCTGCGGTAAAACCACGCTACTGAAACTGATGCTGGGACAGCTTCAGGCTGACAGCGGGCGCATCCACGTAGGAACGAAGCTGGAAGTCGCCTACTTCGATCAGCATCGCGCCGAACTGGATCCGGAAAAAACCGTGATGGATAACCTTGCGGAAGGCAAGCAAGAGGTGATGGTAAACGGTAAGCCGCGCCATGTACTGGGTTATTTGCAGGACTTCCTGTTTCACCCCAAACGGGCGATGACGCCCGTCCGCGCGCTTTCCGGCGGCGAACGTAACCGTCTGCTGCTGGCACGACTGTTCCTCAAGCCGAGCAATCTTTTAATTCTCGATGAACCAACGAACGATCTTGACGTCGAAACGCTGGAACTATTAGAAGAATTAATTGATGGCTATCAGGGCACGGTACTACTGGTCAGCCACGATCGGCAATTTGTCGATAATACCGTGACGGAATGCTGGATTTTCGAGGGCGGCGGCAAAATCGGACGTTATATCGGCGGCTACCATGATGCGCGTGCGCAGCAAGAGCAGCATCTGGCGACGAAACAGCCGATGGCGAAAAAAAATGAGGAAGTTATTGCCCCTAAAGCAGAAATTGTAAAACGTGGCAGTAGCAAACTAAGCTATAAACTGCAGCGCGAGCTGGAGCAGTTACCCGGTCAGCTTGAAGACCTGGAAGCGAAGCTGGAAGCGCTACAGGCGCAGGTTGCGGATGCGGCCTTTTTTAGCCAACCCCATGAGCAAACGCAAAAAGTTCTGGCCGATTTAAGTCAGGCGGAGCAAGAACTTGAGCAAGCCTTCGAACGTTGGGAGTATCTTGAAGGCCTGAAAAACGGGGCATAACGAAAGGAGCGCCTATGTGTGAACATCACCATGCTGCGAAGCACATATTGTGCCCGCAATGCGACATGCTGGTGGCTTTACCCCGCCTCTCGCATGGGCAAAAAGCAGCATGTCCACGATGCGGCGCAACGTTAACGACCGAGTGGGACGCGCCCCGGCAGCGTCCTACCGCCTATGCGTTAGCGGCACTATTTATGTTGCTGCTTTCTAACCTTTTTCCCTTCGTGAATATGAATGTCGCGGGCGTCACCAGCGAAGTCACGCTTCTGGAAATCCCCGGCGTCATGTTTTCTGAAGATTACGCCAGCCTCGGCACGTTCTTTTTGTTATTTGTCCAACTGGTGCCGGCATTTTGCCTGGTGACCATTCTATTACTTGTCAACCGCGCCAGTCTGCCGTTGTCGGTAAAAAAAACGCTGGCAAGGATCTTTTTCCTCCTCAAATCGTGGGGAATGGCGGAAATATTTCTCGCCGGGGTGTTGGTCAGTTTTGTTAAGCTGATGGCCTACGGCGATATCGGCATCGGCAGCAGTTTTATTCCCTGGTGCTTATTTTGTCTCGTTCAACTGCGGGCGTTCCAGTGTGTCGATCGCCACTGGTTGTGGGATGATATCGCCCCGCAGCCTGCACTGGCGCAGCCGTTAACGCCGGGGATTACCGGTATCCGGCAGTCTTTGCGTTCTTGCGCCTGCTGCACGGCGATCCTGCCTGCGGAGAGTCTCGTCTGTCCGCGTTGCCATACGAAAGGCTATGTCCGGCGTAAAAACAGTTTGCAGTGGACGCTGGCGTTATTATTTACCTCGATCATGCTTTATCTGCCCGCCAATATTTTGCCGATTATGATTACCGACTTACTGGGCTCGAAAATGCCGTCGACCATTCTGGCTGGCGTGATTTTGCTGTGGAGCGAGGGGTCTTATCCGGTGGCGGCGGTTATCTTTCTCGCCAGTATTATGGTGCCGACTCTAAAAATGATCGCCATTGCCTGGCTTTGTTGGGATGCGAAAGGCCACGGTAAGCGCGACAGTGAACGGATGCATTTTATTTATGAAGTAGTGGAGTTTGTGGGGCGCTGGTCAATGATTGATGTCTTTGTCATTGCCGTACTCTCTGCGCTGGTGCGTATGGGAGGGTTAATGAATATTTATCCTGCGATGGGTGCGTTGATGTTTGCTTTAGTCGTCATAATGACAATGTTTTCTGCGATGACCTTTGATCCGCGTCTGTCGTGGGATCGTGAATACGAACCAGGCCATGAGGAGTCCTGATAGCATGGAACCTAAAAAAGGGGAAGCCAAAGTACAAAAGGTGAAAAATTGGTCGCCTGTCTGGATATTCCCGATTGTTACTGCGCTTATCGGAGCCTGGATTCTGTTTTATCACTACAGCCACCAGGGACCGGAAGTTACCTTAATTACCACCAATGCGGAAGGCATTGAAGGCGGAAAAACGACGATCAAAAGTCGCAGCGTGGATGTCGGCGTGGTTGAAAGCGCGACGCTGACTGACGATCTGACCCATGTACAAATCAAAGCGCGGCTTCATTCCGGTATGGAAAAGTTGCTGCATAAAGACTCGGTATTTTGGGTCGTAAAACCGCAGGTGGGGCGTGAAGGCATCAGCGGGCTTGGGACGCTGCTATCAGGCGCGTATATTGAACTACAACCAGGAAGTAAGGGCAGCCAGCCGGAAAGCTATCAGCTTCTTGACTCACCGCCGTTGGCGCCGCCCGATGCCAAAGGTATTCGTGTGATTCTGGACAGCAAAAAGGCCGGTCAGCTCAGTCCTGGCGATCCCGTTCTGTTCCGGGGCTATCGGGTAGGATCCGTTGAAACCAGCTCTTTCGATCCGCAAAAACGGACAATGAGTTATCAGTTGTTCATTAAGGCGCCAAACGATCGATTGGTCACCAGTAATGTCCGATTCTGGAAAGATAGCGGTATCGCTGTGGATCTGACATCGGCGGGAATGCGCGTGGAAATGGGATCGTTGACGACGTTGTTTGGCGGCGGCGTGAGTTTTGATGTGCCGGAAGGACTTGAGCAGGGGCAACCCGTCGCCGAAAAAACGGCGTTTAATCTCTACGACGATCAAAAAAGTATTCAGGATTCGCTGTATACCGATCATATCGATTACCTGATGTTCTTTAAAGATTCGGTGCGCGGATTACAACCCGGCGCGCCGCTGGAGTTCCGCGGTATTCGTCTGGGGACGGTAAGCAAAGTGCCTTTCTTTGCGTCTAAAATGCGCCAGGTATTTAACGACGATTACCGTATTCCTGTGCTGGTGCGCATTGAACCGGAGCGTCTGAAAGCGCAATTGGGAGAAAATGCGGATGTTGGCGCGCATTTGACGGAACTGCTTAAGCGCGGTTTACGCGCTTCGCTTAAAACCGGTAACCTGGTGACCGGGGCGCTGTATGTCGATCTGGACTTTTATCCTAAGGAGCCGCCGATTACCGGGCTACGCGAATTTGATGGTTATGAAATTATTCCCACCGTCAGCAGCGGCCTGGCGCAAATTCAACAGCGACTGGTGGAAACGTTGGATAAGATCAACAACCTGCCGCTGAATCCGATGATTGAACAAGCGACCAATACGCTGTCTGAAAGCCAGCGTACTATGCGTCGGCTGCAAACCACGCTGGATAATATGAACAAGATTACCTCCAGTCAGTCGATGCAGCAGCTTCCGGCGGATATGCAAACGACGTTACGCGAACTTAACCGCAGTATGCAGGGCTTCCAGCCTGGATCGGCGGCGTATAACAAAATGGTGGCGGATATGCAGCGTCTCGATCAGGTGCTTCGTGAGTTACAACCGGTGTTGAAAACTCTGAACGAGAAGAGCAACGCGCTGGTATTTGAAGCGAAGGATAAAAAAGATCCTGAGCCTAAGAGGGCGAAACAATGAAAAAATGGCTAGTCGTGATAATGGCGTTCTGGCTAGCGTCATGTAGCTCCGGCGGAGAGAATAAAAGCTATTATCAGCTCCCGATAGCGCAAAGCGGTGTGCAAAGCACCGCAAGCCAGGGCAACCGTCTCTTATGGGTAGAGCAGGTTTCCGTACCTGACTATCTGGCAGGTAACGGCGTGGTGTATCAAACCAGTGATGTTCAGTATGTGATTGCCAATAACAATCTGTGGGCCAGCCCGCTGGACCAGCAATTACGTAACACGCTGGTGGCGAATCTTAGCGCCCGGCTTCCTGGCTGGGTCGTCGCTTCCCAGCCGTTGGGAACCACCCAGGATACGTTAAACGTTACCGTAACCGGATTCCATGGACGCTACGATGGTAAGGTTATCGTCAGCGGGGAGTGGTTATTAAACCACAATGGACAGCTGATTAAGCGGCCTTTCCATATCGAAGCCAGTCAGCAGAAAGATGGCTATGATGAGATGGTCAAAGTACTGGCAAGCGCATGGAGTCAGGAAGCAGCCGCTATCGCAGATGAGATAAAGCGCCTTCCCTGAGATAAAAGTAATGTAAATTTAACCGCTTCAGGTCGTGCGCCTGAGGCGGTTTTTTTATTTTTGACGCCGGAAAAATAGTTGTTATGGCTCACATTTTTTGTACAAATGATTTACCGTATAGCTCACAAATATGACATTGGTGTGAATTTTGCGCATTGACGGGCGATCCATTTAGAGGTATTCGTGTAGTGTGATTGCACATTTTGTAATCATTGTTTTCTTTTCCACCAGATACAAATATGAGGGAAACGAGGCATGAAGAGACAAAAACGAGATCGCCTGGAACGGGCACATCAACGTGGATATCAGGCCGGCATCGCCGGACGATCAAAAGAAATGTGTCCCTATCAGACGCTGAATCAACGGTCATACTGGTTGGGAGGTTGGCGACAAGCCATGGAGGACAGGGCGGTAATGGCCTGATTCTGTCTCTTTAGAAAAAGAAACCTCCGCAGGGCGGAGGTTTCGCCTTTATGGGCTTTGCAAGCATGATACCGATAGCGCGGAATATCAATTCAACACTTAGAACGCGGAAGTATCCTGGAACAAACCGACTTTCAAATCGTGTGCGGTATAGATCAGACGACCATCCACCAGAACCTCACCGTCCGCCAGGCCCATGATCAGGCGACGGTTTACGATACGTTTGAAATGAATACGATAGGTGACTTTCCTGGCTGTCGGCAGAACCTGGCCGGTAAATTTCACTTCGCCCACGCCCAGAGCGCGGCCTTTGCCTTCGCCGCCCAACCAGCCCAGGTAGAATCCCACCAATTGCCACATAGCATCCAGACCCAGACAACCGGGCATCACCGGATCGCCGATAAAGTGGCATCCGAAGAACCATAGATCCGGATTGATATCCAGCTCGGCTTCGACATAGCCTTTGTCGAAATTGCCGCCCGTTTCGGTCATCTTAACGACGCGGTCCATCATCAGCATGTTCGGCGCAGGGAGTTGCGGCCCTTTAGCGCCAAACAGTTCACCACGACCAGAGGCAAGAAGGTCTTCTTTTGTATAGGATTCGCGTTTATCTACCATGTTTTATGTAAACCTTATTTTATTGAAGCACGCAGGATAGCTAACACGTGTACGCTGAACAAGTCCGATCAGTTCGGAATAAAAGCGTTCAGCCAACGTAATGGCCACGGGAAACGATGACGGCCTTCCTGTTGCGTCGCCTGCGCGATACGCTCCTGGATAGTCTGCATCAACGTCGTTTGACCTTCGCCATCCCACACCAGATTTAACAGTAACGGTAAGGCGTCGGTCACGTCGTCTACCGCCCAGATAGTGAACTTTTCTTCTTTAACCGCTTGCAGCAGTTCAGATTTAAGACTGAGATGGCGGACGTTGGCGGCAGGGATAATTACGCCCTGTTTACCGTTTAATTCCCGCTGCTCGCAGATGGCGAAGAAACCTTCAATTTTTTCGTTTAGCCCGCCCACCGGTTGCGCGCGACCAAACTGATCGACCGAGCCGGTAATCGCAATGTTTTGATTCACTGGCACATTGGCCAGCGCGCTGATGAGCGCACATAATTCCGCCATTGAGGCGCTATCGCCATCCACTTCGCTGTAGGACTGCTCAAAGGTTAACGAGGCAGAGAAGGGAATTTGTTGCTCTAGCTGCAACTCAGACATCAGGAAGGCCTGCATAATCATCATTCCCTTAGCGTGGATATTCCCGCCAAGTTCGGCCTTGCGCTCAATATCGTTAAATTCGCCATCGCCGATATGCACAACACAGCTAATTCGCGACGGTTCGCCAAAGGCGCGCGGATGTCCGGGAAACTCAATGACGGAAAGCGCATTGATTTGTCCAACGCGTTCGCCTTCGGTTTCAATCAGGATCTGCTCTTGCAGAATCTCATCCTGCATCCGCTCCGCCAGAAAGCCTTCTCGCCATTCGCGTCGGGCAAGCATCAGACTGAGCGCTTCTTCGCCGCAGGTATCGCCTTCGCATAAAGGCGCCGCTTCCTTAAACTGGCGGGCTATCCACAGTGGGCAAAGAGGCAGCGTATCCTGTTCGCCGGTATAGCGCACAGCCTCGCGTATCAGGACGGGCCAGGCGTCCGGTGCCGGAGGGGGCAAATTATCGCGTAAAGCGATACGCGTCACCCATTGACACCACAGGGTCATAGCTTCTGCGTCCGCTATCTGTAAATTGTCTTCAAATTCACTGTAGATAGCCTGTTCCGCGAGCTCCGGTTCCATCTCCTGAAAATCAGCCAGTGATTCACGTTCGCCAACCAGAATCACCTTCAGTTTGAGCGGCATTGATGGCACGGAGACCGGTAATGGACGCGACTCGTCAAAGGCCACCCAGTCAAAACGCTCGCGGCTAACGATGGCTTTCAGACGCATCCACAGTAACGGCTGCGCCAGAAGGGTTCGTAAGGAAATAATCAGCACGCCGCCGTTCGCCTGATGAACCAGTCCCGGCTGCAGGATAATGTCGCCGTTATACTGCCGCAGGCAACCAAAGAGCTGTTCGGCTTCGACCCAGTCCGCGCTGACGACTTGTGTGATGGTGGCAAAGTTGTCTTGCGCATTCTGCGCGGCGCGGTAATGAACAGTATGCCCGGAAACGTCATAATGTCCGCCGGTTAATTGTCCGGCATCGGTTTGCAGAGCGCGGACGGCATCTGAAAGTAAAGTGAGATACTCTTGCTCTTCAGGCGCTTTAGTCAGCATAAAAGAGGATGATGCCCACGGCTGTATAAGTTGCTCAAGCGCAAATTGCAGTCGTGGCTGAGTATCACTGAGTAAGGTGTCGTTTTCGTCAGTCGCGTGTGGCTGTGCAAATATCTCCTGATAGCTTTCGCTATCCGGAACCAGATCACGCCATGCAAGTTTCGTAATGGTCAAAGTTGAGGTTTTTTAGTCTGTTGTAAAAGGGGGGATTATAGCCTAACCCGTCACGCTGCACACGCGGAAAGCGAATGCAAAGTAATATGAAGACGTGTAACCATTCACAGGTTCGAGATTCTTTTCTTCAGATGGCTAAAAAACTGATATTCTGATAACAGTTACACGGTAACATTGGGATCACAATGAAATATCAACAACTTGAAAATCTTGAAAGCGGTTGGAAATGGAAATATCTGGTGAAAAAGCACCGCGAAGGGGAGTTGATCACCCGCTACGTGGAAGCCAGTGCTGCCCAGGAAGCCGTCAATTTGTTGTTGGCCCTCGAAAATGAACCGGTGCGGGTAAACGTCTGGATAGACAGGCATATGAATCCTGCCTTGCTTAATCGGATGAAACAAACCATTCGGGCAAGACGCAAACGACACTTCAATGCGGAACATCAGCATACGCGCAAAAAATCTATCGATTTAGAGTTTATGGTCTGGCAGCGTCTGGCGGGCCTTGCGCAGCGACGCGGTAAAACATTATCTGAAACGATAGTGCAACTGATAGAAGACGCGGAGCATAAAGAGAAATATGCCACGCAAATGACCACGTTAAAGCAGGATTTACAGGCGTTATTAGGCAAGAAGTAACGCTGAAAGGCGTTGTCGCCCAGACCAGAGCAAAAAACCCCGCGACGCGGGGTTTTTTATCAGACGGAAACTTAAGCCTGCGGCTGAGTTACCACGTCTTTAACGCCTTTAACTTCGATCTCTACGCGACGATCCGGAGCCAGGCAATCGATCAGGGCAGCGCGAGGTTTCACGTTGTCACAGGTGTTGCCGGTAACCGGGTTAGATTCGCCCATACCACGTGCGGAGATTTTGTCAGACGGAATACCTTTGGAGATCAGGTAATCAACAACAGACTGAGCACGTTTCTCGGACAGACCCTGGTTGTAAGCGTCAGAACCGATACGGTCAGTGAAGCCCAGAACGACAACGGAACCGTCTTTCGGATCCAGGTTGCTCAGCTGGCTGTACAGCTGATCCAGAGCCTGCTGGCCTTCCGGCTTCAGGGTAGATTTGTTGAAGTTGAACAGTACGTCAGACTTCAGAGTGAAGTGCTTGGTCTGTACTTCCGGAGCCGGAGCCGGTGCCGGAGCTACTACCGGAGCAGCTTCTTGCTGGCCGAAACGGTAGGAAACACCTACGCTCAGCAGGCCGTTGTCCGGACGGGTGCCGATGGTGTTGGCATCACCGATGTTGTTAGTCCACTGGTATTCCAGACGGGTTGCGATTTCAGGGGTGATAGCATACTCGATACCGCCCGCGAATACCGGGGAAACGCCGGTGTCGTGGTCTTTAGTAGACGGGCCGCCAGGGACGTTAGACTTGGTGTCTGCACGCCATACCATACCACCCAGACGGGTATAAACGTCCAGATCGTCAGTGATTGGATAACCCAGTTTAGCGGTCAACTGAACGCCCTGAGCTTTATAAGCGCCATTGATGTTGTCGCCTTTGTACGGCATACGGCCTAACCAGTCGTAGCCCATTTCAAAGCCAACGTACGGGTTAACCTGGTAACCACCAAAAGCACCTGCGCCCAGTTGGTTTTCATGAGTCGGGCCATCATTGTTAATGAAGCCGGTGTCATGGTACTGAGACCAGCCCAGTTTAGCACCAGCGTACCAGGTGTTATCTTTCGGAGCGGCCTGCGCTACGGTAGCGAAACCAGCCAGTGCCACTGCAATCGCGATAGCTGTCTTTTTCATTTTTTGCGCCTCGTTATCATCCAAAATACGCCATGAATATCTCCAACGAGATAACACGGTTAAATCCTTCACCGGGGGATCTGCTCAATAGTTACTCTACCGATATCTACGGCTTATGCTGAGCACCCCTGGCGATGTAAAGTCTACAACGTAGTTGGAAACTTACAAGTGTGAACTCCGTCAGACATGTGAAAAAAACATGACGGATATACACATCATTTAACAGTTTCAGATGATAAATCGTACAGCAAAAATTGCGGAAACCGCTTCTGACAAGCGTTCTCGCAAAAAAAACGTTAGCACTCAAAGGAGATACGTTCGCGTAAAAAAAAGTCCAGGATAAATCCTAATTTTACTTAATGATACAAATTAGAGTGAATTTTTAGCCCGGAATGCTGTCTCCTGGGTAAAGCGTGCGCACGTATAGGGCGCATGATAAACCCTACCGCATTACCTACCTTCGCTGCTTCAACCAGGCTGGCATGTTCTTCTTCTGTCAGTTCTTCAGTCATCCAACCAATTACCACGCTGTAATTTCCTGTACGCAAAGCGCGGATCATCGACTCCAGCGTATGACGAGGCGCAAGCTGGCTAATTTGCATCACTTTCGTTAATGGCAAACCTGAAGACTGTACCCATTCACGGCTGAGCTTTTGCTGCGGCGTGAGCCAGAGCTGCCAGCGTGATTGTTGGCCTAACTGACGGAGTAAAGGCAAAAGCAGGAGTTGCGCCATCATGGGCTGGTCTTCGTGGTAGACAACTTCACTGACCAGTCCTGCCGCGGCATTTTCCGTAGCGGTGCGCGCAGCGTTGTGGGTAGTGGTAGGAAATGACGAAGAACGATTTGCATAACCTGAAGTGTACATAATCAATCCAGCCCTGTGAGTTACTGTATATTCATACAGTACCCCTGTGGCGATGAAAGATCAACTCTATTTTCGGAAACTGTCTCGCAATTTTTATTCTTAGTGGCGTCAAAAATAAAAATCATCTTGCTCGCGGAGTATAAGTTGCCTATTTTCGTCATTAACGGATCCGTTACTGCAAATCATTCTTTTACTTTATGATTTAAAAGGAATTTTATGAGAGCACTCTCTTATGACAGGATCTATAAATCGCAAGAATATTTGGCCTCTTTGGGGACGATCCAGTATCGATCTTTATTCGGTAGCTATAGTCTGACCGTGGAGGATACCGTCTTTGCGATGGTGGCTAATGGCGAGCTTTATCTCCGCGCCTGTGAAGAAAGCGTCCCCTACTGTGTGAAGCATCCTCCCGCCTGGCTCATGTTTATGAAATGTGGACGTCCCGTTATGCTCAACTATTACCGGGTGGATGAAAGCCTGTGGCGCGATCAGCAGCAGCTGGTGCGTTTATCGAAGTATTCTCTTGACGCGGCAATGAAGGAAAAACACAGCCGTATTTTACAGCACAGACTCAAAGATCTCCCCAATATGACCTTCCATCTGGAAACATTGCTCAATGAGTCAGGGATAAAGGACGAAAATATGTTACGCATACTGGGCGCGAAAATGTGCTGGCTAAGGTTGCGACAAAGCAATCCCTTGCTGACGGTGAAAGTTTTGTATGCCCTGGAAGGCGCAATTGTCGGCGTACATGAAGCGGCGCTCCCGGCGAGTCGTCGCCAGGAGCTTGCCGACTGGGCTCACTCGCTTACGGCTGGGTAATTAATGTAGAAGTCGGCGGTGAAATTTGCCGTTGCAAGCGTCCAATCTCGGGCAGTAAGGCAATGAGCAAACCAATTTGTTGAACAACCAGAGGTTCTTTGCTGTCCGGACGTGTTTCCAGTGACTGAACTCGCTGCTTTAAACCCTCCAGCGCCTGGTGTACGCGCTGTTCGTCTTCAGGTTGATGATGAAGCGCATCATCAACGTAGCAGACCGCGTCATCCAGAAGCCCCAACACGTCCGGATTACTGAGCTTTTCGCGGTGCGCGCCGAGGGCGGAGATATAGCTGGTAAAAGTGTGATTGAGGCAAAGCAGCCTGAACGCCGCCTCCCGGGTTTCAGCCGTGACGTCGGGTTCGCTCGACATATTAGAAACCACGGATGCCAGTTCTGCATCGCGGTTGTGCGCGTCGCGTCTGGCAATGCGATAGGCCAGGCGGTTATCCCGTCCCTGGTGATATTGCTCAAGGATCGCATCAAGGTAGCGGCAATTAGCATCGGTGGCGCGCTGGAGTACCCGGGGAAGGTTGCGAAAGCGCCAGTCCGGCCAAATAAAGCTGACCGCAGCCCAGGCGATAGCGCAGCCAATTAACGTGTCGACGACGCGCGGTAACGCTACCTCAAAGCCTTCGCCCAGGAGGTTAAAGCAGAGTAATACCAGCAGGGTGATGAACATCGTCGCATGGGCATACTGCACATTACGGAATGCGAAGAAAAGCACGCCGGTAATCACCAGCAGAACTAACTGTCCTTCAAGCGAAGGGACAAACCATAAAATCGGCAGGCCGATCGCAACGCCTACCAATGTACCGATAATCCTGAGCGCAAGGCGATGGCGGGTCGCGTTATAGTTAGGCTGACAAACGAACAGGCTGGTGAGCAATATCCAGTACCCGTGGCGCATCCCGGTAATTTGGATGAGAGCATAACCGATGCACAATACCAGTGACATGCGTACCGCATGGCGAAAGAGAGCGGACTCCGGGGTAAAATTACGGCTCAGACGCAGCCAGATGTCGCTAAACCCGTGCAGGCTATCATCAGCCAACTGGTTTTCTGACTCATTGCGCGGCATTGCCTGGGCCTGCTCCGACTCGATCGTCGCCAGTTGCGCATCAATGGCGCGTAGGTTGGTTAATAAGAATCCAAGCGTATTTAACAGCTCTAAAGAAGCGCCGCTGGCGCGCATACGTTCAAGCGCGGCGTCAATGTGGGTAAAGACGCGTTCAAAACGCGGATCATGCTGGTACGGCGTACGCAGTAAGATACAGCGCGCCAGCTGCGTACAGGCCTGCGCCTGCATCGACATCAGACGCTGAAAGCGGAACATGACGTCGCTATGGCGAAAATAATCGCGCAGCGTCTGGTATTGAATATGCGAAGAACTGGCGCGTTCATGAATATCCTGCGCCACAAAATAGTAATGGAGGGTGCGGCGCGTACCGCGTTGACCGCGATCGCCGCGCAGTCGAGTCAACAACGACACTTTCGTTTGGTTCAGCGTCGCCATTAACTGCCCGTTCGCTAACGCTAAATCATAGAGCGGCGCCTGGCTTTCATCTTCAATATCAGGATCAAACAGACGTGATTTCAGTTCCAGATAGTGCGCCAACTGTTCGTAACTGCGTGCCAGATTATCCTGCAACGGGCGGATCGGAAATAGCAGATGCCCGGTTAGCGTCAGTAGGTTATACCATACTGCGCCTGCTAGCAGGAGCAGTGGTTGCTGATACCAGTGCGCATATAAAGAGGTACCCAGCATCGTATAGATGGCAATGAGTAACGCGCCGAACGCGATGGTGGCATAGCGTTGCCCTAGTCCTCCCAACAGAATAAATCCGCTGGTGGATAACGTTAAGCCCAACGCAAATAGCCACGGCCAGGGAAAGAGCAGCTCCACAGAAGCCGACGCGATAAAAAAGCAAATTAAGGTAATGATTAAATTACGCAAGCGTCCGGCAAGGCGGTCGTCGAGATCGGTTAGCGCCGCGGCAACCATACCGAGCGTGAGCGGGATGGTCAGTTTGACGTCGCCCAGCCACCAGGGCAGGGCGGTGGTGCCGCACAGAGCGATAAAAATGCGGATGTAATACAGCCAGGTACTGTTCCAGGTATAACGGCGAATCAACGGACTTAACATAAAGGCTATTTGTCCCGATCATTCAAAACGGCGGCGCGCGTTAGCTTCTCGCGCGGCGCGAGCGGTTTCTACAGAGACGACGCGGCGACCGACAGGCCAAAGCGCAATCGCGGCAATTTTAAAGTTCGCAATACCGACAGGTATCCCGATGATAGTGACACACTGCGCGATACCGGAGGCAATGTGCATCAGGCATAGCCACCAGCCGAAAAAAAGTAACCAGAAAATATTCAGCAAGGTACCGCCAGTATTCATTAATACGCTTTTCGCCGCCGGATTAAGTTCGTCAACGTGAATGGCTTCATTACCGTAAGGGAACAGGGACAGTTTGGTTATCTCCCAGCAGGAGCGGGTCAACGGCAGGGTAAAAATAAGCACAATACTGACAAGCGTCGCCAGCAGCCAGGCCAGCGTAGTGGCAAAGCCGCCCAGTACAAAGTTTAAAATATTCAGAACGGTACGCATAAACCCTCAGTTCATTCCGGTTTTCTATCACTGCGGGCAATTGTAACGTTTTTTTAGACTGGAGCACGTTTTCTCTGGCGGTTACACTGATAAGCACATCTTTACGTCTGGATTCGCTGAGTCATGGAACTGAAAGCAACTTCTCTTGGAAAACGTCTGGCGCAACACCCGTATGATCGTGCCGAGATCCTCAACGCTGGGGTGAAAGTGTCTGGCGACAGGCATGAATATCTTATTCCATTCAATCAGTTATTGGCGATTCACTGTAAGCGTGGGCTGGTATGGGGCGAGCTGGAGTTTGTCCTGCCGGAGGATAAAGTCGTGCGTTTGCACGGTACCGAGTGGTCGGAAACCCAGCAATTCCATCGCTATCTGGACGCGCACTGGCGTCGCTGGAGCCAGGAGATGAGTGATGTCGCCGCGCAGGCATTACAGGAGCAATGGGCGCGTATTAGTGAGCGAACGGGCGAAAACCAATGGCTTACCCGTGAACGCGTTCGGGGGCTGGAACACGAAATTCGCCAGACGTTTGCCGCCTTACCGCTGCCGGTCTCACGTCTGGAGGAGTTTGCTCACTGTCGCGAGATATGGCGTAAGTGTCTGGCATGGTTACAGGATAGCGAGGGAAGTCGGCAGCAGCATAATCAGGCGTATGCTGATGCCATGCTGGAAGCGCATGCCGACTTTTTTACGCAGATAGAATCCTCTCCGCTTAATCCTTCCCAGGCCAGGGCGGTGGTTAACGGCGAATCATCGTTACTGGTACTGGCGGGTGCGGGAAGCGGCAAGACCTCGGTGCTGGTGGCGCGCGCGGGTTGGCTGTTGGCGCGCGGACAAGCCGATGCGGGGCAAATTCTTTTACTGGCGTTTGGTCGCAAGGCGGCAGAAGAGATGGATGAGCGTATCCGCGAGCGCTTACATACGGAAGAGATTACTGCCCGTACGTTCCATTCGCTGGCGCTGTATATTATTCAGCAAGGCAGTAAAAAAGCGCCGGTTATCAGTAAGCTGGAAAGTGACGCCACCGCGCGGCATCAGCTATTTCTGCGCACCTGGCGTCAGCAGTGTAGCGAGAAAAAAGCGCAGGCCAAAGGCTGGCGTCAGTGGCTGGAAGAGGAGATGCAGTGGGTAGTGCCGGAAGGTAATTTCTGGGACGATGAGACATTGCAGCGGCGTCTGGCCCCTCGCCTGGATCGTTGGGTCAGTTTGATGCGTATGCACGGCGGCGCGCAGGCAGAAATGATCGCTGGCGCGCCAGAGGAGTGCCGCGAGCTGTTTGGCAAACGCATTAAGTTGATGGCGCCGCTGCTGAAGGCCTGGAAAAGCGCATTGAAAGCGGAAAATGCCGTTGATTTCTCCGGGCTGATCCATCAGGCAATGGTGATCCTCGAAAAAGGGCGTTTTATCAGCCCGTGGAAGCATATTCTGGTCGATGAATTTCAGGATATTTCCCCGCAACGGGCGGCGCTGTTAGAGGCGCTACGCAAGCAGAATAGCCAGACTACGCTGTTTGCCGTTGGCGATGACTGGCAGGCGATTTACCGTTTTAGCGGGGCGCAGCTCTCCTTAACGACGGCGTTTCATCAGACGTTCGGCGAGGGCGAGCATTGCCACCTGGACACCACGTACCGTTTTAACAGTCGGATTGGCGATATTGCCAATCGCTTTGTACAGCAGAATCCGCACCAGCTTAAAAAACCGTTAAATAGTCTGACCCCAGGCGATAAAAAAGCGGTGACGTTATTGGATGAAAGCCAGTTGGACGCGTTACTGGATAAATTATCCGGCTATGCGAAGGAAGATGAACGTATCCTGGTGCTGGCGCGCTATCACCATCTGAAACCCGCGAGTCTACAAAAAGCGGCGACTCGCTGGCCGAAGTTACAGATAGACTTCATGACTATCCATGCCAGCAAAGGCCAACAGGCCGATTACGTGATTCTTGTCGGATTGCAGGAGGGTAACGACGGTTTCCCCGCCCCGGCGCGAGAATCCATTATGGAAAGTGCGCTTCTTCCTCAGGTTGAGGATTTTCCGGACGCTGAAGAGCGGCGTTTGTTATATGTGGCGTTGACGCGCGCGCGTGCGCGGGTCTGGCTGCTTTTCAATAAAGATAATCCCTCGCGCTTTGTGGAGGCGCTTAAACAGCTGGATGTGCCGGTGGCGAGGAAGCCCTAAAGCGCGGGCGGTACAGCATCCCGCCCGCGTAGCGGTTATTTCAGGCGCTCGGCCAGATAACGCGCATAATCCGGAATAAGAATATCTACAGCGTCATTAAAATGCGGGGACTGGATGATAAAGTCCGCCGTTGAGACGTTAGTGGCGACAGGGATATTCCATACGGTGGCCAGACGCAGTAGCGCTTTGACATCGGGGTCGTGCGGTACCGCGTTAAGCGGGTCCCAGAAGAAAATCAACACGTCGATTTTCCCTTCTGAAATGAGCGCGCCAACCTGCTGGTCGCCGCCCATCGGGCCGCTCAGCATCGCATTAACGTCCATACCGGTTGCGCGCTGGATCAGATTCCCCGTAGTGCCGGTTGCATAAAGAACGTGTTTTTCCAGCAACGGCTGATGGCGTTCCACCCAGTTCATTAACATCTGTTTGCAGTGGTCGTGAGCAACCAACGCGATATGTTTGCGCGTCGGCAAGGTGCGAGTCGTCAGTTCCATAATTCGATTCCGTAGTTAACCTGTCTACAGATTACTGGAAGCGCTTGATGCTGCAAGAGAAAGACAAAAAAATTGCGCGCTGGGACAACTCATATCAAGAGGGCGGCTGTTTTTCCGCCCATTGCAGAAAATGATTGCGTGTCTGCGGGTCGGCCAGTCGGAACCAATATTTCAGCCGCTGTTCTGTCAGAGTTTGTGATTGTGGCGGTACGGTATCAAGCTCTGAGACGTCGGAAAGTAATGTGCTGTCGTCTGCCATCATCGTGGCGAACTGAGGAAGCGAGGCGCGTTTTGCCGATTTATTATAACGCTCGGTCTCTATTTCATAATCAACCACTTTAGCCGTAGAAGTAATGGCCAGAATATCGAGTTTTACCGGAATGGGCATGGCGTCGCCATCCAAAAGCGCCAGACGCGGCGCCGCGTTAAAATGCGAGGCTTCGCGCTCGTTTTCCAGCCGCGGGAGCTGGAAATTGACCTGACTTATCAGTTGGGTATCGAAACTTATCACCAGCGGCGGAGAAATATAAAGCCGCTCTTCATTACCGGGCAGGCGGATGGTTTTTTCCACCCGGAAAACGAGTTGATGCGGCCCGTTTTCCAGTTCAATGCTCTCTGCGCCGCGTAATAAAGAGCTGGACACCTTTTTGCCGTCCAGCACCAGCAGATCAACCTCATTAGACAGACGGAGCGTTGTGGCAAAAACAGTCACCGGCAAACAGAGAGCAAGGAAGGTGGTTAGCGCGCCGGTTTTCATAAGGTTCTCCTGTCCAAAGGCCGTCTGGCTAATAATGTATCGAAATTTTTCTTAGATCATGTTTACTAACATATAGACATATTTTGGCGTTTTGCTCTCATACATCGGTATGGGATGAATGGTTGCTATGTCAGGTTTGTCATACACTTTGCAAAACAGCCAGGAGAAAGATGATGAAAGAGACCGATATTGCTGATGTTTTGACGTCCACTCGCACTATCGCGCTGGTAGGTGCGAGCGATAAACCCGATCGTCCAAGTTATCGGGTAATGAAATACCTGCTTGAACAGGGCTACCATGTTATTCCGGTTGCGCCAAAAGTCGCGGGTAAGACATTGCTGGGGCAACAGGGGTATGCCACGCTGGCGGATATTCCCGAAAAAGTCGATATGGTGGATGTTTTTCGCAACTCTGAAGCTGCATGGGGCGTCGCGCAGGAAGCTATCGCCATCGGCGCAAAAACGCTGTGGCTACAGCTTGGCGTGATCAACGAACAGGCGGCGGTACTGGCGCGGGATGCAGGCATGACCGTGGTGATGGATCGCTGCCCGGCGATTGAGATCCCTCGCCTGGGGCTGGCGAAATAAAAGTTTAAATGGCCGGATATCGCTCTCCGGCCTTTTAAATACAATCAGTTACGTAGTCGCGGCGCCTGAAGCTGCTTGCGAATGGTACGCGCCAGTTCATCCATCGATGGCTGTTCTGGATGCTCGTCCCGCATTTCGCTTCGCAACTGGGCCTCGGCCAGATAAGTATGCACTGGCTGACCATCATCATCTTCCATTACCACATGGTACCACGGAGCGGCGCGAAGTTCGTCGTTAACCGCCAGTTCATCAGGCGACGGCTCATCAAGCGAATATTCCGGGTCGATATCGACGACCACTCCGAGATAACCTAACAGGGAATGGCGGACCTGTTGGCCGATACCGAATTTGCTGGCTATCATAGTCACCTCCCGGGAAATAGATACCCTTTATATGAGGATACTATTCCACTTTTCAAGTTACATGACGCGACAGGCAAACCCTTTCAGATACAGCCCTTCCGGGTAGGTGGCGATCACCGGGTGATCGGCGGCCTGACGGAACTGCTCTATAAATTGTACATCACGACCGGCATCTATTGCGGCATCGGCAATGATTTTCTGAAATAAATCGCTGGTCATCAGTCCGGAGCAAGAGAATGTCAGCAGTATGCCGCCCGGATTGAGCAGTTGAATCGCTAACATGTTAATGTCTTTATAGCCCCGGCAGGCACCCATTAACTGGCTTTTATTTTCGACGAATTTGGGCGGGTCCATGATGATGACGTCGAATTTTTCGCCGTGTTCACGGTAAGCGCGCAGCAACTTAAACACGTCATCGCGCACGAATTCGGCTTTGCTCAAGTCCAGTTGGTTCAGTTCAACGTTTTGCCTGGCGATATCCAGCGCATCCTGTGAGGTATCCACGCTGACAACCTGGCGACAACCGCCCATTAATGCCGACACGGCAAAACCGCCGGTATAAGAGAAGCAGTTCAGTACCCGCTGATTTTCCACGTAGCGGCGCGTCGCCAGACGACTGTCGCGCTGATCAAGATAATAACCGGTTTTGTGGCCGCCCTGGATATCGACCAGCAATTTCATACCGTGTTCTTCAATTGGCAGAAGCGCAGGCGGCAGTTCGCCAGTGACCGGGCCTTGCGTCAGCGCCATCCCTTCTTTTTTCCGCACGGCGACGTCGCTGCGATCGTAAATAGCGCAATCCGGATAGCATGTTTGCAGCGCGCTAATTAATGCGGCGCGTTGATATTCGGCCCCGGCGCTGAGCAGTTGCAGCACCAAAAAATGGCCAAAACGATCGATAGTGACGCCAGGCAGGCCATCGGACTCACCGGCGATCAGACGATAGCTATCCAGGCCGTCTTTTTTCGCCAGCCAGTCGCGCCACTGCTGCGCCTGGCGCAGGCGGCGGGTGAAAAACGCAATATCAATGGATTCTGCTTTATCAAATGTCCAGACGCGCGCGCGGATCTGGGATGCTGGCGACCAGGCGCCGCGTGCTAACCACTTTCCCTGATGGTCGACGATATCGATAGTTTCACCGAGGTTGGCTTTGCCTTCCAGGCGGGAGACGGCGCCGGAAAAGACCCATGGGTGGCGGCGGAGTAAAGATTTTTCTCGCCCTTTGCTGAGGACTAAACGGGGATATTGCGGAAATGTAGATTCAGTCATGCGGAGTAACCTCTCACAAACAGTGACGCGAGCCGGATGATAGCTCCAGCCAGGGACCGTGAAAACGAAATGGCGCGTAGGGTAGCACAGATGAGAGAGGCAATCACCAGCGTATGGCGGTGAGCGTTTCTGCACAAAATAGAATCGTAAAGGCACAGTTTCTTCAGTGGGCGCTTTTTATAGTGTTATTTCTTTACATGAAGAAGGAAATACAATGAAAACAGTCTTCTCTTTGACCGCAGCCGCAATGATGGCATTGAGTGGCGGCGTATCTGCCGCGTCGGCGTTTAGCCTCAGTAGCGCGGATATTCCGGCGGATTTTCGTTTAACGCAACAGCATGTCTTTAAAGGATTTGGTTGTAGCGGAGAAAATATTTCGCCGCAGCTGAGCTGGCGCAATCCGCCTGCCGGAACCAAAAGCTACGCTATTACCGTCTTCGATCCTGATGCGCCCACCGGAAGCGGCTGGTGGCACTGGACGATGGTGAATATTCCTGCGCAGATTCACGACCTGCCGACGGGGGCTGATAAAAAAACGTTACCCGCTGGAGTGGTGCAGGGACGGAATGATTTCGGTTATGCTGGCTTTGGCGGCGCCTGTCCGCCGCCGGGCGATAAGCCTCATCGCTATCAGTTTACTGTGTGGGCGCTGAATACGGCAACACTGCCGCTCGACAGTGAGTCGAGTGGCGCGTTGGTAGGGTTTATGCTTAACGCGCATATGATTGCGAAAGCACAATTCACGGCCACATACGGAAGATAAAATAGAGGACGGCACGGTGCAGGAGATGCATATTCGACATCAGGATCTTACGACGGCAGAGGTGCGTTCCAGTCATCTGCACCGTTTGCATCGTGTTACGCTTTTTTCCGCCGCTATCTGCCATATTACGCAGGGCAGTAAAGTCATCATTCAGGATGATAGCCGCCTTGTCGCCGGGCCGGGCGAGTTGATTATTATTCCGGCGAACACGCCGCTGGAGATTATTAATCAGCCTGCGCAGAACGGTTTTCGCTCCGACCTGTTGTTACTTTCACCGGAGATTATTGCTCGCTTTAAAACGATGTACGTTCAGGATTATCCACCGGCAAACCTGACATCGCTGTGTACGCCGATGAGCCGTAGCCTGACATTTATGTGGGAGAACGTGTTGGATGCTGTGCGCCAGGGTTTACCCGTTGGGCTACAGGAACATCAGGCGATGGGGTTACTGTTAGCGCTTTTGCATGATGGCGCGGCAGGACCGCTGCTTATTGAACGGCGTTACACCCTCACGGAGCAGGTGCGGCAACTGATTATGCTCTCGCCTGCTAAGCTATGGACAGCCCAGGAGATAGCCCGCCGTCTTGCTATGGGAACATCGACGCTGCGTCGGCGTTTGCAGCGCGAATCGCAGAGTTATCGACAAATTGTTGAAGAGGTGCGCATGTCCTGCGCGCTTTCTCAACTGCAATCGACGACGCTGCCGATCGGCGAAATAGCGCTACGGTGCGGCTACCTGTCGGGGTCGCGGTTTACGGCCAGATTCCGCCAACATTATGGGTGTCTGCCCAGTCAGGTACGTTAAGTATGTCCTGTATGAGCCTCCACCACTGATTATGAAAGGAGAACCATCATGTCGAACGTCTGCATTATCGCCTGGGTTTATGGTCGCGTTCAGGGAGTCGGGTTTCGCTATACCACGCAGCATGAGGCGCAGCGGCTGGGGTTAACCGGCTATGCGAAGAATATGGATGACGGAAGCGTAGAAGTGGTGGCCTGTGGCGACGCGGCGCAGGTGGAAAAACTCATCAAGTGGCTGAAAGAGGGCGGGCCGCGCTCTGCTCGTGTGGACAAAATCCTCACTGAACCGCACAGCCCTCGCGAGACGCTAACAGGCTTTAGTATTCGGTATTAAATACATTTTACCGGCTTGGGCAGACCGGCGATTTTGGTCGCTTGCTTTGCCGGGCCTTTCGGGAACAGACGATATAGATAGCGGCTGTTGCCTTTTTCTTCGCCGAACTTATTCGCCATCGCTTTTACCAGCATTCGGATGGCGGGAGAGGTATTAAACTCCAGGTAAAATTCGCGCACGAAGCGCACGACTTCCCAGTGTTCCGCAGAGAGCTCAATGCCTTCATTGGCGGCGATAGCGACTGCCAGCGCTTCACTCCACTGCGTCGTCTCTTTCAGATAGCCTTCGCTATCAGTACTGATTTCTTTACCTTCAAAGATCAACATAACGTTTCACTGCGTAATCAACACGGACGGCAGTGTAGCAAAAAATAAAGCCCTGCATAAGCAGGGCTGGAAGAGGGGAATGTCGATTAGTCGCGGCTGGCGAAGCCCAGAATGCTGAGCAGGCTGACAAAGATGTTGTACAGCGAAACGTACAGACTGACGGTCGCACGAATATAGTTGGTTTCACCGCCGTGAATGATGTTACTGGTTTCATACAGGATAGCGCCCGAGGAAATCAGGATAAACACCGCGCTAATCGCCAGGTGCAATGCAGGCAGTTGCAGGAAAATATTCGCCACCATACCAATCAGCACGACGACGATCCCGGCCATTAACATACCGCCCAGGAAAGACATATCCTTACGGGTGGTCAGAACGTAAGCGGAGCAGCAGAAAAATACTAACGCGGTACCACCCAGCGCCAGGCCAATGACATCGCCCATGCCTGCTGACAGATAGGCGTTAAGAATCGGGCCCAGGATATAGCCGAGGAAGCCGGTAAACGCAAAAGCAGACAGGATACCGACCGGCTTATTGGCGGTTTTATAGGTCAGGAACATCAGCCCATACATACCAACCAGCGTCAGAATCAGGCCGGGGGAGGGCAGCATCAGTACCGTACTGGCTGTCGCGGTAATTGCGGAGAAAGCCAGCGTCAGGCTCAACAGAAAATAGGTGTTGCGCAGTACTTTGTGCGTACTCAGTAGCGAGCTACGATCACGCGATGATGTAATGATACGATCCATTAGTCACTCTCTTATGACAGATGTAATTAATAAAGGAGAATAATAAAAACAGTCACTGTCACCCAGTGGTTTTACCCATCTTTACGCATTCGTTTACGTTTAGTTTCCTTAAGAGATTTCAGGTGATTACCGTCGTTAAAACGGTCTTCTCATGCCTGGCGCTACGCCATAAAACAGGCGGCAGCGCCAACCACGCGTTACCGATAAAAAATTGATAATCACAGCGGTAAAACAGTGGGGACGATCAACACGTATTAAGCCAGTTTTTGTGTTGAAGAAATGGTCAATGTGCCGCTATTTCAGGCAATTAACGAAAATTTGCCTGTTTTTCACGCAAACGAACACATTCGGTCTTTACATGACGCACCGGGATGTTTATAGTGCGCCTCATTCCGGAAGTGTGGCCGAGCGGTTGAAGGCACCGGTCTTGAAAACCGGCGACCCGAAAGGGTTCCAGAGTTCGAATCTCTGCGCTTCCGCCAGATTAAACAAGGGGTTACCGAAAGGTAGCCCCTTTGTTTTTTAGGCGCTTAGAATATAGTTAGAAAATACTGTTAGAATATTTCCCGAAAAAACGGACTACGCGAGTCTTTAGTTTCTTTTCGTTTCCCGATGTGTCTATTTATTGAAGATGTAGACCATTCTGGGAGGTGAAGGATGCCCCATCTCTTTCAGAATAATGTTGGTATATTCGACAACAGGGCCTCTTGGATGATTTTCTTCTTTATCCTGAAGATGGGTCAGTGCATGTACAACTTCATGAATAAATGAACGTTTTGTGTCAAAAAGTTGTGGTCCTTCGTTACTTTCATAATGTTCGGTATATGAATCATCAGAATCGTCCAGATTGAGACAAATAACTTTCCTGCCTTCTGAAAGTTTGAAGTGTTCCTGAGCCACGGTAGTTTCAAAGGCTTCGCCTGCCCCCAGTAGCCAGCGCTGCTCCACATCATGTAGTTCTTTTTCATATGCGTAATTCATCAGTCTGCGGAATGTTTCGCTTTGGGTATACGCATTTTGAAGTACGGAGGATAGTTCATCGTAGCATTCGTCATAAGTGTCGTCATCAATTTCTGTATCAGGGTCTATTCCACCCGCGCCTGAGATAAGGTACTCCACCACACACTCTGGCTCCAGACGGAATTCACTGTTTATGGCAAGGCTGTCATGAGCAAGGCGTAGCCGTGAGGGGTTTGGTGCATGTTCGGGAATATCGGGGAAAACAGGTGTATCTGCGGTATTTAATCCATATGTGGATACTCCGCTTTGAGGTATTAATCTGTAGGTGACCGGAAGCATAACTTCTTATTTCCTGACTACAATTATGAATTATTTAAATTAAACAATAATAGTGTTTTTAGTTAATGTGCCACATACAGATAACGCTATGATTCAGACAAAGCCAACAAGTAATACGCTGAAAATGTTATTTATAATGAAACTTAGGGGCGGGGTTTATTTAATAAAACAAGGGGGCCTCTGTTTGAATACTTCTTGTTTATAAAATCCCTTTATCTCGACTAAAATATCGGATGGGGGAAAAGAGTTCTATCATTGTAATCCGGGAGTGGAGTAGGGGTATGTTGACTACCTGTCAGATCGGCTCCTGTTAATGCTTTCGCTAAAGTTAGAGCTATCTTATCTAATTTCGCACCATTTAGTTTGGTGTCAGTTAAGTCTGAGCCGAATAGAATTGCAGCGGTTAAGTTTACAACGGACATGTTAGCGCAAGTCAGGTTTGCGTGAGTCAGGTTTGCTTTAGTCATGTTTGAACCCATTAGATTTACAGCGTGTAGATTTGCACAACACAAATTTGCACCGACTAAATTTACATTAGATAGATTTGTTTCACGGAAATCTGCATCAGAAGCATCTATGTCTGACAAATCTTCCCCCTGGAAATCTTTATGAGCCAGGTTTACTCCGCGCAGGTTCAGAAAACCATCCTCGGTTATAAGTGAATCAGGCTGTTGTATATTATGTTTACTCATCAGTTTTAACATTCGACATACATTCCAAAATCTCTCACTATCAACTTTATCCGTTACAGTTTTTCCATTTTTGTTCACTTCAATAATGACCATGGGATCCGTATTTTCGGATGCTGCTCCACATGACAGACATATAGTACACCCGTTGACATCCTCCAGAAATATTTTATTACCATCGAAGAAAGCATCTTTATTTACATATAATAATGATGTGGTCAGTTTTCCAATTACCTCCCGAAAGCATCTTTCATTGCTTCTTCTTACTCCACCACAGGTAAAAAAATTGACAGGCCATTCAAGTACACCGCGTGGTGAAGTTGCACTTTTCATTGCTTCTTTCGTACCGGTACCGGCCGCATGCAAATATCTTAATATATTTTCTGGGGACGCGTTAGTTATTGGCATTTTGATTCCTTCTTATGGAAGTGAGTCGATTCCTTATAGGTGTGAGTCAAGTCACATTTATACAAGGAATAATAAAAAAAGATATAAGGTGATTTTTGTATTTAGAGCTTTGGTTGAGTATGAGTAGGTGTCTGGCATCTGACAAGAGGCGATGATATCTGCCATAACGGTGAAGCAGGAGTACTGTCGGGGTCGTTACAATCACCAGCTTAGATATAGAACGCGCTGGCTGCGCCTGGAAGACGGCTTGAAATATTAGCGGCGTAAATCATAATTAATAATTACAACCGCAAAAATAGTGCCAACCCTGGTGACTATGGCTGGTTTCGTGACGAAAGTACAGGCTTTATAATTTAATAGGGACAGCGTTCTGGTTAGTCGGGTAGATACATCAAAACCTGACTGACCTGATGTGCCTGTAAGCCAGTAATATGATGTTGTGAAAAATCAGGCTGACGTTAATAAAACACGCCAGCCTGAAGTCATATTCAGTTCATCAGGAACTGATGAAACATAATAACCAGATATACTCTCAGTTCTGATATGGTTGTTATAGTTTTCTGTAAAAAATTAACAACCACATATCTGACACCAATCCTCAGGTTTACTTATATCTGGTGGCCAGTTGTCACACCAGCGTGGGCGAATCAATGCTTCGGGGTCTGGTGGCCAGCCACGGGAGGCGTGTTTTGTATTATCTGGTGGTGGGGGGGAATCACTGGCAGCCATCGCCGATGCCGAAAAGGCTGTAGCCGACAACACCAGAAGCAATGGTAAAAATATACGATGTCTCATAATATCACCCGTGAATAATCAGATTATCCTTGCTATTGGCTTCCTTCATTTCCAGCATAACTCACGCTTCATCATCATTGAATAAACAATTAAGTTTGTTGAGCGAAAATTTACTTAAAGAAAAAATAATAAGCACTAATATTTTTTTTGCAGTATTTCAACTTATAGCAGAATAAATGCGCGTAGATGGCGTAAAAACCTGATGATCAGGAATACTTACACACTAAAAATGCTCCCGCAAACAGAGCGAAATGAGAGAGAGGAACGTTTGCCCCTTACATTTCCACCAAAGATTCTGGTCTTGTCTCTTGTAAAGGGCATACGTATCGCGCTTTATCTCATTAAGAAAGCATGTTGATGTATTAAATTATGCATAACGCTCTTTCAATTGCTTCACGTTAGAAATGAATAATTCAAAACCAGTGAGCGCCTCTTCTTCGGTACTGGTTTGCGGCAAGCGATAAAGCGCCACTAAAGCAGTATTGTCTGCGTCAGCGCCGATAGTGACGGCGCTGGCGTAGTTAAGACGTAAAAAATGCTGCAAAGTCAGAGTGTCGTCAGGCAATGGCATAAAGGGACAGCACATTTCCAGTGTATGATCGGATTCATTAAAATAAACCTGTATCCCATCATCAATGATGAGCAGTGGCTCATCTTCTGGCGCATCCAGGCCTAACGCGGCATATAAACGATTTAATAGACTTTCCATATAGTTACCTCAAGACTCAAGATGTGATTAATGAAGAAATGCCTTTTACTGACTGCCAAATATTTTCATCCCCAATTCGTTTTTGATAGGAAAGATTGAGCACCTCTGGCGATAAATTTTTCAGTACTTTGTTTCCCGCCCCGCCCGTATTTTGTTTCTGAATCTCCAGGTTGCCACTATTCAGTAATACTTTTTGGAAAATTTTCTGTCCACCGCTATCCGGAAGACTGCCAGGCGCATTTAACATATGGGTCTGATGGAAAGAAATGATCTCTCGCTTGATTTCTGAATCCATCATCCCTGTACGATCTTTGCCGCTTTTACAATTCCAGGCGGGCACCGCGTCAATTTCATGGGCTAACATGGCAAGGCGTTGTGCGAGTTTATAGGGTTCACCGCCATCTTTATGATGTTGGTTATTTTTCCAGATATCCTTAATCTGGCGTGCTAATGTATTGACGACCTCATAATTATCCGGGTATTGCGCCAGCCATTCGCCAACCCAGCCACCTGGTCTGGCTTCAGGGCGTAAATCATTGCCTAATAACTGATGTAGCGCTTCGGCATTATATCTATCAGATGCCTTAAGGCCAAAGCCGAGCTTGAGCGTCAGCTCATTAACACCCATATTAAATGCGGCGACGTCCGGTTTTATTTTTACCGTCTGTAGATCGCCATCTTTATTGCGGATTTTTAAATGAATCATTTTTCCCGGCTGTGTCAACGATTGCCATGCGCGCATTTGATCCTCGACCATCGTTCCCTCTTTGCCGAAAATATTCGACGCGGTGAGTAACCCGACGGATACCAGTTTAAGGCTTACCGCTTCGCCCGCTAAGGCTCTGTTAAGCAACTCAGGTTTACTATAAAGTGCCGCAGTTAATACTTCTTTGGCTTTGTTTTCAGCGCCGACCTGACGCAGAAGCGGATCTTTTTCATGATAGGGGGAAAGCACGCCATGACGTATCCCACAAAAAAGCGTTTTATCTTTACCGTCCTCATGCACACTCACCGTGGACATCCACAAATTATTGGCGTGATGAATATTCCTGGTATCCCAACTGCATACGCCCTTTCCCTGATAAGCACTGGGAAAGATATCTTTTGCGCCGATTTTCATCTCTGCGGCAGGGAGCTGCGTGTTGGTATAGTGATGCCCGTTATGCGTGAGTGTATTTTTTATGGTTTGCCAGGGCTGGTTATTAAGCTGCTTGACCTGAGCGTCTCTAAACGCTACTGCCGCAAAGCGCTGAGCTTCTTTTGCAGGTAAGCCATTTTGCTGCTGAGTGCGTGCTGCAATAAGTTCGATAAGATTTTTCTTCAATGCTTTTGCCGCGGCTTCTTCTTGTTTTGTTGCTGGCCGGTCCGCTTTAACTTTGGCTAACTCCATTTGATTTGCCATTGACGTTAGAACCGGGTCTTGTTTACCCAGAACGGTTGCCGCGACGGTAAGAAGATCGCGCTGTAAGTTATAGAGGTTATGCAGCGAGTGGTTAGATGCCTTCTGATGCTGTAGATAATTCCCCCATGTCGCGCCAGGTTCTCGCAGGACAATAATTTCCGGGCGAACGTCGGACGCTTTAGCCGGTGCTTTGCCCTGGCCTGATAGAATCTGCATTCCGTTGTATAAGGTTTTTTGTAGGCTTTTAAAAGCCTCCTGGGTTTTTAGTGAAGCTGAGTGATAGAAGCTCTGTATTTGCATAGCGTTTTTAATATTCCTGAATAGGGGAGTGGGAACATTCAACAGGGTTAACAACCCTTTAAAAGGATGTGACTTTTATGCACCAGGAACTTTAAAAAAATGTCCTTTTTAATGAGGAAACGCTTCTGATCAGGCGGGGATGTGTCCTGACGTGTCCATACGTAGTGGCGATCATAGGGGGAGAACGGTACATCAAATGTTCATAAAATCTACAAACTTCACAATTTAGGGCACAACTTTTATTGAAAACCCACCTTCTTGACTCAGATCAAATTCACCGATTTACTCCTGCGTAAAGTAACGGCGTTACATCAAATGTTATACAGGTGTGTGTATGCCAGCAAAGCCCCGGACAAGTAAGACCGTGACGAAGAATATTCGTTTTTCCTATTCCATGCTTGAACAGATAGAATTCGCGTTGAAATCTGAAAAGACGCGGAATTTTTCAGCATGGGTAAAAGAGGCCTGTCGGGAAAAGTTATGTAACACGGGACATAAGCTGTAGTTGTCGTTTTATGTGAGAGGAGGCGGCCATTTTGAAAAGAACAACGTGCTTATATACCTCCTGGGTTTTTGCCGCTTTTGTCTCTCTGCTGATATTTGCCTGGAGTGTCATAAACTATCCTCTCTATGAATCCATAATAATTATTGTCTTTTATATCTGGCTAATTCTGGTGCCGCTTTATCTTATTGTGTATGAGTGGCTAATAGATTGTCATTGAATTTATGGTTGCGTACTTGAAAAGTGATATTTCATATCTGTGCGGTAAGCCATTGTCGTAATAATATTATTGGTCAGGCGACGGGCGAGCGTCTGCGCATTTTGCATCGTTTTATCTTCAAAATTTTGCAGTAAGCGTTGCGCTTCTTTCGGATGCGACGCATATAATCTCAGATAGCTCTGCTCCATCTTATACTGCTGCTTAGCTGTTTGCTGTTCAAATGTTTTCCAGGCGTGTTGCACATCTGGCGCAAACGCATTGTAGTCCTGCATAACCAGCGTTTGCAACGTGCGGAATGTCCAGTAGGTAGAGTCGTTGCTCGCCCGATCGGTTCCTTTATCATCTCCGGGTTGATAATGACGCATTCCCTGATAATAGGGGAGATAGACGCTAAGAGATGGCATTCCATAGGCGATGTATTCTACGTTACCGATAGCCTGCGGTAATTTCGGTCTGACCTGTAAAATATGCGACTCCTGGGTACGAAAAACGGATATAGGTCGCCATGGTTCTTGTGGATTATGACTGGCATAAGGGTCGTGCGACGTTCCCTGATAGTGATTGCGTAACGCGTTTTTTACTGCCGCCACGCTAATTTTCGTTATTGGCGTTAAAAAAACAGGAAATGTTTCCCCTTCGCTAACGACCGTATCCAGATGCGGATTAAACTGATGTTGTAGCGTCCAGACGCGCGGATAATTATAGGTGGTATCGTTTTTGTTATCCTGCGAATAGGCTTGATGAAAGTCGAATTCGCCGCGGGCCGGATCATATAATCCCTGCTTTTTCGCAAAGCTTACTAACGTTGGTGACGCCATATAATTCGCATTATCATTCGGATCGTAATGGCGTAAACGTCCCTGATTGGCGGAAACGAAATAGCTATCTGCCGGAAGTCGTACTGCCAGCCATTGATGGCCGCTTCCCGTCTCCAGATACCATATCTCTTTGCTATCAATAAACGCGACGCCGAAACCTTCGCCCGCGCCTTTTTGTTCAATAATGTCTCCCAGTAATTTGGCGCCCTGACGCGCCGATTGCGCCACTGGCAGGATCACGGACTCAATGGCGTCTTCCGTGATTCCCGTTTTTGTCACGTAAGGATCGGCAGCCAGCGCCGCTCTGCCGTTATAAATGGTTTCCGTTGCGCTCATTCCGACGCCCGCCGAATTGAAACCGGCTTCACCCATGGCGTTATCGTTAGTATCAAAGTCATGAATCGCCGTATAGCGCATCGCTGTCTCCGGAAGCGGCCAGCTAAAATTGTTCCGATGTGCTTTATACTCGCCTTGTTGATGAAACGCGACGGGATGAATAACCTTATGCTTGGCGTTATTTGCCGAGCCATCTTCGTTGCGCGCGATAATGAAGGAGCCGTCAGCCGAAGCCTGATTGCCTACCAAAAGGGTAGTACAGGCGATGACTTTACCCATACCCAGCAGCGTAACGGCGAATGCAAGATACTTTTTCATAAAGGTTCCCACTGAATAACGCGTTATGGGATGAATTGACCCTGGATTGGAAACCGAGAAAGTGATCGAGCCAGCAATATTCTTTGCCGGCATCCTTTATTTTCTCTTTATTGAGGTTGTATTGATAACCACAGCCCTGTGGCAGGGAAGGGGAACAGAACCTGTACTGACCTTAGCTATCAGCGCTATCAGGCAGACGAACCGAAAAGATATTATGTTCATCGGCATAGCGGTAAGATGCCGAACCACCGTGTAATAGAGCAATCGCGTTAACTAACGATAACCCCAGGCCGAAACCGGCAGTGTGGCGGGCATTATCTCCTCGCCAAAAACGCCGGAAAAGCTTATCCGCATCGGCGGGGTGGCTGCCCGGATTAGCGACCCGAATTTCTGCAACGTTATCATCATAAGCGCTTTCAATACGTATCACGGCGTTTTCATCAGAATAACGGATGGCATTCGTCAGCAGGTTTGAGAGCACTCTTTGTAATAATATTTCGTCAGCCCATACCGTTCCCTGACATTGATTTATAAAACAGATGCGCTTCTCCTCGGCAAGGGGGCTAAGATAATCCAGCATATTTTCGACCAGCGCATTGAGCGAAACAGGCTGTTTTTTTACCGCTATATTCTGGTGCTCCGCGCGTGCCAGAAAGAGAATATTTTCTGTCAGTCGCGACAGTCCCTCCAGCTCTTCAATATTATCGACAAGGGCTTGTTGATACTCTTCGGCGCTGCGTTCCTGACTCAGCATCACCTGATTCTTCCCCAGTAAAATATTAACCGGCGTGCGCAGCTCATGCGCCAGATCGTCGGCAAATTGGTTCAGGCGTTCAAAATCGTCGGAAAGCTTCTGGCGCATGGTATTTAGCGCTTGTCCAAGCGGCCTGAGCTCAACGGGTAACGCCTGTTCCGCCAACGGCTGGCGAAGTGTGCCGCTATCTGTCGCCGCGGTGAGTCGGCTGAGCGACGTAATGGCCCGCAGCCCGTTTCTGATGACTAATGGACTGAGTGCCGAACAGACGAGGATGGCGATAAGGCTAACCAGCAAACTGTTACGGCGATATTGCGCCAGCATTTGCCGCCTTTCCGTCGCCAGCCTGGCGATAGTAAGGGTCAGCGGGTCATTGCCGCTTCTGGCGTTTACTCGTACCGCGGTCAGCTCCGTGCCTTGTACCGCCTGGCGAAATAAGGTTTCGCGGGTGATGTTTTTAGCCAGCGGAATCTCGTTAAAGCGTTGGTCGGGGATACCACTATGATTAATCGCAACATTGTGGCCTGTTGCTGAATGAATCAATAAGATATCCTGCTTCGTATCCACCATCCTATTGAAATAGAGCGGCAGATTTTCCGGCCTGGCGCCATCCAGTAACAGTTGCTGCATTTGCGCCGCCCGATTTATTAGCGTCATATCATCCCGATACGTTAATTCTTTGCTCAGCGCGTTATAGAGCGTCCAGCTAATGCCGGTACAGGCGAGGATAAGGATGGCGATAAAAGAAATTGTCAGGCGCAGCGTCATTGATAACTTAACCATTCTGCGACGTTTCCGCCTGTAATCGATAACCCATCCCCCGGACGGTCATAATGAGCTTCTTTTCAAATGGATCGTCTACTTTGGCGCGCAGCCGACGAATCGCGACATCAACGGTGTTGGTTTCACTATCAAAGTTAATTCCCCAAACTTCGCTGGCGATCGCGGTTCGGGGCACGATTTCTCCTGCCCGGGACGCCAGTAACCAGAGGAGCAGGAATTCTTTGCGGGTCAGGGAAATCGGTTTGCCATTTCGTGACACCGATTGCTTTGTGGCATCCATGTCCAGACCATTGATCGTCAGTCGGGTAAAGACCGGGACATGCTGTCTGAGTTGAGCTCTCACCCGGGCCAGCAGTTCGGCGAAGGAAAAAGGCTTAACAAGGTAATCATTAGCGCCCGCCTCAAGACCTTTGACGCGATCCTCAACCGAGTCGCGCGCCGTCAGGCAAATAACAGGGGATTGATGCGCAGTGCGTAACGCGCGTAAAACCTGCCATCCATCAAGCCCCGGCAGCATAATATCAAGAATAATCAATGAATAATGTTCCTGAAGGGCCAGGTGTAATCCGTCTCGTCCATCACAGGCATAATCAACCACATAGCCTGCCTCCGTGAGTCCCTGACGTACCCACTGAATGGTTTTCTGGTTATCTTCAATCAATAAAATCTTCATCAACGCAGTATGCCATAGGCTTGGTAGCGAATCCGTAAATCTCCAACAAGATGACATAATTGTCATGTCCGTGTAAGGTTAATCCTGGACGCGCCAGATATATTTTCCTGCATCAATACCGTAAAGGAGTGAAGCATGAAACGATATATACTGGCTACCGCGATAGCATCTCTTGTTGCAGCCCTGCAATGGCGCTGGCCGCTGGCAACAATATTCTCAGCGTACATATTCTCGATCAGCAAACAGGCAAACCGGCGCCCGGCGTGGAGGTGGTACTGGAGCAGAAAAAGGATAACGGATGGACGCAATTAAATACCGGGCATACCGACCAGGACGGACGTATTAAAGCACTGTGGCCCGAAAAAGCTGCCGCGCCGGGGGATTATCGCGTTATTTTTAAAACCGGCCAGTATTTTGAAAGTAAAAAACTGGATACGTTTTTCCCGGAGATTCCCGTCGAGTTTCATATCAGCAAAACGAATGAGCACTATCATGTGCCGCTGTTATTAAGTCAGTATGGTTATTCAACCTATCGCGGGAGCTAATTTAGAGCCTATCCCATTAGGGCTATTTTACTTGCCATTTTGGACCTGGGCAGTGCTCGCCAAAACGCGTTAGCGTTTTGAACGCCGCTAGCGGCGGCCCGAAGGGCGAGCGTAGCGAGTCAAACCTCACGTACTACGTGTACGCTCCGGTTTTTGCGCGCTGTCCGTGTCCAAACTGGCTGCGCCAATAACGCCTGGTGGGATAGGCTCTTAGATTGTATTAATCGCCGCGATTTATGGCGAGCAAACATCGCGGCGGGAATAAAAATCTTCAGCGTATCGACTCTTCTCCCACAAGCGGTGGTTATCCCGCTTGTGGGCATGAGTGACGGTTAAACAGGCGCTTCCATCTCAAGTCTGACCGGATGAAAACGGCGTTTGAAATAAATCAGGCCATGCCCATCCTGGCTAAGAATAATATTTTTGATCGCCACCAGATACACCAGATGCGTGCCAATGGTTTGTACCTCGCTGATCTCGCCTTCAAGACCGGCCAGCGCGCCGTTAAGTACCGGCTGGCCCAGCGGTCCGTTTTGCCAACATGGCTGGTGAAAACGCTCTTCCATCGCCATCCCCGTCATACCGGCAAAGTGGCGCGCCATCAGCTCCTGCTCATGGTTAAGTACATTAATGCACAGTCTGCCGTTGCCCTGAAAAACGGGGTTCATGGCGCTATTGGCATTAATACATACCATTACGGAGGGCGGCGTATCGGTGACGGAACAGACCGCTGTTGCGGTGATACCGCAGCGTCCGGCGTGACCCGCCGTGGTTACGATGTTGACCGCTGCCGCCAGACTTGCCATCGCATCGCGAAAACGCAGACGTTGTTCATCTACTTGCATGAGAACCTCCTGCCGCGTTATTTCAGCAGCTTATCCAGTTGATTGATGTCGTCGTTATTGTGCAAATGCGAAACCGTCCAGCCATTCTGATCGTATTCGGAGAGGCAGCGATCGACCATTGCCATCATCTTATCCATATTGCCGGAGCTCTGGGCCTGACGCAGGCACTGCAGACGAATTTCATCCTGGCTGCCCGAGTAGTTAATCTCGTACAGCTCATGGCGACCGCCAAACTCGCTGCCGATGGCATCCCACATCAATTTAAGAATTTTGATACGTTCAACATGGTCCATTCCGTTAGAGCCGCGTACGTATTTCGCCAGGTACTGGTCGATTTGCGGATTATTCAGATCGCGGGCGCTGGAAGGCAGGTAAATCAGGCCGCTGGTAACGTTACGTTCAATAATATTTTTAATTTTCGCGTAGGCCATTGGGGCCATCACACGATAGGTTTGCAGCGCGGCGTGGTCCGGCAGCCAGGCGCCGTTTACCCACGGGGTTGCTTCAGAACACATAGAATCGCTCAATGCCCAGAACATATTGCGCCAGGCCACGACTTCGCCGAGATCGGCCTGCACGCCCCGGAACTCTACGGTACCCGTACATTCGAGCGATTTTTTCAGCAGCGCGGTAATGAAATCAAGTTTAACCGCCAGACGAACACAGGCTTGCAGTGGATACATACGGGCAAAGCCGCCTTCCATCGTCCAGCGACGGCAACGATCGAAATCACGGTAAATCAACACGTTTTCCCACGGGATCAACACCTTGTCCATCACCAGAATGGCATCGTTTTCATCAAAGCGGCTGGAGAGTGGATAATCAAACGGCGAGCCCGTCGCGCCCGCGACCATTTCATACGAGGCGCGCGAAATAAGTTTTACGCCTTCGGCATCCATTGGCGCGACAAACATCAGAGCAAAATCCGGGTTTTCGCCCATCACCTGGGCTGAGCCGAAACCAATCATGTTGTAGTGAGTCAGGGCGGAGTTAGTGGCGACGACTTTCGCCCCGCTGACAATAATCCCGGCGTCCGTCTCTTTCTCCAGCTTGATATAGACGTCTTTCACTTCGTCGGCAGGTTTGTGGCGGTCAATGGGCGGGTTGACGATAGCATGGTTAAAGTACAGGCCGGTCTCCTGAATGCGGGTGTACCAGTTGCGGGCGTTCTGCTCAAACTGGCCGTAGAAGGCTGGGTTAGCGCCCAGAGCGCAACCAAAGGCGGCTTTGTAATCCGGTGTGCGTCCCATCCAGCCGTAACTCAGGCGTGACCACTCGGCGATAGCATCACGCTGTTGGCGCAGATCGTCTGCGCTTTTCGCCACGCGGAAAAATTTATGCGTATAACCGCCGCTGCCGGTATCGGTATTCCAGCACAGGGTATCTTGCATCGACGGTTTATGTAATGCGTCATACAGTTGTGCGACAGAGGCTGCGGCATTGCGGAATGCCGGATGTGTCGTAACATCTTTAACGCGTTCGCCGTAAATATAAATTTCCCGCCCGTCCTGCAGGCTTTTTAAATACTCTTCGCCCGTTAACGGACGCTTGTTATCAGTACGAAAATCTTCAGGTTTCATTGCGGCCTCTTCCTCGTTAATCGGAATGTTTTGTTAATAATATGTTTCTTATTTGTTGTTTAATTGAATAGGCAGAAGCGTAAACTGTGAAGAGACTTTCAGGACAACGGCGGGTACTTTTCAGATGAACGTCGAAGAAGAAGAGTAAAATGCGATCGCCGTCAACGTTGTAAGCGGGAGGGGATTCCCGTGTCGGCGGCGTGGGAAGGTAAGAATACTATGCTTCCGCTTCGCTATCAGGATGCTGGCGCCCCAGAGCAATAAGATCGTCCAGCAGCAGCATCAATTGCTGTGTTTTTTCGGGCGTGAAATCGGCCTCAATTTTTCGATAAGCCTCTTCTACCTGGCTCCGGGCACGGGCGTACAGCGTTTGTCCCTGCTCCGTCAACATGACATATAACTTACGCTGATCGTTAACCGGCTTGAGTCGCAACACCAGTCCGTCTCGCTCCATGCGCGTCAATATTCCGGTCAGACTTGGACGCAAAATGCAGGTGCGAAAGGCCAGCTCGTGAAAATCCATAGAGGGGCTATCGGCCAGGATTCGCACAATGCGCCATTGCTGGTCGGTCAGATTGTGGCTTTTAACGATGGGGCGGAAATAGGTCATTGCCGCTTCGCGCGCCTGAAGCAAGGCGATGGTTAATGAATCATGCATAAGCGTTTCTCTTTTGCAGAATTATTAATACCTGAATAATCGTGTTTACCGATGTGAGCTATGACATCTGTTTTATGTCCAAAGTTTAACAGAAACAAAGGATTTTATTTAACTATTTGATACATATGCATTTAATTATTATTTTGTGAAAATATTGTTAATCACATCACAAATACTTTACTTCAGCTTGCTAAATGTACAGCGAAAGCATAAATCTAATCATTAATATATTAATGAAATCACAGCCCGTTAAATCGGCCTGAGGAGTTTATGTATGAAGGGTACTGTTTTCGCCGTTGCGTTAAACCATCGCAGTCAGCTTGATGCCTGGCGAGAGGCTTTCTCTCAGCCTCCCTATAATGCGCCGCCTAAAACCGCAGTGTGGTTCATCAAGCCGCGTAATACGGTGATTCGTCACGGCGAACCCATTCCTTATCCGCAGGGAGAAAAGGTACTGAGCGGCGCGACAGTGGCGCTCATCGTGGGGAAAACCGCCAGCCGGATACGCCCTGAAGTGGCGGCGGACTATATCGCCGGGTATGCGCTGGCTAACGAGGTCAGCCTGCCGGAAGAGAGCTTTTATCGCCCGGCGATTAAAGCGAAATGTCGCGATGGCTTTTGCCCGCTGGGTGAAATGGCGCCGCTGAGTGATGTGGATAACCTCACCATTATCACTGAAATCAACGGACGAGAAGCGGACCACTGGAATACTGCCGATTTACAGCGTAGCGCCGCACAACTGCTTAGCGCGTTAAGTGAGTTCGCTACGCTTAACCCTGGCGATGCGATCTTACTCGGTACGCCGCAGAATCGCGTTGCGCTGCGTCCCGGCGATCGGGTGCGTATTCTGGCGAAAGGTTTACCCGCTCTGGAAAATCCGGTTGTCGCAGAAGATGAATTCGCCCGCCACCAGACGTTTACGTGGCCGCTGTCAGCGACGGGAACGTTATTTGCGCTGGGGTTGAACTACGCCGATCACGCCAGCGAGCTGGCATTTACGCCGCCGAAAGAGCCGCTGGTATTTATCAAAGCGCCAAACACCTTTACCGAACATCACCAAACGTCGGTGCGCCCGAACAACGTCGAATATATGCACTACGAAGCCGAACTGGTCGTGGTGATTGGCAAAACGGCGCGTAAGGTGAGCGAAGCCGAAGCTATGGAGTATGTGGCCGGTTACACCGTCTGCAACGACTACGCGATCCGCGACTATCTGGAAAACTACTACCGTCCGAATCTGCGGGTAAAAAGCCGCGACGGCCTGACGCCGATAGGCCCGTGGATTGTGGATAAAGAGGCGGTTTCTGATCCGCATAACCTGACGTTACGCACCTTTGTTAACGGTGAGCTGCGCCAGGAAGGGACGACCGCCGATCTGATCTTCAGCATCCCATTCCTGATTTCTTATCTGAGCGAATTTATGACGTTGCAACCGGGCGACATGATTGCCACCGGTACGCCGAAAGGGTTGTCCGATGTGGTGCCGGGGGATGAAGTTGTCGTGGAAGTAGAAGGCGTGGGTCGCCTGGTTAACCGAATCGTCAGTGAGGAGAGCGCAAAATGAAGAAAATAAATCATTGGATTAACGGCAAAAACGTTGCAGGTAACGACTACTTCCAGACCACTAACCCGGCGACCGGTGACGTGCTGGCGGAAGTGGCCTCCGGCGGTGAAGCAGAAGTGAACCAGGCTGTCGCGGCGGCCAAAGAGGCGTTCCCGAAATGGGCCAATCTGCCGATGAAAGAGCGCGCGCGTCTGATGCGTCGTCTGGGTGACCTGATTGACCAGCATGTGCCGGAAATCGCGGCGATGGAAACCGCCGACACCGGTCTGCCTATTCATCAGACTAAAAACGTGCTGATCCCGCGCGCCTCGCATAACTTCGAATTCTTCGCCGAAGTGTGCCAGCAGATGAACGGCAAGACCTATCCTGTTGACGATAAAATGCTCAATTATACGCTGGTGCAGCCCGTCGGCGTCTGCGCGCTGGTGTCGCCGTGGAACGTGCCGTTTATGACCGCGACCTGGAAAGTCGCGCCGTGCCTGGCGCTGGGCAACACGGCGGTGCTCAAAATGTCCGAGCTGTCGCCGCTGACTGCCGACAGGCTGGGCGAGCTGGCGCTGGAGGCAGGAATTCCGGCAGGCGTGCTGAACGTGGTGCAGGGCTATGGCGCGACGGCGGGCGATGCGCTGGTACGCCACCATGACGTGCGTGCGGTGTCGTTTACCGGCGGGACCGCCACCGGTCGCAATATCATGAAAAATGCTGGCCTGAAAAAATACTCGATGGAGCTGGGCGGCAAATCGCCGGTGCTGATTTTTGAAGATGCCGACATTGAGCGCGCGCTGGACGCCGCGCTGTTCACCATCTTCTCGATCAACGGCGAACGCTGCACCGCCGGGTCGCGCATCTTTATCCAGCAGAGCATTTACCCTGAGTTCGTGAAGCGCTTTGCCGAACGCGCGAATCGCCTGCGTGTCGGCGATCCGACCGACCCGAACACCCAGGTCGGCGCGCTGATTAGCCAACAGCACTGGGAGAAAGTCTCCGGTTATATCCGCCTCGGCATTGAAGAAGGTGCAACGCTGCTGGCGGGCGGCCCGGAAAAACCCACTGACCTGCCTGCGCATCTGAAAGGCGGTAACTTCCTGCGCCCAACCGTGCTGGCCGATGTCGACAACCGTATGCGCGTTGCGCAGGAAGAGATCTTTGGGCCGGTCGCCTGCCTGCTGCCATTCAAAGACGAGGCGGAAGGGTTACGTTTGGCGAACGACGTGGAATACGGTCTGGCCTCTTATATCTGGACCCAGGACGTGAGCAAAGTGTTGCGCCTGGCGCGTGGGATTGAAGCCGGCATGGTCTTCGTCAACACCCAGAACGTCCGCGACCTGCGCCAGCCGTTCGGCGGCGTGAAAGCCTCCGGTACCGGGCGCGAAGGCGGCGAATATAGCTTCGAAGTGTTTGCGGAAATGAAAAACGTCTGCATCTCAATGGGCGACCATCCTATCCCAAAATGGGGAGTTTGATATGGGCAAGTTAGCGTTAGCAGCAAAAATTACCCACGTGCCGTCTATGTATCTTTCTGAACTGCCGGGAAAAAATCACGGTTGTCGTCAGGCAGCCATTGATGGGCATATTGAAATTGGCAAGCGTTGCCGCGAAATGGGCGTTGACACCATTATCGTATTCGACACCCACTGGCTGGTGAATAGCGCTTACCACATTAATTGTGCCGACCATTTCCAGGGCGTCTATACCAGCAACGAATTGCCACACTTTATTCGCGACATGACCTATGACTATGACGGTAATCCGGAGCTCGGCCATCTGATCGCCGACGAGGCAGTCAAACTGGGCGTGCGCGCTAAAGCGCATAACATCCCGAGCCTGAAGCTGGAGTATGGCACGCTGGTGCCGATGCGCTACATGAACAGCGACAAGCACTTCAAAGTGGTCTCCATCTCGGCGTTCTGCACTGTGCATGATTTTGCCGACAGCCGCAGACTGGGCGAAGCCATTCTCAAGGCGATTGAGAAATATGACGGTACCGTAGCGGTATTCGCCAGTGGTTCTCTGTCGCACCGTTTTATTGACGACCAACGGGCGGAAGAGGGGATGAACAGCTACACCCGCGAGTTCGATCACCAGATGGACGAGCGCGTGGTCAAGCTGTGGCGCGAAGGCAAATTCAAGGAGTTTTGCACCATGTTGCCGGAGTACGCCGACTACTGCTACGGCGAAGGCAACATGCACGACACGGTCATGCTGCTGGGAATGCTGGGTTGGGACAAATACGACGGCAAGGTGGAGTTCATCACCGACCTGTTCGCCAGCTCCGGTACCGGCCAGGTGAACGCTGTTTTCCCGCTGCCTGCGTAAGGGGTGTTTATGCCGCACTTTATTGCTGAATGTACTGAAAATATTCGCGAGCAGGCTGATTTACCCGGCCTGTTCAGCAAGGTAAACGAGGCGCTGGCCGCCAGCGGGATTTTCCCCATCGGCGGTATCCGCAGTCGCGCCCACTGGCTGGATACCTGGCAGATGGCTGACGGTAAGCATGATTACGCGTTTGTGCATATGACGCTGAAAATCGGCGCCGGGCGCAGCCTGGAGAGCCGCCAGGAAGTTGGCGAAATGCTGTTTGGGCTGATTAAAGCCCACTTCGCCGACCTGATGGAGAACCGCTATCTGGCGCTGTCGTTTGAGATTGCCGAGTTACATCCAACGCTCAATTACAAACAAAACAACGTACACGCGTTATTTAAATAGCACACTCTTTCGCCCGGTGGCGCTGCGCTTACCGGGCCTACAAAAAAAACGATGCACGAAGCAATACCGAACCGTAGGCCGGGTAAGACGCACCGCGTCGCCACCCGGCGCAGCAGCACCGAATGACGTAACAGGAAGCAACTATGCTCGATAAACAGACCCATACCCTGATCGCCCAGCGACTTAATCAGGCTGAAAAACAGCGTGAACAGATTCGCGCAGTGTCGCTGGATTATCCCAACATCACTATTGAAGATGCCTATGCCGTACAGCGTGAATGGGTCAATATCAAGATCGCCGAAGGGCGCACGCTCAAAGGCCACAAAATCGGCCTGACCTCAAAAGCGATGCAGGCCAGCTCGCAAATCAGCGAACCGGATTACGGCGCGCTGCTTGACGATATGTTCTTCCATGACGGCGGCGATATCCCCACCGACCGTTTTATCGTCCCGCGTATTGAAGTGGAGCTGGCGTTCGTGCTGGCGAAACCGCTGCGCGGCCCTCACTGCACGCTGTTCGACGTCTACAACGCCACGGATTATGTGATTCCGGCGCTGGAACTGATTGACGCCCGCAGCCACAACATCGACCCGGAAACCCAGCGCCCGCGCAAAGTGTTCGACACCATTTCCGACAACGCCGCCAACGCCGGGGTGATCCTCGGTGGTCGTCCCATCAAACCAGACGAGCTGGATCTGCGCTGGATCTCCGCGCTGCTCTATCGCAACGGCGTGATCGAAGAAACCGGCGTCGCCGCAGGCGTGCTGAATCATCCGGCCAACGGCGTGGCGTGGCTGGCAAACAAGCTTGCCCCCTACGATGTCCAGCTTGAAGCCGGGCAGATCATCCTCGGCGGCTCGTTCACCCGCCCGGTGCCGGCGCGCAAGGGCGACACTTTCCATGTCGATTACGGCAACATGGGCGCGATCAGTTGCCGGTTTGTGTAAGGAAAAAACGATGAAAAATGCTTTCAAAGACGCGTTAAAAGCGGGGCGTCCGCAAATCGGTTTGTGGCTGGGGCTTGCCAACAGTTACAGCGCTGAACTGTTAGCGGGCGCCGGCTTCGACTGGCTACTGATTGACGGTGAACACGCGCCAAACAACGTGCAGACGGTGTTGACCCAGTTGCAGGCGATTGCGCCTTATCCCAGCCAGCCGGTGGTGCGTCCGTCATGGAACGATCCGGTACAGATTAAGCAACTGCTCGACGTCGGCGCGCAAACGCTGCTGATACCGATGGTGCAGAATGCTGATGAAGCGCGAAACGCCGTGGCGGCTACGCGTTATCCGCCTGCCGGTATTCGCGGCGTGGGCAGCGCGCTGGCACGGGCATCGCGCTGGAATCGCATTCCGGACTATCTCCACCAGGCCAACGACGCCATGTGCGTACTGGTGCAGATTGAAACGCGTGAGGCGATGAGCAATCTGGCGTCAATTCTCGACGTGGATGGCATTGACGGCGTGTTTATTGGTCCGGCGGACCTCAGCGCCGATATGGGCTTTGCCGGCAATCCGCAGCACCCGGAAGTGCAGGCGGCGATTGAGAACGCCATCGTGCAGATACGCGCGGCGGGGAAAGCGCCGGGGATTCTGATGGCCAATGAAGCACTGGCGAAACGTTATCTGGAACTGGGGGCGTTATTTGTCGCCGTCGGCGTTGACACCACGCTGCTGGCGCGCGGCGCGGAGGCGCTGGCGGCGCGCTTTGGCGCAGAAAAAAAACTGTCCGGTGCGTCCGGCGTCTATTAAGCCTGGCCCGGTAAGCGTAGCGCTACCGGGCAACCGTAGTACCCTACAAAATTCCCATCAGAGGAAAAAAAATGAGCGACACATCATCTGCACTTCCGGAAAGCCCCGAGTCTGTCAGTTCGCGCAACGCGCTCAGCACGGGTCAACAAACCGTCATAAATAAACTGTTCCGCCGACTGATCGTATTTTTATTCGTGTTGTTTATCTTCTCGTTTTTAGACCGTATCAACATCGGTTTTGCCGGGTTGACGATGGGGCAGGATCTGGGGTTAAGCGCCACCATGTTTGGCCTTGCCACGACGCTGTTTTACGCCACCTACGTCATTTTCGGCATTCCCAGCAACGTGATGTTGAGCATCGTCGGCGCCCGCCGCTGGATTGCGACCATTATGGTGCTATGGGGCATTGCATCTACCGCTACGATGTTCGCGGTGGGACCGAAAAGCCTGTATGTGCTGCGAATGCTGGTGGGCATTACCGAAGCGGGCTTTTTGCCAGGAATATTGCTCTATTTAACTTACTGGTTTCCGGCGTTTTTCCGCGCCCGCGCCAACGCATTATTTATGATTGCTATGCCGGCCACTACCGCGTTGGGGTCGATTGTCTCCGGCTATATTTTATCGCTGGACGGCATATTCAATCTGCATGGATGGCAGTGGTTATTCCTGCTGGAGGGATTTCCGTCAGTTTTGTTAGGCATTATGGTCTGGTTTTACCTGGATGATACCCCGGCAAAAGCCAAATGGCTGACGGCAGAGGATAAAAAATGTTTGCAGGAGATGATGGATAATGACCGCCTGACGCTGGTTCAGCCGGAGGGGGCCATCAGCCATAACGCCATGCAGCAGCGTAGTCTGTGGCGCGAAGTATTCACGCCAATTGTACTGATGTATACGCTGGCCTATTTTTGCCTTACCAATACGCTTAGCGCCATTAGTATCTGGACGCCGCAAATCCTGAAAAGTTTTAATGAAGGCAGCAGCAATATCACCATCGGCCTGCTGGCGGCGATCCCGCAGATTTGTACTATTCTGGGCATGATTTACTGGAGCCGCCATTCGGACAAACATCAGGAGCGTAAACATCACACGGCGTTGCCATTCCTGTTTGCCGCCGCGGGCTGGCTGCTGGCGTCGGCGACCGACCATAACCTGATCCAGCTCCTGGGGATCGTGATGGCATCCACGGGTTCCTTTAGCGCGATGGCGATCTTCTGGACCACGCCGGATCAGTCGATCAGTTTACGCGCCAGGGCGATAGGCATTGCGGTCATCAATGCCACCGGCAATATTGGCTCCGCGCTCAGTCCATTTATGATTGGCTGGCTAAAAGATCTCACCGGTAGCTTCAATAGCGGACTCTGGTTTGTCGCTTCTCTGTTAGTCGTCGGCGCCGCCATTATCTGGCTCATTCCCATGAAAGCATCGCGTCCGCGCGCCACCCCTTGAGGAGAAACTATGTGCCAACGTGCGATCGCCAATATTGATATCAGCAAAGAGTATGACGAAAGCATGGGCAGTAACGATGTGCATTATCAGTCGTTTGCTCGTATGGCGGATTTCTTTGGTCGTGATATGCAGGCGCATCGCCACGACCAGTTTTTTCAAATGCACTTTCTTGATACCGGGCAGATTGAGCTACAGCTCGACGATCATCGCTATTCGGTGCAGGCGCCGCTATTTGTGCTTACGCCGCCCTCGGTGCCGCATGCTTTTATTACCGAATCGGATAGCGATGGCCATGTTCTGACGGTACGCGAAGAGCTGGTTTGGCCGCTGCTGGAGGTGCTTTATCCCGGCACCAGAGAGGCCTTCGGCCTGCCGGGAATCTGCCTGTCGCTGGCGGATAAACCCAACGAGCTGGCGGCGCTCAAACATTACTGGCAGCTAATTGAGCGGGAGTCCACGGAACAACTGGCTGGCTGCGAACATACCCTGGTGCTACTGGCGCAGGCGGTATTTACCTTGCTGTTGCGTAATGCGAAGCTGGACGATCACGCCGCAACCGGGATGCGCGGTGAACTGAAACTTTTTCAGCGCTTTACCCTGTTAATTGACAACCACTTCCATCAGCACTGGACGGTGCCCGATTATGCCTGCGAGTTGCATATTACCGAATCTCGTTTGACCGATATTTGCCGACGTTTTGCTAATCGCCCGCCTAAACGCCTGATTTTTGATCGGCAATTACGCGAGGCGAAACGACTGCTGCTTTTTTCCGACAATGCTGTCAACGAGATCGCCTGGCAATTAGGTTTTAAAGATCCGGCTTATTTCGCCCGTTTCTTTAATCGCCTTGCTGGCTGTTCTCCTTCGCAGTTTCGCCAACGTGAAGTTCCCTCTTTTCTCAACTAAGAAGAGTAAAAACATGATGAAAAAAAGCGTCGCTATGCTGGCGGTTTGTATGCTGGCGCAAAGCCACCTTGCCATTGCTGCCGGTGCTCCTGCGCCTCAAGAGATCAACATTGTTTTACTGGGCACCAAAGGCGGGCCTTCTTTGCTCAATACAGCCAGACTACCGCAAGCGACGGCGCTCACTATCGGCGATAAAATATGGCTGATAGATGCCGGCTACGGCGCCAGTCTGCAACTGGTGAAAAACGGCATTCCACTGCGCAACATCAATACTATTTTGCTCACCCATCTGCACAGCGACCACATACTGGATTATCCTTCCTTGCTGATGAATGCCTGGGCAAGTGGTCTGAAAGACCATACCATACAGGTGTATGGCCCGCCGGGAACCCAGGCGATGACGAAGGCTAGCTGGAAGGTCTTTGACAGGGATATCACGCTACGCATGGAAGAAGAGGGGAAACCCGATCCGCGCAACCTGGTTAAGGCGACCGATATTGGTCAGGGCGTCATCTATAAAGATGAACTGGTTACAATAAGCGCGCTGAAAGTGCCTCATTCCCCTTTCCCGGACGGTGAAGCGTTTGCTTACCGTTTTGATACCCAGGGTAAGCGAATCGTCTTCTCTGGCGATACGTCCTGGTTTCCGCCGCTTGCAACGTTTGCCCAAGGGGCGGATATCCTGGTACATGAGGCGGTTCATGTCCCTTCGGTAGCAAAACTGGCTAATAGTATTGGCAACGGAAAAACGCTGGCTGAAGCGATTGCGTCGCATCACACCACGATTGAAGATGTCGGTAAGATTGCTCGCGAGGCCCACGTGAAAAAACTGGTGTTAAGTCATCTGGTGCCTGCGACGGTTGCGGATGACGTCTGGCAACAGGAAGCCATGAAAAATTACCCGGGCCCTGTCATTGTCGGTCATGACAATATGACGATAAGCGTACCGTAAGTATCAGGGCAGGGGTAAACCCACGGGCTGGCATGATGTCAGCCCGTTATGCTTTTGGCGATCAGCATGACGCGCAGAGCTTTTGTCTAAAACATTATTTTTTCTAAACACTACTTGCTGATTTTTATGCACAATAAAGGTAAGATGATTGCTCTGGTGAAATATCACTAAATAAGAATGTCACGGATGGAATTTATACAGTGTTAAAAGCAATGCGTTTCTTTGTCTGCCGGCCATCAGTAATATCCTCTGTACCGGCTCCTCATTGCCAAAGTGAAGGTTAGATTAAACGAATCAAAAAATATCCGAACTGTACAATTTTTATATCAAACATATTTAACTGCAAAATACTGCAAACGTGCGCGAATACACTTAATCAGTAGTATGGCTAATGCATACTTTATTTCCTAAACTTTCTTATTATCTATTTGAATATTTCTGGTTAAACCAAATGGACAAACGGATACCAGACACTCGAAAGGATAACTGCAGGCTTCTGGTTTAGGATTGCAGTTACCAGGACAGTGGCTATTTTCTTTAAGCGATTTCCATAGAACAGGATTAAACCTGGTAACGTTGTAAACAGTAACGGGATAAAGTTTATCGTTTATTAAGACCCCCTTATTAAAGGGGATGATAATGCTACCTGGAGGCATGTAAACATCTGCCTGATACCATAAGGTCAATCTAAGATTTTTTAGGCTATGTATGCATGAGAACGACACTCCGGTAGAGGGACTTATAACTGTATCAACGACCTTCCATTCCATTACAGAAACCTTTTAAGTGAAATAGTCAATGGTGTAAATTACATTTTCCGCAAGCCTATTCAGGATAGATGAAAATCTGAGAAACATAACTCGTTGAAAACGATCGTTTTTTATTGACCACTCTATTTATATTGATTTTTTAATAAGTTATTTATTTTATGCTCTTATTTTGTTTACATTCTATTACATTTTTGTATTTTAGGCGTGGTGTAAATATTGGGCGGTAGTGGATGTTATAACGCTCAATTATTAAACTGTAAGTGACTGTTGTATTTCTTATTTATAAATACCGCAACCTGTAAGCGCAGCGGTACATTTTACCCGGCATTGACAGGGAGAAGGTACGTATCAACCAGAGAGTACAAAACAGTGAAAGAATATATTCTTCAGGCAATAAATGATCGCTAACGTGTAAAAATAACCGACGTATCTAAAAAATGTGAACGTGTGGCTGGTCTTTATTTAAACGATGATCTTCGCAATGGCGCATTAATGGCTGACATTGGCGGTTCGTTGATCGGGTTGTGCGCGGTGAAAGGCTATATTTCTTCCGTTGGGGGAAGTATGTCAGAGGCATTCTGGTATTATACCGGGTGCATGTAAATCCGGGGTGGGCAGAAAGCCCACCCTCGGTTTATTGCCTTTATCGTGGATTAGGGATGCGAGATAAAGCGAGAAAGGCGTTGCAGCAGTAACCGGTTTTCTTCGCGCAGCCGTGAATTCTCTTCCAGCAGCGTTAACGCGACCGCGATCCCAGGCCAGTCGAGCGCCAGCTCCTCGCGTAAGCGTAGCGCGCGTTGTACCACGCTCGCTGCGCGATCGTCGAATTGCCAGTCGGCGTTATCGTCTTCGTAAGGCTCAATTACGCCAAGTCCGACGATTTCGTTTAGCTCCTCTTCCGTCACGCCGGTGTGCAAACAAAATTCGGTGATGGTAAAGGTGACAGTGATGTTAGCCATTATGCTTTCCCCCATTGCTGGCGTGGGTCAAAGGACGACTGCGCGTCCGCCAGTTGTTGCCACAGGGCAGCTGTTTTCTCGTCAGGTTTCGGCGGCATAACGATTTTGATGATGGCATAGAGATCGCCAGTGTGCTTTTTACTGGCTAATCCTTTTCCTTTGATACGCAGCCGCTGACCTGCCTGGCTGCCGGGGGGAATGGTCAGCAAAATACGCTCTTTAAGCGTTGGCACAGACACCTTAGCGCCGAGCGCCGCCTCCCATGGGGCAAGCGGAAGGACGACTTCCAGATCCTGATTGACGATATCAAAGAGCGGATGCGGGGCAATATGGATAACGAGCCATAAATCGCCATTAGGTCCGCCGTTTTCCCCCGGCGTGCCCTGGCCTTTCAGTCTGATTCGTTGCCCGTTGCTGACGCCAGCCGGGATTTTCACATTCAATGTTTTGGGAATTTCCCGCTCCACCAGGCCGAACGCGTTATAAACGGGGACGGAATAGCTAATCGTACGCTGGTGCTCTTCCAGCGTTTCTTCCAGGAATACCGCCACTTCAATTTCGATATCATGACCGCGTGCGGCGTGGCGGTGATGCGAATGGCGACCGTGCTGACCAAAAATAGACGAGAAAATATCATCAAAATCTTCAGCGTTATACGGCTGGCCTTCGTGTTGCTGGAACTGGCGATTAAATTGTGGATCGTTACGGTGTTGCCATAACTGGTCATACTCGGCGCGCCGTTGCTCATCACTCAGCACTTCCCATGCTTCAGCAACCTCTTTGAAACGGGCTTCGGCATCGGGTTCTTTGCTGACATCTGGATGGTACTTGCGGGCCAGTCGGCGATAGGCGGTCTTAATCGTCTTGAGATCGTCCGTCGGTTTCACGCCCATAATGGCGTAATAATCCTTAAGTTCCATAGCATCATCTCGCTAAATCAATACATACAGAAGGGACCCCAAAAAGGTTTCTCCACTAAGTGTAGGGTAAACCTGAAAAGTGCGTATGAAAACACCAGTTATATCATTAGTAAGAATAAATTACGTTGTTCGACTATCAGAAGGTTGCGCAGCGCGCCGACATAACTTTACAGGGGAAAGGTTGCCAAAACCGCGCCAGTGGCTAAGATAACTCGCGTTAAACAGTGAGGGCGCAATGGCGAAACAACAACGGATGGGCTGGTGGTTTCTTTGCCTTGCATGTGTCGTGGTAATGGTTTGTACCGCGCAACGCATGGCGGGCCTGCACGCCTTGCAGATGCAGGCGACGGCCTCTGCTGCGGTGGTCAGCGCTCCCTCCTCGACAGATGACGGCTCGCCGGTCACTCCCTGTGAATTAAGCGCCAAGTCGCTGCTGGCGGCGCCTCCGGTACTCTTTGAAGGCGCTATCCTTGCGCTTTGTCTACTGCTTTCCTTACTGGCGCCTGTCCGGGTCATGCGCCTGCCGTTTTCGCCTCCACGGGCTATTTCGCCGCCCACATTACGGGTACATCTACGATTTTGTGTCTTCCGTGAATGACAGACCGGTTATTGCTAACGGTTAATTACTCATTCACGGAGAAAAAATATGATGATTTTGTTCAGGCGGATACTGTTCTGCCTGTTATGGCTTTGGCTGCCCGTCTCCTGGGCGGCGGAAAGCGGCTGGCTGCGTTCGCCCGATAACGACCATGCCAGCATACGGCTACGTGCCGATACGTCCGCTAACGGCGAGACCCGGCTGTTACTGGATGTCAAACTGGAAAACGGCTGGAAAACCTACTGGCGCGCGCCGGGGGAAGGGGGCGTGGCGCCCTCTATCGCCTGGAAAGGCGACATGCCTGAGGTAAGCTGGTTCTGGCCAACCCCCTCGCGCTTTGATGTGGCGAATATCACCACCCAGGGATATCACGACGAGGTGACCTTTCCGATGATCGTGCGCGGTACGCCGCCGGCGACCTTGAGCGGCGTGTTGACGTTATCAACCTGTAGCAATGTTTGTCTGTTGACCGATTACCCCTTTTCCGTGGCGCCCACTGTGCAGAATGCCGATTTTGCTCATGACTATGCGCGGGCGATGGGTAAAGTTCCGCTCCGCAGTGGACTAACGGACTCGCTTGACGTCGGCTATCGCCCGGGAGAACTGGTGGTCACTGCTACGCGAGCGGCGGGCTGGTCATCGCCCGGGCTCTATCTTGACACCGTAGATGACGTCGATTTTGCGAAGCCTCGCCTGCGCGTAGAGGGCGACAGGTTACAGGCGACGGTGCCGGTGACGGACAGTTGGGGCGAAAAGGCGCCCGATTTGCGCAACAAATCGCTGACCCTCGTGTTAGCCGATGGCGCTATCGCCCAGGAGAGCACGCAAACCATTGGCGCTGCGCCAGCGCAAACGCCGGACAATGCGGCGCTACCTTTCTGGCAAGTTGTAATGATGGCGCTGATCGGCGGACTGATTCTTAATTTAATGCCCTGCGTACTGCCGGTTCTGGGCATGAAACTTGGCTCTATTTTATTGGTAGAGGAAAAAAGCCGCTCTCACATCAGGCGACAATTTTTGGCTTCGGTCGCCGGTATCATTGCGTCATTTATGGCGCTGGCGGCGTTTATGACCCTCCTTCGCCTGTCAAACCATGCGCTGGCCTGGGGAGTTCAGTTCCAGAATGCATGGTTTATTGGTTTTATGGCGCTGGTGATGTTGTTGTTTAGCGCCAGCCTGTTCGGGCTTTTTGAGTTCAGGCTTCCCTCATCTATGACCACGAAACTGGCCACTTACGGCGGTAACGGTATGTCGGGACATTTCTGGCAGGGGGCATTCGCCACGCTGCTGGCGACGCCTTGTAGCGCGCCGTTTCTGGGCACGGCGGTCGCGGTGGCGCTCACGGCGTCGCTGCCGACGCTGTGGGGGCTGTTCCTTGCGCTTGGCCTGGGAATGAGCGCGCCGTGGCTACTGGTCGCGATACGACCAGGGCTTGCGCTACGTTTACCGCGCCCCGGGCGCTGGATGAATGTCCTGCGCAGGATCCTCGGTCTGATGATGCTGGGATCGGCTATCTGGCTGGCGACGTTACTCCTGCCGCATTTCGGCTTCACTGTGTCAAAGAGCGCGCAAGACACGGTTCAGTGGCAACCGTTGAGTGAACAGGCAATCCAGTCGGCGCTGGCGCAGCATAAGCGGGTATTTGTCGATGTCACTGCGGACTGGTGTATTACCTGTAAAGTGAATAAATACAACGTCCTGCAAAAAGAGGATGTGCAGGCCGCCTTGCAACAGCCGGATGTTGTGGCGCTGCGGGGAGACTGGACGCTGCCGTCCGATGCCATTACAGATTTTCTGAAAACGCGTGGCCAGGTCGCCGTGCCGTTTAATCAGGTATATGGCCCCGGCTTGCCGGAAGGGGAGGCATTGCCCACTTTGCTGACCCGCGATGCGGTATTACAAACGTTGAAAAAAGCGAAAGGAATAACCCAATGAAATACATGATTGTTTTACTGCTGGCGCTGTTTTCAACGCTGAGCATCGCGCAAGAAACCGCTCCTTTTACGCCGGATCAGGAAAAGCAGATTGAAAATCTGATCCATGCGGCGTTGTTTAACGATCCTGCCAGCCCGCGGATAGGCGCTAAACACCCTAAGCTGACGCTGGTGAACTTTACGGATTACAACTGCCCGTACTGCAAACAGCTCGATCCGATGCTGGAAAAGATTGTGCAGAAATATCCTGACGTTGCGGTCATTATTAAACCGCTGCCATTCAAAGGAGAGAGTTCCGTACTGGCGGCGCGTATTGCGCTGACCACCTGGCGCGAGCATCCGCAACAGTTCCTCGCGCTACATGAAAAACTCATGCAAAAGCGCGGTTACCATACGGATGACAGTATTAAACAGGCCCAGCAGAAAGCAGGGGCTACGCCAGTGACTCTGGATGAAAAAAGCATGGAAACGATACGCACTAATTTGCAGTTGGCAAGGCTGGTCGGCGTGCAAGGAACGCCAGCGACGATCATTGGCGACGAGCTGATTCCGGGCGCGGTGCCCTGGGATACGCTGGAAGCGGTGGTGAAAGAAAAACTGGCGGCTGCCAATGACGGGTAAACTGCGGCGTTGGCTGCGTGAAGCCGCGGTTTTTCTGGCGCTCCTCATCGCGATAATGGTGGTCATGGACGTCTGGCGCGCGCCGCAGGCGCCTCCGGCGTTTGCCGCGACACCATTACGTACGCTGATGGGAGAGTCGACAACTCTGGCGACATTGAGCGAAGAACGCCCCGTACTGCTCTATTTTTGGGCCAGCTGGTGCGGGGTATGCCGCTTTACTACGCCTGCGGTCGCTCGCCTGGCGGCGGAAGGGGAAAACGTCATGACCGTTGCGCTCCGCTCCGGCGATGACGCTGAGGTTGCCCGCTGGCTGGCGCGCAAGGGCGTTGACTTCCCGGTCATCAATGATGCTAACGGCGCCTTATCCGCTGGATGGGAAATCAGCGTGACGCCAACGCTGGTGGTGGTTTCACAAGGTCGGGTTGTGTTCACCACCAGCGGCTGGACCAGCTATTGGGGCATGAAGCTTCGGCTGTGGTGGGCAAAAACGTTCTGAATATGCGCCGGGGTTTCCCGGCGCTAACGCGTTTACTGTAAGAAAAACCCCCGTTTTGCGAAATCGTTCCCGGAAAAATGATCCATTTCTGTCACACTCAGAACGATTTGATAACAACAAGAGGTCATAGGGATGAAAAAATCATTACTCGCTGTTGCTGTGGCAGGGGCTGTTTTGTTGTCATCCGCCGTACAGGCGCAGACAACGCCGGAGGGTTATCAATTACAACAGGTGCTGATGATGAGCCGCCATAATCTGCGGGCACCGCTGGCGAATAATGGCAGCGTACTGGCGCAGTCGACGCCGAATGCCTGGCCGGCGTGGGACGTTCCCGGCGGGCAACTGACGACGAAAGGCGGCGTGCTGGAAGTCTATATGGGACACTACACACGTGAATGGCTGGTCGCGCAGGGGCTGATACCGTCGGGAGAATGTCCGGCGCCCGACACGGTATATGCCTATGCGAATAGTTTGCAGCGCACCGTCGCCACCGCGCAATTTTTCATTACCGGCGCTTTCCCCGGCTGTGATATTCCTGTTCATCATCAGGAAAAAATGGGCACTATGGATCCTACCTTCAATCCGGTGATTACCGATGATTCCGCCGCGTTCCGGCAACAGGCCGTACAGGCGATGGAAAAGGCGCGTAGTCAGCTACATCTTGATGAGAGTTATAAACTGCTTGAGCAGATAACGCATTATCAGGACTCGCCGTCCTGCAAAGAGAAGCATCAGTGTTCGCTAATCGACGCGAAAGATACCTTCAGCGCGAACTATCAGCAAGAGCCTGGCGTGCAGGGGCCGCTGAAAGTAGGGAACTCGCTGGTGGATGCATTTACCCTGCAATATTACGAAGGGTTTCCGATGGATCAGGTCGCCTGGGGCGGGATCCACACCGATCGGCAGTGGAAGGTGCTGTCAAAACTGAAAAACGGCTATCAGGACAGCCTGTTTACCTCACCCACGGTGGCGCGCAATGTCGCTGCGCCGCTGGTGAAATATATCGATAAGGTGCTGGTTGCCGATCGCGTTAGCGCGCCGAAGGTTACCGTGCTGGTGGGGCATGACTCCAATATCGCGTCGCTGCTGACGGCGCTGGATTTTAAACCCTATCAGCTCCATGACCAGTATGAGAGAACGCCGATTGGCGGCCAGCTTGTCTTCCAACGCTGGCATGACGGCAACGCTAACCGGGATTTGATGAAAATCGAGTATGTCTACCAGAGCGCCCGGCAGTTACGCAATGCGGAAGCGTTAACGCTCAAATCGCCCGCGCAAAGGGTAACCCTGGAACTGAAAGGATGTCCGGTGGATGCGAACGGCTTCTGTCCGCTGGATAAGTTCGATAACGTCATGAACACTGCCGCAAAATAGCCGTATGCCCCCGCGCAGGCGGGGGCGTTTGTGTTATACGTTCTTACGTTCGATGATTTGTTCGCCCCAGAAGAGCGAGTCTTTGTCCGTTTTCTCAAAGGCTTTGATCAGCACCTCATCGCTACCTTCTTCCCATATTTTTTCTGCCAGTTTCTCGTCATAGTGAGCGACTTCAAAAATGGCTTCGGCAATTTCCGGCGACGTATTACGCAGGCTTGCCCATTCGCCGACGCGGTGCGCTTTTGCTTCTTGAGTTGGCATTCGAATCCTCCTGTTGAAGATTAGCCGTTGAGTTTGACTGCCAGACCGGCGACGTATTCCCCCTGATAGCGAGCGATAGAGAGTTCCTCCTGGCTTGGTTGACGCGAACCGTCGCCTCCGGCGATAGTCGTTGCGCCGTAAGGCGTGCCGCCGCGAACCTGGGAGACGTCAAACAGTTCCTGTGCGGCATAGCCTATCGGGACAATCACCATCCCATGATGGGCAAGCGTAGTCCAGGTCGAGGTGATCGTCTGCTCCTGGCCGCCGCCCGTTCCGGTAGAACTGAACACGCTGCCGAGCTTGCCGTATAGCGCGCCGGATGCCCACAGTCCGCCGGTTTGGTCCAGGAAGGTACGCATCTGGCCTGACATATTGCCAAACCGGGTTGGCGTACCAAAAATAATGGCATCGTAATCCGCCAGCTCCTGTGGAGTGGCAACCGGTGCGTTTTGCGTTTTACCGCCAGCTTTTGCGAAGATTTCAGGCGGCATTGTTTCTGGCACACGCTTTATAATGACCTCTGCGCCGTCGACTTTCTTTGCCCCTTCCGCCACCGCGTGCGCCATGGTTTCAATGTGTCCGTACATGGAATAATAGAGCACCAGAATCTTTGCCATTTGTACTACTCCTCAGATTAATCAGGTGTGTAGCGATTCGCTACGTCTATTTAAAGATATGCCCTCCTGTGAAGAGTGCAAATTTCAGCGCCATTTCTTTGATTTATAACAATAATTAATTTGGCGACCTTTGTTGCAAAATGATACATTTTTAAGCGCTTTGATTTTCCCAAATATAAGAATAACTTATTTATTTCTTATGGTTATTATTCTGCGTATTCGGCTTCCAATGTTGCAGAATATTTCGGTAAGCGGCCTACCACGACGTTTTTCACTATGCTTAATGTTACGCGGCGTTACTGATGATATCGTTCATACGCTGCGCGAGGAGATACTCCTCATTACCTATGCAATATGATGTCTAATCTATGACGGAGGTCAGTAATGGCAAACCATCGTGGCGGTTCCGGTAATTTTGCGGAAGACCGCGAAAGAGCATCAGAAGCAGGTCGTAAAGGTGGTCAGCACAGCGGGGGCAATTTTAAGAATGACCCGCAGCGTGCATCCGAAGCAGGCAAAAAAGGGGGCAAAAGCAGTAACCGTAATAGCTAGCCTGCGTCACAACAGCAAGACGCTGAGCGTTTCGCGCTAAAAAGCGTCATGCGCCACCGCCGCCGGATTTCCGGCGGTTTTTTTGTTTATAAGCCGGATTTGGTATGCTTGCGTCCTGACAAAAAGGAGAGGGCGCATGTCGCAACGCACAGAGAAAAAAATCGGGAAACGCTCGCAGGCCACCGGTGCAAAACGGCAGCTTATCTTAACTGCCGCGCTTGCTGTTTTTTCCCAGTATGGCATTCATGGCGCGCGTCTTGAGCAGGTCGCCGAGCGGGCAGGCGTCTCCAAAACCAATCTGCTTTATTATTATCCTTCGAAAGAGGCGCTGTATGTCGCGGTAATGCGACAGATCCTGGATGTCTGGCTGGCGCCGCTCAAGGCGTTTCGCGCAGAATTTTCCCCTCTGGAGGCCATCAAAGAGTATATCCGTCTCAAGCTGGAAGTTTCGCGTGATTATCCGCAGGCGTCGCGGCTCTTCTGCATGGAGATGCTGGCGGGCGCGCCGCTCTTAATGGAGGAACTGACCGGCGATCTAAAAGCGTTGATAGATGAAAAATCCGCGCTGATTGCCGGATGGGTGCACAGCGGGAAACTGGCGCCCGTCTCCCCGCACCATTTGATCTTCATGATTTGGGCCGCCACGCAACATTACGCCGATTTTGCCCCTCAGGTTGAGGCGGTAACCGGCGCGACGCTTCGCGATGAAGCCTTTTTTAACCAAACGGTCGAAAGCGTTCAGCGCATTATTATTGAAGGGATTCGCGTGCGTTAACCGGCTGGCGGCAGTGGGCAGCTCAAATCCCCCTCTTCACATTGCAGCAGCGAGGCTAAAAACGCTTCGCGTTCGTTCGTTTTATCGGTCAGGCACTGGCTGGCGATCATGGGTTGCACGCTGCCGCCCTCCGTACCTGAGCGAATCAGAGCGCAATCGGCGTCCCGCAGTGCAATCCATGCCACCTGCGCTTTTTGCAACAGCTCGCGCTGCGGCGGTTGCGCACGCTTAATCGCGCTTTGATAGGTTTCGTTCAGCTTTTTATCTGCCGCCTGGTATTGCGCGGCGGCGCAGCGATTCATTTCCAGCTGCGTACTGGCGCTGGCACACTCATCGGCCAACGCCTGACTGCTGAACAACAACGCCGCGCAGGTAAGGAAAATTCGTTTCATACGGTCCTCTGACGCGAGTAAAAAGGCTCCATTGACGGAGCCTTAATTAACCACAGTATTAGCCAATTGTCATCAGGCTGGCATTACCGCCAGCGGCGGCAGTGTTTACGCTCAGCGAACGTTCAATATAGAGCCGTTCCAGCAGCATATTGCTTTCGCCGCGGGCGAACCCCTGTACCGACACTATCGCGCCTTCGCGGGCGGCGACGGCTTCGCACACGGTTCGCAGCTTGTCGGAGTCGCCGTGGAAAATCACCGCGTCAAACGGCTGCGCCATCAGCGTTTCCGCTTTCGCAAACTGGACACGCGCCGCAACGGCGGCGGGGAGACGTTTCGCCAGATCGCGGTGGAAGGCGTCGTCTGACCATAGCGCCTGACTGCCGACGGCGAGAACAGCGGCAAGCTGCGTCAACGCGTCCTGTTCGTCATCAGCCAGGCATAATACCCGTTCACGCGGCAACAGCGTCCAGGTATTACGCTCGCCGGTCGGTCCCGGTAGCAGGCGCTGCGTGCCGGCCTGCGCCAGATCGGCGAATTGTCGGCAGAGCGTCTGTAGCGCCGGGCGATCCGCCGCCCATTGCGTCAGGGCGGTCAACGGCGCGAGTAGCGTGGTTTTAAGCTGCGCATCTACCGGGTAACGCGCATCCTGACGAGTCAGCGTCGTATTGAGCGCATTGGGCGGGCGGTGTGCCAGCAGGCGGTAGAGATAGAGCGGCCCTCCCGCTTTTGGCCCGGTGCCGGACAGTCCTTCGCCGCCAAACGGCTGGACGCCGACGACCGCGCCCACCATATTACGGTTAACGTACAGGTTGCCGACATGGGCGGAACCGGTGACTTGCGCAATGGTTTCATCAATACGGGTATGTACGCCCAGCGTTAGCCCGTAGCCGGAAGCGTTAATCTGTTCGATAAGCTCCGCCAGTTGGTTACGGTTATAACGCACGACGTGCAGCACGGGCCCGAAGACCTCTTTTTCCAGTTCTGCGAAGTTTTCCAGCTCAATAAGCGTGGGCATAACAAACGTACCGGTCTGCCATTCCTGCGCGTCATCGCTTTTTTCACGCGCGGCCTGGAAAACCGGGCGGCCTTTGGCGCGCATTGTCTGGATGTGACGTTCAATGTTGGCTTTGGCCTCGCTATCGATCACCGGCCCGATATCGGTCGTCAGACGGCCTGGATTCCCCATCCGACACTCCGCCATCGCGCCGCGTAACATTTTCAGCGTATGTTCGGCGATATCGTCCTGCAAACACAGCACGCGGAGCGCGGAACAGCGTTGTCCGGCGCTGTCGAAAGCGGAAGCCAGCACATCCACGACCACCTGCTCGGTGAGCGCGGAAGAGTCGACAATCATAGCGTTCATACCGCCGGTTTCCGCAATCAACGGAATAGGGCGGCCCTGGGCGTCAAGACGCGTGGCGATGTTGCGCTGCAACAACGTCGCGACCTCCGTGGAACCGGTAAACATCACGCCGCGTACACGCGCATCGGCGGTAAGCTGGGCGCCGACGGTTTCTCCCCGTCCCGGCAACAGTTGCACGACGCCCGGCGGTACGCCCGCTTCCAGCAAAATGGCAATGCCCTGGGCGGCAATCAGCGATGTCTGCTCTGCCGGTTTCGCCAGAACGCTGTTACCTGCCGCCAGCGCGGCGGCGATTTGGCCGGTGAAAATGGCCAGCGGGAAGTTCCACGGACTGATGCAGACTACCGGCCCTAACGGGCGATGCGTTTCGTTATCGAAATCGTCACGCACTTGACCGGCATAATAATGGAGGAAGTCTACCGCTTCGCGCACTTCGGCAATGGCGTTGCTGAACGTTTTCCCCGCTTCACGCACCAACAGGCCAATCAACTGCTGCATTTGGTCTTCCATTAATACCGCCGCCCGCTGCAAAATGGCGGCGCGTTCTTGCGGCGGCGTCGCAAACCAAACCGGCGCCTGATTGACCGCGTTTTGCAATGCCTGTTCAACCTCGCTTTCTGTCGCTTCGCGTCCCCAGCCGACAATATCTTTCGGTTCCGCCGGGTTGATAACCGGCGTCATCTCACCGTCGGCCACCGGTTGTTCCAGTACAGGTTTGGCCTGCCATTTCTGCATGGCGTTGCTTAACAGGGCAGAAGAAAGCGAGGCGAGGCGATGTTCATTCGCTAAATCAAGTCCGGCGGAGTTTATCCGACCTTCGCCGTACAGATCGCGCGGCAGCGGAATTTTCGGATGCGGTATGCCAGCCTGACCTTCCTGCTGCGCCAGTTTTTCCACGGCCTCGACCGGGTCGGCCACCAGTTCATCGAGCGGTAGGGTGGCATCGGCGATGCGGTTGACAAAAGAGGTGTTGGCGCCGTTTTCCAGCAGGCGTCGTACCAGATAGGCCAGCAGGGTTTCGTGTGTTCCCACCGGCGCGTAAATACGGCAGGGACGGTTAAGTTTTCCGTCCGCCACTTTACCGGTGACCTGTTCATACAGCGGTTCTCCCATGCCGTGCAGGCACTGGAATTCGTACTGACCCGGATAGTAATTTTGCCCGGCCAGATGATAAATCGCCGCCAGTGTGTGAGCGTTATGGGTCGCGAACTGCGGGTAGATCAGATTAGGAACGGCGAGCAGTTTTTTCGCGCAGGCCAGATAAGAGACATCGGTATACACTTTGCGGGTATAAACCGGATAACCCTCCAGCCCTTCCATTTGCGCGCGTTTGATCTCGCTATCCCAGTAGGCGCCTTTCACCAGACGAATCATCAGCCGACGGCGGCTACGGGAGGCCAGATCGACTAAATAATCAATGACCAGCGGGCAGCGTTTTTGGTAAGCCTGGATCACAAAGCCAATGCCGTTCCAGCCTGCGAGTTCGGGTTCGAAGCAGAGTTTTTCCAGCAGATCGAGCGAGATCTCCAGACGATCCGCCTCTTCGGCGTCGATATTGAGACCGATATCATACTGGCGCGCCAGCAGCGTCAGTGATTTCAGGCGCGGATAAAGCTCCTCCATTACCCGATCGTATTGTGCACGACTATAGCGTGGATGCAGGGCGGACAGCTTAATCGAGATGCCTGGCCCTTCGTAAATACCGCGACCGTTAGACGCTTTGCCGATGGCATGAATCGCTTGCTGGTAAGAGACCATATAGGCCTGCGCATCGGCGGCGGTTAACGCGGCTTCGCCCAGCATATCGTAAGAATAGCGGAACCCTTTCTCTTCCAGTTTTCGGGCATTCGCCAGCGCCTGAGCAATGGTTTCGCCAGTCACGAACTGCTCGCCCATTAAACGCATCGCCATGTCGACGCCTTTGCGGATTAACGGCTCGCCGCTCTTGCCGATAATGCGGTTCAGCGAGCGCGAAAGATTGGCTTCGTTATGCGTTGAGACCAGTCGGCCGGTAAAGAGCAGCCCCCAGGTGGCGGCGTTTACAAACAGCGACGGGCTACGGCCAATATGCGACTGCCAGTTGCCATTACTGATTTTGTCGCGAATTAACGCATCGCGCGTAGCTTTGTCGGGAATACGCAGCAGCGCTTCCGCCAGACACATCAGCGCAACGCCTTCTTGCGAAGAGAGGGAAAACTCCTGCAACAGGCCTTGCACCATACCCGCGCGACCGCTGGCGGATTTTTGATTGCGCAATTTCTCCGCCAGTTGATACGCCAGTTTATGCGCCTGCTCAGCGACAGGCGGCGACAGGCGCGCCTGTTCCATTAGCATTGACACTGCATCGGTTTCCGGGCGGCGCCAGGCGGCGGTGATGGCGGCGCGAGAGACGGATTGGGGAAGAATTTGTTCGGCAAACTCCAGAAAGGGCTGATGCGGCTCATCCTGCGGCGCGACCGGCTCCTCGCTTTCATTTGCCGCGCCGGCAAACAGCGCAGGTAGCTCCGGTAGCGTATCGCTATTTTCCAGCTTGTCCAGATAGCTAAAGATTGCCTGTTTTATTAACCAGTGCGGCGTGCGATCGATACGCGACGCGGCCATTTTGATCCGTTCGCGCGTGGCGTCGTCCAGCTTAACCCCCATCGTGGTGGTTCCCATACCCTCTACTCCTGTTATTCGCTCTATCTGCTAACCAATAGTTAGCGGAAAATATCCACTATGTTGCAACTTTGTGCAACCGCGTTAAATGTGACCTGCGTTGCAAGCTTAAAAATGAATAAATTGTTAAAAAAAGAAAGAGGGAGTCTGACGGGGAAAACCATCTGGATTTATTTTCTCTGCGGTAGTTAACACTTTTAAAAGGTGCAACCGTAAAAAATGTGAGAGAGTGCAACCTGGAGAAAAATAGTATCCCTCTGCAATCAAATTTGATGTAAATGGTGTGTTAAATCGATTGTGAATAACCACCGCTTCCGGCAGGATACGGTCGCCCTGGTAAACATAACACCCTTGCCACGTTCCGGCAGGGTACAAAACGGCACGCTACGGTAGTGCCAATAAATAAATTTGGAGAACCTTGATGGCTATTAGCACACCGATGTTGGTGACATTCTGTGTCTATATTTTTGGCATGATATTGATTGGGTTTATCGCCTGGCGCTCAACCAAAAACTTTGATGACTATATTCTTGGCGGTCGCAGTCTGGGGCCGTTTGTTACGGCTTTATCAGCCGGCGCGTCGGATATGAGCGGCTGGCTGTTAATGGGGCTGCCTGGCGCTATCTTTCTGTCGGGGATCTCTGAAAGCTGGATCGCCATTGGTCTGACGTTAGGCGCATGGATTAACTGGAAGCTGGTGGCCGGGCGCCTGCGCGTGCATACCGAATTTAACAATAACGCGCTCACGCTGCCGGACTATTTTACCGGTCGGTTTGAAGATAAGAGCCGAGTCCTGCGTATTATTTCCGCGCTGGTCATTCTGCTGTTTTTCACTATCTATTGCGCGTCAGGTATTGTCGCTGGGGCACGACTGTTCGAAAGCACCTTCGGTATGAGCTATGAAACCGCACTGTGGGCGGGGGCCGCGGCAACCATTATTTATACGTTTATAGGCGGGTTTCTTGCCGTTAGCTGGACGGATACCGTTCAGGCCAGCCTGATGATTTTTGCGTTAATCCTGACGCCGGTGATGGTTATTGTCGGCGTAGGCGGTTTTAGCGAGTCGCTGGAGGTGATCAAGCAAAAGAGCATCGAGAATGTCGACATGCTCAAGGGGCTGAATTTTGTCGCTATTATTTCTCTGATGGGCTGGGGACTGGGTTACTTCGGTCAGCCGCATATCCTGGCGCGCTTTATGGCGGCGGATTCCCATCACAGTATTGTTCATGCGCGTCGTATCAGTATGACCTGGATGATTCTGTGTCTGGCGGGCGCGGTGGCGGTGGGCTTCTTTGGCATTGCGTACTTTAACAATAACCCCGCGCTGGCCGGGGCGGTGAACCAAAACTCAGAACGCGTATTTATAGAACTGGCGCAGATCCTGTTTAACCCGTGGATTGCCGGTGTTCTGCTGTCTGCTATCCTGGCGGCGGTGATGTCGACGTTGAGCTGTCAGTTGCTGGTATGCTCCAGCGCGATTACGGAAGATTTATATAAGGCTTTTCTGCGTAAAAGCGCCAGCCAGCAAGAGCTGGTATGGGTAGGGCGAGTGATGGTGCTGGTGGTAGCGCTGATCGCCATTGCGCTGGCGGCGAACCCCGATAACCGTGTGCTGGGGCTGGTGAGCTACGCCTGGGCTGGATTCGGCGCGGCATTTGGACCTGTTGTCCTGTTTTCTGTGATGTGGTCGCGTATGACACGTAACGGCGCGCTGGCGGGAATGATTATTGGCGCGGTGACGGTTATCGTCTGGAAACAATATGGTTGGCTGGATCTGTATGAGATCATCCCTGGCTTCATTTTCGGCAGCCTGGGGATCGTAATCTTTAGCCTGCTTGGCAAAGCGCCGACAGCAGCGATGCAGGAACGCTTTGCAAAAGCGGACGCGCATTATCATTCCGCGCCGCCGTCGAAGCTACAGGCGGAATAACCGACATGTCCGATAGCATTATTGCCATCGGGCATATTTTACCAGGCGGCGTTATACGCCTGCCTGGTCCTCTGATAAGTCCCGGACCGATTGACTGAAGATGTTCAGGTAAATGAGGACGCTCTCTCAAACTATTTTTAGCCCTTGAGCGCCGTTAACGCGGCCGTAATACGTCTCGAGTAATCACTAACTGGCCATATATGAAATCGCCTGTTAATGGTACCAATAGCCTTGACGCAATAGAGTAATGACAAAAATTAAAACGAGTCAGCGTTACTGGCGTAAGTATGCCGCACAAAATTTTGCATAAATAATGCCGTTTTAGCGATGGGAGAGAGGACACGTTAATTACTCCATTTTAACCTTTTATATGTTGAATATTCAATGGGTTATGGGTGGTTTCACCATTAATACCCGCAGTAGCTAATGATTATCTTTTTTAGTCTCCTGCCGATGAAATAATCGTGTAATCTTTCTGTAAGAGACTGACAATGACGCAATAATGTTTGGTTAATACTTGGTGAATATATTGTTGCATTATTGATGTTTTGTGTTGTACTTAGTAGTAATAGCGGTAGTTCCCCGGCAGTGATGGTCACTCACTATGGAGATCGCGAATGGTAATGTCCGCACCAGGACACATTGTTTACAGTAGTTACAACACCCTGTACGGACATTCTCTCTCCGGTGGTGGTCTTGTCACCTTAAAAGCTCTCATCATTTCTCTTACTGTCCATACCCATGACGTCATATGTGGTGCGCGTAGCCGTGTGTGGCGTCGTTTCAAAAAGCAAGCTAAGGCTTACAAGGAAGCCAACCCTCAGATGTGTGTGCGCATAATCGCGTTCAAGAGAACGCGGGTGATGTATACCTACAACTCAAGGTGCTATCCATGGGAAGACAAAAAGCAGTGATCAAAGCTCGTCGTGAAGCAAAGCGTGTGTTGAGACGAGATTCGCGTAGTCATAAGCAACGTGAAGAAGAATCGGTCACGTCACTGGTACAGATGGGCGGAGTAGAAGCCATTGGCATGGCGCGCGATAGTCGCGATACCTCTCCTGTTAAGGCGCGAAATGAAGCACAGGCGCATTATCTGAACGCTATCGACAGTAAACAGCTTATTTTTGCGACCGGCGAAGCCGGCTGTGGAAAAACATGGATCAGTGCGGCAAAGGCGGCAGAAGCATTGATTCATAAGGACGTCGAGAGGATCATTGTGACGCGTCCGGTATTGCAGGCTGATGAAGATCTTGGTTTTTTGCCCGGTGATATCGCTGAAAAATTCGCGCCTTATTTTCGTCCCGTCTACGATGTCCTGCTTAAACGGTTGGGCGCGTCCTTTATGCAATATTGTTTGCGCCCGGAAATCGGTAAGGTAGAAATTGCCCCGTTCGCCTATATGCGTGGGCGTACTTTTGAAAATGCGGTCGTGATCCTCGACGAGGCGCAAAATGTGACTGCGGCGCAAATGAAAATGTTTTTGACGCGATTAGGCGAAAATGTCACGGTCATTGTCAATGGCGATATTACGCAATGCGACCTGCCGCGCGGCGTGCGTTCCGGATTGAGCGATGCGTTGGAACGCTTTGAAGAAGATGAAATGGTAGGGATTGTGCATTTCAACAAAGACGACTGCGTGCGCTCGGCGCTTTGTCAGCGAACGCTCCACGCATACAGCTAATATAGCATTGACTTTCAGAGCCCGGGAGACCGGGCTTTGTTGTCTATAAAGCGTCCAGCAGACTCATGGACAAAAAAGGAAAATGACGCCTGTACGTGAAGGGAATTATTTTGTCATGTCCAGGGCATTCATTGTCCGTAATTTGCTTTCTCGGGCCTGTTCCGGCGAGGACTGTACAAGAAGGGTATAGAGCAGGTCAAAGACGAAAAGCTGCGCGGCTTTCGTACCGATCGAGTCACCCTGCAACATTCCTTGCCGATTACCATTGATCAGGCAAAAATCGGCCTCTTCACATAATGGAGAACCCAGATTATGGGTAATGGCGACTGTGGTGGCGCCAGCCTGTCGGGCCAATCGGAGTGAATGCACTGTTTCTGGCGATGTGCCCGAGTGACTGACACCCATCGCGACATCGCCTGCTTTTAATAGCGTAGCCTGCATGTACATAAAATGGTTATTGCTTACCGCATCGCCCCGTAAACCAATACGCATTAGCTTGTGTTTCATATCCAGCGCCGTGATCCCCGATGAGCCCACACCAAAGATATAAACTGAGTGACAGTGACGTAGGGCGTCCACGACACCGAGAACCTGTTGCATATCAAGCAGATTTAGCGTTTCAGATAATACATTACTAATGGTGTTCTGCAATTTTAAACCAATGGCGTGGGCATCGTCGGATTCGCTAACTTCGGCATCCAGTAGAGGACTACTGTCATCAGACTCGGTAGTGGCAAGTTCAATGGCCAGGTCCATTTTAAAATCCTGAAAACCTTTATAGCCCAGGGTGCGACAAAAGCGAATAACCGTGGCTTCTCCGGCCTGTGTGTCGCGCGACAAATCGGCAATAGATGACTGTGTCACCTGTCTGGGGAAGGCTAAAATATATTGCGCAATACGCTGGGAGGCACGTGTCAGGCTTTTTTGCATAGCACCCAGAGTGTCAAGGATTTTTCCGGGTTTAAGACGTGGGGGTTGAGGCTCCATATAGTTCCTGCTCTTGAGGGCTGATTGCGGCACAAAGCCTGCAATATCGAACAGAGCAGAGCCTATCAAGTCTGCGGCATGAAAAAAAGCGCGATGTAAGTAAAGGAGGGGGAATATTTACATCGCGTTGCCAACTTATGACAGAACATCACTGGAGAGTAATCTGTTTGCTCTTACGGTGTTTATAGCGCGCCATCTGACGGATGGTTTATATCTGGCCCGGTATTGTCGCCCCGCGCGTTGGCGTCACCGTGTGCTGTGTCGGTATAGCGTGGTATCATGAAATCATAATGTCACCTTTGGTTCAGGTTTTTCATCCAGCGTCAATGGCGGTGCCGGGGTAAATAACGGGGCGAAAATAACGCCGCTGATCACCACGCTTAGCGAGCCAATGACCCCATAAAAGAAGAAGTTAAGGTCAGTGGCATAGCGTGCGCCCAGCACGGTAATGACGCTGATAATAATTCCTAAAACCGCACTCCCGGCATTTGCTCGTTTAAAGAAAATGCCCAGCATGAACAGACCGGTCATTGGCCCTCCCATCAGACCTATCAGACTATTAAATGCATCCCAGATTTCTGATTCATCGGCCATGACCAGCCATACCGAGGCCGCGCTACTTATCAGGCCCGCGACCAGAATAACTAACTTAGCTATTTTCATACGGTTTTCTGGCGTTCTTTTTTTATGACTCAAACGCTGATAGATATCGGAATTAAAACAACTGGAAATGCTGTTTAAGCTGCTGGAGATACTGGACTGCGCAGCAGCGAAAATAGCGGCGATTATCAACCCTGCAATGCCGACTGGCATTTCGGTGACCACGAATAAGGGTAAAATGCCGCCAGTGTTGAATCCCGCCGGTAATAATTGTGGATGTTGCTGATAGTAGACAAACAATGCCGAGCCGATAGCAAAAAAGAAAACAGGGATCACAGCAACCAGTTTGGCATTTGTAAGTAATGTTTTCTTCGTTTCCTCTATGGAGTCAGTCACGATATAGCGTTGGACCACATCCTGACTGGCAGTAAATTGCTGAATATTGGCAAACAGAAAACCAATCATCAATACAGGTACTGTGCTTTCCGTCCAGCTCCAGTGGAACTGCGTAGCCGGAAAGAATTTATCCGCCTGCTGCGTCACCGTAAAAATTTCACCAATGCCGCCCTGGACTTTGAGACATATCACTATAAAAATCAGTATCGCGCTGCCAGAAAGTAAGAGGCCTTGAATAACATCAGTCCATATTACTCCTTCAATTCCACCCATCCAGGTATAAATGATACACATCACGCTAATCAACAGTACCAAAATCACCGGGTCTATAGCGATGAAGGGGCGCAAGGCCAGCACGGTGAGGAAAGTGATAATGGCGATACGTCCGATATGAAACAACATAAATGACATGCTGGCGAATAGACGGCAGCGCACATCGAACCGTGCTTCGAGATATTCATAGGCTGATGTGACTTTCAATTTCCGAAAAAACGGAATATAGAAATAAAAAACCAGCGGTAAAATTGCGATAGCCAGATACTGACCAATGATAAACGTCCAGTCGGAAGTAAACGCTTTGGCAGGAATTGACATAAATGTAATTGAGCTTAACGTAGTAGCAAATACACTGACCCCAGCCGCCCAACCAGGAACCCGGCCACCACCGCGAAAATAATCGTCTGCTGTTTTTTGCCGTCTGGAAAAATAGACACCGACTAACATCATGGCCAGGAGGTAGCCAAATAATACAAGATAATTAACGATGCCGAAAGAATGTGTAATCATAGTTCTTTCCTGCTTATGGTTTTGAGTAGAGTTTCGGTCATCGTCTGTGTATTTTTATCTTCCCATCATTCAGACGATACGATATTCAGATCAAGTAATAGTTTTTGTTAATCTCAATGACGCTAATCATGAGATGTAAAAGGCAGAGCATTTATGCTCCTGATGCCAAGACGTATGTCCTGCCGGATACCTGAAATAGCAGCTATCCGATATTGTGTTCAAACAGGCTTCAGGCCTGGGTATCGTATTTGCCGATAGCATTATTAACGTCGGATTATTCTCTGAGACATAAATATCAATAGTAAGCGTGTTCATTTTTTTCCCTGTTCAGCGTTTTACTGCGTGACTGAACCACTGACAGATATGCTCGATACGGGTGATAGCGGAACCAACGGTAACTGCCCAGGCACCATGCTCAATAGCATTGGCCGCCAGTGCAGGCGTGTTATAGCGCCCCTCGGCAATAACACGACAACCTGCATGGCTCAGTTGTGTCACCATTGCCAAATCTGGCTCAACCGGCGTGATGGGGCCGGTATAGCCAGACAGTGTTGTACCAATGAATTCGATTCCTTTCTGATGGCAACTTATGCCTTCATTCACGGTTGAACAGTCTGCCATCGCCAGTAATCCATGCAGGCGAATACGTGTCAGTAAACTATCAATATCAACCGGGCGAGAGCGGAATGAGGCATCAAAAGCGATAATATCGGCACCTGCCTGCGCCAGGGCGTCAACATCCTGTAAATAGGGAGTGATACGGACTGGCGACCCTGTAAGGTCACGTTTAATTATCCCAATAATAGGAACAGAAAGATGGGGACGAACAGTCCGCAGATTCTCAATGCCTTCAATGCGCACAGCGACCGCACCCGCCGAAGCCGCTGCCTGTGCCATTGCAGCCACAATTTCAGGTTTATCCATAGGGCTGCCTGGTACCGGTTGGCATGAGACAATCAGCCCACCGTTTTCGTGTACACTTTGTTCCAGCCTGGCTAATAGTGACATCCAGTTCCGCCTTATATATTTTGAAGTTTTGCTCCGTTTTATGTTATGTTGTGGAGTGTTGCTGCATCAAGCAAAAAGATAGAAAAATGTGAACACAGTCATAAGGTATGTTTGTTATTCAATTACTGCGCCAGCGGATTTGAGGCTATAACCTGAAGCTACAAGACAAATACAATTCACTCTGACGGCAGCATGCTGTATTTTATTAACTGCTTCCGGCATAAAGATAAAATGCTCAGAAGGAGCTTATACGCCACTGGATAGCCAGTATGAAATGCATCACATAATTCTTGTTGTATTTATTCGAATGCTATCACTAATGAGTTTGACCATAACAGGTCACCCATAATCACTTCTAACATCACCATGGTGTGCTTTTACCTCGCACATGATAACCCCATGTAATTATTTTTAGCGCTTGGTCACATTTTGTCATTATCATTGTTGAAATTGTGCGCCATAAGATCACTAATGATGAAGCTTTACTCCAATTGTATTTCTTCGCATGGGGATGCAGATGAAAAATTTTAAGAAAATGATGACGCTAATGGCGCTATGTTTATCAGTCGCTATCACCACATCAGGATATGCAACGACGTTTCCTGATATACCAGAACCACTGAAAAATGGTACTGGCGCTATTGATAATAATGGCGTGATTTATGTCGGCTTAGGTACCGCAGGGACATCCTGGTATAAAATTGATCTTAAAAAGCAACATAAAGACTGGGAGCGTATAAAGTCGTTTCCTGGTGGAGCTCGTGAGCAATCCGTGTCGGTATTTTTAAATGATGAGCTTTATGTTTTTGGTGGCGTAGGGAAAAAAAACAGTGAATCACCGTTGCAGGTTTATAGCGATGTGTACAAATACTCACCGGTGAAAAATACATGGCAAAAAGTTGACACTATATCTCCAGTTGGATTAACAGGGCATACGGGAGTAAAATTAAACGAAACGATGGTACTTATTACCGGAGGGGTTAATGAGCATATCTTTGATAAGTATTTTATTGATATAGCGGCTGCGGCTGCGGATGAAAGTGAAAAAAATAAAGTCATCTATAATTATTTTAATAAACCTGCCAAAGATTATTTTTTTAATAAAATCGTATTTATCTACAATGCTAAAGAGAACACATGGAAGAATGCCGGTGAGCTGCCAGACGCGGGGACGGCAGGATCGTCATCGGTAATGGAAAATAATTTCCTGATGCTGATTAATGGTGAGCTCAAACCGGGTTTACGTACCGATGTGATTTACCGCGCCATGTGGGATAACGACAAGCTAACATGGTTGAAGAACAGCCAGTTACCGCCATCGCCTGGAGAACAACAGCAAGAAGGGTTGGCCGGAGCATTTTCGGGCTATAGTCACGGTGTCCTGCTTGTCGGTGGTGGCGCGAATTTTCCGGGAGCAAAACAAAATTATACCAATGGAAAGTTTTATTCCCACGAAGGAATAAATAAAAAATGGCGAGATGAAGTCTATGGTTTGGTTAATGGCCATTGGCAATATATGGGTAAAATGAAACAACCTCTCGGCTATGGTGTATCAGTAAGTTATGGTGATGAAGTTTTCCTTATTGGTGGTGAAAATGCTAAAGGGAAACCTGTTTCGTCTGTAACCTCCTTTACCATGCGTGATGGTAATTTATTAATAAAATAATTTTTTAAATACAAAAATAAAGTTAATTGATGAGCGGAGTATTTTATGAAAATCAACAAATATCTTCTGGGTATGGTTTCGTTTATAGCATTTTCATCATATCTACAAGCGGCAACCCTTGATTATCGGCATGAATATGCTGATAGAACCAGAATTAATAAAGATCGTATTGCTATAATTGAAAAGCTTCCTAACGGCATTGGTTTTTATGTCGATGCCAGTGTTAAATCGGGAGGAGTAGATGGTGAGCAGGATAAGCATTTAAGCGATCTCGTCGCAAACGCTATAGAACTGGGCGTAAGTTATAATTATAAAGTTACGGACAATTTTGTTTTGCAGCCTGGATTTATATTTGAAAGCGGTCCAGACACTTCAATTTATAAGCCTTATTTAAGGGGGCAATATAATTTTGATTCTGGTGTTTATATGGCTGGTCGTTACCGTTATGACTATGCAAGGAAGACAGCTAACTATAGTGATGATGAGAAAACGAATAGATTTGATACTTATATAGGTTATGTTTTTGATGAGTTGAAATTAGAATATAACTTTACCTGGATGGATAGCGATCAAACTAAATTTGATAACAAAAAAACAAACTATGAACATAATGTGGCTTTAGCCTGGAAACTGAATAAGTCATTTACACCATACGTTGAGGTCGGAAATGTAGCGGTGAGAAATAATACCGATGAGAGACAGACCCGTTATCGCGTTGGATTACAATACCACTTTTGAGAAAGGTTAAAGAGTTACTGTACTAATCTTTGCTTAGTATTCATGTCGATAATCTTATAGCCCGTGGCTACGTTACAGAACGTTAGACTTTGTCTTGAGTATTCACGTCCTTAACGTAGCTACGAATAAGGATGGTAAACAATGAATATACGTCTTACATAGCTACGATCTCAGGCGGTTGTCGGAAAGTGCCGGTTGATTGTGTCTTATTCGGCAATTGATATGACTTAAAAATTAATTCCGTAAGCATTTCAGACGGTAACAGCAAATAAGGGTTTTATTGTGATAGCAAAATTCTTCCCGTGGTATAGCGAGATAACACGTCCACAAAAAAATGCTTTATTTTCAGCATGGCTGGGTTACGTTTTTGATGGCTTCGACTTTATGCTGATTTTCTACATTATGTATCTGATCAAGGCTGACTTAGGATTGACAGATATGGAGGGCGCATTCCTTGCCACAGCGGCCTTTATTGGGCGACCATTTGGCGGGGCGCTATTTGGTCTGCTGGCAGACAAATTTGGCCGTAAGCCGTTAATGATGTGGTCGATAGTTGCCTATTCTGTAGGTACAGGGTTAAGTGGCCTGGCTTCCGGTGTAATTATGCTGACGCTTAGTCGCTTCATTGTCGGTATGGGGATGGCGGGGGAGTATGCTTGCGCTTCTACTTATGCCGTGGAAAGTTGGCCAAAGCATTTAAAATCTAAAGCGAGCGCATTTCTGGTTTCAGGTTTCGGTATTGGTAACATCATAGCAGCCTATTTTATGCCGTCATTTGCCGAAGCGTATGGTTGGCGTGCTGCTTTTTTTGTCGGTTTGCTACCCGTTCTTTTAGTAATCTACATCCGGGCCAGGGCTCCTGAATCTAAAGAGTGGGAAGAAGCTAAACTCAGTGGTCCCGGAAAGCATTCACAAAGTGCCTGGTCAGTTTTCTCTTTGTCAATGAAAGGGCTATTTAATCGAGCTCAATTTCCACTGACATTATGTGTATTTATTGTTCTGTTCTCTATTTTCGGCGCAAACTGGCCGATCTTTGGTCTACTGCCTACATATTTGGCGGGAGAGGGCTTTGATACGGGCGTGGTCTCTAATTTAATGACGGCGGCGGCATTCGGCACTGTATTGGGAAATATCGTTTGGGGTCTGTGCGCAGATAGAATTGGTTTGAAGAAAACGTTCAGCATTGGTCTTCTCATGTCCTTTTTATTCATTTTCCCGTTATTCAGAATTCCGCAAGATAATTATTTACTGCTGGGCGCATGTTTATTCGGTTTAATGGCGACTAACGTAGGTGTTGGCGGGTTGGTTCCCAAATTTCTCTACGACTACTTTCCTCTTGAGGTTCGTGGTTTGGGTACCGGGCTGATTTATAATCTTGCTGCGACATCAGGCACATTCAATTCAATGGCGGCGACCTGGCTTGGAATAACAATGGGGCTAGGCGCTGCGCTAACGTTCATTGTTGCTTTCTGGACCGCAACAATTCTACTCATTATTGGCCTATCCATTCCGGATAGACTAAAAGCACGTCGTGAAAGTTTTCAATCAACAAAAGAATTTTAATAGAGGATAAATGATGACGAAATACGGTGTTGTAGGTACAGGTTATTTTGGCGCTGAACTGGCGCGATTTATGTCTAAGGTTGAAGGGGCGAAAATCACTGCGATTTACGATCCGGTAAATGCGGCTCCGATAGCGAAAGAGTTGAACTGTGTCGCCACTGCAACGATGGAGGCGCTTTGTACCCATCCTGATGTGGATTGCGTAATTATTGCTTCACCAAATTACTTACATAAAGCGCCAGTCATTGCGGCGGCTAAAGCGGGTAAACACGTGTTTTGTGAAAAACCTATCGCCTTAAATTACCAGGATTGTAAGGATATGGTTGATGCCTGCAAAGAAGCTGGTGTTACCTTTATGGCGGGTCACGTTATGAACTTTTTTCATGGGGTTCGCCACGCTAAAGCGCTCATCAAAGCCGGTGAAATCGGTGAAGTTACACAAGTTCACACTAAACGTAATGGTTTTGAAGACGTGCAGGATGAGATCTCATGGAAGAAGATTCGCGCAAAGTCAGGCGGGCATCTGTACCATCACATTCACGAGCTAGATTGTACACTGTTCATCATGGATGAAACCCCATCCCTGGTTTCAATGGCGGCGGGGAATGTTGCGCACAAAGGTGAAAAATTTGGTGATGAAGATGATGTTGTCCTAATCACTCTTGAGTTCGAAAGCGGTCGTTTCGCGACACTTCAGTGGGGATCATCGTTCCACTACCCTGAGCACTATGTATTAATTGAGGGCACGACAGGTGCAATTCTCATTGATATGCAAAATACGGCGGGTTATCTAATAAAAGCGGGCAAAAAAACACACTTTCTTGTGCATGAAAGCCAGGCGGAGGATGACGATCGTCGCAACGGTAACATATCCAGCGAGATGGATGGCGCAATCGCTTATGGTAAACCCGGTAAACGTACGCCGATGTGGCTCTCATCAATTATGAAACTGGAGATGCAGTACTTGCATGATGTGATAAACGGTCTGGAGCCAGGCGAGGAGTTTGCTAAATTGCTAACGGGAGAAGCGGCGACAAATGCCATTGCTACCGCTGATGCTGCGACGCTTTCCTCAAACGAGGGGCGCAAAGTTAAACTCACTGAAATTCTTGGCTAAAATTGAAAGCCGGATGGTGGTGTTATTACCCGGTGGCGCTGCGCTTATGTAGATCGGATAAGGCGCCCGTGAACTGTGCCGCCATCCGGCAATGGACGGGTCACATATAAGCAAAAAGCCCGTACTTCTGTACAGGCTCTCAACTTAAATATGGCGGTGAGGGGGGGATTGACTCGCTGCGCTCGCCCTTCGGGCAGTCTCCTCGCAAGCTCGTCGTCTGTCCAACTGGCTGCGCCAGTTGTCGAACCCCGGTCGGTGGTTCTCATCCCCCCTTGGTTTGGGGGATACATATAAGCAAAAAGCCCGTACTTCTGTACAGGCTCTCAACTTAAATATGGCGGTGAGGGGGGGATTCGAACCCCCGATACGTTGCCGTATACACACTTTCCAGGCGTGCTCCTTCAGCCACTCGGACACCTCACCAAATTGTCGCTCCAGCATTACTGGAACGGGCGCTAATGTAGGGAAATATCCTTTCTACGTCAATCAACTTTTTTAAAAAAAAGCGCGTTTATACAAACTTCCACCAATCTGTGGCTTTAATAAGCGAAAACTGCTTTTTTTGCCCGCGCCGGGAAATTTGCTATGCTGCACATCCCGTTGAAAACGCTGATAACAGGCGCAATCACATTCCGCACCATACTGCTCAGGAGATAACATGGAGATAATTTTTTATCACCCGACATTTAACGCCGCCTGGTGGGTAAATGCGCTGGAGAAGGCTCTCCCACATGCGCGCGTTCGTGAATGGAAGGTCGGTGATAACAACCCCGCAGACTATGCGCTTGTATGGCAGCCCCCGGTTGAAATGCTGGCCGGAAGACGCTTAAAAGCCGTCTTTGCGCTGGGCGCGGGGGTGGATGCAATTCTGAGTAAATTAAATGCGCATCCGGAAATGCTGGACGCCTCCATTCCTCTATTCCGTCTGGAAGATACCGGAATGGGCCTGCAAATGCAGGAGTATGCCGTCAGCCAGGTATTACACTGGTTCCGTCGTTTCGATGATTATCAGGCGCTGAAAAATCAGGCGCTATGGAAACCGTTGCCGGAATATACCCGCGAAGAATTTAGCGTCGGTATCATGGGCGCAGGGGTGCTGGGCGCAAAAGTGGCAGAAAGTCTACAGGCATGGGGGTTCCCGTTACGTTGCTGGAGTCGTAGCCGCAAATCCTGGCCTGGCGTGGAAAGTTATGTGGGGCGTGAAGAGCTGCACGCTTTCCTGAACCAGACGCGGGTGCTGATTAATCTGCTGCCGAATACGGCCCAAACGGTAGGAATTATTAATAGCGAATTGTTGGATCAATTGCCGGATGGCGCTTACGTGTTGAATCTCGCGCGCGGCGTGCATGTTCAGGAGGCGGATCTGCTGGCTGCGCTTGATAGCGGTAAGCTAAAAGGCGCGATGTTGGATGTCTTTAGCCAGGAACCGTTACCGCAGGAAAGTCCATTATGGCGCCATCCGCGAGTCGCCATGACGCCGCACATTGCGGCAGTCACCCGTCCGGCGGAAGCCATCGATTATATTAGCCGCACCATTACCCAACTGGAGAAGGGAGAGCCGGTGACGGGGCAGGTGGATCGGGCGAGAGGATATTGACATCAACCCGGCGCGGGCCGGGTTTCGCTAAAAAACGCTGGCGATACCTGCTATCCTTGTCGGAAATGACTACAGGAGAGAGCAATGTATCCCGTTGACCTGCATATGCATACCGTCGCCAGCACTCATGCCTACAGTACTCTGAGCGATTATATCGCGGAAGCCAAACGCAAAGGCATTAAACTTTTTGCGATTACCGATCATGGTCCGGACATGGAAGATGCGCCGCATCACTGGCATTTTATTAACATGCGCATCTGGCCGCGTCTGGTTGACGGCGTGGGGATACTGCGTGGCATTGAGGCGAATATCAAGAACATTAACGGTGAAATTGATTGTTCCGGAAAGATGTTCGACTCGCTGGATCTGATTATCGCAGGCTTCCATGAGCCCGTTTTTGCGCCACATGATAAAGAAACCAATACCCAGGCGATGATCGCGACCATCGCCAGCGGCAAGGTGCATATAATTAGTCACCCCGGAAATCCAAAGTATCCAGTGGAGGTTAAAGCCATCGCGCAGGCGGCGGCGAAACACCATGTAGCGCTGGAAATCAACAACTCTTCTTTTCTGCATTCGCGTAAAGGAAGCGAAGATAATTGCCGCGCGGTCGCTGCCGCCGTACGCGATGCGGGAGGCTGGGTAGCGTTAGGCTCTGATTCCCATACGGCCTTTACGCTTGGCGATTTCACCGAATGCCGGAAAATTCTGGATGCGGTGAATTTTCCGGAAGATCGAATCCTGAACGTCTCGCCGCAGCGCTTACTGGCCTTTCTCGAATCACGCGGTATGGCGCCTGTACCGGAATTTGCCGAACTATAATCGTTATTTACGGGAAGATATCAATGAATGAGTTTTCAATCCTGTGCCGTGTGCTGGGATCGTTGTTTTACCGCCAACCGCAAGATCCTTTACTGGTTCCGCTGTTTACGTTAATCCGTGAAGGTAAACTGGCGGCAAACTGGCCGCTGGAGCAGGATGAAATGCTGGCGCGTTTACAGAAAAGCTGCGATATCACGCAGATTTCCACTGATTACAATGCGTTATTTGTTGGGGAAGAGTGCGCGGTAGCGCCATACCGCAGTGCGTGGGTCGAAGGCGCGGAAGAGTCTGAGGTGCGCGCTTTTTTAACGTCGCGAGGGATGCCGCTGGCCGATACGCCTGCCGATCACATTGGCACTTTATTGCTCGCGGCCTCCTGGCTGGAAGATCAGTCTGCCGAAGATGAAAGTGAAGCGCTGGAAACCTTATTTGCCGATTATCTGCTTCCCTGGTGCAATACCTTCCTCGGTAAAGTTGAAGCCCATGCCGTTACGCCATTCTGGCGCACTCTGGCGCCGCTAACGCGTGATGCGATAGGGGCCATGTGGGATGAACTTCAGGAAGAAGATGAAGAATAATGTGATGTAAATCACCCTTAACTGCAACGGGTTTTACATCATTGCATAAAATGTGTGCGTGATCTCATTAATGTGCCGCTTTTCTGTTATGATGCGCGCCATGAACATACTTCTTTCTATTGCTATCACGACGGGCATCCTTTCTGGAATATGGGGATGGGTGGCCGTCTCCCTGGGGTTACTAAGCTGGGCCGGTTTTTTAGGCTGTACGGCTTATTTCGCCTGTCCGCAGGGCGGCTTTAAGGGATTGTTAATTTCTGCCTGTACGCTGTTAAGCGGTATGGTGTGGGCGCTGGTCATTATTCACGGTAGCGCGTTGGCGCCGCATCTGGAAATTGTCAGTTACGTGTTGACGGGGGTCGTGGCATTCCTGATGTGTATCCAGGCAAAGCAGCTATTGCTTTCTTTTGTTCCGGGAACATTTATCGGCGCCTGCGCGACATTTGCAGGGCAGGGTGACTGGCGGTTGGTATTACCGTCGCTGGCGCTGGGGCTAATCTTTGGCTATGCCATGAAAAATAGTGGGCTATGGCTGGCATCACGCCGCGAGCAACATTCAGCGAATACGGCGGTCACAAAATAAAAAAAGCGTGGGGTCTTCCCCACGCTTTGTCGTATTGATCAGGATTCTGGCGGTACTGACAGCTCACGGTATTTCACCAGAATATCATTTTGCCTGTCCGCTTTATTCTGCAAATCCCACAGTCCACGATCGATACCATCATTAATGAGGAAGATAACGCCGGTTTCAATGGCTGACATCAGACACAGCATCACCGGTTCGTTCGAGGTATAGCCGATTTCGCCTTCCAGTAAGCGCTGGTAATCAATAAAACGGAACACGCCTGCCTGTACTTCATAGGAAAGGATAGTTTTACTGGTGTTCACCGAAGAAAGGATCTCGCCCGTACTGACGTTAACCACGCGCAGGTTGACAGCAATCTGATCCAGCTGATACTGCGTATCGGCGCCAATACCGAAATATCTTGCGCCGACCCCGCCGGATTTGACGTTACTTTCATAACCAATAATAGAACCTTCCACCATAATATTTGCCGCCGTCAGCGACTGAAGCGGGATACGGTTATTCATCGCCACGGTGCCGTTTTCCTGGGCTGCGCGAATAATTTTCCGTTCATTCAAAAGATTCTGTAAGCCTTGTCGTTCCAGCGGGATAAACCAGCGCGAATCTTTCAGCGCAGTGACCAACATAGCGGTGGCGCTCTGCGGCACAGCCGTAGAAAAGTTACTTGCCGGGTAAGGTTTAAATTGGCCCGTTTCATCCTGAATGTTATATACCGAAACAAAGATCTTACCGGTGGGAGCAGGTAAGTGCGTCAAATCTTTGTAACTTTGTGCGCGGGGCATTAATGTCGGTTTCGCAGCTTGTTTCGGCGGGGCAGTTAAGCATCCGCTCAACAATAAAACGGCAACCAAAATAAGTAAGCGCGGCATGATTTATATCCTTTAGTGACTGTAGCTTAAAAATCGGTTGACTGAGTTTGTAAACCTGACACTTCGATGGTCGAGGTTCTTCCCGTTTTTCTGTCCGTGACGTTGAGCTGGAGCTGTCCGTCGCGATTAGCGATATCGATAATAAAATCGTTGGTCACCATACGTCCTGGTTTCCCGGTATTAATATTGGTCAACAAGCCGCCCAGAATTTGCGATTGAATAGCCTGTGTAAAGTTATCCAACGCTGAGGGGGTTTCGATACCAAAATCGTTATCATAAGCGGGGTCTTTATATGAATTTTGCGCCTGGGCGCTATTCAATAAAAAGGAACCGTTATTGGGGTTTCCACCAAAGTTAGGATTACGGAACTGGAACGTCATATTTCCAGCCCAGGTTAATGGCGAAAAAAGCATGAGCAGCACTACTGCATGTTTAACACGCATGACAGCCTCCGGATAAAAATCATGTTTTAGAATTCATCACGCGCTAAATCACTCGTACTTAATAGCGTTTGATCTATTTGTCGGCGATTTAATGCTTCCTCTGTTTGCGCTAATGCGAAGACGACGGTTTTCTCGAAGTCTCTTTTCATTGGAAATAAAAAGGTCTGGAAAATAACGTCCTGATTTACCGTTATGGTGATCCAGCTTCCCCAACGCGCACTGGGTCTTTCATTAATGGTCAGATTGCCGGTGTATTCGCTTTCCCATTTGTCGCTGAATGCACGATAGAATTCATGTCCTATCGAAGAGACGGTATGGTCGGTTAACAATCCGGGAACCTCGACTTCAACTTCATTAGCATGCAGGTTTCCGGTAGCGAACAGTAACTCTGCTGCTACAATCCAGGTCAGATAGCGTTTCATGGCCTTACCGCCTGAGATTATCGTTTGCCCATGAAACTGCCTGGGTGCGATTTTTGACAGCTATCTTTTTGAAAAGATTATAAAGATGTGTCTTAACCGTATTCTCGCTGATAAATAGCGACCTGGCGATTTCATTATTAGAGGCACCAATACGTAACTTATTGAGGATCTCTTTTTCGCGATGAGTGAGTAATGCGGACTCGGTGCTGTTGTAGCGGTAATTTCCTGAGTGTGTAATCAGGTAACTGGCTAATTTTTGTGAAAAATAGCATTCGCCGCGCAGAATACCCTGTAATCCGCTGACCACGTGTTCCTGGTCTTCAGTGGCGTAAAACACGCCGTTAATATGAGGCCAGCTTTCAATTTCACGGTAGGGATAATCGTCAGGGGTATTTAACAATAATGTTTTTATATTATTGTTTTTGCGGCTTAAATTATCCTGCCAATAGTGGATAAGCTTCTTATCCGCTTCCATCATATCCATTAAAACAATGCAACCGGCTGAGATATCTTCCAGAGAACGTTGAATATTATGCAGTTTTCCGGTTATGGCCAGCGATTGCTTTAAATGTTGCAATAATGCCGTAGCTTGCAGAGATGGCTTTGTGATCAACAATAGTGTGTGACCATGACTACTATGGACTTCATTAAACATGATGAAACTCCACTTTTTTTAATCGCACATCTGACAGCTGCCCCCATAAAATAAAGGCACCAGAAGTACTGACAGATGTTGCACTGCTGTGGGTTGAAATAGCCCATTATCCAGAAAGAGAAAAATATTTACGAAAATACTTTTAACTGTTTTCAATCTAGCCATTACAAATCTTAAAGCAAGTGTTAAACTTGTAACAAGATGTAAAAATATATATTAAAATGTTGTTTTTGGGTTTTTTTGAAGTTTAGATTTGATAGTAAAGTTGTACATTTCGCTGTTATTGCATAGATTTAAAAAATCATACAAATTATAATAATTCATTGATTTTTAATCATTTTAATTATTTTATGTCATGTTTTGATTTTATTTTTTCTTAAAATTTGAGACGTGGCATTAACCTGGACAGCACAAAGACAAAAAAAACGAAGTGTGTCACGTCTTGTACGTATTGCCCCCCATGGGAAGCATAAGAACATCCCCATGGCGGCATAACACACACCAACACTTCATTTTTTAGGTGCGCGATACACTATCTTCTGTGGCCAAAAATCAATTATAAAAAATCACATGGCTATCGTTTTATTAGCACTTTGGTATGAGCTTAAATAACAAAATACCACGCGTGGGTGAGTTATTAAAAATGTTTCCACGGACATACTCTTCATCGTAACGACGCGTTAACAAAAAACGCATGTCGCTAACAAGGTAATAGATAAATTTCGCTATGTACGACCAGGTCCAGGGTGACAGCATGAAAAACAAATTGTTATTTATGATGTTGACAATACTGGGTGCGCCTGGGATTGCAACCGCGACAAATTATGATCTGGCTCGCTCAGAGTATAATTTTGCGGTAAATGAATTAAGCAAGTCTTCATTTAATCAGGCGGCCATTATTGGTCAAGTCGGCACGGATAATAGTGCCAGAGTACGCCAGGAAGGATCAAAACTATTGTCCGTTATTTCACAAGAAGGAGGAAATAATCGGGCGAAAGTCGACCAGGCAGGGAATTATAACTTTGCGTATATTGAGCAAACGGGCAATGCCAACGATGCCAGTATATCGCAAAGCGCTTACGGTAATAGTGCGGCTATTATCCAGAAAGGTTCTGGAAATAAGGCCAATATTACCCAGTACGGTACGCAGAAAACAGCAGTTGTAGTGCAGAAACAGTCGCATATGGCTATTCGCGTCACCCAACGCTAATACCGTTACGACTTTTAAATCAATCCGATGGGGGTTTTACCATGAAACTTTTAAAAGTGGCAGCATTCGCAGCAATCGTAGTTTCTGGCAGTGCTCTGGCTGGCGTCGTTCCACAATGGGGCGGCGGCGGTAATCATAACGGCGGCGGCAATAGTTCCGGCCCGGATTCCACGTTGAGCATTTATCAGTACGGTTCCGCTAACGCTGCGCTTGCTCTGCAAAGCGATGCCCGTAAATCTGAAACGACTATTACCCAGAGCGGTTATGGTAACGGCGCCGATGTAGGCCAGGGTGCGGATAACAGTACTATTGAACTGACTCAGAATGGTTTCAGAAACAATGCCACCATCGACCAGTGGAACGCTAAAAACTCCGATATTACTGTCGGCCAATACGGCGGTAATAACGCCGCGCTGGTTAATCAGACCGCATCTGATTCCAGCGTAATGGTGCGTCAGGTTGGTTTTGGCAACAACGCCACGGCTAACCAGTATTAATTTAGCGTCTGCGCTAATAAAAAAACAGGGCGTAAGCCCTGTTTTTTTTCGGGAGGAAATTATGCATACTTTATTGCTCCTTGCCGCACTTTCAAATCAGATTACGTTTACCACGACTCAGCAAGGCGATATTTACACGGTGATCCCTCAGGTCACATTAAACGAACCCTGCGTCTGTCAGGTGCAAATTCTCTCTGTGCGCGACGGCGTCGGGGGACAAAGCCATACACAGCAAAAACAAACGCTATCTTTACCTGCTAATCAACCGATTGAGTTGTCTCGTCTTAGTGTAAATATATCTTCAGAGGACTCGGTTAAAATTATTGTTACTGTTTCGGACGGACAATCACTGCATTTATCACAACAATGGCCGCCTTCTGCACAGTAGTTTTTGATGGTGGCGGAAATGGATTGGCTGACCTGGGTATAAAGAGGCGATAAAAGCGTCTCATCGTCTCGGCATGTCGCTATAAGGTAACGCCGAACCCTCGAGGATGACTAATCATTGAGGAGTTAACATGTCCGTAATCAAGAAAAATATCCCTGCCATAGGCCTGTGTATCTGCGCTTTTTTTATCCATTCTGCGGTAGGGCAACAAACGGTACAGGGCGGCGTTATCCATTTTCGCGGCGCGATTGTTGAGCCACTGTGCGATATTTCTACTCACGCCGAAAATATTGATTTAACCTGCCTACGCGAAGGTAAAAAGCAAATGCACCGGATTGACCTTCGGCAGGCATCTGGATTACCGCAGGATATTCAGTCCATTGCGACGGTACGGCTGCATTATCTCGATGCGCAAAAAAGCCTGGCGGTGATGAATATTGAGTACCGTTAACGGCGGTGTCATAGATATAAAAAGAGCGACTCTGTTGAAAGCCCTGCTGTACACTTTGCAGATAAGGTGAGACAAAGGGGGGGGTTATGACATCACGTCTTCAGGTCATACAGGGTGATATCACTCAACTTAGCGTCGATGCGATTGTGAATGCCGCTAACGCATCATTAATGGGCGGCGGTGGCGTAGACGGCGCGATTCATCGCGCGGCGGGGCCGGCATTGCTGGACGCTTGTAAACTCATCCGCCAGCAACAGGGCGAATGTCAGACGGGACATGCGGTTATCACGCCTGCTGGCAAGCTTTCGGCAAAGGCGGTTATTCACACAGTGGGGCCCGTCTGGCGAGGCGGCGAACACCAGGAAGCTGAGCTACTCGAAGAGGCATACCGAAATTGTTTGCTGCTTGCCGAGGCGAATCACTTTCGTTCCATCGCTTTTCCGGCAATCAGTTCCGGCGTTTATGGCTATCCACGCGCCCAGGCCGCTGAGATCGCCGTCAGGACGGTTTCAGATTTTATTACCCGTTACGCTCTGCCTGAACAGGTATACTTTGTCTGTTATGATGAAGAAACTGCCCGGCTTTACGCAAGATTACTTACTCAGCAAGGCGACGACCCTGCCTGATAAAACACGCCTGGAGCGTGCCGTTGAACCGCTATGCGCGCGCCATCCCGGAGAGTGCGGCATTCTCGCGCTGGATAACAGTCTGGACGCTTTTGCCGCCCGCTACCGCCTGACCGAAATGGCGGCGCGGACGCTGGATGTGCAGTATTATATTTGGGAAGACGATATGTCCGGGCGGCTGCTCTTTTCGGTTCTGCTGTCGGCGGCGAAGCGCGGCGTTCATGTTCGTCTGCTGCTGGATGATAACAATACGCCTGGTCTGGATGATACGTTGCGCTTGCTGGATAGTCATCCTAATATCGAAGTTCGTCTGTTTAATCCTTTCTCTTTTCGTACGCTACGCGCGCTGGGATATTTGACGGATTTTGCGCGGCTGAATCGGCGGATGCACAATAAAAGTTACACTGCCGACGGCGTAGTGACGCTGGTCGGTGGGCGCAACATCGGCGATGCCTATTTCGGCGCTGGCGAGGAGCCGCTATTTTCCGATCTGGACGTGATGGCCATTGGCCCGGTGGTCAATGATGTCGCCAATGATTTTGAACGTTACTGGCGCTGTAGTTCAGTGTCGACATTGCAGCAAGTATTATCCCTTTCTGAGCAGGAACTGACGCAGCGTATCGAACTTCCCGAATCTTGGTATAACGATGAGATCACCCGCCGTTATCTGCATAAGCTGGAAACCAGCCAGTTTATGGCGGATCTCGATCGCGGAACGTTGCCGCTGATTTGGGCAAAAACACGCTTGCTTAGCGATGACCCTTCTAAAGGCGAGGGGAAGGCGCAGCGCCATTCGCTTCTTCCGCAGCGATTATTTGACGTGATGGGGTCGCCGACGGAGCGTATCGACATTATTTCCGCTTACTTTGTCCCTACGCGCGCAGGCGTGGCGCAGTTGCTTAATCTGGTCAGGAAAGGCGTGAAGATCGCCATCTTAACTAACTCCCTGGCGGCCAACGATGTGGCGGTCGTTCACGCAGGGTACGCGCGCTGGCGAAAGAAGTTACTGCGCTATGGCGTGGAGCTCTACGAACTGAAACCGACCCGCGAACATGAAACCGCCGTACATGATCGCGGACTTACCGGGAACTCAGGTTCCAGCTTACATGCTAAAACGTTCAGTATTGATGGTAGTAAGGTGTTTATCGGGTCGCTTAATTTTGATCCCCGTTCAACGCTTTTAAATACCGAAATGGGCTTTGTCATTGAAAGTGAAACGCTGGCGACGCTTATCCATAAGCGTTTTACACAGAGCCAACGCGATGCGGCCTGGCAACTGCGGCTGGATCGCTGGGGACGAATTAACTGGATCGATCGTCAGCAAGAAGAGGAAAAGGTGTTAAAGAAAGAACCCGCTACGCGTTTCTGGCAGCGAGTTCTGGTACGGTTGGCGGCAATTTTACCTGTGGAATGGTTGCTGTGAACCCGCGCGCGGAAAACTACCCGATCGCGGCGCGGCTTTCTTGTTTTACCGGCGGTTTACCTGAAAAGAGAAATTTCAGGAGCGGGATGCGTAAATGAATTTCATACAGAATTAACGCAATACCCATAACAAATATCAGCCCGCACAAGAACCCGATCAGGTTGGAGGAGATATGCGGCGTAATATACGCGCCAAAGAAAAGCGTTAAGGGATGATGCACCAGATAGATAAACAGCGAAGCATTCACGAAATAGGTGACACGCGCGGACTGGAAGTTTAACAAGCGATGCCCCAGTGAGAATACCACGTTCACCATCCACAGCCCCATTACCATCGTAATCACGGATTCGGTTTCGTACATCCAGGCGTCGCCGCTCCCATAACGTTGATTCAGCAGATACGCGATAAAAGCAACGGCAGCGCCTAAAGTGCATCCGCGTGAGGGCGTGGTGAAACGCGCTTTCAGATCGGGGTGAATGAAGGCCAGCGCGCCGAGAATAAAAAACGGCACATAAAATAGCGTTTGCATCACAATAAAATTGAACATGCCGTCACTGAGGATTGCCGGATATACGATGAAAATAATGCGCCTGATAGCGGCGTAAGCCATCCCCAGCAGGAAAAAAATAAGCGAAAGCCTGGCCAGTGAAATAGCGGCGGGACGAGGCTTGCTTGTTTCCTGCCTTTTTTGGAACCAGGTAAAAATCCCGATGCTGACTGTGGTTAATATCACCAGCACCAGTAAAAACCACAGATGTGAAATGAGTTCCCACGCTAACGTATTATATTTTTCATAGGCAGAGAGCATAGGCCAGTTCTCTGTTTTCTCTTTGACATATTGCAACAGGATAAATTGCGGCAAGGTAAGCAAAGGGATTGCGGTAAGCATGGGAATACCCACACGTTCTACCCGTACTTTCCACCAGCGTTTTAACGGATAACGTAAAAACAGCATGTACGAAAAATAACCAGAAATAACAAAAAACACCTGCATACGAAAAGCGTGGATAAAATCGTTAAACAGGGTTAGCCACCACGATGGCGTGGCGCTATTGACATGCCAACTGTGAGTGGAATAGATCAACGAGATATGAAAGGGAATCCCTAACAACATCAGCCATGCGCGGATAGAGTCAAGAAAATATTCACGCGGCGCGGGTACAGAGCTCATATAAGGTCACGTATTCTCAGATTTTTCACCTTATCCATAAGGCGAATTATAGTTACATTCGGTAGCAACCCTACACCAACTCCGACAACCTGTCTCCAGGATAAGCACGCAAAGTGAAAACAGGCGCGGGAGGTGCTTAATCCATGAGCCAGCGCGCTGAACAAAGCCTGGATTCAGTTGTCGTAATGCCTGATTATCCATTAAAATGGATCGGATCGATATAAGCACACAAAGGGGGAAGTGCTTACTTATTATGAAACATAAACGACAAATGATGAAAATGCGTTGGTTGGGCGCAGCTATTATGTTAACGCTCTACGCATCATCGAGCTGGGCGTTCAGTATTGATGACGTGGCAAAACAAGCTCAATCTTTAGCCGGGAAAGGCTATGAGGCGCCTAAAAGCAACTTGCCCTCCGTTTTCCGCGACATGAAATATGCGGATTATCAGCAGATCCAGTTTAACAGCGATAAAGCCTACTGGAACAACTTAAAGACCCCTTTTAAGCTCGAATTTTACCATCAGGGGATGTACTTCGATACGCCGGTCAAGATTAACGAAGTGACGGCGACGACGGTCAAAAGAATCAAATACAGCCCGGATTACTTCAATTTTGGCAATATTCAGCATGATAAAGACACGGTAAAAGATTTAGGCTTCGCCGGGTTCAAAGTCCTGTACCCCATTAACAGTAAAGATAAGAACGACGAAATCGTCAGTATGCTTGGCGCCAGCTATTTCCGCGTGATCGGCGCAGGCCAGGTATATGGCTTATCTGCGCGCGGCCTGGCGATTGATACCGCCTTACCATCTGGTGAAGAGTTTCCCCGCTTTCGCGAGTTCTGGATTGAGCGTCCAAAACCCACCGATAAGCGTTTGACCGTCTATGCATTACTCGATTCTCCGCGCGCGACCGGCGCTTACCGTTTTGTGATCATTCCTGGCCGCGATACCGTGGTGGACGTGCAGTCAAAAGTCTATCTGCGCGATAAAGTAGGCAAGCTGGGCGTTGCGCCATTAACCAGTATGTTCCTGTTTGGGCCAAACCAGCCGTCGCCGACGACCAACTATCGTCCGGAACTGCATGACTCGAACGGCTTATCCATTCATGCGGGTAATGGCGAGTGGATTTGGCGTCCGCTGAACAATCCAAAACACCTCGCGGTGAGCAGCTATGCGATGGAAAACCCTCAGGGATTCGGCCTGTTGCAGCGTGGCCGCGAGTTCTCGCGCTTTGAAGATTTAGACGATCGCTACGACCTGCGTCCAAGCGCCTGGATTACCCCGAAAGGCGACTGGGGCAAAGGTAAGGTTGAACTGGTTGAAATTCCGACCAATGATGAAACCAACGATAACATCGTCGCTTACTGGACTCCGGATCAACTGCCGGAACCGGGTAAAGAGATGAACTTCAAGTACACTCTGACCTTCAGCCGCGATGAAGATAAACTTCATGCGCCGGATAATGCCTGGGTGCTGCAAACACGCCGCTCAACGGGCGACGTTAAACAGTCGAATCTGATTCGCCAGCCCGACGGCACTATTGCCTTTGTGGTGGATTTCGTTGGCGCCGACATGAAAAAACTGCCGCCGGATACGCCCGTCGCTGCGCAAACCAGCATTGGCGATAACGGTGAAATCGTTGACAGTAATGTACGCTATAACCCAGTCACTAAAGGCTGGCGTTTAATGCTGCGCGTGAAAGTCAAAGACGCGAAGAAAACCACGGAAATGCGTGCCGCATTGGTGAATGCCGATCAGACGCTAAGTGAAACCTGGAGCTACCAGTTACCTGCCAATGAATAAAACAACTGAGTATATTGACGCACTGCTGCTTTCTGAACGTGAGAAAGCGGCATTGCCGAAAACTGACATCCGCGCCGTACATCAGGCGCTGGATGCCGAGCATCGGACTTACTCGCGAGAAGACGATTCACCGCAGGGTTCCGTAAAAGCCCGCCTTGAACACGCCTGGCCGGATTCATTGGCGAAGGGGCAGTTAATTAAAGATGATGAAGGGCGCGATCAGTTGCAGGCTATGCCAAAAGCGACGCGTTCTTCGATGTTTCCCGATCCCTGGCGAACCAACCCGGTTGGCCGTTTCTGGGATCGTCTGCGTGGGCGGGATGTAACGCCGCGCTATGTTTCTCGTCTGACAAAAGAAGAGCAGGCGAGCGAGCAAAAATGGCGTACCGTCGGCACTATACGCCGCTATATTTTGTTAATTTTGACTCTGGCGCAAACCGTCGTCGCGACCTGGTATATGAAGACCATTCTGCCTTATCAGGGATGGGCGCTCATCAATCCTATGGATATGGTGGGGCAGGATATTTGGGTCTCCTTTATGCAGCTCCTGCCCTACATGCTGCAAACCGGTATCCTGATTTTGTTTGCCGTGCTGTTCTGCTGGGTGTCAGCCGGATTCTGGACGGCGCTGATGGGCTTCCTGCAACTGCTTATCGGGCGCGATAAGTACAGCATCTCCGCGTCTACGGTTGGCGATGAGCCCCTCAATCCGGAACACCGGACGGCGCTGATCATGCCTATCTGTAATGAAGACGTTAGCCGCGTTTTCGCCGGTCTGCGCGCGACCTGGGAGTCCGTTAAAGCCACAGGCAACGCCGCGCATTTCGACGTCTATATCCTTAGCGACAGTTATAACCCGGATATCTGCGTGGCGGAGCAAAAGGCGTGGATGGAGCTTATCGCGGAAGTGCAGGGCGAAGGCCAAATTTTTTACCGTCGCCGCCGCCGCCGTATGAAACGCAAAAGCGGCAATATTGACGATTTTTGCCGCCGCTGGGGCAATCAGTACAGCTATATGGTGGTGCTGGACGCGGACTCAGTGATGAGCGGCGAGTGTCTGAGCGGGCTGGTGCGCCTGATGGAAGCGAATCCAAACGCCGGGATTATCCAGTCTTCGCCGAAAGCGTCGGGAATGGATACTCTGTATGCCCGCTGCCAACAGTTCGCGACCCGTGTTTATGGGCCGCTGTTTACCGCCGGGCTGCATTTCTGGCAGCTGGGGGAGTCGCACTACTGGGGGCACAATGCCATTATCCGCGTGAAGCCGTTTATCGAGCACTGCGCTCTGGCGCCGCTGCCGGGAGAAGGTTCGTTCGCCGGATCGATTCTTTCCCACGACTTTGTGGAGGCGGCGCTAATGCGTCGGGCAGGGTGGGGCGTCTGGATTGCCTACGATCTCCCCGGTTCCTATGAAGAGCTGCCGCCAAACCTGCTGGATGAGCTTAAACGCGACCGCCGCTGGTGTCACGGCAACCTGATGAACTTTCGTCTGTTCCTGGTGAAAGGAATGCACCCGGTGCATCGCGCCGTGTTCCTGACGGGGGTAATGTCATACCTGTCCGCGCCGTTATGGTTTATGTTCCTCGCGCTTTCTACCGCGCTGCAGGTCGTTCATGCGTTAACAGAGCCGCAATATTTCCTTCAGCCGCGCCAGCTTTTTCCGGTCTGGCCGCAGTGGCGTCCGGAACTGGCAATCGCGCTGTTTGCGTCAACGATGGTGCTGCTGTTCCTGCCGAAGCTGCTCAGTATTATGCTGATCTGGTGTAAAGGCACCAAAGAGTATGGCGGTTTCTGGCGCGTTACGCTGTCGCTGTTGCTGGAAGTGCTGTTCTCCGTGTTGCTGGCGCCGGTGCGTATGCTGTTTCATACTGTGTTTGTGGTCAGCGCGTTCCTCGGCTGGGAAGTGGTCTGGAACTCACCGCAACGCGACGATGATTCTACGCCGTGGGGAGAAGCCTTTATGCGTCACGGCTCTCAACTGCTGCTGGGGCTGGTCTGGGCGGTGGGTATGGCGTGGCTGGATTTACGCTTTCTGTTCTGGCTGGCGCCGATTGTCTTTTCGCTGATTCTGTCGCCATTTGTTTCGGTGATCTCCAGTCGTTCAACGGTAGGATTACGCACCAAACGCTGGAAGCTGTTCCTGATCCCGGAAGAGTATTCGCCGCCTCAGGTGTTGGTCGATACCGATAAATATCTGGAGATGAATCGCCGCCGTATTCTGGACGATGGCTTTATGCATGCGGTATTTAACCCGTCGCTGAATGCGCTGGCGACCGCGATGGCCACCGCGCGTCACCGCGCCAGTAAGGTGCTGGAAATAGCCCGCGATCGTCATGTGGAGCAGGCGCTAAACGAAACGCCGGAGAAACTGAACCGCGATCGGCGTCTGGTTTTGCTCAGCGATCCGGTGACGATGGCGCGTTTACACTATCGGGTCTGGAATGCGCCAGAGAGATACTCTTCCTGGGTAAACCATTATCAGTCTCTCGTCCTGAATCCGCAGGCGTTGCAGGGACGAACATCGTCAGCGGGATAAGGTCTTCAGGTCTGGAGTGAGGTGAAAAATACCGGCGTGATGCCGGTATTTTTATAGTGAAATGAGGTATCAGGTGCGTATATTCGCGGTGAGCATAATGGTGATTACCCTGAGCGGCTGCGGTAGTATTATCAGCAGAACGATCCCAGGACAAGGACACGGCAACCAGTATTACCCTGGCGTGCAGTGGGATATGCGTGATTCCGCATGGCGCTATATCACTATCCTCGATCTGCCCTTCTCACTGATCTTCGATACACTGCTACTGCCGCTCGATATTCACCACGGGCCTTATGAGTAATTAACGCTCATCCCATTCGTCTGCCGCAGTACGGCCTTCCTCGGTATCAAGCGGGGGTTCAAGCTGGAATTCCCCTTCATCCCATTCATGCAAAGTATTCTCTTCCTGCCATTCCTGGCGGATCTCTATCTCATCATAATCGCCGTCAAACACGCTCTGCGCGGCTTCACCACTCAGCATCGGCAGACATTCGCCATCTTCACCTTCATCGGCGAAAAATTCGACCTGCCACATAATGTCCCCATCCTGCAGTACATATTTCTGAACGTTGAACTGCTGCACATTCGCTTCATCTTGTTCGAGGCCTGGATGGTCAGCCAGAAATTCTTCCCGGGCTGCATCGATAGCTTCTTCCAGCGTGGCATACATGGTCATCAGTGTCTCCCTTTGATTTGACGAGGTATTTAGGGAAAGAATAGCTGATTCTGTGATATTGCAAGTATGAAAGCGCAAAAATCATTCTATTGCCAGTCTGCGCCGTCGTAAGCTGTTCCATGAATAGATAGCATTGAACAACACCACGCCTGCCGTGACGCAGAATACGGCGCGGAAGCCATAGCTCGCGGAAATTGCGGCGCCCATGAGAGGGCCGGTGACGTTGCCGATATCGCGGAAAGATTGGTTGTAACTGAATATGCGCCCGGCTATCTGGTTGGTAGAGTTGTAAACCAGCAGAGTTTGAACGGCTGGCAGCAGCGCGCCATCCGCCGCGCCAAGCAGAAACCGCAATAGCGCGAGTTGCCACGGCGTTTGCACAAAAGACATTGGAATCAGCAGCAGTACGGAAATAATCAGCGCGACGATAAGGATCTTTTCCGGGCCAATTCTGTCGCCGAGCTTGCCGAGCCGGGGGGCGCTAAGTAATGCCGCCACGCCGGGAACGGACGCTATCATCCCGCTAATGAACGCAATATTACTGACATTTCCCGCGAGTTCGCGCACATAGAGCGTCAGGATGGGCGCAATAGACCCCGTCGCCACCTGAATAATCAGCGTGGTGACAAACAGGCTTAACACCAGGCGGGGATTTTTTAACGAGGCGACCACTTCCCGAACGTGAAGCATCTCTTTTTTGCTCACCGGCAGGAAATTCTCGCGAATAAAAAAGAAGGTGAGCAGAAAACAGATAAACAAAACGCTGGCGGTAATAAAAAAGACCGGGCGAAGGCCGTAATGGTCGGCGAGCAGACCACCCGCAAGTGGGCCAAGCAGAGCGCCGCTGACGCCGCCAGTAGAGAGCGTCCCTAGCGCCCAGCCGCTTTTGTGGCGCGGCACCTGAGTGGCGATGAGCGCATTGGCGTTGGGAATAAATCCGCCCAGCAGGCCTAATAACGCGCGGAGGATCAGAAATTGCCAGATATTTTGCGCCATGCCCATTAACAGCATCACAATGGCCATGCCGAGAGCGGAACGCAACAGCATGATCTTACGCCCTTTACGATCCGCCAGACCGCCCCAAAAAGGGGAAGCGATAGCTGAAAAGAGGAACGTAATACTAAAGACCAGCCCGGACCACATGTTGAGCGCGCTATGGCCTGTTACGCCGAGTTGCTCAACGTAGAGAGGGAGAAAAGGCATGACTAGGCTGAATGCCGCGCCGGTTAAAAAACAGCCCAGCCAGGTAACGGTTAGATTGCGTTTCCAGTTTATGGGGACATCAGAGGGTGACATAGCGTTCCACAGTATGATGCGCGTTTTGCGCTATCATCAATTTAATTATGAGCGTACTAATTATAATTATGCGCCGACCTTACCAGCCTCGCAATGTGTGGAGCTTTTAAAGCTAAAAGAGGGAAAAATTGCAGCCTGACGGCTGCAATCCTGTCAATAGCGCGACGGTACGCCTTCAGGGCGAGTTTTAAAGCGGCGATGCAGCCACATATACTGCTCTGGCGCCATCATAATGCACTGCTCAACAATCTTATTCATCCACGCGGCAGTCGCTTCTGCGCTCTCCAGCGGAGGCGAATATTCCGCAGGAAGAATGATCAGTTCGTAGCCTTTCCCATCGGGTTTACGGCGAGGCACGAAGGGGATAATACAGGCTTTAGACATGCGCGCGAGCATCCAGGTACCGGAGGTCGTGGCAGCCTGGTCGACAGCGAATAATGGTACAAAAACGCTGGCGCGCGGGCCGTAATCGTGATCCGGCGCATACCAGATCAATTCGCCGCTTTTCAATGCCTTAACCATGCCTTTCAGATCTTTGCGATCCAACATCGATTTATTGGAGCGTAAGCGTCCCCAGGTCTGTAACCAGTCGAGCAACGGATTATCATTCGGGCGATAAACTCCGATCCCTGGGTTATGCATACCAAACATGCGGGCGCCAAACTCAAGGGTAAGGAAATGTATTCCTACCAGAATGAACCCCAGCCCCTGCGCTTTAACTTCACGGATATGCTCCAGACCGCTCGCTTTCATCCAGCGGTTCACTCGCCGATCGGGCCAGAACCAGGCCATGCCGGTTTCCATCACGCCCATACCGACGGATTCAAAGTTTTTGACCACCATGGTGTGGCGTTCCTGCGCGCTCATTTCCGGAAAGCATAATTCAAGGTTGCGATAGGCGATTTTCGCGCGGCGTTTCATTACGCGTCGCGCCAGGTGGCCCAATGCGCAACCCAATTTATAGATGACCGGGTAGGGGAGTTGCACGACCAACCAAAGCGCGCCTATACCCAACCAGGTTAACCAATAGCGCGGGTGCAGTAAGGCCACGGAGAACTTAGGCAACTTCGTCATTTCTATCCTGTCTTTCAACGAACAATTCCCCGTATTCTCGCATCTTTTTGCGTTGAGCAAAAATATGTAGCAGGAGAGTGGCGATTAAATCGACAATTGTTGTTAATTATTTAGTGTAAAGCAGGAAATGTAGCGCAAAATGTGTGGATGTAAATTGGCGAGACTTGCCTTATCATGCCTGCCCACTTTATTTTTTGCTGATTGCAGGATACGTACACCATGCCAGTGTTACACAACCGCATCTCTAATGACGAGCTGAAAGCCAAAATGCTGGCGGAAAGCGAGCCGCGTACGACAATTTCTTTTTATAAATATTTCGCTATCGCCTCGCCGCAACAGACGCGGGACGCGTTGTATCAGGTGTTTACGGCGTTGGACGTTTTTGGTCGCGTTTACCTGGCGCATGAAGGCATCAATGCGCAAATCAGCGTGCCGCAAAGCAAGCTCGAGACCTTTCGTCAACAGCTTTATACGTTCGACCCCGCGCTGGACGGGCTGCGTTTAAATATCGCGCTGGAGGATGACGGAAAGTCATTTTGGGTGCTGCGTATGAAAGTTCGCGACCGTATCGTTGCTGACGGTATTGACGATCCGACTTTTGACGCCAGTAATGTCGGCGATTATCTGAAGGCGGCAGATGTGAATACGATGCTGGACGATCCTGACGCGGTCTTTATTGATATGCGCAACCACTATGAGTATGAAGTCGGCCATTTCGAAAATGCTCTGGAAATCCCGGCGGATACGTTTCGTGAACAGTTGCCAAAAGCGGTTGAAATGCTGCGGGAACATGCAGATAAAAAGATAGTGATGTACTGTACCGGCGGTATTCGTTGTGAGAAAGCCAGCGCCTGGATGAAACACAACGGTTTCAATAAAGTCTGGCATATTGAGGGTGGCATCATTGAGTACGCCCGTCGCGCGCGCGAGCAGGGGCTTCCCGTTCGCTTTATCGGCAAAAATTTTGTATTTGATGAGCGAATGGGCGAACGAATCTCGGATGAGGTTATCGCGCATTGCCATCAGTGCGGCGCGCCCTGCGATAGCCATACCAACTGCAAAAATGACGGTTGCCATCTGCTGTTTATCCAGTGTCCGCAGTGCGCCAGTAAATTTAACGGCTGCTGTAGTGAACAATGCTGTGAAGAGTTGGCCTTGCCGGAGGAAGAACAGCGCCGACGTCGTGCGGGTCGCGAGAACGGCAACAAAATTTTTAATAAATCGCGTGGTCGGCTTAATAGCAAACTGAGCATTCCCGATCCGGCTGAGTAATATTTTGCCGGATAGCAGCGTAAAGGCCGCTATCCGGCATTTCGCCAGGCGTTACTTCTGCTGAACGCCTTCTACTGAGATGATAAGCTCAACCTCTTGTGAGGCCGGGCCGAGATCGGTAGTTATATTGAAGTCCTTCAGCTTAATTTTTCCTTCGGCCTCAAAGCCCGCGCGCTTACCGCCCCACGGATCGTCGCCCTGGCCCATCAGCTTCGCTTCCAGCGTCACCGGTTTAGTCACGCCATTGAGCGTCAGATTGCCGGTAATATCCAGTTCATCGCCCTCTTTTTTCACGCTGGTAGAGGTGAAGGTTGCCTGCGGGAATTTCGCAACATTAAGAAATTCCGCGCTACGCAGGTGTTTGTCACGTTCGGCATGGTTAGTGTCGACGCTATTGGTGTTAATGGTCACGTTCACTTTGTCTGCCGATGGATTTTTTTCGTCAAAAGTGAACGTGCCGTCGAAATCTTTAAAGGTGCCGTATAGCCAGCTGTAGCCCAGATGCTGAATGCGGAAATTGACGAACGCATGTTGGCCTTCTTTATCAATTTTATACTCCGCCGCCACGGCGGAACCGGTCGTGAATAACAAGGATGCGAGGGTGAATCCCAGCAGGTTTTTTTTCATTTTTGAGCTCCATAGTCAGATGACGACATTCCTGTCATACGTTTCAGTGTGTCGTCTTTATCGATGAAATGGTGTTTTAGCGCCATAACCCCATGCGAGAGCGAGATAATGACCAGCGACCAGGCAAACCACAGATGCAGCGTTCCGGCGATGTCAGCCTGCGCGCCCGCGTCCGTAAGCGTGGCCGGAATCTCAAACCAGCCAAAGACGCTAATCGGTTTACCGTCGGCGGTGGAAATCAGGTAGCCGCTAATGATTATCGCAAAGAGCAGGAGATACAGGAGGAGATGACCCGCGGCGGCGCCAGCGCGCGTTAAACGGGAATAGCTGGTCAACGCAACGGGCGGTGGAGAATAAAGCCGCCAGATAATACGCACGATCAGCGCCATCATCAGTAATATGCCAATACTTTTATGTATTTCCGGTGCCTGGTGATACCAGCCGTCGTAATAACTGAGCGTGACCATCCATAAACCCAACGCAAACATGCCATAGACCACCAGGGCGGTCAGCCAGTGGAGCGCGGCGGAAACCACGCCATAACGCTGTGGAGTATTTTTAAATTGCATAAACACACCAATGAATATTTCACGAGAGAATGAAAATGGCGTGGAAAAGCGCCGAATGCAACTTCTAAATAAGAATTTGAATGATATTTATTTTTATTTCAATAATTTTGATGTTGTTTGCGGTTCAGCTTCAGAAGTTTCGAGATATTTCCCCCTGATAACCGCGCAATGGCAGGAACTGGCATTATTGCCGTGCTTAACGTTATGAAATAAAAAGCGAGGAACTTTCAGGAAGTGTCAGTTAACGTCAATGAAAAGCAATCAAAAGAAAAGGAGATAAACAATATCCATCACCGCCAGCAGCGACCAAAGAATAACGTAAAGCATGAAATGTTCGCGAATATTATTCATCAGAAAATGAAAGAGACGACGCATAGCTTACCTTAATAAACAGCCCCTTTACGGGGCCGACAAATTATTGGCTAAAACGGGAAAGCCGGAACGGCGTCAGATCAAAGGAGGGCGTTTTTCCCAACGCAAAATCCGCAGCGATTTCTCCTAACACCGGGGCGAATTTAAAACCATGTCCGCTGAGTCCAGTGATGACAAGCGTATTCTCATGGCCAGGCAGCGTATCGATAATAAAATCCTCGTCCGGCGAATAATCATAGGTACATGCCGCCCCATGTAAACAACCGCCGATACCCGGCAGTACATTACGCAAGAAAGGAAATGCTTCCGCGCCATCGCTGGCAACGGCGGCAAAGGGCTTGCGCTCTTCCGGAGCCTGTATTAGCTGTCCGCCATTGTGTTTGCCGATTTTTAACTCGTCGTTCTCCGCCGGGAAGCCGTAATATTGATCGCCGTTGGGCATTTCGCCGGTAAAGGCCGGAAAGCGGTTTTTAGTACTGTAACGTCCATCCGCCTTAAACCAGGCAAAAACTTTACGTACGGGCTGAACGGGCAGCTCCGGTACCAGCGCTTTGACCCAGGTGCCCGCGCTAATCAGCGCTTTGCTGGCGTGGTAGCAGCCTTCACTCGTCTCTATCGTCACACCGTTATCATCATGGTGAATATGGCTTACCGGGCTGTTGAATAGCTGTGCGCAGCCTGCTTCTCGGGCCAGACGAAGCCATGTGGTAATGGCTAATTCGCTGCGCAGGAAACCGGAGTCAGCTTCAAACAGCCCGATATAATTATCGGGCACGCGAATTTCCGGCCAGCGCGTCATGAGGGCCGTCGCGTCCAGGCGCTCGACGTTCAATTGCCACTGTTGCGCGCTTCGTGCGACGTTGGCTAAGAAAGCGGAATCGGCCGGGCCGAGGTTAACGACGCCGGAGCGGACAAAAATAGGCTCTTCATTGTGTGTGGAGAGTTCATCCCAAAGCGCCTGGGCGCGAAGCACCAGTGGGACATATTTTTCGCCTTCACCATAAGCATGGCGGATAAGACGGGTATCGCCGTGATGGCTGCCCTGTTGATGAGGCGGCATATGCGCATCGGTCATCAGGACCTTTAGCCCGGCGCGGGTGGCGTAATAACCAGCGGCGGCGCCAACCGAACCGCTGCCGATAATAATAAGGTCGTATTTCATCAGTTTCTCTCTGCTATCGCGATGATTTCAGGGTAAATAACTGCGCTGAGATATACAAGCCAGAAATAAGTGAGGCACCTTACGGTGCCTGAGAGAGGGGGAGCGCGTCACGCTAATGGCGACGATACTCGTTTTCCTGGTAATCACCTGATTCTATTTTGGCGATGCCGGCTTCTAATATTGAAATAAATTGCCTGGCTACATCTGTCGTTAACCAGAGCGTTTGACCAACTTCAGTCCCTTCCGGTTCCGGACGATTTGGGGTCTGGTAGTGCAAACGCAGCATCAGCGCATCATAGCTATCGACGGTGCTGATGTCCCATCCTACAAGCGGATGGGTCTGAATGACTTCATTATTCTTTTCCATCATGCCCCCCTGGTACGTGTTATAAGACAACGGTTCTCGAGGTTCAATGCGTGTTTTTCTTCTGAAGCAACTTCAGTATACCAATTAATAAGGCTATTCACTGCGTTTTTAAAGAGACCGGAGGATAAATTTCTCTTTTTAAGAATTATATGAACAATAAAGCGGCAGTTCATTCATATTTTTTTAGGATGTTGTGCAATTATTTTGACGGTCAGGCGAAATATTCATCAGTTGCGCAAATAAAAAAGCCGGGGCGACCCGGCAAACATACATCACTGCATATCATTTTTTATTCATTGATGAACCAGTCATCAGCGCTCTCCCAGGTCTCCTGGAGAATCTCGCTAATGCGTTCTTTGTCCTCTTTTGATGCGCCAATGACGGACAAGTTGTTGGCGGTAGCGTAACGTACGGTGACGTTACCCAAGTTCTCAGGAAAATGATGGCTAATACGACGGGAGAGTTCGCCCGCCAGCGCATCAATCGCACCGGCAGGCAGAGGTGACGTTTTGGCTATAGTGACTTCAATACGCATAATGGCCCCCTGTTGAATATACTGGATATATATACAGTTAAATCCAATATATAGCAACAGGTAAGCGCATTTTTTATTTTTTTACTGACCAGCGTACTGTTTCACCCGCTAAAAAAGGCACCAGCGAATCATCAGCCAGCGCGATATTTTCCGGTACCTGTTGTTCATCGCGAACCAGTTCCACCCACCCCGTATTCACCGGCAGGCCATAGAATTGCGGGCCATTCAGTGAACAGAACGCTTCAAAGTGCGCTAGCGCGTTCATTTCCTCAAACACGGCGGCATAACTGCCAAGGGCGGAGGGGGCGTTGAAACAACCGGCGCAGCCGCAACTGGTCTCTTTACGATGACGTGAATGCGGCGCTGAATCCGTCCCCAGGAAGGCGCGCGTAAAACCACTGGCGACCAGGTCGCGTAACGCCTGCTGGTGAATATTGCGTTTCAGAATCGGCAGACAGTACAGGTGAGGACGAATGCCGCCGACCAGCATATCATTACGGTTAAACATTAAATGTTGAGGCGTAATGGTAGCCGCCAGGTAGTCGTTGCCGTCACGTACATACTGCGCGGCATCTTTGGTCGTGATGTGCTCAAAGACCACTTTAAGCGCGGTCAGACGCTGGCGTAGCGGTTCCATTACGGTGTCGATAAAACGTGCTTCACGATCGAAGATATCAACCTCCGCATGGGTCACCTCACCGTGGACCAGCAATGGCATTCCGAGTTTTTCCATCCGCTCCAGTACCGGCATGATAGCGTCGACTGACGTTACGCCATGACTGGAGTTAGTGGTGGCATTGGCCGGGTAAAGCTTAGCCGCAGTAAACACGCCTTCATGGAAACCACGCTCCAGTTCATCGGCATCGAGCGAATCCGTTAAATAGCAGGTCATTAACGGCGCGAAATCATGCCCGGCGGGCACCGCATCGAGAATACGCTGGCGGTAGGCGATCGCTGCATCAACGGTCGTGATGGGGGACGCCAGGTTCGGCATCACGATAGCGCGACCATAAATTTCGCTGGTATAGGGTACGACCGTTTTTAACATGTCGCCATCGCGAAGGTGAACGTGCCAGTCGTCCGGGCGGCGGATCTTTAAAACCTGGGATGGTGCAGTCATTAATAAGCTCCGGCTGAGGAATAGTCTTTTTGCCGGAAACAAAGGATAAGCGGAAACGTTTTCGTTTGCACGTAAAAAAAGGGCGCGAGCGCGCCCTCCGGAATCAATTGGTGAAAGGAATAACGATTTCACCAGGTTTAACTTCAATGCCTTTCGCGAGTTTCTTCGCTAACGCTTCGCCTTTACTGCTGTCCTCACGCAACACGTAAGCGGGCCGCTGGTTAAAGTAGCTACGTAAAGACTGATTTAAATAAGGCAGGAGCGTTTGTAGCACCGATTGCATTTTCTCCGGCGTCACGGTGGCGTCTACTACTTCCATCTCCTGAAGATAGATGGCGCCTTTTTCTTTATCAAAGACCGGCAGGGCTTTTAGCTTGAGTTTCATCGTCGCTTTTTGACTGCCAAACAGGGAATTCATATCCAGCCTGGCATCGCCAGTAAGGGTGACTTTATTAGGCTCTTCCCGACCAATCTGGCTGGCAAGGTTAGTCAATACGATATGCGCGTCGGCAATGCCGGGCAGACCAATATCTTTTGAGAAATTATTCCGTTTTTCAAGCGCTTGATTGATTTCTTGTTCGCTAATGGTGTATTGCGTAAGTTGATTACAACCCACTAACAGGCCGCTAACTACCAGCGCAGCGGCAAAAAAAAACTTTTTCATGGCGTTCCTTAGCATGTTGCCTGTGCCCTAATCTTGACACAAAGCAGCATGTCGCGCCAGCGGACATGGCGCCACTAGAAAAAGCTGAAAAAGGCGGCAAGAAAGGGTTGCCGCCTGGCGGGCGTTAGATAGCCATTGAGGAGAGTAAATTAATTTGCGTCTGCTTTGCCATATTATCGCGATAGTCCGCGACTTTTGTCGGCCAGTGAATACCGGCGACCAGCGTCAGATTACGCAGAAGCGGAAACAGATGAATATCATCTTCCGATAATTCGCCGTTAACGGCGTTAGGCTGTACGATGAGTTTATCCAGCAAACGTAAATCATCGCCGATCTTTTTAATCAGTCCGGCAGAGTGCGCAAGATGGTTGTCAAAACTGCCAGATGAGGCTTCTTTTTTGCGGATAAAATACTGGCGCGCCGCAGGGGTAGAAAATTCATCGAAAGCGGATTTTGCAAATCGCGGCAGCAGTAGCTGATTAACGTAACCGTTAACTTTGCGCAACCACTCTTCAATGGCTGGATTGCGTTTCCCGGTTAACAGCGGTTTGCCGTCGAGGTTGTCGACATAATGTACAATATCCATACTTTCAGGAAGGTAGCGACTATCATCTTTTTGCAGGATGGGCACCATCTTTTGACCAATCATCCGGGTGGGCGTCGCCTCGTCGTCATTTTGTAACACGTTAAGTTCAACGGGGATGTTCTTCAGGCCGAAAATCATGCGGGCTTTAACGCAGAAAGGGCAATGATCGTAAATATAAAGCTTCACGTTTCTCCTCCATTTGACTGTCGGTATCTGACCAGTATGGAGGAGATAGCGACAGGTATCAAATCAGGCGCCGGGTTCCAGCATCCGGCGTGGCGTGCGTTTATGACTAAATTGCCAGCCTAAAGCCAAAAAGGTGATGAAACCGATAATACCGAGCATCATCCACGGTAGTTCAGGCTGCGCAAGCGCTTTACCCATATCAAACAACCAGCCGCCGCCGATATAACCAATCGCGCCGCCAATGGCTAATCCCAGACGGCTAAAGCCCATATAGCTTCCCCGCGCTCTCGCGTCCGCGAGCGACGCGCTGAGCGTTTCGCGCGCCGGTTCGGCGATAACCGAGCCGATGTAGAAAGCGCAAATAAGCGTAAAAAGCTGCTGTAAATTGCCCACCATCCCGATGGGGAGCATGCTCAGCGACATGACGAGCAAACCGGCCATCAGCCGATGCTCCAGCCGAAAACGCTTTTCGCTCCAGCGGGCAATCGGGTAGAGCAACGTCAGCGAGAGACACGCCTCTATAGCGTACATCCATTTCACGGCAGCAGGCGAGCCGGCGATATCGTTTACCATAATTGGCAGCATTAACATGACCTGTACCGCCAGCATATAGTAGCCCGCCAGCGTCAGCACGTAGGTGACAAACCTTTTATCGCTCATGACGCGGCGCATTCCTTCACGCACCGGCGTTCTGACCGTTGATAGCTTCCAGGCCGGAAGCAGCCATGCGTTGAAAAGGGCGCATAATATGAACAAAATAGCGCCCGTCGCGCAGACCAGGCGAAAATCGTATTGTAGCAACCAGCTTCCCAGTAGTGCGCCAATCACCGCACCCGCGCTGTCCTGCATCATCAACAGAGAGAAGAAGCGGCCCCGTTGCTCCGGACGAATTAATTTGACCACCAGCGCTGAGCGCGGCGGGTCGAAAAGCGTACCGCCGAGACCGGAAAGAAAGCAGGAAAACCACAAGAGCCAGGGCTCATGCGCGATACCCATGGTGGCAAAGCCTGCGGCGCGCATCAGCATACCGGTGACAATCATCGGTTTCGCGCCAAAGCGATCGGCGATGGCGCCGCCAAAAATGCCCAGACCTTGTTGAATAAACTGGCGCAGGCCGAGCGCGATCCCTACCATTACGGCAGCCCACCCCATTTGATCGACAAAGCGAATAGAGATGAGCGGGAAGACGACGAAAAAACCCAGCACCACCAACATGTTATCGATGAGAAGAAAATATTTACCCAGGTTCCTCGCCTGCGAGACGCGCGACATTTCCCCTCCCGGGAAATAAAAGATGAGCGTCTTCTATTCTGCGGCGGCGTTTCGTTTTTTCCTACCGTTAGCGGGACAATATTTTTTTATCAAAAGTCCTTTTTAATCGAGAGTTTTCATCAAAATGTGGCAGCAATTCAAAAAATGACGATTTGCGCTTTTCACAGAGCCTGGTTGCGCAGGTATAGTAATGTTACTGGCGTGCTGAAGACGTTACAGGAAGGAGTAGGTATAGAATGTTTGGCTATCGTAGTAACGTGCCAAAAGTGCGCTTAACCACCGATCGTCTGGTGGTACGTTTAGTGCATGAGCGTGATGCCTGGCGTCTGGCCGATTATTACGCGGAAAATCGTCATTTTTTAAAACCCTGGGAACCGGTCCGTGATGAAAGTCATTGTTATCCTTCAGGATGGCAGGCGCGTCTGGGAATGATCGGTGAATTTCACAAACAGGGCTCCGCCTTCTATTTCGCGCTACTTGATCCGGAAGAAAAAGAAATTATCGGCGTGGCGAATTTTTCCAATGTGGTGCGCGGTTCTTTTCATGCCTGTTATCTGGGCTATTCCATTGCGCAGAAGTGGCAGGGGCAAGGGCTGATGTTTGAAGCCTTAACCGCTGCGATTCGCTATATGCAGCGCACTCAGCATATCCACCGTATCATGGCGAACTATATGCCGCACAACAAACGTAGCGGCGCGTTGCTGGCGCGGCTTGGCTTTGAGAAAGAAGGCTATGCGAAAGATTACCTGTTGATTGATGGACAATGGCGCGACCATGTCCTGACGGCGTTAACCACGCCGTTATGGACGCCGGGGCGTTGAGCGGCTTACGGAATGAGAGGCAAAGGGAGAAAACGATGAAATATGAATTAACCGCCACTGAAGCGCGAGTGATTGGCTGTCTGCTGGAAAAGCAGGTGACAACGCCGGAACAGTATCCGCTTTCCGTCAACGGGGTGGTGACAGCCTGTAATCAGAAAACCAACCGTGAACCGGTGATGAACCTGACGGAACAAGAGGTACAAGAACAGCTCGATAACCTGGTGAAACGCCACTTTTTGCGTACGGTCAGCGGGTTTGGCAATCGCGTCACCAAATATGAACAGCGTTTCTGTAATTCCGAATTTGGCGATCTGAAACTTAGCGCGGCGGAAGTGGCGCTTGTCACTACGCTGCTGCTGCGCGGCGCGCAAACGCCCGGCGAGTTGCGTAGCCGGGCGTCGCGGATGCATGAATTCAGCGATATGGCGGAAGTTGAATCCACGCTGGAACGGCTTGCCAGTCGTGAGGACGGCCCGTATGTCGTCCGTCTGGCGCGTGAACCGGGTAAGCGCGAAAGCCGTTATATGCACCTTTTTTGCGGCGACGTCGATGAACTGTCTCTCCAGACGTCTGCGCCGGAAAGTGCGTCGGGCAATCTTCAGTCGCGCGTCGAAGCGCTGGAAAGCGAAGTGGCGGAGTTAAAGCAGCGGCTGGATTCTTTGTTAGCTCACCTGGGAGAGTAATGTGAGAACATTACGGATTGGCATTGTCGGATTAGGCGGTATTGCGCAGAAGGCCTGGCTGCCGGTATTAACCAACACCGCCGGATGGACGCTACAGGGCGCCTGGTCTCCTTCGCGGGATAAAGCCTTACGTATCTGCGAAAGCTGGCGCATACCGTATGTGGATTCGCTGGCGAATTTAGCGTCCGGCTGCGATGCGGTCTTCGTCCACTCCAGTACCGCAAGCCATTATGCCGTGGTCAGCGAACTTCTCAATGCCGGCGTCCATGTCTGCGTGGATAAACCGCTGGCGGAAAATCTACGTGATGCCGAACGGCTGGTGGCGCTGGCGGCGCAAAAAAATTGACGCTGATGGTTGGCTTTAATCGCCGTTTCGCGCCGCTGTACCGCGAACTGAAGACGCGCCTCGGCACTGCGGCGTCACTGCGTATGGATAAACATCGTACCGATAGCGTCGGGCCGCACGACTTACGTTTTACTTTGCTCGATGACTATCTGCATGTTGTGGATACCGCTCTGTGGCTGGCGGGCGGCGAGGCGCGCCTTGCCAGCGGCACGTTGCTCACCAGCGAGTCCGGCGAAATGTGCTATGCGGAACATCATTTTTCCGCCGACAAACTACAAATTACCACCAGTATGCACCGGCGCGCCGGAAGTCAGCGTGAATCGGTCCAGGCCGTCACCGACGGTGGGCTGTATGACGTGACGGATATGCGTGAATGGCGCGAAGAGCGCGGGCAGGGTATTTTCATCAAACCCATTCCGGGTTGGCAAACGACGCTTGAACAGCGTGGTTTTGTCGGATGCGCGCGGCATTTCATTGACTGCGTACAAAATCAGACGGTTCCGGAAATGGCGGGGGAGCAGGCGATTTTGGCCCAGCGCGTCGTGGAGGCGCTGTGGCGGGACGCCATCAGCGAATAACCCTCTGTAACATCTGGCGGTAGTAATTCATCGTAATCCAGGTACTATACCCTCAATAATTCGAGTTGCAGAAAAGCTAACGCACATGCAGCTCGAAGTATGGCGGGTATATATGCCCACTCTACATAATACCTCTTTTCACAGTGAATAATGGCAAACCGTGGGGAGTCTGTAAGGCCTGATAAGACGTTTTAACGTCGCCGTCAGGCGCGGTGATACAGCCGGATACGGCAGAAGTTGCGTTATCCGGTCGATGGATCAGCCATGCAGGAGTTTTACGCCAGGGTCTGGAATACAAAAGAAATGAATTTATTGAAATCGCTGGCTGCCGTCAGCTCGATGACTATGTTTTCACGCGTGTTGGGCTTTGCCCGTGATGCGATTGTCGCCAGAATTTTTGGCGCAGGGATGGCGACCGACGCCTTTTTTGTGGCGTTTAAACTCCCCAATCTACTACGCCGGATCTTTGCCGAAGGCGCTTTTTCTCAGGCCTTTGTGCCTATCCTGGCGGAATATAAGAGCAAGCAGGGTGAAGAAGCGACACGGATCTTTGTCGCTTACGTTTCCGGCCTGTTGACGCTGGCATTGGCCGTCGTGACGGTGGCCGGTATGCTGGCCGCCCCGTGGGTGATTATGGTAACCGCGCCGGGTTTTGCCGATACCGCGGATAAATTCGCGCTGACGACGCAACTGCTGCGGATTACGTTTCCCTATATTCTGCTGATCTCGCTGGCTTCACTGGTTGGCGCCATTCTCAACACCTGGAATCGCTTCTCTATTCCCGCTTTTGCGCCGACATTTCTTAATATCAGCATGATCGGTTTTGCATTATTCGCCGCGCCATACTTTAATCCGCCGGTGCTGGCGTTAGCCTGGGCAGTCACCGTCGGCGGCGTGCTGCAACTGGTGTATCAACTTCCGTATTTGAAAAAGATCGGTATGCTGGTGCTGCCGCGCATTAACTTTCGCGACACCGGGGCGATGCGGGTGGTCAAACAGATGGGGCCGGCGATTTTGGGCGTTTCCGTCAGTCAGATCTCCCTTATCATCAATACCATTTTCGCCTCGTTTCTGGCCTCCGGCTCGGTCTCATGGATGTACTATGCCGATCGGTTGATGGAGTTCCCGTCCGGCGTGCTGGGCGTGGCGTTGGGGACCATCCTGTTGCCGTCATTGTCGAAAAGCTTTGCCAGCGGCAATCATGATGAGTACTGCCGCCTGATGGACTGGGGGCTGCGTTTGTGCTTTTTACTGGCGTTGCCGAGCGCGGTAGCGTTAGGCATCCTGGCGAAGCCGCTGACGGTCTCGCTGTTTCAGTACGGTAAATTCACCGCCTTTGATGCGGCGATGACGCAGCGGGCGTTAATCGCCTATTCGGTGGGGCTGATTGGCTTGATCGTCGTAAAAGTGCTGGCCCCGGGCTTCTATTCTCGCCAGGATATTAAAACGCCGGTGAAAATCGCCATCGTGACGTTAATCATGACGCAGTTAATGAACCTGGCGTTTATTGGACCGCTGAAACACGCCGGGCTGTCGCTCTCTATTGGTCTGGCGGCATGTCTCAATGCGTCGCTGCTGTACTGGCAACTGCGCAAACAGAATATCTTTACGCCACAACCGGGTTGGATGTGGTTCCTGATGCGTCTGATCATTTCCGTACTGGTGATGGCTGCCGTATTGTTCGGCGTGTTGCATATTATGCCTGAGTGGTCGCAAGGGTCGATGTTATGGCGTTTGCTACGTTTGATGGCGGTAGTGATCGCGGGTATCGCGGCCTATTTCGCCGCGCTTGCCGTGCTGGGCTTTAAAGTGAAAGAGTTTGTTCGCCGGACGGCGTAAATTCAGTGCCTGATAGCGCTGTGCTATCAGGCCTACAAGGCATTCAGGCCGGAAAGGCGCAACGTCGCCATCCGGCAATGATTAGATAGAAATTTTTTTACCGCCGCGGTGAGAGACGGAAGTCTGACCGTCAGCCCCGTACAAGGTCGGCTCCTGGTGAGGTTTCAGTACCTCCAGCGCCTGTTGATTACGCTCAATTTGCCCTTCCAGCAGCCAGCCGTTGTGCTGGTTGAGGTCGCGAAGATGCTGCGTTTTTTCGGTAATCGCCTGCCAGCGCTCTGCAATGTCATCGTTTGCGCTACGCTGCGCGTTCTGCTCCAGACGGCGCTGTTGTTCCAGATAATCCAGCGTCGCCAGCAACGAGCTTTTTTCTTCTGTAATACGCTGTAGCTGGCTGCCGTTAATCTGGCCTACGGAAAGCTGTTGTTGCTCGGCGTCCATCACCGTCTTCAGGTCATTCAGGACGGTGGTCATCTGGTCAAGTATTTCTGACAAACGAGTCATACGCTTATTTACTCTGTAAGTAGCTCTGCGCCTCGCGAATGAGCGAGTCTGCTATTTTTCCCGTATCCATTTTTAACTCACCGTTACGGATAGCCGTTTTTAATGCTTCGACGCGTTCCATATTAATGTCGCTGACGCCTGGCTGCATGAGCTTCGCTTGCGCGTCGCTTAACGTTACGCTGGCGCTCGTCGCGGCGGACGTTTTTTCCTGACGCGTTTTTTGTACCGGCGTATCGCTGGTTTCGCGCGTCTGGACAGTGCTAACGGGTTTCAAAGGTGAGGTACGGTCAATGCTCATTTATTTATCCTCATCGAGGGTTACGTTGTAGCGGCCAGCTACCATCATGGTTGAATATCTCATCGGCAGCCGCGACAAAATCTTTACACAATTATAGGTTAATAAGAATATTCCCATCAGAATCGACGGTTCCACTCACGATTTGACCCGATGTCATGCGCACGCGCGCATTTTGCGCGACGGCGGCATTATTCATCGCCTGACCTTCCGCATTGACGCTAAACCCCTCGCCATTGGCGATGACCTGTACTCGTTGACCCGCTTTGACGCGCCAGGCCTGACGTATCATCGTAAGCTGTACCGGCTGCCCGGGAGCGAGATCGCGCAAACTGACGGCATCCTGAATCTGACGGATATCCAGTACCGTCCGTGGCGGTAACTGATCCAGCCTGCCACGTTTTAGCGTGACGTTGGCCGGCGTCAATTTTCCGCCGCGCGCGACGGGCGCGGCAACGGCGACATAATTGCCGGTCGCTTGCACATTCACCTGCAAATAACGTTTTTCATTGGCGCAGCGCGCCACCACATTGACGTTGCCCCACAGCTTCGCGCTGCCCGTCATGCTGAAGGCTGGCTGCTCGCAGCTCGGCAGCAGATTGGGCGATGAACGGAGCGTGACAACCACCTCGTCGCTGAAGCCAGCCAGACGCTGGGAAAACCACGTGGCCAGCTGGGCGTTGATGTCCTGCGCCATTGTCAGGGGGCTGAACAGCAAAGCCGCCACGGCGAATCCTCGTTTTAACGTTTGCATGGTACTTCCCCCTGGTTGATGTCATGACAGGATTCTACCCGTGTGAAGCAAGCATCAACGCAATAAATAGCGACGCATTTTGCGTTTATTCCGGCGATAACGCGCGCGTGAAGGCATTTAAGCTGTCGGCTGAATTTTGCCATTTGCGGAGGAGATATGCTCGACAGGCTCGATGCCGCCTTACGATTTCAGCAGGAAGCGCTAAATCTGCGCGCGCAACGTCAGGAAATATTAGCGGCGAATATCGCCAATGCCGATACGCCGGGGTATCAGGCGCGCGATATTGATTTTGCCAGTGAGTTAAAAAAGGTGATGGTGCGTGGACGGGAAGAAACCGGCGGCGTCGCGTTAACGTTGACTTCCTCTCACCATATTCCCGCCCAGGCGGTCTCTTCTCCCGCAGTGGATCTGCTTTACCGCGTACCCGATCAGCCTTCTTTGGATGGCAACACCGTAGATATGGACAGGGAACGTACGCAGTTTGCGGATAACAGTCTCAAATATCAGATGGGGCTTACCGTTCTGGGTAGCCAACTCAAAGGCATGATGAATGTGCTACAGGGAGGAAATTAATTCGTGGCGCTGTTAAACATTTTTGATATTGCCGGATCGGCGCTTGCCGCACAGTCCAAGCGGTTGAACGTTGCGGCCAGTAACCTGGCGAATGCGGATAGCGTCACCGGCCCGGACGGACAGCCTTATCGCGCCAAACAAGTGGTTTTTCAGGTGGATGCCGCGCCGGGTCAAGCCACTGGCGGGGTAAAGGTCGCCAGCGTGATTGAAAGTCAGGCACCGGAAAAGCTGGTTTATGAGCCAGGCAATCCGCTGGCGGACGCTAATGGTTACGTCAAAATGCCCAACGTCGATGTGGTCGGCGAAATGGTTAACACGATGTCAGCCTCGCGCAGCTATCAGGCAAATATCGAAGTCCTGAATACCGTAAAAAGCATGATGCTTAAAACGCTGACATTAGGCCAGTAAAGGAGGCGCGTATGTCTATTGCCGTAAATATGAATGACCCGACCAACACGGGCGTCAAAACGACGACCGGCAGCGGGTCGATGACCGGAAGCAACGCTGCCGATCTGCAAAGCAGTTTCCTGACCTTACTGGTCGCGCAATTGAAGAACCAGGACCCGACTAACCCATTACAAAATAATGAGTTAACGACGCAGTTGGCGCAAATCAGTACCGTGAGCGGCATTGAAAAACTGAATACGACGCTGGGGGCTATTTCCGGGCAAATCGATAATAGTCAGTCCCTACAGGCGACCACGCTGATTGGACATGGCGTTATGGTACCTGGCACCACAATTCTGGCGGGTAAAGGCGCGGAAGAAGGGGCCGTGACGTCCACGACGCCGTTTGGCGTGGAATTGCAACAGCCTGCGGACAAAGTGACGGCAACCATTACCGATAAAGATGGCCGGGTGGTACGGACGCTGGAGATCGGTGAGTTGCGAGCCGGGGTACACACCTTTACCTGGGATGGTAAGCAAACGGACGGAACAACGGTACCGAATGGTTCTTACAACATTGCGATTACCGCCAGCAATGGCGGGACGCAACTGGTGGCGCAGCCGCTGCAATTCGCTCTGGTACAGGGCGTGACGAAGGGCAGTAACGGCAACCTGTTGGATCTGGGTACCTACGGCACCACCACACTCGACGAAGTTCGGCAAATAATCTAAGCCCTTACACTTATCAGGAGTCAGTCATGTCTTTTTCTCAAGCGGTTAGCGGCCTGAACGCTGCGGCCACCAACCTTGATGTTATCGGTAATAACATCGCCAACTCCGCCACCTATGGCTTTAAGTCCGGTACGGCATCATTTGCCGATATGTTCGCCGGTTCCAAAGTGGGGCTGGGCGTAAAAGTGGCGGGGATTACCCAGGATTTTACCGACGGTACGACAACGAACACCGGGCGCGGGCTGGATGTCGCGATTAGCCAGAACGGTTTTTTCCGCCTGGTAGACAGCAACGGTTCCGTGTTCTATAGCCGCAACGGCCAGTTCAAACTGGACGAGAACCGTAACCTGGTCAATATGCAGGGGATGCAGTTGACCGGCTATCCGGCCACCGGTACGCCGCCGACCATTCAGCAGGGGGCGAATCCTGCGCCGATCACCATTCCGAACACGCTGATGGCGGCGAAATCGACCACCACCGCGTCAATGCAGATCAACCTGAACTCAACGGACCCTGTACCGTCTAAAACGCCCTTTAGCGTGAGTGATGCGGATTCGTATAACAAAAAAGGCACCGTCACCGTTTATGACAGCCAGGGTAATGCCCATGACATGAACGTCTATTTTGTGAAAACCAAAGATAATGAATGGGCTGTGTACACCCATGACAGCAGCGATCCTGCAGCCACTGCGCCAACAACGGCGTCCACTACGCTGAAATTCAATGAAAACGGGATTCTGGAGTCTGGTGGTACGGTTGACATCGAAACCGGTGAAATTAATGGCGCGACTAAGGCCACCTTCTCCCTCAGCTTCCTTAACTCCATGCAGCAGAACACCGGGGCTAACAACATCGTCGCCACCAATCAAAACGGCTATAAGCCTGGCGACCTGGTGAGCTACCAGATTAACAACGACGGCACCGTGGTTGGCAACTACTCCAACGAGCAGGAGCAGGTGCTGGGGCAGATAGTGCTGGCTAACTTCGCCAACAACGAAGGTCTGGCATCCCAGGGCGATAACGTCTGGGCGGCAACGCAGGCTTCTGGGGTAGCGCTGCTGGGGACTGCCGGTTCCGGCAACTTCGGTAAGCTGACGAACGGCGCGCTGGAAGCCTCTAACGTGGATTTGAGTAAAGAGCTGGTGAATATGATCGTCGCGCAGCGTAACTACCAGTCGAATGCGCAGACCATCAAAACCCAGGACCAGATCCTCAATACGCTGGTTAACCTGCGCTAAGCGCCTGACGGGATAGCTTAATGGATCACGCAATTTATACCGCCATGGGGGCGGCCAGCCAGACGCTTAACCAGCAGGCGGTAACGGCCAGCAACCTGGCTAATGCCTCAACGCCGGGCTTTCGCGCGCAGCTTAACGCGCTACGCGCGGTGCCCGTTGATGGCCTCTCTTTAGCAACGCGCACGCTGGTTACGGCGTCGACGCCCGGGGCGGATATGACCCCGGGTCAGTTGGACTACACCTCCCGTCCGCTGGATGTTGCGTTGCAGCAGGACGGCTGGCTGGTGGTGCAAGCGGCGGATGGCGCTGAAGGATATACCCGTAACGGGAATATCCAGGTGGGCCCGACCGGGCAGTTAACCATTCAGGGACATCCGGTTATCGGCGAAGGCGGCCCGATCACCGTTCCTGAAGGGTCGGAAATCACCATTGCGGCAGACGGCACGATCTCCGCGCTCAATCCCGGCGACCCGCCAAACACGGTGGCGCCCGTTGGGCGACTGAAGCTGGTCAAAGCGGAAGGCAATGAGGTGCAGCGGAGCGATGACGGTTTATTCCGCCTTACCGCCGAGGCACAGGCTGAACGCGGGGCGGTACTGGCCGCCGACCCGTCAATTCGCATTATGTCGGGCGTGCTGGAGGGCAGTAACGTCAAGCCGGTTGAAGCGATGACCGACATGATCGCCAACGCACGTCGTTTTGAAATGCAGATGAAGGTTATCACCAGCGTAGATGAGAACGAAGGGCGAGCTAACCAACTGCTATCGATGAGTTAATACAGGACATTTTATGATCAGTTCATTATGGATCGCCAAAACCGGTCTGGACGCGCAGCAAACCAATATGGATGTGATTGCCAATAACCTGGCAAACGTCAGCACCAATGGTTTTAAGCGTCAGCGCGCGGTATTTGAAGATCTGTTGTATCAGACCATCCGCCAGCCGGGCGCGCAGTCGTCCGAGCAGACGACGCTGCCTTCCGGGCTGCAAATCGGTACCGGCGTGCGTCCGGTCGCCACGGAGCGTCTGCACAGTCAGGGGAACCTGTCGCAGACCAACAACAGTAAAGATGTGGCGATTAAAGGGCAGGGCTTTTTCCAGGTCATGCTGCCGGACGGTACGTCTGCTTATACCCGCGATGGCTCTTTCCAGGTGGATCAGAATGGTCAACTGGTGACGGCGGGCGGTTTTCAGGTGCAGCCGGCAATCACCATTCCGGCCAACGCGTTAAGCATCACGATTGGCCGCGACGGCGTGGTCAGCGTTACCCAGCAGGGGCAGGCCGCGCCGGTTCAGGTCGGGCAGCTTAACCTGACCACCTTTATGAACGACACCGGGCTGGAAAGCATCGGCGAGAACCTCTATATCGAAACGCAATCGTCCGGCGCGCCGAACGAAAGCACGCCGGGGCTCAACGGCGCGGGGTTGTTGTATCAAGGGTATGTCGAAACGTCGAACGTTAACGTGGCGGAAGAGCTGGTGAATATGATTCAGGTTCAACGCGCCTATGAAATTAACAGTAAAGCAGTATCGACGACCGATCAGATGCTGCAGAAACTGACGCAACTCTAAGGGGCCGCCGGTGGGGGATACGCCACCGGCTCCCTGATTTTGAAGATGAAGGTAATGCAAAAATACGCGCTTCACGCTTACCCAGTTATGGCCCTGATGGTCGCGACGCTGACAGGATGCGCCTGGATACCCGCTAAACCGCTCGTGCAGGGGGCGACCACGGCGCAGCCGATACCTGGCCCGGTACCGGTGGCGAATGGCTCCATATTTCAGTCTGCGCAGCCGATTAATTATGGCTATCAGCCGCTTTTTGAAGATCGTCGACCGCGTAATATCGGCGATACGCTCACGATTGTGTTACAGGAAAACGTCAGCGCCAGTAAAAGCTCGTCGGCAAATGCCAGTCGCGACGGCAAAACCAGTTTTGGTTTTGATACGGTACCGCGTTATCTGCAGGGATTATTCGGTAATTCCCGCGCGGATATGGAGGCCTCCGGCGGCAACTCTTTTAACGGCAAAGGCGGCGCGAATGCCAGCAATACCTTTAGCGGCACGCTGACCGTGACCGTCGATCAGGTTCTGGCCAATGGCAATTTACACGTCGTGGGGGAAAAACAGATCGCGATTAATCAGGGAACGGAATTCATCCGCTTCTCCGGCGTGGTAAATCCACGCACCATCAGCGGCAGCAACTCCGTTCCCTCGACACAGGTGGCGGATGCGCGGATTGAATATGTCGGGAACGGCTATATTAACGAAGCGCAAAATATGGGCTGGCTGCAACGTTTCTTCCTTAATTTGTCGCCGATGTAAGCGAGGTGTATGTGTTTAAAGCTCTTGCAGGAATCGTTCTGGCACTGGTTGCCACTCTGGCGCACGCCGAGCGTATCCGGGATCTGACCAGTGTCCAGGGAGTACGGGAAAACTCGCTGATCGGCTACGGGCTGGTGGTCGGGCTGGACGGTACGGGCGACCAGACGACCCAGACGCCATTTACCACCCAGACGCTGAATAACATGCTGTCACAACTGGGGATTACGGTCCCCACCGGCACCAATATGCAGTTGAAAAACGTGGCGGCGGTGATGGTGACGGCGTCGTATCCGCCTTTTGCGCGACAGGGACAAACGATCGATGTCGTCGTTTCCTCAATGGGGAACGCTAAAAGTCTGCGTGGCGGGACGTTATTAATGACGCCGTTAAAAGGGGTGGACAGCCAGGTGTATGCTCTGGCGCAGGGCAATATTCTGGTCGGCGGCGCGGGCGCTTCCGCAGGCGGCAGTAGCGTGCAGGTTAACCAGCTTAATGGCGGGCGCATCACTAATGGCGCGATTATCGAACGCGAGTTGCCGACTCAGTTCGGCGCTGGCCACACCATTAATCTGCAATTGAACGACGAAGATTTTACGATGGCGCAGCAAATTACCGACGCCATCAACCGCGCCCGCGGTTACGGCAGCGCCACTGCGCTTGATGCGCGAACGGTACAGGTACGCGTGCCCAGCGGCAACAGCTCGCAGGTGCGTTTTCTGGCGGACATTCAAAATATGGAAGTCAACGTGACGCCGCAGGATGCAAAAGTCGTGATCAACTCGCGTACCGGTTCGGTGGTCATGAATCGGGAAGTCACGCTGGATAGCTGCGCTGTGGCGCAGGGCAATTTGTCAGTGACAGTCAATCGCCAGCTCAACGTCAACCAGCCGAATACGCCATTTGGCGGCGGGCAGACCGTGGTGACGCCACAAACTCAAATAGATTTGCGTCAGAGCGGCGGATCGCTACAGAGCGTGCGTTCCAGCGCCAATCTGAACAGCGTAGTGCGCGCGCTGAATGCGCTTGGCGCGACGCCGATGGACCTGATGTCGATTTTGCAGTCCATGCAGAGCGCGGGCTGTCTACGCGCCAAACTGGAAATCATCTGATGATCGGAGACGGTAAATTGCTGGCCAGCGCGGCCTGGGATGCGCAATCTCTGAACGAACTGAAAGCGAAAGCGGGCCAGGACCCGGCGGCGAATATCCGTCCTGTGGCCCGTCAGGTGGAAGGGATGTTTGTCCAGATGATGCTGAAAAGTATGCGCGAGGCTTTACCCAAAGATGGTTTATTCAGCAGCGATCAGACGCGTCTGTATACCAGCATGTATGACCAGCAGATCGCCCAGCAGATGACCGCCGGTAAGGGATTGGGGCTGGCGGATATGATGGTTAAACAGATGACGGGCGGGCAGACGATGCCTGCAGATGATGCGCCGCAAGTACCGCTTAAATTCTCCCTGGAGACGGTAAACAGCTATCAAAATCAGGCGCTGACCCAACTGGTGCGCAAAGCCATACCGAAAACGCCGGACAGCAGCGATGCGCCGCTCTCCGGCGACAGTAAAGACTTTCTGGCCCGGCTTTCGCTCCCGGCGAGACTGGCTAGCGAACAAAGCGGGGTGCCGCATCATCTGATTCTGGCGCAGGCGGCGCTGGAGTCCGGCTGGGGGCAGCGGCAAATCCTGCGGGAGAATGGCGAACCCAGCTATAACGTATTTGGCGTGAAAGCGACCGCCAGTTGGAAAGGGCCGGTGACGGAAATCACCACCACTGAATACGAAAATGGCGAAGCGAAAAAAGTGAAAGCGAAATTCCGCGTCTATAGCTCGTATCTGGAGGCGTTATCGGATTATGTCGCGCTGTTAACGCGTAACCCACGCTACGCTGCCGTGACCACTGCCGCCACGGCAGAGCAGGGCGCAGTGGCTCTGCAAAACGCCGGATACGCCACTGACCCGAATTACGCGCGTAAATTGACCAGCATGATTCAGCAGTTGAAAGCGATGAGTGAAAAGGTCAGCAAAACCTACAGCGCGAATCTCGACAATCTCTTTTAAATTGCTCAAGTCCACGTAGTCGCTGCCGATAACAACGAGTATTGAAGGATTAAAAGGAACCATCATGTCCAGCTTGATTAATCACGCCATGAGCGGACTTAACGCCGCGCAGGCCGCGTTAAATACGGTCAGTAATAACATCAACAATTATAACGTTGCGGGTTATACCCGGCAGACAACTATTCTGGCGCAGGCAAACAGTACGTTAGGGGCTGGCGGCTGGATAGGTAATGGCGTTTACGTTTCAGGCGTACAGCGCGAATATGATGCGTTTATCACTAATCAGCTACGCGGCGCGCAAAACCAGAGCAGCGGCTTGACCACGCGCTATGAACAGATGTCGAAAATCGACAACCTGCTGGCCGATAAATCCAGCTCGCTGTCTGGTTCGTTGCAGAGTTTTTTTACCAGCCTGCAAACGTTAGTCAGTAATGCGGAAGATCCTGCGGCGCGTCAGGCGCTGATTGGTAAAGCGGAAGGGCTGGTAAACCAGTTCAAAACCACCGATCAGTATCTGCGCGATCAGGATAAACAGGTCAATATCGCGATTGGCTCCAGCGTGGCGCAAATCAACAATTACGCGAAGCAGATAGCTAACCTGAACGATCAAATCTCCCGTATGACGGGCGTAGGCGCGGGCGCATCGCCGAACGACCTGCTCGATCAGCGTGATCAGTTGGTCAGCGAGCTTAACAAGATCGTTGGCGTCGAGGTGAGTGTACAGGACGGCGGCACCTATAACCTGACGATGGCCAATGGCTATACGCTGGTGCAGGGGTCGACGGCGCGTCAGTTGGCGGCGGTTCCCTCCAGCGCCGACCCGACGCGAACGACTGTCGCTTATGTCGATGAGGCCGCCGGTAACATCGAAATTCCGGAAAAGTTGCTGAACACCGGTTCGCTCGGCGGGCTACTGACGTTCCGTTCTCAGGATCTGGATCAGACTCGTAATACGCTGGGCCAGTTGGCGTTGGCGTTTGCCGATGCGTTTAACGCGCAGCATACCAAAGGTTATGACGCCGACGGCAATAAAGGGAAAGACTTCTTTAGCATTGGCTCGCCGGTGGTATATAGCAACAGTAATAATGCCGATAAAACGGTATCGCTAACCGCTAAGGTGGTCGACAGCACGAAGGTTCAGGCGACGGATTATAAGATTGTTTTTGACGGTACAGACTGGCAGGTTACTCGCACTGCGGATAACACCACTTTCACGGCGACAAAAGATGCTGACGGAAAACTGGAGATTGACGGTCTGAAAGTGACGGTAGGGACTGGCGCACAGAAAAACGACAGTTTTCTTCTCAAGCCGGTCAGCAATGCTATCGTCGACATGAACGTTAAAGTGACAAATGAAGCCGAGATTGCGATGGCGTCTGAGTCAAAACTCGATCCTGATGTGGATACCGGCGACAGCGATAACCGCAATGGTCAGGCATTGCTGGACTTACAAAACAGCAATGTAGTGGGCGGCAACAAAACCTTTAACGATGCTTACGCCACGTTGGTCAGCGATGTGGGTAACAAAACGTCAACGCTGAAAACCAGCAGCACCACGCAGGCGAATGTGGTTAAACAGCTTTATAAACAGCAACAGTCGGTTTCCGGCGTTAACCTCGACGAAGAGTACGGCAATTTGCAGCGTTATCAGCAGTATTATCTGGCGAATGCGCAAGTATTGCAGACCGCGAATGCGCTGTTTGATGCGTTACTGAATATTCGCTAAAGGAGAAGGATGACATGCGTATCAGTACCCAGATGATGTACGAACAAAATATGAGCGGCATCACTAATTCTCAGGCCGAATGGATGAAGCTGGGCGAGCAGATGTCTACCGGTAAGCGCGTTACCAACCCATCTGACGATCCGATCGCCGCGTCGCAGGCGGTAGTACTCTCTCAGGCGCAGGCGCAGAATAGCCAGTACGCCCTGGCGCGTACGTTTGCCACCCAAAAAGTGTCGCTGGAAGAAAGCGTACTCAGTCAGGTGACGACGGCGATTCAAACCGCGCAGGAAAAAATCGTCTATGCCGGAAACGGCACGTTAAGCGACGATGACCGCGCGTCGCTGGCGACGGATTTACAGGGCATCCGCGATCAGCTGATGAACCTGGCAAACAGCACTGACGGCAATGGTCGCTATATCTTTGCCGGGTATAAAACGGAAGCGGCGCCATTCGACCAGGCGACAGGTGGTTATCATGGCGGCGAGAAAAGTGTTACCCAGCAGGTGGATTCCGCACGCACGATGGTAATTGGCCATACGGGAGCGCAAATTTTTAATAGCATCACCAGCAATGCGGTGCCGGAACCGGATGGCTCGGACTCCGAAAAGAATCTGTTTGTCATGCTCGATACGGCAATTGCCGCACTCAAGACCCCGGTGGAAGGCAATGACGTGGAAAAAGAAAAGGCCGCTGCCGCCATTGATAAAACCAATCGCGGCTTAAAAAATTCGCTCAATAACGTCCTGACCGTTCGTGCGGAACTGGGAACGCAACTGAGCGAACTCAGTACGCTGGATTCACTGGGAAGCGACCGTGCGCTGGGACAGAAGCTGCAGATGAGCAACCTGGTAGATGTGGACTGGAACTCGGTCATCTCCTCCTACGTAATGCAACAGGCGGCATTACAGGCGTCCTATAAAACGTTTACCGACATGCAGGGAATGTCGCTTTTCCAGTTGAACCGGTAACACCTCTTTTTGAAACATATCACGAAACTGGATATGTTTTGTCTGCCCGCGCCATCCACCCCGGCGCGGGCATTTTTTTAGTCATCATTGAGTTAGTGGTCATATTGTCGCGCCCGTAGCGACGCCATCCGTACGTATTATCCCGCCCGATCTCATAAACGCCTGGAGTGACTAAAAGACGCCATGGGGTGAGGCATCGCCCTGTAAGGGGCATAAAAAAGCCGACCTGGCGGTCGGCTTTGTATCGGTATTTACATCATTCTACCGGCTGTGGGCGTGTCGCCGGGGCGCTGGCGTGACGTGTGGCGCTGTGTCCGCCTGCTGCGCCTTTACCTTCAAAGTGGAAGGAAGGGCGCTGCCAGTCGCTATGGTGCGGGGTTTCCGGCACATATTCCGGCGCTGGCGCACGCGTCATCGGCGCGCTGGCGTGGTTATGATCGTCGTCAACGCAGACAACGTCCTGCGGCTTTTCCACCACCTGGGCCGGTGCGATAACGGTTTCTTCTGCCGTGTGCTCCACAACAGCCGCTTCCGCTTTTGTCCCTTCTTCTGGCTCGACAACGACAACATCAGCCACGTTTTCAGCCACCGTAATGGACGCGTCGGCGGTTTCTGCTACCGGTTCGGCGTCAGCAATAACCTCTTGCGCCACCGGCGTATCGCTTTCGGCAATCAGTTGCGGCTGTTCATCAACCGGCGCGGCAATGACTTCCGGATGCGTTGTCTCGACCTCGACGACTTCCGGCGCCTGTGGTTCGGCGACGGTCTGCGGCTCAACGGCAACGTTTTCTACCGCCTGTACCGACGCTTGTGGTTCTAACGCTACGGTCGCAGCGATAACCTGCGGTTCAGCGACAACCGGTTGTGGCAGCGCCAGATCTGCTTCACGCTGCTCTTCAACAACCTGCGTTTCCTGAGGACGGACAATCGGGTAGCGGATCCAGACTTTACCGGACGCCATTTCCGGCGACGCGCAGGCGACGGTTAGCGGCATCGGCGATTGTGTCGGGTAGCGCTCGTCACGATAGCGACGGCGACGCTGACCGCTTACGCGCAGGTGGCGCGGAGAACGGCGGGAGCGACGCGGCATACCGGTATTATCGCGAGGTTCTACGCTATCATCCTGCTCCGGCGCGATATCGGCGACGACAGGTAAATCAACTTTCGCCAACTCGGTACGCGGCGCTGGAACGGGCTGTTCAACGTTTTCAACCGGGCGTGGTTCGTCGACGACGACCGGCGTGTCAACCGTTTCAACCACTGCGCTGTTGGTAAAGCGGACTTTCTGATTAAGCTGGCGCTGCTTGCGGCGCGGCTGAACCTGCTGAACGCGTTCTTCCTGCTCGGTCTCCTGGACAGGTTGTTCTTCGCGGTTAAGCGCTTTTACTTCCTGCTGCGCCTGGCGCTTGTCATCATTGCGGCGGCGGCTGCGTTCGCGACGCGGCGTCTGTTGCTGCTCATCGCCGGTTTTCACTTTTTCCGCCGTTTCCTGCTGGCGGGTATCGCGCGTTTCCGCATTTTGCTGCTGCGCCTGGCGACGGTTACGACGATTATCGTCGCGGCTCTCGCCGCCGTCACGTCCGGCACGGTTATCACGGGTGTCGCGGCGTTCGTTACGATCGCGACGGTTGTTCTGCCGTGGCTTGCGACGATCCTGCTGACGCTCCGCTTTTTCTTCCGCTTTCGGCGCGGCTGTTTCGACGGCTTTCGTTTCTTCACCGCTGAACAGTTGTTTCAGCGCGTTTAGGAAGCGGCTAAACAGACCCGGCTGGGCAGGCTGCGCGGCGGCAACATTATCCTTTTTCGCCGTGGCGACGCTAACCGCCGGTTCGACAGGCGTCGGCGCCGGAGGCACATCTGGCATAGCGAATGTCGCCAGCGCAGGCTGTTCCGGGCGTTTACGCTCGGCGTACTCTTCTTCAGAAGGCAGCGCCATCGCTTCTTCGTGCAGCTTCGGCAGCATGTAGCTCAGGGTCGGCGTTTCTTCCCCTTTGCGTACGCGCAGCACGGAATAGTGCGGCGTTTCCATCTGATCGTTCGGGACGATGACACAGCGGACGCCATCCTGACGCGTCTCAATAGCGTTAACTGCCGTCCGTTTTTCGTTAAGCAGATAAGAGGCGATCGGCACCGGAACAATGGCATGGACTTCCTGCGTATTCTCTTTCAGCGCTTCTTCTTCAATCAGGCGCAGAATGGACAGCGACAGAGATTCGTTATCGCGCACGGTGCCGGTACCGCTACAGCGCGGACACACGTGATGGCTGGATTCGCCCAGCGACGGGCTCAGGCGCTGACGCGACATTTCGAGCAGGCCGAAGCGGGAAATATGGCTAATCTGAATACGCGCCCGGTCCTGACGTACCGCTTCACGCAGACGGTTTTCTACCGCGCGCTGGTGACGTACCGGCGTCATATCGATAAAGTCGATAACGATCAGGCCGCCCAGGTCGCGCAGACGCAACTGGCGGGCAATCTCATCGGCCGCTTCCAGGTTGGTATTAAACGCCGTTTCTTCGATATCGCCGCCGCGAGTCGCGCGGGCGGAGTTGATATCGATGGCGGTTAACGCTTCGGTACTGTCAATGACGATGGAGCCGCCGGAGGGCAGGCGCACTTCACGCTGGAACGCTGACTCGATCTGCGATTCGATCTGGTAATGGCTGAACAACGGGATTTCACCGGTGTACAGCTTAATTTTGCTGCTAAAATCCGGGCGGCCCAACGCGGCGATATGCTGACGCGCCATTTCCATCACTTTTGGATTGTCGATCAGGATTTCACCGATATCCTGACGCAGATAGTCGCGAAACGCGCGTACGATGACGTTGCTTTCCTGATGGATCAGGAACGGCGCGGGACGGCTTTCAGCGGCTTTCTGAATGGCTTCCCAGTGTTTCAGGCGGAAGCTTAAATCCCACTGCAACGCTTCGGCGGATTTACCCACGCCCGCGGTACGTACGATAAGCCCCATCCCTTCAGGAAGTTCCAGGCTGGCCAGCGCTTCTTTTAACTCGGTACGATCGTCGCCTTCAATGCGACGGGAAATACCACCCGCGCGCGGGTTATTCGGCATCAGCACCAGGTAGCTGCCCGCCAGACTGATAAAGGTGGTCAACGCCGCGCCTTTGTTGCCGCGCTCTTCTTTATCGATTTGAACAATGACTTCCTGGCCTTCGCGTAACACGTCTTTAATGTTCGGGCGACCATGAGCGCTGTAGTTAGCGGGGAAATATTCGCGGGCAATTTCTTTTAACGGGAGGAAACCGTGACGTTCTGCGCCGTAATCAACAAAAGCCGCTTCCAGGCTCGGTTCAATACGGGTAATTTTGCCTTTATAGATGTTCGCTTTTTTCTGCTCGTGTCCGGGGCTTTCTATATCCAGATCGTACAGACGCTGCCCATCTACAAGGGCGACGCGCAACTCTTCCTGCTGAGTCGCGTTGATTAACATTCTTTTCATCGTAACTTACTCATTATTCTTACGTTGACGACTAAGCTGCGGGCATGGTGACGCCTTACCGGGCATGAACCGATGGCCTCGTGACTATTTCGCGTCGCCAACCTCACGGTTATCGTCAGCTCAAAGAGGCGCAGAGTGTCGGTTGCCTGTATTTCATACGGAAACACAGCGCAATTATCAGGGAAGCAGCCTGGGCATTACTCTCCAGAGAAGATCCTATCTACCGGTAAGGACTGCAACCCGCAGCCCGCTAACTGTCTGAAAAATCAATACGTCTTACGCCATTGCTGCGTTGATGATCGGTCAGACAAAATGGGTTATTCCGCTAAACTTTTTGTTTTAACAAGTTTCGGTGCGGAAACCGCATCATTATTCCACTGCTAACCTTGTTATAGCAAGATGACTTTTACCATTTATCACCCGCTTACTCACAGTTTTTTCACCAGCGCGAGCCAATCGCTTTAATAACCAGCAAAACCGCAGTGAAAAATGTTCATCCACTGGCGTAGACGTCTCTATAAGCATAGAAAAATGTGTGGCGCGAATCTCACAGGCTATTTAGAATCGCCCCCCATGAAAACAGAAACGCCATCCGTAAAAATTGTTGCTATCGCCGCTGACGAAGCGGGGCAACGCATTGATAACTTTTTGCGCACCCAACTGAAAGGGGTACCAAAAAGTATGATTTATCGCATCTTGCGTAAAGGCGAGGTGCGGGTGAACAAAAAACGCATTAAACCGGAATACAAACTGGAAGCGGGCGATGAAGTCCGCATTCCGCCGGTTCGCGTTGCTGAACGCGAAGAAGAGGCCGTGTCGCCGCATTTGCAAAAAGTGGCGGCGTTGGCGGACGTCATTTTGTATGAAGACGACCATATTCTGGTGCTGAATAAGCCTTCCGGCACCGCCGTACACGGCGGGAGCGGGTTAAGTTTTGGCGTCATCGAAGGGCTGCGGGCGTTGCGCCCGGAAGCGCGATTCCTGGAACTGGTGCATCGTCTTGACCGCGATACCTCCGGCGTGCTGTTGGTGGCGAAAAAACGCTCCGCGCTGCGTTCGCTACATGAGCAACTGCGCGAAAAGGGAATGCAGAAAGATTATCTGGCGCTGGTGCGCGGCCAGTGGCAATCGCACGTTAAAACCGTACAGGCGCCATTATTAAAGAACACTCTGCAAAGCGGCGAACGTATTGTTCGCGTGAGCCAGGAAGGCAAACCGTCAGAAACGCGCTTCAAGGTGGAAGAGCGCTATGCCTTCGCCACGCTGGTGCGCTGTAGCCCGGTAACGGGCCGTACGCATCAGATTCGCGTACATACCCAATATGCCGGTCACCCTATTGCGTTCGACGATCGCTACGGCGACCGTGAGTTTGATCAACAGCTTACCGAAGCGGGAACCGGTCTTAAACGTCTCTTTCTACACGCCGCGGCGCTGAAGTTCACGCATCCGGGAACGGGCGAAGTCATGCGCATTGAAGCGCCGATGGATAACGCCCTGAAGCGCTGTCTGCAGGTGCTGCGTAACGCAAAATAGTTCCTCTCTCGGGCAGGTTATCTGCCCGAATCTCACTTTTCTCATAATATTTTTGTTTTGCTGTATCCGACGCATTTTTACCGTTGTGTACTGTTTATTCTTGCGATCCGGATTTCGGCGTGTTTAAGGACGAACAGATGGCCAATACTAGCTGGATGCGCTCATTTACTCAGCGTTGGGGAAAATACGTTATCGTGCCGCTCGTGATCGCGATGCTGACCGGTTGCGAAGGAAAGGGCGATAGTTCACGACGGGCTTTCGTTGAGTATTTGAATACGCAAATCATTACGTCTCCCGTGGTGGGCGTCTGTGAGTTGACGCCAGCCCAACGTCAGGCTTTTGGTCATTACGCCGATGACTACGATGTACTATTAGCTGCCTACGGGCAAATCTTTGCTGTGGTGTATGAGACCGGCCAAGAGGATAAGATCACCGGTGTTATTCAGTCTGAGCGTGATAATCTGGTTTTCCTGAACGAGCTACGTGTGGCTCGTGACGTAAACAATCGATTTATCCTTCGGTTGAAAAATGTGAGTAGTGAAAACAGAAAAAAATATTCTGCTTTAAAGCTCCCCTCTGATGTGAAGCCTGTCTTTGACGCTGCGTGGAATAAAACCGTAACACCGCTGGATGAGACGATGACTCGCTATTATTTTCTGCGCGGAAAGCGGCTCGACCAACTGGTCGCAATGGGCGAGTTTCTGCAAAAACAGGGAAATAAAGTCCGCTTTGAAACGAATGGAAAAGCGGTTTTTGCCGACCTGGCAGCAAAAGAACACTTTCAGGATCAACAATTTAATTTTTTCATTACGCAGAATGATATAAACCATCTTACTCAGCAGATGGTTGAATTTATAAATAGTCAACAAGATGCGGCTGACGCTGGCGGCGTTAATTAAAGGAATGTGTCGTGAGGTGAAGCAATGTTCGGGGGAGGGCGTAAACTCATCGCGAGATGGAATTTAACGAGTCGCAAAGGGAAGGTTTCAGGACAGTAAACGTCCTGAGAGTTGCTCGCGAGAAGAAGTTTGTAAGCCGCTTTTTACACCGTAGAGCGCGTCAGGCGAGTATTGAGAACATGTGTTTTTACAAAACTGAACTGAGATGGGGAATTCATTAACGCGCACGTACACCGCTGTTGAAACCCTATGGGATAAAACGCACCGTACATCGGTTCGTAATGCCAATGCTTTTTTTCTGATCGGTGAATGGATTGACCAGGAAACGGGCCCGCACGAAGAGAGTGAAGATCTGCAGGCGCTAAATTGTTCACAACAAGCGCTTTCCAGTTGGTTAGAACTGGAAGCGGTCGAAACTGCTCCCCAATAAACGGGAGATAACTACCAACACGTGCAGAAACGGCTTTTAGGGGTATTTGAAAAGCCTACAGAGTAGGCCGTTTACTGCTGTAGCGGGTTGAAGCCCTCCCGTCGCAGCATCTGGCACAGGGCAATAAGCGGCAAGCCGATCAGCGTGTTCGGATCGCGGCCCTCCAGGCGCTCAAATAATGCAATGCCTAAGCCTTCGCTTTTAAAACTTCCCGCGCAGTGCAGCGGATGCTCTTTACGGACATAGTCGTCTATTTCCGCTTCGCTTAAATGGCGAAAATGAACGTCAAAAGGCTCCACTTCGGTTTGTAAGTGCCCGGAGGCGGAGTTATACAGTGCCAGTCCGGTATAAAACGTCACAATATTTCCGCTGGCTTTGGCTAATTGCTGACGCGCTTTTTCTTCCGTCAGCGGTTTGCCGGTGATTTCGCCGTCCAGAACACAAATTTGGTCGGAGCCAATAATCAAATGATTCGGGAAACGCGCAGCGAGCGATTGCGCCTTCGCCTGCGCCAGCCGCAGCACCAACTGACGCGGCGCTTCGCCCGGCATGGGGGTTTCATCAACATCCGGCGCGGCGCATTCGAAAGAAATCGTCAGCTTTTCCAGCAGCGCGCGACGCCAGGGAGAGGTAGACGCAAGGATGAGACGGGGCATATTTTTTCCCTCAGATATAGCGTAATGATGAGAGCCATCTTAAACTATGCTCTTCGGTCTTCAAGCCTGTCATACTGACTCGTCTTGAGCGAAAATAAGTCTGTAACCCGCAATGTGTGCGAATTATTGGCAAAAGGCAACCGCAGGCTGCCTTTTTCTTTGACTATATGACGTTACGAAGTTAATATGCGCGCCCTATGCAAAAGGTAAAATTACCCCTGACTCTTGATCCGGTTCGTACCGCTCAAAAACGCCTTGATTACCAGGGTATCTATACCCCCGATCAGGTTGAGCGCGTTGCCGAATCTGTAGTCAGTGTGGACAGTGATGTGGAATGCTCCATGTCGTTCGCTATCGATAACCAGCGTCTCGCCGTTTTAACCGGCGATGCGGTCGTTACGGTGTCGCTCGAATGCCAGCGTTGCGGGAAACCGTTTACCCATCAGGTTCACACAACGTATTGTTTTAGCCCTGTCCGTTCCGACGAGCAGGCTGAAGCACTGCCGGAAGCGTATGAGCCGATTGAGGTAAACGAATTCGGCGAAATCGATCTGCTGGCGACGGTTGAAGATGAAATCATCCTCGCCTTGCCGGTAGTTCCGGTGCATGATTCTGAACACTGTGAAGTGTCCGAGGCGGACATGGTCTTTGGCGAACTGCCTGATGAAGCGCAAAAGCCAAACCCATTTGCCGTATTAGCCAGCTTAAAGCGTAAGTAATAGGTCTTCCCCGCGGACGCAGGGATAAACCGTAATTGAGGAGTAAGGTCCATGGCCGTACAACAGAATAAACCAACCCGTTCCAAACGTGGCATGCGTCGTTCCCATGACGCTCTGACCGCAGTCACCAGCCTGTCTGTAGACAAAACTTCTGGTGAAAAACACCTGCGTCACCACATCACTGCCGACGGTTACTACCGCGGCCGTAAGGTCATCGCTAAGTAATCGCGCGATACTCGATGCCTTTTGCATCACAGGCGTGCCTGTGGTGTAAAAGCCGAAGAGTACAAGCGTGATAAAGCTTAGTGAGGATTTCTCCGCGTAAGCGGAGAACACCGAACCAGGCAGCGACGATACCTTGACACGTCTAACCCTGGCGTTAGATGTCATGGGGGGCGATTTTGGTCCTTCCGTGACGGTGCCTGCAGCATTGCAGGCACTGAACGCTAATTCGCAGCTCACTCTTCTTTTAGTCGGGAATCCCGATATTATCACGCCATTACTTGCCAAAGCTGACTTTGAACAACGTTCGCGTCTGCAGATTATCCCTGCACAGTCAGTTATTGCCAGTGATGCCCGGCCTTCGCAGGCGATCCGCGCCAGTCGCGGGACATCCATGCGTGTGGCCCTGGAGCTTGTGAAAGAAGGCCGAGCCGAAGCTTGCGTTAGCGCCGGTAATACCGGGGCGCTGATGGGGCTGGCGAAATTATTACTCAAGCCTCTTGAGGGGATTGAGCGTCCGGCGTTGGTGACGGTATTACCGCACCAGCAAAAGGGCAAAACGGTAGTGCTTGATTTGGGTGCCAACGTCGACTGTGACAGTACCATGCTGGTGCAGTTTGCCGTGATGGGCGCCGTTTTGGCGGAAGAGGTCGTCGGGATCAAAAATCCCCGCGTGGCGCTACTCAATATCGGGGAAGAAGAAACCAAAGGCCTCGACAGTATTCGCGAAGCCTCTTTAATGTTAAAAACAGTCCCAACCATCAATTACATCGGCTACCTTGAGGCGAATGAGTTACTGACGGGAAAAACCGATGTACTGGTGTGTGACGGCTTTACAGGCAATGTCACACTTAAAACGATGGAGGGAGTTGTCAGAATGTTCCTTTCACTGCTGAAATCACAGGGCGAGGGGAAAAAACGGTCGTGGTGGCTGCTGTTATTAAAACGTTGGTTACAAAAAAGCCTGACGAGGCGATTCAGTCACCTCAACCCCGACCAGTATAATGGCGCCTGTCTGTTAGGATTGCGCGGCACGGTGATAAAAAGTCATGGTGCGGCCAATCAGCGAGCATTTGCAGTCGCGATTGAACAGGCAGTGCAGGCGGTGCAGCGACAAGTTCCTCAGCGAATTGCCGCTCGCCTGGAATCTGTATACCCAGCCGGATTTGAACCGCTGGACGATGGCAAAGGCGTAAACCTGCGGGCGCACAGATAATATCGCTGTCTCCCCGGCGCCGCCAGCGTGCCAGACGTTTACAGGTAACGGTATATAACCGAAAAGTGACTGAGCGTACATGTATACGAAGATTATTGGTACTGGCAGCTATCTGCCCGAACAAGTGCGGACTAACGCCGATCTGGAAAAAATGGTTGAGACCTCTGACGAGTGGATTGTCACTCGTACAGGTATTCGTGAACGCCATATCGCCGCGCCGAATGAAACTGTCGCGACGATGGGCTTTACCGCTGCGAATCGCGCGATTGAGATGGCGGGGATCGATAAAGACCAAATTGGCTTGATTGTGGTGGCTACCACATCAGCAACGCATGCATTTCCAAGCGCGGCATGTCAGATTCAAAGTATGCTCGGTATTAAAGGTTGCCCGGCGTTTGATGTCGCGGCAGCGTGCGCAGGTTTCACCTACGCGTTAAGCATCGCCGACCAGTACGTTAAATCCGGCGCGGTTAAACACGCGCTGGTGGTCGGTTCCGATGTATTAGCCCGCACTTGCGATCCTGGCGATCGCGGTACGATCATTATTTTCGGCGATGGCGCAGGCGCGGCCGTACTGAGCGCTTCTGAAGAACCGGGTATTATCTCCACTCATCTTCATGCCGATGGCCGTTACGGTGAATTACTGACCCTGCCGAATGCCGATCGCGTAAATCCGGATAACCCGATTTACCTGACGATGGCGGGCAATGAAGTCTTTAAAGTGGCGGTCACTGAACTGGCGCATATTGTCGATGAGACGCTGGCGGCTAATAACCTGGATCGCTCAGAACTCGATTGGCTGGTGCCGCATCAGGCTAACCTGCGTATCATTAGCGCGACAGCGAAAAAACTCGGCATGTCGATGGACAATGTCGTCGTCACGCTGGACAGGCACGGCAATACCTCCGCGGCTTCTGTGCCGTGCGCGCTGGATGAAGCCGTGCGTGACGGGCGAATTAAAGCCGGTCAGCTGGTATTGCTTGAAGCCTTCGGGGGTGGATTCACCTGGGGCTCCGCGCTGATTCGTTTCTAGTATAAGGATTTAAACATGACGCAATTTGCATTTGTGTTCCCCGGTCAGGGTTCTCAGAGCGTTGGGATGTTGGCCGAAATGGCGGCAAATTACCCTATCGTAGAAGAAACGTTTGCTGAAGCTTCTGCGGCTCTGGGATATGATCTGTGGGCGCTCACCCAGCAAGGTCCAGCGGAAGAACTGAATAAAACCTGGCAGACGCAGCCGGCGTTATTAACCGCTTCCGTCGCGCTTTGGCGCGTTTGGCAGCAGCAGGGCGGTAAAATGCCTGCGTTAATGGCAGGTCACAGCCTGGGCGAATATTCCGCGCTGGTTTGCGCTGGCGTCATCAACTTTGCTGATGCCGTTCGTCTGGTGGAAATGCGTGGTAAATTCATGCAGGAAGCGGTTCCGGAAGGTACTGGCGGCATGTCTGCGATCATCGGTCTGGATGATGCCTCTATTGCTAAAGCCTGTGAAGAATCTGCCGAAGGGCAGGTTGTATCGCCGGTTAACTTTAACTCGCCGGGACAGGTGGTTATCGCCGGGCATAAAGAGGCGGTAGAACGCGCGGGCGCAGCCTGTAAAGCCGCTGGCGCGAAACGCGCGCTGCCGCTGCCGGTGAGCGTACCGTCGCACTGCGCGCTGATGAAACCAGCGGCAGATAAGCTGGCGGTTGAATTAGCCAAAATTACCTTTAACGCGCCAACGGTGCCGGTAGTAAACAACGTTGACGTGAAATGTGAAACCGATGCCGCCGCTATCCGCGATGCGCTGGTTCGCCAGTTGTACAATCCGGTACAGTGGACGAAGAGCGTGGAATTTATCGCGGCGCAGGGCGTTGAACATCTTTATGAAGTGGGTCCAGGTAAAGTCCTCACTGGTCTGACGAAACGTATTGTCGACACCCTGACAGCGTCGGCGCTGAACGAGCCGGCGGCGCTGTCTGCGGCACTTACGCAATAAAAGAGGAAAACCATGAGCTTTGAAGGAAAGATTGCGCTGGTGACTGGTGCAAGCCGTGGCATAGGCCGCGCAATTGCAGAGACTCTCGTTGCCCGCGGCGCGAAAGTTATCGGGACTGCGACCAGTGAAAATGGTGCGAAGAACATTAGCGACTATTTAGGTGCTAACGGGAAAGGTTTGATGTTGAATGTGACCGATCCTGCATCTATTGAATCTGTTCTGGAAAATATTCGCGCAGAATTTGGTGAAGTGGATATCCTGGTTAATAATGCCGGTATCACTCGTGATAATCTGTTGATGCGAATGAAAGATGATGAGTGGAACGATATTATCGAAACCAACTTATCATCCGTTTTCCGCCTGTCAAAAGCGGTAATGCGCGCTATGATGAAAAAGCGTTGTGGTCGCATTATCACTATTGGTTCTGTGGTTGGTACCATGGGAAATGCAGGTCAGGCAAACTACGCTGCGGCGAAAGCGGGCCTGATCGGTTTCAGTAAATCACTGGCGCGTGAAGTTGCGTCCCGTGGTATTACTGTCAATGTTGTGGCTCCGGGTTTTATTGAAACGGACATGACGCGTGCGCTGTCTGACGATCAGCGTGCGGGTATCCTGGCGCAGGTGCCTGCGGGTCGCCTCGGCGGCGCTCAGGAAATCGCCAGTGCAGTTGCATTTTTAGCCTCTGACGAAGCGAGTTACATCACTGGTGAGACTCTGCACGTCAACGGCGGAATGTACATGGTTTAATCACGATTGAAAAATATTTGCGTTATTAGGGCGAAAGGCCGCAAAATAACGTAAAATCGTGGTAAGACCTGCCGGGATTTAGTTGCAAATTTTTCAACATTTTATACACTACGAAAACCATCGCGAAAGCGAGTTTTGATAGGAAATTTAAGAGTATGAGCACTATCGAAGAACGCGTTAAGAAAATTATCGGCGAACAGCTGGGCGTTAAGCAGGAAGAAGTAACCAACAATGCTTCTTTCGTTGAAGACCTGGGCGCAGATTCTCTTGACACCGTTGAGCTGGTAATGGCTCTGGAAGAAGAGTTTGATACTGAGATTCCGGACGAAGAAGCTGAGAAAATCACCACCGTTCAGGCTGCCATTGATTACATCAACGGCCACCAGGCGTAAGTGAACATCTCCAGGCGGTCGTTCGACCGCCTGAGTTTTATCTTTTTGTCCCACTAGAATCATTTTCCCTCCCTGGAGGACAACCGTGTCTAAGCGTCGTGTAGTTGTGACCGGACTGGGCATGTTGTCTCCTGTCGGCAATACCGTAGAGTCTACCTGGAAAGCTCTCCTTGCCGGTCAGAGTGGCATCAGCCTGATCGACCATTTCGATACTAGCGCCTATGCAACGAAATTTGCTGGCTTAGTAAAGGATTTTAACTGTGATGACATTATCTCGCGCAAAGAACAGCGCAAGATGGATGCCTTCATTCAATATGGAATTGTCGCTGGCGTACAGGCCATGCAGGATTCTGGCCTTGAAGTGACGGAAGAGAACGCAAGCCGTATTGGCGCCGCTATCGGCTCCGGTATCGGTGGTCTCGGTCTGATCGAAGAAAACCACAGTTCGCTGGTAAAAGGCGGACCGCGTAAGATTAGCCCGTTCTTTGTCCCGTCGACGATTGTTAACATGGTAGCAGGCCATCTGACTATCATGTATGGCCTGCGTGGGCCAAGCATCTCTATTGCGACTGCCTGTACTTCAGGCGTGCATAACATCGGCCATGCCGCGCGTATCATCGCCTATGGTGATGCGGACGCGATGGTGGCAGGTGGCGCAGAAAAAGCCAGTACGCCGCTGGGCGTAGGTGGTTTTGGCGCAGCGCGCGCGCTGTCGACCCGCAACGATAACCCACAGGCGGCGAGCCGTCCGTGGGATAAAGAACGCGATGGTTTTGTACTGGGCGACGGTGCCGGTATGTTGGTGCTTGAAGAGTACGAACATGCGAAAGCGCGTGGTGCGAAAATCTATGCTGAAATCGTCGGCTTTGGTATGAGCAGCGATGCTTACCATATGACGTCGCCGCCGGAAAATGGCGCAGGCGCTGCGCTGGCGATGGTTAACGCGTTGCGTGATGCCGCGATTGAGCCTGCTCAGATTGGCTACGTCAACGCGCACGGCACGTCGACGCCTGCCGGCGACAAAGCTGAGACGCAGGCGGTTAAGTCAGTCTTTGGCGATGCCGCAAGCCGAGTGATGGTGAGCTCGACCAAATCGATGACCGGCCATCTGTTGGGCGCCGCAGGCGCAGTAGAGTCTATTTTCTCTATTCTGGCGCTACGCGATCAGGCCATTCCGCCAACCATTAATCTGGATAACCCGGATGAAGGTTGCGATCTGGACTTCGTGCCGCATGAAGCGCGCCAGGTCAGCGATCTGGAGTACGCTCTGTGTAACTCCTTTGGCTTTGGCGGAACTAACGGTTCCTTGATTTTTAAAAAGATCTAAGTTAAGCCAGAGACAGACATTAATAAAAAGGTCCGCTTGTCGGGCCTTTTTTATCAGGCATATCACCTCTTGTTCTGCGTTATTCATCCTGCCACACTAGCAGGCGACGGATAAGGAGCCACTATGTTTTTAATTAATGGCCATGCGCAGGATCAACTTGCTGTAAGCGACCGGGCGACGCAGTTCGGCGATGGCAGTTTTACGACCGCACGTATTGTTGATGGCAACATTTGCCATCTGGAAGCGCATCTTCAGCGCTTGCAGGTTGCCTGTGAAAAATTACGGATCGCTTTTAGCCATTGGTCGACCCTTCGGCAAGAGATGACAATGTTGGCCACAGGGCATGATTCAGGCGTGTTGAAAGTGATCATTAGCCGTGGTAGCGGCGGCCGGGGATACAGCGCCATGAATTGTCAGGCAGCTACCCGAATCCTCTCCGTTTCTGCTTATCCCGCTTATTATTCTCAGTGGCGTAAGCAAGGCATCACTCTTACCCTTAGTCCCATACCGCTTGGGCGCAATCCTTATCTTGCCGGATTAAAACATCTGAACCGCCTCGAACAGGTGTTGATTCGCTCTCATCTTGAGCAGACGGACGCCGATGAGGCGCTGGTTCTTGACAGCGAGGGATGGGTTACGGAATGCTGTGCGGCTAATTTGTTCTGGCGTACAGGCGACATTGTTTTTACGCCGCGTCTGGATCAGGCCGGGGTGAACGGCATTATGCGACAATTTTGTTTACGCCAACTGGCGCAATCTCCTTTCCAGGTTCTTGAAGTACAGGCGAGAGAGGAGGCAGTCAGGCAGGCGGATGAGATTATCATCTGCAACGCGCTAATGCCGATTATTCCCATACGCGCCTATCACGGGACGTCGTATTCTTCGCGAACACTGTTTCAATTTTTAGCCCCATTTTGTGAGCATCCGAATTAGTTATGAAAAAATTGTCAGGCGTTTTCCTTCTGCTGTTGGTTGTGCTGGGTATTGCCGCGGGCGTGGGGATGTGGAAAGTTCGCCATCTGGCGAACAGCACGTTACTTATTAAAAACGAGACTATCTTTACGCTCAAGGCGGGAACGGGGCGGCTGGCGCTTGGCGACCAGCTTTATGATGAAAAAATCATTAATCGTCCCCGGGTATTTCAGTGGCTGCTGCGCGTGGAGCCTGAGTTATCGCACTTTAAAGCGGGAACTTACCGTTTTACACCCGGGATGACCGTACGGGAGATGCTTGAGTTGCTGGAGAGCGGCAAAGAAGCGCAATTCCCGTTGCGGTTTGTGGAAGGGATGCGCCTTAGCGATTACCTGAAACAGCTACGAGAGGCGCCGTATATTCGCCATACATTGCCGGATGATGACTACGCCACTGTCGCTCAGGCATTAAAGCTTACGCATCCGGAATGGGTAGAAGGGTGGTTCTGGCCCGATACCTGGATGTATACCGCCAACACCAGCGATGTCGCTATTCTCAAGCGAGCGCATCAAAAGATGGTGAAAGCTGTCGATACTGTCTGGAAAGGTCGGGCCGAGGGGCTGCCTTATAAAGATCAGAACCAACTGGTGACAATGGCCTCGATTATTGAAAAAGAGACGGCTGTCGCCAGCGAACGCGATCAGGTGGCCTCAGTCTTTATTAATCGCCTGAGAATCGGTATGCGCCTTCAGACCGATCCCACCGTGATTTACGGGATGGGGACGAGTTATAATGGTAACTTGTCGCGTGCGGATCTGGAAAAGCCGACGGCTTATAACACGTATACCATAACCGGGCTGCCGCCAGGACCGATTGCATCGCCCAGCGAAGCGTCATTGCAGGCGGCGGCGCATCCGGCGAAAACGCCGTATCTCTATTTTGTGGCCGACGGTAAAGGTGGTCACACATTTAACACCAATCTTGCCAGCCATAATCGGTCAGTGCAGGAGTACCTGAAAGTGCTTAAGGAAAAAAATGGGCAGTAATTATATCGTCATCGAGGGCCTGGAAGGCGCCGGAAAAACCACTGCGCGCGACGTGGTGGTGGAGACCCTTGAGCAACTGGGTATTCGTAACATGATTTTTACCCGTGAGCCGGGCGGTACGCAACTTGCCGAAAAACTACGAAGTCTGGTGCTGGATATCCGATCGGTAGGCGACGAAGTGATTACCGATAAAGCGGAAGTGCTGATGTTTTATGCCGCTCGCGTACAGCTCGTCGAAACGGTAATCAAACCCGCGCTGGCGCAAGGCATATGGGTGATCGGCGATCGCCACGATCTCTCGACCCAGGCGTATCAGGGGGGAGGGCGCGGCATTGATCAAACCATGCTGGCGACACTACGCGATGCCGTGCTGGGCGATTTTCGCCCTGACCTGACGCTGTATCTGGATGTCACGCCGGAAGTCGGGCTAAAACGCGCCAGAGCGCGCGGCGATTTGGATCGCATTGAGCAGGAATCTTTTGATTTCTTTAACCGGACTCGCGCGCGCTATCTGGAACTGGCGGCGCAAGACTCGCGTATCCGCACCATTGACGCGACCCAGCCGCTGGATGCCGTCATGCGCGACATTCGCGCCACGGTGACGAAGTGGGTGCAGGAGCAAGCGGCATGAAATGGTATCCATGGTTACGGCCCGCCTATGAAAAACTGGTAGAAAGTTACCAGGCGGGACGTGGGCACCATGCGCTACTGATTCAGGCCTTACCTGGCATGGGCGACGAGGCGCTGTGCTATGCGCTGAGCCGTTATCTGTTATGCCAGCAGCCTGAGGGCCACAAAAGCTGTGGGCATTGCCGTGGCTGTCAGCTTATGCAGGCTGGCACGCATCCGGACTATTACACGCTGACGCCGGATAAAGGCAAAAGTAGCCTCGGCGTAGATGCGGTACGCGAGGTCAGCGAGAAATTGTACGAGCACTCCCGTCTGGGCGGCGCGAAGGTGGTGTGGATTGCGGATGCGGCGCTATTAACCGACGCCGCCGCCAATGCGTTGCTCAAAACGCTGGAAGAGCCGCCGGAGCAAACCTGGTTTTTCCTTGCCAGCCCGGAGCCTGCTCGTCTGTTGGCGACATTACGCAGCCGCTGCCGGCTGCATCATCTGGCGCCGCCGTCCGAATCGTATGCGATGTCATGGCTATCGCGAGAAGTGACGGCGTCACAAGAAGCATTGCTCACGGCGCTACGCCTGAACGCGGGGTCGCCCGGCGCCGCGCTGGCGCTGTTGCAGTCTGAACGCTGGGCGCAGCGTGAGGCGCTGTGTCAGGCGTTAATGGACAGTTTGCATACGGGCGACTGGTATGCGTTATTAACGGCGCTCAATCATGAGCAAGCCCCGGCGCGCTTGCACTGGCTGGCGACGCTGCTGGTAGACGCGCTGAAACGTCAGCACGGCGCGTCGTACCTGACAAACGTTGATGCGGACGCGGTTGTTGCCGCGCTGGCGGGGCCGCTATCCCCGGCGCGTATTCAGGCAATCCTGAACGATGTTTGTCATTGTCGTGATCAATTACTTCATGTGACCGGATTAAACCGCGAACTGGTATTAACCGATCTCATTCTCCGCATCGAGCATTACCTGCAACCAGGCACTTTGTTGCCTGTTCCTCATCTTTGAGAGAGACATTATGTTTTTAGTCGACTCACACTGCCATCTTGATGGTCTGGATTATCAATCTTTGCATAAGGACGTGGACGATGTGCTGGCAAAAGCCGCCGCGCGCGATGTGAAGTTCTGTTTAGCGGTGGCGACGACGCTGCCGGGGTATCGCCATATGCGCGAGCTGGTGGGCAAGCGCGATAATGTGGTCTTTTCCTGTGGCGTGCATCCGTTAAATCAGGATGAAGCATATGACGTAGAAGAACTGCGCCTCCTTGCTGCAGAAGACGATGTGGTGGCGATGGGCGAGACCGGGCTTGATTACTTTTACACGCCTGAGACCAAAATCCGCCAGCAGGCGTCTTTTATTCATCATATCCAGATTGGCCGCGAATTGCATAAACCGGTGATTGTCCATACTCGCGACGCGCGTGCCGATACGCTGGCTATCCTGCGCGAAGAAAAAGTGACGGATTGCGGCGGCGTACTACACTGTTTTACAGAAGACAGAGAAACGGCCGGCAAATTGCTGGATCTGGGGTTTTATATCTCTTTTTCCGGCATCGTAACGTTCCGTAACGCTGAACAGTTGCGTGATGCGGCGCGCTATGTGCCGCTGGATCGGTTGTTAGTCGAGACCGATTCTCCTTATCTGGCGCCGGTGCCGCATCGCGGTAAAGAGAACCAGCCTGCGATGGTACGCGACGTCGCAGAATATATGGCGGTATTGAAAGGGGTTGCCGTTGAAGAACTGGCGCAGATCACCACCGATAACTTTGCTCGCCTGTTCCATATTGACGCGTCTCGCCTGTCATCAATCCGTTAAACGAGTTTTTTTAAAGCTCGTAATTAATAAGCAAAGCGCGTAAAGTTCACCGCCACAAAAGGGGCGGTGAGCGAGCTTATAGAAACATTCGGAAACTCATTTTGGCAGAATGTGATACTTTTTAGGCTATCTGGCGCTGAAACGTGATAGCCGTCAAACAAAATCAGACGTATTTATTTTACTCTGTGTAATAAATAAAAGGGCACTTAGATGTCCTGTCCACGGCGGGGTTCTCCCCCCTCGCCAATGCGTGAGAACGTAGAAAAGCACAAATACTCAGGAGCACTCTCAATTATGTTTAAGAATGCATTTGCTAACCTGCAAAAGGTCGGTAAATCGCTGATGCTGCCGGTATCCGTACTCCCTATCGCAGGTATCCTGCTGGGTGTCGGTTCCGCTAACTTCAGCTGGCTGCCAGCCGTTGTATCGCACGTTATGGCAGAAGCGGGCGGATCTGTTTTTGCCAATATGCCGCTGATTTTCGCTATCGGCGTGGCGTTGGGCTTTACCAACAACGACGGCGTTTCGGCTCTGGCGGCGGTAGTAGCGTATGGCATCATGGTGAAAACCATGGCTGTGGTTGCGCCGCTGGTTCTGCATTTACCTGCTGAAGAGATCGCCGCTAAACACCTTGCTGATACGGGTGTTCTCGGGGGGATTATCTCCGGTGCGATCGCAGCGTATATGTTTAACCGCTTCTACCGTATCAAACTGCCTGAGTATCTGGGCTTCTTTGCGGGCAAACGCTTCGTGCCGATCATTTCGGGTCTGGCCGCTATTTTTACCGGTGTGGTGCTGTCTTTCGTATGGCCGCCAATCGGTACGGCTATCCAGGCGTTCTCGCAGTGGGCGGCTTATCAGAACCCGGTTGTCGCGTTTGGTATTTACGGTTTTATCGAGCGTTGCCTGGTGCCGTTTGGTCTGCATCATATCTGGAACGTTCCTTTCCAGATGCAGATCGGCGAATACACCAACGCAGCGGGTCAGGTATTCCACGGTGACATTCCGCGCTATATGGCGGGCGACCCGACGGCGGGTATGTTGTCTGGCGGCTTCCTGTTCAAAATGTACGGCCTGCCGGCTGCGGCCATTGCTATCTGGCACTCTGCTAAACCGGAAAACCGCGCAAAAGTGGGCGGTATCATGATTTCCGCCGCGCTGACCTCGTTTTTGACGGGTATTACCGAGCCTATCGAGTTCTCCTTCATGTTCGTGGCGCCGATCCTGTACATCATTCACGCGATTCTGGCAGGTCTGGCATTCCCGATCTGTATCCTGCTGGGGATGCGTGATGGTACGTCGTTCTCCCACGGTCTGATCGACTTTATCGTGCTGTCCGGTAACAGCAGCAAATTGTGGCTGTTCCCGATTGTTGGCGCCGGTTATGCGATTGTGTACTACACCGTGTTCCGCGTGCTGATCAAAGCGCTGGATCTGAAAACGCCGGGTCGTGAAGACACTACTGATGACGCAAAAGCGGGCGCGACCAGCGAAATGGCGCCGGCTTTGGTTGCGGCGTTTGGCGGTAAAGAGAACATCACTAACCTGGATGCCTGTATCACGCGTCTGCGCGTGAGCGTAGCCGATGTAGCGAAAGTGGATCAGGCTGGCCTGAAGAAACTGGGCGCGGCAGGCGTTGTCGTCGCGGGTTCCGGCGTTCAGGCTATTTTCGGTACGAAATCCGATAACCTGAAAACGGAAATGGATGAGTACATCCGTAACAGCTAAGCAGTAATGATGTTGGGGAGAATTAAGGCAGCCATTCGGCTGCCTTTTTTAATGGCGCTTTACATGCCGCTCTCCGACAGTCTGTCAGAACTGATAATTGGCGGTGAGGCTGACGTTACGCGGCGCGCCGTAAACAATGGAACCATCAATATTGGTGTCGTAGGTTTTATCAAACAGGTTGTTGATGTTTCCCTGTACGGAGAAATTTTTCGTCACCTGATAGCGGGTAAACAGATCGACCAGCGCATAGCTGCCCTGTTCGGCGCGGAAAGTGCCGTACGGCGTCGTGGTATCTTTGTAAACCCGATTCTGCCAGTTCACGCCGCCGCCGACCGTCAGCTCCGGTATCGCCGGCAGACGATAGCGGGTGAATAACTTCACGCTGGTGCGCGGAAGATTAGGGTTCACGGCGTTACCTTCATTGTCCTCGGCAACATACCGGGTAGCCCCGAAAGTCATCTGCCAGTTATCGGTAATTGCGCCGTTTACTTCAAATTCGACGCCTTTGCTCACCGTTCCGTCAGTAGACTTCCAGGCAAACTCCCCATTACTGCCAGGGATGGGAATAGTGGTTGCCTGAGCGACGTTATTCTGCTCAATGCGGAACACGGACAACGTGGTGGTGAGGCGGCTGTTCATCCAGTCGGACTTCAGACCCGCTTCATAGTTATTACCGGTAATCGGAGCCAGATATTGACCCGCTTTGTCGCGTTTATTCTGCGGCTGAAAGATAGAGGTATAACTGGCATAAGCGGACCAGTTGTCGTTGATATCATAAATCAGCCCGGCATACGGCGTGGTATGGTTTTTCTCCATGCTGTAGGTCAGTGTATCAACACGCCAGTTGGTATAACGAGCGCCAAGAATCAGATGCAGCGGGTCGGCCAGCGAAATGCGCGTAGCGGCATACAGCGATTTCATATGCGTGGTATCGTCCTGCGCCAGATTTTGTGGCGCCCAGTGGGTTTGGGGGAAATTACCGTTAAAGGCGCTGAAGTTGCCAATGTCGTCCGGAAAGACGTTCGCCCAGGCGCTAAAATAGCGGTTATTCTGTTTACTATAACTGCCGCCAAACATCATATTGTGCTGACGGCCAAACAGCTCATAAGCGCCATCGGCAAAGAGATCTATGGCATCTACTTTGCGCTTGCCGCTGTTCCAGCCAGTACCGCCGACCACGGGGTAGCTTGCGCCATAAGGACTCACCAGCGTACCTGTCTCTTTATCGACTAACGCATCGATATACATCATTTTACTGTCGAATTTGACCTCAGTATGGGTCGCATTCAGAGTCGCCTGCCAGCTTTCGGCAAAACGCTGTTTAAGCGTGACGAAGAATTTATTTATCTCTTTGTTGTTATAAGCCCAGTCCGGGGCGGTACTACGCGCGCGGTCATAGCTATTTTTGCTGCCATCGGTGTTCCAGCGCGGCAGACCGCCCCAGGTCGGGCTGTTGACATCAATTTTTTGATATTCATAACCGGCTGAAAGGCTGGTAGTTGCACCCAGATCGGCATCGACAATTCCGGAAAAGAACGCTTTCTCACTGTTATAGCGGTCCAGCCAGGAATCATTATTCTGATAACCCGCCACGATGCGCCCACGGACATTGCCGTCCGCGGTGAGCGGACTTTGCAGATCCATGACGTAACGCTGCTTATTCCAGCTACCGTATTCTGTGGAGACGTTACCTTTGAACTCCCGACTGGTGGCGTGTTTACGGATCATATTAATTGAGGCAGAAGGATTGCCGGTTCCGGTCATCAGCCCATTCGCGCCGCGAACCACCTCCACGCGCTCATACAGCGCGGTATCCGTTAGCGCATCGCCCAGATTCCAGCGGGACTCAAAATACGTTGGAATACCGTCAACCATATAGTTGTCAATTTCAAACCCGCGCGAGTAATAGCTGATGCGATCGGAGTCAGCCTGGCTTCCACTGATTCCCAGCGTATTGGTCATCACCTCGCCCAGGGTTTGCAACTGCTGGTCTTCCATACGCTGTTGGCTGACAATACTGACCGACTGCGGGATATCGCGCTGAGTCATCGGCATTTTGGTGCCCGCTGCGGTCGTTTTCACGCTGTAATCCTGTTCTTCGCGGTTTACGGCGTCAGCGGTCGTCGCGCCTTCGACAATAACGGTATCCTCAGCCGCGAAGGCGGCAGGCATAAATGCCATCGCCATACCCATAGCTAACAGCGACGGTGCGGCGGTGGACGGAAGGTGTTTGTCCCGGCGGTATTGAATGAAAGACATCTGAAAATCCTTGCTTGTTATTGGGGTAAGTTCAGGACGTATGACGTTGAACCTTTTCATTCTTTGCTAGTTAATGCGCATAAAAATGCAAATGAGAAATATACGCATTTGTATTAAATGTGTAAAACGGTATAACCAAGGAAACTAGAAATATTTTTTAAGCGTACAAAGGCGTCATGGCAGGGGGATATGGCGGTAAGTCCAGCATGTAGTCATTTTTCGCTTAATAAATCGTGGGTTAAAGTTGAAAGAGCGTCGGTAACTCGCTCATACTCTATACTCGCAGTATGGCTCGGCGTAGCATGTGCGCTGCAAGGGCTATTATGAAAAAGGAAAACGTCGTGGCAGAAGAAACTATATTCAGCAAAATTATTCGTCGTGAAATCCCTTCGGATATCGTTTATCAGGATGAGCTGGTCACCGCCTTTCGTGATATTTCACCGCAGGCGCCGACGCATATCTTGATTATTCCCAATATCCTGATCCCAACCGTCAATGACGTGACGGCGGAACATGAACAGGCGTTAGGTCGGATGATCACCGTGGCGGCGAAAATCGCCGAACAAGAAGGCATTGCCGAAGATGGGTATCGTTTAATCATGAATACCAACCGTCATGGGGGCCAGGAGGTTTATCATATCCATATGCACCTACTGGGCGGCCGCCCGCTAGGCCCGATGCTGGCGCATAAAGGCTTGTAAGTATGATCAAAGGATGCATCGCGGTTTCTCTGGGCTTGCTGCTGCTTACCGGCTGCCGGTCACACCCTGAAATTCCGGTAAGCGACGCGCAGTCGCTGGTGATGGAGTCCACGGTTCTGGCGGCGGGCGTCACCGCAGAGCCGCCTGAACTGACGGCGTCTGATATCCAGCCATCAGCCTCTTCCCGCGTCTATAACGAAAGGCAAGAGCCCATAACCGTTCATTATCGGTTTTACTGGTATGACGCGCGGGGGCTGGAGATGCATCCGCTGGAGGCGCCGCGTAGCGTAACCATACCCGCGCGTTCGTCGGTAACGCTATTTGGCAGCGCCAATTATCTGGGGGCGCATAAGGTCAGGCTTTATCTTTATTTGTGAGGAGTGAATTTTGATGACAAAAATGCATCGCTACGCTGCCATTGCTGCGCTGGCGATATTTCTCTCCGGGTGTATGGCGCAACGTCAACCTGCGCCAGTTGAAGAGGTAAAACCAGCGCCAGAACAACCCGCGCAGCCACCACAGCCTCCTGTTGTGCCGTCTGTGCCAACCATTCCACAGCAACCGGGGCCGATCGAACATGAAGATCAAACGGGCCAGCCAGCGCCTAAGGTGCGCCACTATGACTGGAACGGCGCGATGCAACCGCTGGTCAGCAAAATGTTGCAGGCTGATGGCGTGACGGCCGGAAGCGTATTGCTTGTCGACAGCGTGAATAACCGGACGAATGGGTCGTTAAATGCGAACGAGGCAACGGAAACGTTACGTAATGCGCTGGCAAACAACGGTAAATTTACGCTGGTCTCCGTACAGCAACTCGCGATGGCAAAACAGCAGTTAGGGTTGTCTCCGCAGGATAGTCTGGGAACGCGCAGTAAAGCTATTGGCATTGCGCGCAATGTCGGGGCGCAATATGTACTTTACTCCAGCGCATCCGGTAACGTTAACGCGCCTGCATTACAGATGCAGTTAATGCTGGTGCAAACTGGCGAGATAATCTGGTCAGGTAAAGGTGCGGTCCAACAACAATAATCCCTTAACGCGCGACGAGATCCTGTCGCGCTATTTTCCCCAGTATCGTCCCGCCGTCGCCGCATCGCAGGGGCTAAGCGGCGGGAGCTGTATTATTGCTCACGATACTCACCGTATCGTGCTGCGCCGTCATCACGACCCCGACGCTCCACCAGCCCATTTTTTACGTCATCACCGCGCCTTATCCCAATTGCCGGCCAGTCTGGCGCCGCGAGCGCTTTTTTATACGCCGGGCTGGATGGCGGTAGAATATCTGCATGGTGTAGTAAATTCCGCTCTGCCAGATGCCGACGAACTGGCGGCCTTACTGTATCATTTGCATCAACAGCCGCGTTTTGGCTGGCGTATCGCGCTATCGCCACTATTGGCGCAGTACTGGTCGTGTTGCGATCCGGCAAGGCGTACGCCGTTTTGGTTGCGGCGGCTCAAACAGTTGCAAAAAAACGGTGAACCTCGCCCGCTGCGGCTCGCGCCTTTGCATATGGATGTCCATGGCGACAATATAGTATTAACGTCCGCCGGGTTGAGACTGATTGACTGGGAGTATGCCGGCGACGGCGATATTGCGTTGGAGCTGGCGGCAGTATGGGTTGAGGATGAACGCCAGCACCGACAACTGGCAGACGCTTATGCAGCGCGCGCGCGAATCGACGCCCGGCAGCTATGGCGACAGATACGATTATGGCACCCCTGGGTCATTATGCTAAAAGCAGGGTGGTTCGAATACCGCTGGCGACAAACCGGCGAGCAACAATTTATCAGGCTGGCCGATGAAACCTGGCGCCAGCTACGTATGAAAGGATAAGGAGAACAGTGTGGGCCCAGTAATGTTGAATGTCGAAGGATGTGAGCTGGATGCGGAGGAGCGCGAGATACTGGCGCATCCGCTGGTTGGCGGGCTTATTCTGTTCACGCGTAATTACCATGACCCGGAACAGCTGCGCGAATTAGTGCGCCAGATTCGGGCGGCATCGCGTAACCATCTGGTGGTGGCCGTCGATCAGGAAGGCGGGCGCGTACAGCGTTTCCGTGAAGGGTTTACCCGCCTGCCTGCGGCGCAATCTTTTTTTGCGCTACATGGGCTGGAAGAGGGGGGACGACTGGCGCAGGAGGCAGGGTGGCTGATGGCCAGCGAAATGATCGCGATGGATATTGATATCAGTTTTGCGCCAGTGCTGGACGTCGGGCATATCAGCGCGGCAATTGGCGAGCGCTCCTATCATGCCGATCCCGCAAAAGCGTTGGCAATGGCAACGCGCTTTATTGACGGCATGCATGACGCCGGGATGAAAACGACCGGTAAGCATTTCCCCGGCCACGGCGCGGTCACGGCGGACTCCCACAAAGAGACGCCGTGCGATCCACGTCCTGAAACGGACATTCGTGGTAAAGATATGTCGGTGTTCCGCACGCTGATTAGCGAGAATAAACTGGATGCGATTATGCCTGCCCACGTGATCTACCGCGCTATCGATCCGCGTCCGGCAAGCGGTTCGCCGTACTGGCTGAAAACGGTGCTGCGTCAGGAGTTAGGCTTTGACGGCGTCATTTTCTCCGACGATCTGTCGATGGAGGGCGCGGCGATTATGGGCAGCTATGCTGAGCGCGCTCAGGCGTCGCTGGATGCGGGTTGCGATATGATTCTGGTCTGCAATAATCGTAAAGGCGCAGTCAGCGTGTTGGATAATCTGTCGCCGATCAAAGCAGAACGTGTTACACGTTTGTATCATAAAGGTTCATTTTCACGCCGGGAGCTCATGGACTCAGCACGCTGGAAAACAGCCAGCGCCCAGCTCAACCAGTTACATGAACGCTGGCAGGAAGAAAAAGCAGGTCATTAACTCGAGTTTTCGTGAGGGTGCCAGATGATTATTTATTTACACGGTTTTGATTCAAATAGTCCGGGCAACCATGAAAAAGTGTTGCAATTACAGTTTATCGACCCGGATGTTCGGCTGGTAAGCTACAGTACGCGGCATCCTAAGCACGATATGCAGCATCTGCTGAAAGAAGTGGACAAAATGTTGCAGTTGAATGTGGACGAGCGCCCTTTAATCTGTGGCGTGGGGCTGGGCGGTTACTGGGCGGAGCGGATTGGCTTTTTGTGCGATATCCGTCAGGTGGTTTTTAACCCGAACCTGTTCCCCTATGAAAACATGGAGGGGAAAATCGATCGCCCGGAAGAATATGCGGACATCGCTACAAAGTGCGTGACCAACTTTCGCGAAAAAAATCGCGATCGTTGTCTGGTGATCCTCTCGCGTCATGACGAAGCGCTGGACAGCCAACGCTCAGCGCAAGCGCTTCACCCGTATTATGAAATTGTGTGGGATGAGGAACAGACTCACAAATTCAAAAATATTTCGCCGCACTTGCAACGTATCAAAGCGTTTAAAACGCTGGGGTAACGCCCCCGGCAATATGGCGTTATCAGTGACCGGATAACCAGCCTTGCGGCTGGTTTTTTTATGCTCAATTCTCGCAAACTGTCTATCTTTTCAGCATGAAAACTTGATGCACATCAATTTTGGTATGACCAATGCACCGTTCATGCTATTCTCATATCAGAAGCTTATTCTCATTAACGTAACTTGTTGTTAATTAAAGGCTATACTAATAACTTTTAATTAACAATTGGTTAATAAATTTAAGGGGGTCACGTTGACTACACCATTAAAAAAGATCGTGATTGTCGGCGGCGGCGCTGGCGGGCTGGAAATGGCAACGCAGTTAGGCCATAAACTGGGGCGCAAGAAAAAAGCGAAAATCACGCTGGTAGACAGAAATCACAGCCATCTGTGGAAACCATTGCTGCACGAAGTGGCGACTGGCTCTCTGGACGAAGGCGTGGATGCGCTGAGCTATCTGGCCCATGCGCGCAATCATGGTTTCCAGTTCCAGCTGGGGTCGGTGATGGATATCGATCGCGAAGCGAAAACCATCACTATTGCCGAGTTGCGTGATGAAAAGGGCGAACTGCTGGTGCCGGAGCGCAAAATCGCGTATGACACGCTGGTGATGGCGCTGGGCAGCACCTCTAATGATTTCAACACGCCGGGCGTGAAAGAGCACTGTATCTTCCTCGATAATCCGCATCAGGCGCGCCGTTTTCACCAGGAGATGCTGAACCTGTTCCTCAAGTATTCGGCTAACCTGGGCGCGAACGGTAAGGTCAATATCGCCATCGTTGGCGGCGGTGCGACGGGGGTTGAGCTGTCGGCTGAACTGCATAATGCGGTAAAACAGCTGCATAGCTATGGTTATAAGGGGCTGACCAACGACGCGCTGAACGTGACGTTGGTTGAGGCTGGCGAGCGTATTCTGCCTGCGTTGCCGCCGCGTATCTCCAGCGCCGCGCATAATGAATTGACCAAACTGGGCGTTCGCGTGCTGACGCAAACTATGGTCACCAGCGCCGACGAAGGCGGTCTGCATACGAAAGAAGGTGAATATATTCAGGCCGATCTGATGGTGTGGGCGGCGGGTATCAAAGCGCCAGATTTTATGAAAGAGATTGGTGGTCTGGAAACGAACCGCATTAACCAACTGGTGGTGGAACCGACGCTGCAAACCACGCGCGATCCTGATATTTATGCGATTGGCGACTGCGCTTCCTGCGCACGTCCGGAGGGAGGTTTTGTGCCGCCTCGCGCTCAGGCGGCGCATCAGATGGCTACCTGCGCGATGAATAACATTCTGGCGCAGATGAATGGCAAACCGCTGAAAGCTTACCAGTATAAAGATCATGGATCGCTGGTCTCTCTGTCCAACTTCTCTACCGTGGGTAGTCTGATGGGGAACCTGACCCGCGGTTCAATGATGATTGAAGGACGTATCGCCCGCTTCGTGTATATCTCGCTATACCGTATGCACCAGATAGCGCTGCATGGATACTTTAAAACCGGCCTGATGATGCTGGTGGGCAGTATTAACCGCGTCATTCGTCCGCGCCTGAAACTGCATTAATTTCTCTGCGCCTCACCGGCTGCTCGCGCCGGTGAGCGCTTCTCCATCTCTTGCTTCGGAGTTGTCCGAATCCTTCAGCTTTACCGCCTCATCCCGCATTTTTCATCCTCATTCCGATTGGCTTTGTTCGCATACTGGTTGCAAAATTGTTACCAATAGCAACGAAGGAGGAACTCCCGTGAATAAATCAATGTTGGCGGGTATAGGGATTGGCGTAGCGGCTGCGCTGGGTGTGGCGGCAGTGGCCAGTCTCAACGTATTTGATCGTGGTCCGCAGTATGCGCAGGTGATATCGGCTAAACCGATTAAAGAGACGGTAAAAACGCCGCGTCAGGAGTGCCGTAATGTCACGGTCACGCATCGCAGACCGGTTCAGGACGAAAACCGTATTGCCGGCTCGGTGCTTGGCGCAGTAGCAGGCGGCGTGATTGGACATCAATTTGGCGGCGGTCGTGGTAAAGATGTGGCGACGGTCGTCGGGGCGCTGGGCGGCGGTTATGCTGGCAATCAAATCCAGGGGTCAATGCAGGAAAGTGATACTTACACTACCACGCAGCAACGCTGTAAGACGGTGTATGACAAATCTGAAAAGATGCTTGGCTACGACGTGACCTACAAAATTGGCGATCAGCAGGGCAAAATCCGCATGGATAAAGACCCCGGAACGCAAATTCCCCTCGACGGCAATGGCCAACTGGTTCTGAATAACAAAGCATAAAAAAGCTGTACTCTGCAAGTTAGCCCCTCATTCGCTCAGGCTGAGGGGCTTTTTTTTATCCGAAGCCGCGTCGTTCAGGACTTGAGCAGTTCAGGCCAGATGCGCAGAGTCGTACGCGTAATTTGCATCAGTTGTTCGAAGGTGGCACCTTCACGGGCGCTGATCGACATTCCCTGTAAAATACAGTTTATATATTCTGCGAGCGCCTGCGGGTTACAGTGCGCCGGAATTTCACCGCGCTCCTGACGTTGGCGCAGAAACTGGATGAGCGTCTGTTCCTGCATGGCGTGGCGTGATTTTACCGTGCGGGCGATATCGCGCGAGGAGGCGGCCAGGGTGGCGGACGTATTAATCATAAAGCAGCCAGCCGGCGTGTCCGTACTGGTAAAGCAGGCGGCAATTTCTGTGAAGTAATCTTCCAGCGCCGATTCCACGCTTTTCTCTTCACAAAAGAGCTGGGCTTCGTGCTTTGAGGCAAAGCGAGTGATGTAGCGATCCAGGACAGCGCGAAATAATCCTTCTTTGTTAGTGAATTCCGCATAGAGAGTAGGCGCTTTCGCCCCGGTAGCCTCTACGAGATCGGCAAGCGAAGTTGCTTCATAGCCGTGCTGCCAGAAGAGAGTCATGGCCTTATCAAGCGCAGCTTCCCTGTCGAACACTTTTGGTCGGCCACGGCTTTTCTTCGCGCAACTCGTGGTATCCGTTGTCATGATGCCGTTGTACCTGTTTAAAGAGCGGTCTCTCTATTATAAAAACAAACCACTTCTGGCTCCAGAGTATTCATTAGAAAAATAAATCAATTCTATTCACATGAAAAATAACATCTTTATAAATTATATAACAATCATTATAAAAAGAAGTTGACGTGTGATGTAGATCACATCTATGATTAATTTATCGATCGTTAAGTTAATGCTTACGACACCCATTCATCTGCTAAAGGTCATCATTATGAAAAACGTAAAAACCCTCATCGCTGCTGCGGTACTGAGTTCGCTCTCATTCGCCAGCTTCGCCGCCGTTGAAGTTCAGGCAACGCCAGAAGGTCAACAGAAGTTTGGCACCATTTCCGCGAATGGCGGCACGAATCTGGGCTCGCTGGAAGATCAGCTGGCGCAAAAAGCGCAGGAGATGGGGGCGAAGTCTTTCCGTATTACCTCTGTTACCGGCCCGAATACCCTCCACGGTACGGCGGTAATCTATAAGTAAGCATTAACCCTCATTAATGCCGCTGCGATTGCCACAATAAAAAGAGAAAGCCTCGCGATGCATCGCGAGGCTTTTTTGTCAGTCAGCTATTCACGCTTACAGCGACTGCGGTTTCGCCTCTGATTGACGGGTTACATCCACCGGCATTCCGGAGCGCACTTCCATAACATGTTCCATCACCGCGGCGTCGGTCTGCGGCGCGTCCTTAAAGGCCTGCATCGGGCCATTCAGCACAATCGGCAGCACCTGCGGATCGTCGCCTATATTTTTAGACAGCGGCTGATGAACTTCCACCAGTCGCACGCCGCCTGGCTCCACCGAGGCTTTAATCGGCGTATTGATAATATTCACTTTGGTTCCCGGCGTGACCTGACGGAACAATGTCTCTATATCACCGTCGCGCAGACGGATACAGCCGGAACTGACGCGCATACCAATGCCAAAATCGGCATTCGTGCCATGTAACAGATAGACGCCGCCGTAGGCCGCTAAACGAATCGCGTGATGCCCCATTGGGTTATCGGGACCGGCAGGCACCACGGCGGGGAGATCGATGCCTTGCGCTTTATAACGGGCGCGAATATTGGCGGTCGGCGTCCAGGTTGGATTGGCGCGTTTATCCGAAATGGTCGTCACCATCGTTGGCGTCAGGGTATCGCCGCCCAGTTGGCCAATCCCGATAGGGTAGACCGTGACCGTATTTTTCCCCGGTTGATAATAGTAAAGCCGTAATTCCGCGAGGTTAATGACGATACCTTCACGTGGCGCGTCCGGTAGCAGCGTTTGCAGCGGAATCGTCAGCACGCTGCCTGCGCGTGGCACGTAAGGATCAATGCCAGGGTTGGCCTGTAACAGGGCTAAAAAGCCCACGTTATATTTTTTGGCGATCGCCTCCAGCGAGCCGCCGTCGTCTTCAACGACATGGAATTTATTTTCTCCCACCAGTCGACTGCCGGGGGGCGGAAGAGGCCACGTATTCGCCTGCGCGGGAAGGGCAAGCATGATGGTCGCGGTAAGCGCAAACAACGCCCACCAGCGAGAGAGTCGCGTATTGTTGAACATTATAATAAACCCATGATTATTATGTGGTTATTTTTATAAAAGAGGAAATAAGAATTATGGCGGCTGGCTGTGTCTGGAACTGCAGGGAAGTGCAAAGAATTTGTAAAGATTAGGCCGGACGCAGAGTAATGACGCCCGGCCTGACGCTTATGCAATAGCGTTTTCTTCCAGTTGCTGCATGAACTGGCGTACCCAGTCTATACGCGTTTTACGTTCGCTTAAATCCTGAATAAACTTGAGGCGCGTCGGGCCATCCAGACGGAAATGCTGCGGCTGTTTTTGCAGCAACCCGATAAGCCAGGCGGGGTCAACGTGGTTTTTCTCGGCGAACTCAATCGTTCCGCCTTTCTCGTTACCCTCCAGTTTTCGGATGCCGAGCTTTTGCGCCTGTTGGCGCAGGCGGGCGATATCCAGCAGATTACGCGCCGGATCGGGCAGCAGGCCGAAGCGATCGATCAATTCCACTTTGATCTCTTCCAGCTCGTTTTCGTTCTTCGCGCTGGCAATGCGTTTATAGAATGACAGCCGGGTATTAACATCCGGAATAAAATCATCCGGCAGTAACGACGGCATTCGCAGCTCGACTTCCGTTTGCTGACTGGTGAGATCTTCCAGCGAGGGTTCGCGACCTGCTTTCAGCGCATCGACGGCGTTTTCCAGCAGTTCCATGTAGAGTGAGAAGCCAATGGTTTCCATTGAGCCGCTTTGCTCTTCGCCAAGCAGTTCGCCCGCGCCGCGGATCTCCAGATCGTGGGTCGCCAGCGCAAACCCGGCGCCTAAATCCTCCAGCGACGCAATCGCCTCCAGCCGTTTTTGCGCATCGGTGGTCATGGCCTTAGGATGTGGCGTCAACAGCCAGGCGTAGGCCTGGTGGTGCGAGCGCCCAACGCGGCCACGCAGCTGGTGCAACTGCGCGAGGCCGAAATGATCCGCGCGTTCAATGATGATCGTGTTCGCGGTGGGGATATCAATCCCCGTTTCGATAATGGTAGTACACACCAGCACGTTAAAACGTTGATGGTGGAAATCGTTCATGACCCGTTCCAGCTCACGTTCGCGCATCTGCCCGTGGCCTATAGCGATTCGCGCTTCCGGCACCAGTTCCGCCAGCCGCTCTGCGGCTTTCTGAATATTTTCGACGTCATTGTACAAATAGTAAACCTGACCGCCGCGCAGGATTTCACGCAGAATCGCTTCCCTTACTACCAGGCTATCATACTCGCGGACAAAGGTTTTTACCGCCAGACGACGGGCAGGGGGGGTGGCGATAATGGAGAGATCGCGCATACCGCTCATCGCCATATTCAGCGTCCGCGGGATCGGCGTCGCCGTGAGCGTCAGAATATCGACATCGGCGCGCATCGCCTTAATTCGCTCTTTGTGGCGCACGCCGAAACGGTGCTCTTCATCGACAATCAGCAGGCCGAGGTCGCGCAGCTTCACATCGCTTTGTAGCAGTTTATGCGTACCGATCAGAATATCGATCTTACCCTCGGCGGCTTCCGCCAGGATTTGTGTCTGCTCTTTGGCGCTGCGAAAGCGGGACAGCATCTCAATGCGTACCGGCCAGTTGGCGAAACGGTCGCGGAAGTTATCATAGTGTTGCTGCGCCAGCAGCGTGGTCGGCACCAGTACCGCTACTTGTTTATGGTTTTCCACTGCCAGGAACGCGGCGCGCATCGCCACTTCGGTTTTGCCGAAGCCGACGTCGCCGCACACCAGCCTGTCCATCGCCAGCGGTTGGCACATATCGCTCAATACGGCGTTAATCGCCTGTGCCTGATCGGGCGTCGTTTCAAACGGGAAGCTGTCGCAGAATAACTGATACTGCTCACGATCATGCTTAAAGGCAAAACCCTCTTTTGCCGCCCGTTGCGCATAAATATCCAACAGTTCCGCTGCGACATCGCGCACTTTTTCCGCCGCTTTCTGCCGGGCGCGCGACCAGGCGTCGCCGCCCAGTTTATGCAGCGGCGCACTTTCTTCCGCGCCGCCGGCATAGCGGCTAATCAGATGCAATGAGGAAACCGGCACATACAGTTTGGCGTCATTGGCGTAGGTGAGCATCAGATACTCACCCTTGATGCCGCCAGCCTCCAGCGTGGTCATGCCGGCATAGCGTCCGACGCCGTGCTCCAGATGCACTACCGGTTGACCGACGTGGAGCTCCGCCAGGTTACGAATCAACGTATCCGGGTTGATCGTACGACGGGAATCCAGGCGGCGACGCGCGACCCGTTCACCCAGGAGATCGCTTTCACAAATCAGCGCCAGATTGCGTTGGGTGTCGATAAAGCCATGTTCTGCGGCGCCAATCATCAGATAGCGTCCCGCATCCTGCGCCTCGTCCAGGCGTAATATCCGCTTCGGCGCGATTTTTATGCGGGCCAGGAGCTCCCCCAGTGCTTCGCGGCGTCCTTCGCTTTCTACCGAAAAAATCACCGGACCGCTGAAAGATTCGAGGAACTTACGCAGCGCGTCCAGCGGCGCTTTCTGCTGTGCCTGGATAGCCAAATCCGGTAATTTCTGGAAACCGAGATTGGTATTGGCGGCTTTTTCCAGCAGATGGTCGGTTTTAAGCTGGAGGCGAGGCCAGCGTTTAAGCTCGGAAAAGAGCTCATCTACCCGTAGCCAGAGGGCTTCCGGCGGCAAAAGCGGGCGCATAGGATCGACGCCGCGATTTTCAAAACGCGCCAGCGTATCGGCCTGAAAGCGTTCGGCGCTGGTTTCCAGCGAGCCGGTATTCACCACCAGAGTATTGGCGGGGAAGTAGCTAAATAATGGCGGTAACGGTTCGCTGAAAAAGAGCGGCTGCCAGTATTCGATCCCGGCGGGCAGGGTGCCTTTGCTAACCTGCTGATAGATGTGCTCGGCGTCGCGTTTTACCTCAAAGGTATCGCGCCACTGGCTACGGAAAAGCTCAATAGCGGCTTTGTCGGTAGGAAATTCGTGCGCGGGCAACAAATTGATGGCCTCGACCTCCTCCAGCGTACGTTGGGTATCCGCGTCAAACAGACGCAGGCTGTCGATTTCATCATCAAAAAAGTCGAGGCGATAAGGTTGTTCGCTGCCCATCGGAAAGAGATCCAACAGCGCGCCGCGCGTCGCGTATTCGCCATGCTCCATCACCTGATCGACATGCCGATAACCGGCGCTGTCAAGCTGCGCGCGCAGAGCGTCGCGGGACAGCCGCTGGCCTTTTTTCATCACCAGCGCATGACCATGCAGATAGCTATGCGGACAAACGCGCTGCATCAGGGTGTTTACCGGTACAATCAAGACGCCGCGCTGCATCGACGGCAACTGGTAGAGCGTGGACAGGCGCGAAGAGATAATTTCCTGATGCGGGGAGAAGCTGTCATACGGTAGCGTTTCCCAGTCCGCCAGGTTCATCACCATCTGATCGGTAAACTGGCGGATTTCATCATGCAATCGCAGAGCATTTTGCATGTCAGGCGCTATGAGTACCACCGGACCGGCATGGCGTTCAGCTATCTCCGCCACCAGCGTAGCGCAGGCGGCGCCGGTAAGTTCGCCCAACTGGCGCTGATCGCCCGCTTTTGTCGGCAGCGTGTAACGTTGTTTTTCAGGCATAACGGTTGTCAGTATCTCTTTTTGTTTTACGCCGCACTCTACGCGTCACCCTTCAGGCTGCTTCATGGTTGGCTGCACGCCAGGACAGCATGAAGGACTCAGGTATTCAGGGGCATATGACTGATAAGCAATGTTCTTTATTATCCGCGATCGTTGTTTATTAGCAAATTGAATCCGCCGGATAACACGCCGAACAGGTAAAGTATGAACATGTAAGTGACTTGATTTGTCGGCCTTTTTCAGAATAACGCTGACGAACTCTTACGGTTCAGACATTTACGCATTCCGCTTTCGCTTATATACTCGGGACTTTGCTAACAGCAACCAGACGGATTACATGTATCAACCTGTCGCTCTATTCATCGGCCTGCGTTACATGCGCGGGCGTGCAGCAGATCGCTTCGGTCGCTTCGTTTCCTGGCTTTCCACTATCGGCATTACCCTGGGGGTGATGGCGCTGGTCACGGTATTGTCGGTGATGAACGGTTTTGAGCGCGAACTGCAAAATAACATTCTTGGTTTGATGCCTCAGGCCATCCTCTCTGCTGAACATGGTTCTCTTAACCCGAATCAGATGCCGGAAAAAGCGGTGAATCTGCAAGGCGTTAACCGTATTGCGCCGCTGACGACGGGCGATGTCGTACTGCAAAGCGCGCGTAGCGTTGCGGTTGGCGTGATGTTGGGTATCGATCCGGCGCAAAAAGATCCGTTAACGCCGTATCTGGTCAATGTGAAGCAAAGCGAATTACAGCCGGGTAAGTATAATGTCATCCTCGGCGAGCAGCTCGCCGGACAGTTAGGGGTCAACCGCGGCGATCAGATTCGGCTAATGGTGCCATCTGCCAGCCAGTTTACGCCAATGGGACGTCTGCCCAGCCAGCGTCTGTTTACGGTGATTGGCACATTTGCCGCCAATAGCGAGGTCGATGGCTATGAAATGCTGGTCAATATTCAGGACGCGTCGCGTTTAATGCGCTATCCGGCAGGCAATATTACCGGCTGGCGTCTGTGGCTGGATGAACCTCTGCAAGTCGATACCCTCAGCCAACAGACGCTGCCGCAAGGCACTAAGTGGCAGGACTGGCGCGAACGTAAAGGCGAGTTGTTCCAGGCTGTGCGCATGGAAAAGAACATGATGGGATTGTTGCTGAGCCTCATCGTGGCGGTCGCGGCTTTTAACATTATTACTTCGTTGGGTCTGATGGTCATGGAGAAGCAGGGCGAAGTGGCGATTTTACAAACTCAAGGGCTGACGCCGCGACAAATTATGATGGTCTTTATGGTGCAGGGCGCCAGCGCCGGGATTATCGGCGCGCTGTTGGGCGCCGCGCTGGGCGCATTGCTTGCCAGCCAACTGAATAACCTGATGCCGATCATCGGCGCGTTTCTGGATGGCGCTGCGTTGCCCGTGGCGATAGAGCCGTTACAGGTGATCGTTATCGCGCTGGTGGCAATGGCCATCGCGCTGCTTTCTACGCTTTATCCTTCCTGGCGCGCTGCCGCCACTCAACCCGCTGAGGCTTTACGTTATGAATAAGATCCTGTTGCAATGCGACAACCTGTGCAAACGCTATCAGGAAGGCACCGTACAAACCGACGTGTTGCACGATGTCAGCTTCAGTATCGGCGAAGGCGAAATGATGGCGATCGTCGGCAGTTCCGGTTCGGGTAAAAGTACGTTGCTGCATCTGTTAGGCGGGCTGGATACGCCTACCTCCGGCGATGTGATTTTTAGCGGCCAGCCGATGAGCAAACTCTCTTCTGCGGCAAAAGCGGAATTACGTAACCAGAAACTGGGGTTTATCTATCAGTTTCATCATCTCCTGCCGGATTTTACGGCGCTGGAAAACGTGGCGATGCCATTATTGATTGGCAAAAAGAAACCGGCGGAGATTGACGCTCGGGCGCGAGAAATGTTGCATGCTGTAGGGCTGGAGCATCGCGCAACCCATCGACCTTCGGAACTTTCCGGCGGTGAGCGCCAGCGTGTCGCGATAGCGCGCGCGTTGGTGAATAACCCGCGTCTGGTACTGGCGGATGAGCCGACCGGTAATCTGGATGCGCGTAATGCCGACAGTATTTTTGAGCTTCTGGGCGAGTTAAATCGTCTGCAGGGAACCGCGTTTCTGGTTGTGACTCACGATTTGCAACTGGCGAAACGTATGAGCCGCCAGCTTGAGATGCGCGATGGCCGCCTGACGGCGGAACTGAGCCTGATGGGGGCTGAGTAATGGCGTCGCCTTTATCATTGTTAATTGGCTTGCGTTTCAGCCGTGGACGGCGGCGCGGCGGTATGGTTTCGCTCATTTCCGTCATTTCTACCATCGGTATCGCGCTGGGCGTGGCGGTATTGATTGTCGGTTTAAGCGCGATGAACGGTTTCGAACGCGAGTTGAATAACCGTATTCTGGCGGTGGTTCCGCACGGGGAGATTGAAGCGGTCAATCAGCCGTGGACCAACTGGCGTGAAGCGCTGGCAAAAGTGCAGAAGGTGCCGGGCATTGCCGCCGCCGCGCCGTATATCAATTTTACCGGCCTGGTAGAGAGCGGGGCGAATTTGCGCGCCATTCAGGTTAAAGGCGTCGACCCTAAGCAAGAGCAGCAGCTTAGCGCGTTACCGTCATTTGTGCAAAATCACGCCTGGGATCATTTCAAAGCGGGCGAACAGCAGATCATTATCGGCAAAGGCGTCGCCGATGCGCTGAACGTGAAACAGGGCGACTGGGTGTCCATCATGATCCCCAATGCGAATGCCGACCATAAGCTGCTCCAGCCCAAACGCGTGCGTTTGCATGTCATCGGGATTCTGCAACTGAGCGGCCAGCTCGATCACAGCTTCGCCATGATCCCGCTTGAGGATGCGCAGCAGTATCTGGATATGGGGTCCAGCGTTTCCGGTATCGCGCTTAAAGTCCACGACGTGTTTAATGCGAACAAACTGGTGCGTGACGCGGGTGAAGTGACTAACAGCTATGTCTACATTAAGAGCTGGATCGGCACCTACGGCTATATGTATCGCGATATACAGATGATTCGCGCCATTATGTATCTGGCGATGATTCTGGTGATCGGCGTGGCCTGTTTTAATATCGTTTCCACCTTAGTGATGGCGGTAAAAGACAAAAGCGGCGACATTGCGGTATTAAGAACGCTGGGGGCGAAAGATGGTTTGATTCGTGCCATTTTCGTCTGGTACGGACTACTGGCGGGCTTGCTGGGCAGCTTGATTGGCGTGGCGATCGGCGTTGTCGTTTCGCTTCAGCTTACCGCCATTATTAATGGGATTGAAAAGGCGATCGGGCATCAGTTTTTGTCCGGCGATATCTATTTTATCGACTTCCTGCCATCCGAATTACATTGGCTGGACGTTGTTTACGTACTGGTCACGGCGTTGTTGTTAAGCTTACTTGCGAGCTGGTATCCGGCGCGGCGGGCGAGCAACATTGACCCTGCGCGAGTATTGAGCGGCCAGTAATCGCGGAATATAAAAACAAGGAGCGGTGATGTATTACGGGTTTGACATTGGCGGAACAAAGATTGCGTTAGGCGTATTTGACTCAACGCGGCGGCTGCAGTGGGAAAAACGGGTTCCCACGCCCCATACCAGCTATAGCGCCTTTTTAGACGCCGTGTGCGAGCTGGTCGCGGAAGCCGACCAGCGATTTGGCGTAAAAGGGTCGGTAGGGATTGGCATACCCGGTATGCCGGAAACCGAAGACGGCACGCTGTACGCCGCGAATGTCCCGGCAGCCAGCGGTAAGCCGTTGCGCGCCGATCTCAGCGCCCGACTGGATCGCGATGTGCGTCTGGACAATGACGCTAACTGTTTTGCCTTGTCCGAAGCCTGGGATGATGAATTCACGCAATACCCTTTGGTTATGGGGCTTATCCTCGGCACCGGCGTCGGCGGCGGTCTGGTGCTAAACGGGAAGCCGATTACTGGTCAGAGCTATATCACCGGCGAGTTTGGTCATATGCGTTTGCCGGTTGACGCGCTAACGTTGATGGGGTTTGATTTTCCTCTCCGCCGTTGTGGATGCGGCCAGATGGGCTGCATTGAGAATTATCTGTCCGGGCGCGGGTTTGCGTGGCTATATCAGCATTATTATGATCAATCGCTGCAGGCGCCGGAGATTATCGCGTTGTGGGAGCAGGGTGATAAGCAGGCGCACGCGCATGTTGAGCGCTATCTGGATTTACTGGCGGTTTGTCTGGGGAATATACTGACGATTGTCGATCCCGATTTATTGGTGATCGGCGGCGGACTATCGAACTTTACGGCAATAACAACGCAACTGGCGGAAAGACTGCCGCGCCATCTCCTCCCTGTTGCCCGCGCGCCGCGCATTGAGCGTGCGCGGCATGGGGATGCAGGTGGGATGCGCGGTGCTGCTTTTTTACATCTTACCGACTAATCAAAAAAAGAGGTTGTTATGCAGTCGCGTCGGTTTCATCGATTAAGCCGCTTTCGTAAAAATAAACGTCTGTTGCGTGAACGTCTGCGCCAGCGGATCTTTTTCAGAGACAGAGTGGTGCCGGAAATGATGGAAAACCCAAGAGTATTAGTCCTTACAGGTGCAGGAATTTCTGCAGAGTCTGGTATTCGTACGTTTCGCGCGGCGGATGGCCTTTGGGAAGAGCATCGGGTTGAAGATGTGGCCACGCCGGAAGGATTCGCCCGTAATCCGGGACTGGTGCAGACATTTTATAATGCCCGCCGTCAGCAGCTTCAACAGCCGGAAATACAACCCAATGCGGCGCATCTGGCGTTAGCGAAGCTTGAAGAAGCGCTTGGCGATCGCTTTTTGCTGGTGACGCAAAACATCGACAATTTGCATGAACGCGCGGGCAATCGCAACATCATTCATATGCATGGCGAGCTGTTGAAGGTGCGCTGTTCGCAAAGCGGCCAGATTCTGGAATGGAACGGCGATGTGATGCCGGAAGATAAATGTCACTGCTGTCAGTTCCCGGCGCCGCTACGTCCGCACGTGGTGTGGTTTGGCGAGATGCCGCTTGGCATGGATGAAATTTATATGGCGCTGTCGATGGCGGATATTTTTATCGCCATTGGCACATCCGGTCATGTCTATCCGGCTGCGGGGTTTGTGCATGAAGCAAAACTGCACGGCGCACATACGGTGGAACTGAATCTTGAGCCAAGCCAGGTCGGCAGCGAGTTTGAAGAGAAGCACTACGGCCCGGCAAGCCAGGTTGTGCCGGAATTTGTTGATAAATTCCTGAAAGGGCTGTAGTGCTGTTTGCCCGGTAACGCCTTATCCGGCCTACATTTCACGTTACGTTCATCTGTAGGCCCGACAGGCGCTTTAGCTGAATTAGCGTCCTGCTTTTAGCTTCTGATAATATTCTTCATAAATGGCGCTGGCGTCGCCGACATCGTTTTGCCACTCGCCTTTGCTGATGGTTTGCGCATCCGGATAGAGCGACTTATCATTGGCGACCTCCGGGCTTAACAGCTTACGCGCCGCCAGGTTGGGGGTAGGGTAGCCGATGGTTTCTGCCACCTCTTTCGCGACGTCAGGACGCAGCAGGAAGTTGATTAGCTTCAGTGCACCCTCTTTATTCTTCGCATTCGCCGGAATAGCCAGGCTATCCATCCAGAAAATACCGCCTTCCTTCGGCCAGACGACCTCCAGCGGCGTGCCAGCCTGACGAGCAACGAAGGCCGAACCGTTCCACACCATACCCAGGTTGACTTCCCCTTCCATATATGGATTCGCCGGATTATCGGAGTTGAAGGCCGCTACGTTCGGCATCAGTTTTTTCAACTCTTCATATGCCGCTTCGATCTCTTTCGGATCGGTAGTGTTACCGGAATAACCTAGCTTGCGCAGCGCCATCTGGAAAACTTCTCGCGCATCGTCGGTTAAAAGCAGGCTGTTTTTATATTCCGGTTTCCACAAGTCAGCCCAGCTGGTAATGGTTTTTGGATCGATAGCATCGCTGTTCACGCCAATCGCCGTTGCGCCCCAGATATACGGAACAGAATAATCGTTGTTGGGGTCAAACGGTTTGTTGAGCATTTCCGGATCGAGGTTGTGGAAATTGGTTAATTTCGACTTATCGATCTTCTGGATCATGCCTTCTTTGCGCATTTTGTCGACATAGTATGTAGAAGGAACAACCAGGTCATACGCGCCATCTTTATAGGTTTTGAGTTTGGCATACATGGTTTCGTTCGACTCGTAGGTCGAATAAATCACCTTAATGCCTGTCTCTTTAGTGAACTGTTCCAGCAGGCCCGGCGGTACATACTCAGTCCAGTTATAGAAATAGAGCGTGTCGTTGTCGGAGGCATGAGCGGCACTCATACCCAGCGCCAGGGCACCCGCCGCGAGCAGGTGGCGTGACCATTTTTTCATTTAACGTCCCCTGAATTACGGGCCTTATCGGCCCTTGGTTTTATCACGAGCAATAAGCTGGCTGGCAATGACCATTACCAGAGACAGCACCAATAAAACGGTCGCCAGCGCGTTCACTTCTGGTGAAACGCCGACTTTTACCATGGAATAAATCTTTAAGGGTAAAATTTCATAGCCCGGCCCGGTGACAAACGACGAGACCACTACATCGTCCATCGACAACGTAAAGCTCAGCAACCAGCCCGCCGCCACCGCCGGCATCGCCAGCGGCAGAATGATTTTGCGTAAAATCGTTACCTCACTGGCCCCCAGGTCTTTTGCGGCTTCCAGCATTCTGACATCAAAGCCTTTCAGGCGCGAATAGACCGTGACGACCACAAACGGCAGGCTAAAGGTGATGTGCGAGAACAGCAACGACCAAAAGCCCAGTTGAATGCCGAGTAACATAAACAGCACCAGCAGGGAGATCGCCATCACGATATCCGGCGACATCATCACCACAAACAGCATCCCGCTGACGAATGGCTTCCCGCGAAAGCGGTAGCGATAAAGCGCCACCGCGGTTAACGAGCCAATCAACGTGGCGAAGGTCGCTGAAAAAATCGCCATCGTCAGTGAATGTTGAGCGGCCTGCAACAGACTGTCGTTATTGACCAGGAGTTCGTACCATTTAGTGGTAAAGCCCTGCCAGTTAATGCCGAACCGCGAACTGTTGAAGGAGTTCACGATCAGAATAATGATGGGAATATACAGATACGCATAGATGGCAGTCATGAAACCGCCACGGAGCAGCCGACCGATCATTCAAGTTCCACCTTCTTATTCAGAGGATGGGGGGCTTTTAGAGTATTGAAAATGATCAATTTTTTCTCTTCTCCAAAATCTCTCCAAAACGTCTCGCGGTTATCAGCAGCCAGGAAGAAGCAAGCTGCCGCTTGAAGCCGCGAATTTTACAACAAATTGCCAGACGAGCGGGAAAAAAAGGCCATTTAAATGACTATTCTCATCCGATCCGGTCATATGCGGCATTATTGCGCCAGGCAAGAGGTTACTCTGTAGGCAAACAGGAAGTACGTGAGTAAACCCTGAACGTGACGTCTGAGAAAGCGTCGTCTGATTTTATAAAAAACAACATAAGCAGCCGCTTTGTTGTTCTGAGCGAACGTGTAGCGTGGTTAACTGTTCTTCCGCCATTTTTTGTATAGCCTGGGGGTCTATTCTAAAAATGGCGTGAAAAACCTTATCAGAGATGGCTTCGATTATCTCAGCTAACATACTTTGGCTGGTGCTGGGATCCGTTACGAGGAACGCCTGAAACGTCTTATCCGCCAGTAAAACCTCTTTTACCATTTTTTCAATAGGTATGTGGGTATGCGGTGGTGGTATTTCAAGCTGTTTTAATCCACACATCGCCATTGTTTCTAAAAATGCGTTTTGCTGAGTACTTTCGGATATATTCGCATGCTGTAAAATGCGCGTTGTCTTTTCAATCCCAGACTGAATTTTCGCTGCCAGGTAGGTTACCTTTACTTGCGTTTTCCACTCATCTAAATGTCCTTTTCTCAATTCAGAATATAAATACCCCTCTATGTTGTCTAATGAAACCGATAATGTCGGCGCGCCAGCAAGATTGAGACATAATGTCGAAGGGAGGGGGTAATCTGCGATGTCGCTATATCTTCTATTAATCATGGCCGTCATTTGTGGATGCGATTTTAAAATATCCGGGCGATCTTTCATTAAAAAATAGACCTTCCCCATGACTTCACAGCTAAAGGTATCGGTATTTTGAGTGATACGTAACAATTCGTTCTCTTCGTTTTGATCCATGATACGAAGAATCATGATGGCATCATTTTCATGAGGATTATGAACCTGAAATCTATCTCTTTGCGATGCGCAGGCTAATGCCTTCAACTCAAAAAAAATCTCTGTAAGCCGCTCTCGTGTGGGGGTGCAATCGGCAAACAACATCTCATTTAGACAACGGTCCGCTTTTGCTTTGCCAGTAGAAAAAAAGAGGTCTTTAATTTTTTCCCATAAAACTTTGCAACATGTTTCTTTCGTATTCCCTGGGGGATTGATAAGTATTTCGCTTTTTAAAAAACCATTCCCTATAGTAATCGGCATAATAATCTCACTTAAACTGGAGTAAAAATGACTACATAATTGATTAAATCGACCCTTTTTATCTCAACTGCGGGCGCATCAGATGTAATATAATATTTAAAAGAGACTGGCAATCAGTATAAAACCTGAGAGCTTCGCGTATAAACGCATTACTGTCTGTGATAGCGTCGCTACAGGTAAAAATAAAAGAAGGCCTGGCGCGGATGATGTTGTAGATTTGCAATACTGGCGGCAACTGCTTTCATGCGTTTTTTATGTCGGAGGCATGAAGTTTACCCTTGAATAAACTTCATGCCTGAATGCACGTGGATTTGTTAGCGTTGCGCAATTAATCGCTTATATCACTCACCTTCTTATTCAACAAGCGGGAAGCCCGCCAGTAAATCAACAGCATGAGTCCCATCACAATGGTCAGCGTAATGCTGGTCGCCGCGCCAAACGGCCAGTCGCGAATATTCAGGAACTGTACCTTAATGACGTTACCAATCAGCAGGTTTTTCGCGCCACCCATTAAATCGGAGACGTAGAACAGGCCCATTGCCGGTAGCATCACGAGCAGGCAACCGGCGACAATGCCCGGCATGGTTAATGGAATAATGATGCGGATGAACGTTTGCATTTTACTGGCGCCGAGATCGCGTGCGGCCTCCAGTAGTGGTTTGTCGAGCTTCTCAATGCTGGAGTAGAGCGGCATGACCATAAACGGCAGCAAAATGTAAACCAGGCCGATAATAACGGCGCTCGGGGTGAACATGATGCGAATCGGTGTATCAATCACGCCCAGCCACAGCAGGAATTCATTGAGATAGCCTTTAGTGCTCAGGAATATTTTCAGCCCATAGATGCGGATCAGTGAGTTGGTCCAGAAAGGAACGATCAGCAAAAACAGCAATAACGGACGTATCTTTTCCGGTAACTTCGCCAGGAACCAGGCAAAAGGATAGCCCAGCACCAGGCAGGAGAGGGTGGCGATCAGCGCCATATTCAGAGAGTGCAGGAGCACTTCAAAATAGAGCGGATCGAGCAGGCGTGCGTAGTTATCCAGCGTAAAGACCATCTTGACGAAACTGGCGTCGTCACGGGTCAGAAAGCTGGTGCCAATGATCATCAGGTTGGGCAGAAAAACAAACAACACAAGCCAACCGACGATAGTGACAATCACTACATTCTGGAATTTACTTGTGTTCTTCATCAGCCAGTACGACCTCCCAGCTTTCTACCCAACTAATGGCCATTTTTTGGTCAAGTGAATGGTCGAAGTCAGGATCGTCTTCGTTGAAGAATTCGCTGACCATCACCATTTTGCCATTTTCCAGTTCAACCACCGACTCCAGCGTCATACCTTTATAATTGCGCTCGCGCACGTAGCCGATAAGCCCTTCGATGTGGTTATCATCGTTGATCTCTTCGACGCGTAGATCTTCCGGTCGCAGCAGGACGTTCAGTTTTTGGCCTGGTTCGACAGCGAAATTGACGTATATATTGCACTCCCGACCTTCTACGCTGGCGCGGACGCGCTGTTCATCAAGCCGTTCAATGACGGTTGCGTCAAAGCGGTTAATTTCGCCGATAAAACCGGCGACAAACAGGTTTTTTGGCTCTTCATAGATTTCACGCGGCGTGCCGTCTTGCTCAATCACGCCATTACGCATTACCACGATACGATCGGACATGGTGAGCGCTTCTTCCTGATCGTGAGTGACAAAAACAAACGTGATACCGAGTTTACGCTGTAATGCTTTAAGCTCGTTCTGCATTTGTTTGCGCAATTTATAGTCCAGCGCGGAGAGCGATTCATCCAGTAATAACAGGCGAGGTTTATTCACCACCGCGCGAGCGATAGCCACACGCTGCTGCTGTCCGCCAGAAAGCTGGTGCGGTTTACGTTGTGCAAACTCTTCAAGCTGCACCATACGCAGCGCATCGGTCACGCGGGGCGCTATCTCGGCGGCTGGCGTTTTTTGCATTCGTAAGCCAAACGCGACATTTTCAAACACCGTCATATGCGGAAATAAAGCGTAGCTTTGAAATACGGTATTTACATAACGATTTTCGGCGGGAACGTGGGTGATATCCTGGTTATCCAACATGATATGCCCGGCATCAACGGTTTCCAGGCCGGCAATCAGGCGAAGAACGGTTGTTTTACCGCAGCCGGAAGGGCCAAGCAGCGTGAGGAATTCGCCATTGTTAATGGTCAAATCCAGTTGCGAAATGACCTCTTTGCCATCGAAACTTTTGCTAATTCCAGACAAAAGCACCAGCGGTGAAAGCGAACGCGGTTGATTATTCAATTTCTTACTCTGTCCCATGTAAACGCAACGGATGGCTGACCGCTGCGGGGTTTGTGGTTAACCACCTTAATCACTCTTAATGAGGGCGGTCATTCTACGGCAAACCACTGTAATCGCCAATCCTTGTTGCGAATTACTGACTTAGCTTTATAGTCAGAAAGCGTGTCAAAGTGAAATATTCTTGTTTGCAGGGATAAAAGTGACCTGACGCAATATTTGTCTTTTCTTGCTTATTAATAATGTTGTCACGAAAAGTGAGGGTGACTGCATGGATAAACTACTTGAGCGTTTTTTACACTACGTATCGCTGGATACCCAATCAAAGTCGGGTGTTCGGCAGGTTCCCAGCACTGAGGGGCAGTGGAAGTTACTACGTTTGCTCAAACAGCAGCTCGAAGAGATGGGGCTGGTTAACATTACATTAAGTGAAAAAGGGACGTTGATGGCGACGCTCCCGGCCAATGTTGAGGGGGATATTCCCGCCATTGGTTTTATCTCCCATGTGGATACCTCTCCGGATTTCAGCGGTAAAAACGTTAACCCGCAGATTGTCGAGAATTATCGCGGCGGCGATATAGCATTAGGGATTGGCGATGAGGTGTTGTCACCCGTGATGTTCCCGGTACTGCATCAATTACTGGGACAGACGCTGATTACTACCGATGGTAAGACATTGCTGGGCGCGGACGATAAAGCCGGCGTTGCGGAGATCATGACCGCGCTGGCGGTGCTGAAAGGTAATCCTATTCCCCACGGCGACATTAAAGTGGCGTTTACGCCTGACGAAGAGGTAGGGAAAGGCGCGAAGCACTTCGATGTTGGGGCCTTTGGCGCGCAGTGGGCCTATACGGTCGACGGCGGCGGCGTGGGCGAACTGGAGTTTGAAAACTTCAATGCCGCCTCGGTGAATATCAAAATCGTCGGCAATAACGTGCATCCCGGTACGGCGAAAGGCGTGATGGTCAATGCGCTGTCGTTGGCGGCGAGGATTCACGCGGAAGTGCCGGCGGATGAAGCGCCTGAAACCACCGAAGGTTACGAAGGGTTTTATCATCTGGCCAGCATGAAAGGCACCGTTGACCGGGCCGAAATGCACTACATCATTCGCGATTTCGACCGTAAGCAGTTTGAAGCGCGTAAACGCAAAATGATGGAGATTGCCAAAAAAGTCGGTAAGGGGCTGCATCCGGACTGCTATATCGAACTGGTGATTGAAGACAGTTATTACAATATGCGCGAAAAAGTGGTTGAGCATTCGCATATTCTCGATATCGCCCAGCAGGCCATGCGCGACTGTCATATTACGCCGGAGATGAAACCGATTCGCGGCGGTACAGATGGGGCGCAACTGTCGTTTATGGGCTTGCCGTGTCCTAATCTCTTTACCGGCGGATATAACTATCATGGTAAACATGAGTTTGTGACGCTGGAGGGGATGGAAAAAGCGGTACAGGTGATTGTGCGTATCGCGGAGCTGACGGCGAAGCGCGGCCAGTAGCGAATGTTACGCATTGTGGTGAAGCGTTTTATTATTTATGGCGGGATATTTTCCGCCATAAATTTTTCTGCCTGGAGCGCCGAATATACGCCTTCCTGGTCCCAGCGCCAGCAACAATCTGCAGCATGTTTTATGACCGGCGATGAAACCTGCATGACGTTTATTGATGATGCGGTGAGGCTGGCCTCGCGGCAATATGGCAAACGCTCAATACAGCTTGTTCGTAGCCTGCTATTACAAAGCGATATTTATCAATGGCTGGGTAAACCTGAATTAACGCCGCAAATGCTGCTGCGAGCGCGGGCAATCATGAAAACATTTCCGGCGGGCACTTATCCGGGCGATCGGGCCGATATGTTTGAACACCTTGCGGCCTTTAATGTTTACAGTGACGATCGCCATATAGAGTATTCATCTACAGAGCAGTGGCGATACGAGATCAAGGTTGATTACCGTCAGCGGATAGCCTGGCAAGAGCAGGCATTAACGTGGCGTCTTAAAGACAAAAAGGCATCGACGGAAGCATTGGTTTATACCTTAAACAGGATGCGCGACGCTTATTCTGATGCGCTGGAAGAGCGGGATGTCGAATGTGATAGTGCGCGTAAAGCCTATTATTTGGCGAAGATAGACGCAACGGAGCGGCAGTGGCTGAACGTTATTTTACGGGATAAAACCTGGGATAATCGTGAGCGCGTCGCCTCTTTTTTGCAGCAGAAAGCGGATATTGCTTATAATGCAGGGCATATTAGCGAGGCGATTAATGTGCTAAGTCAGGCGCTAAAAATTGAGCAAACGCTTTATGGCGCCGAATTCGGCGAAATGACGGTTGACAGCAATAATCTTGCTGGCTTTTATGCACAGGGCCATCATTATAAGGAAGCGAAAGATCTCTACCTTAAACTTATCGCGTATTACCAGAGCCGTTTAACGCCAATGGCGACGGTAATATCACGATTACGCTTTTATTTGCCCGAAAACATCGACCTGGACAGTACCTCCCTCTATCTCCCATTGCTGGAAGAATATAAACGTCGGCAGTCCGACGTATCCATGGTGTTGTATGGTATTTCGCTGCTTTATCAGAATAATCAACAGCTTGAACAAGCAAAAGACTTTGCGGAACGCGCCTTTACGCTTGATGCCGTAGCTTATCCAGCAAAGATGCAGTATGAACGATTACAGCAACTGGCTAATATTGCCGAAGGTCTTGGCGATAACGTACTGGCGCGGCGCTATCGGCAAATGTCATTTCGCCATCGAATGGCCCACTCGATTTATCCGGGCGATCCGCAATATAACGATTTCGCCAAACCTGGCGGCGATCGTTGTGGATAGTTTGCGTCAGCCCGGCGGTCGCCGGGCATTGCGATGTTCTTATCCTTCGAAGAACCAATACCCGCTATTCACCAGCGCCGCCAGCATCGCGAGGAAGGACGGGTCTTCCAGCGCATCGCCGAAGTTTTCAGCGGTCAGTGCAATATGACTGGCGAGCGCCTCCAGAGCGGGGCGATGCGGAGAGTCTATTTTTTCGCCATTCGCATAGACCTCATCGCCGATACGCAATACGCGAAGCCCGCCGAGACGTACTAATACCTCGCCTTGCTTTAAGGCATCGTAAATTTCATCAGGCTGATACGGCGGCTCCGGCGGCGCAATATCCAGTTCGTGGCGTGACTGAGAGAGAAACTCGCCAAGCCACTGTTGGAAATGCGCGGGTTGATTGATCAAATCGAGCATCATATTACGCAGTTTATCCATCTCCTGCGGCAGGATATCCGCCGGATGCTTGCGGGACGGCATATCCGGATCGCTGTAGTATGTATTGCCCAACTCCCGTTGCAGGACGTAATCGGCAAAACCGCTGATCAGCTCACGGCTATTGGGCGCGCGAAAACCGACCGAATAGTTCATGGCGTTTTCCAGCGCATAGCCTTCATGCGGGAATCCTGGCGGAATATACAGAATGTCGCCCGGCTCCAGCTCTTCATCAATAATGGCCTCGAACGGATCGACTTGTAACAGGTCGGGATGTGGGCAGTGCTGACGCATTTGCAGCTTTTCGCCCACGCGCCAGCGACGGCGACCGGTTCCCTGGATAATAAACACATCATACTGATCCAGATGCGGGCCAACGCCGCCGCCGGGAACGGAAAAGGAGATCATCAGATCGTCGATACGCCAGTCCGGCAGAGCGCGGAACGGGCGCATCAAGGCGGCGGTGGGTTCATGCCAGTGGTTTACCGCCTGTACCAGCAGCGACCAGTTGCTCTCACCCAGATGATCGTAGCTTTCGAAAGGGCCATGGCTGACCTGCCATTTGCCATCCTGATGGCTAACGAGTCGGCTGTCGATTTCGCTTTCCATCGCCAGCCCCGCCAGCTCATCCGGCGAGAGCGGATCGATAAAGTTGCTAAACCCACGTTTTAAGACCACCGGGCGTTTTTGCCAGTGGCGTTCAAGAAAGTCGGGCCAGTTAAGAGTTAATTGGTATTCCATGTTAAGTATCCGCAGGCTGGTATCTGACACCGATTATAACGGATGCTTAACGAGATGCGTGGAAGAACGCGCAGAAATGTTTATTCCTCTTTCTGTGTGGGATGCTGTCGGCCAAAAACGACCTCCATACGGGCGCCGCCGAGCAGACTGTCGCTGGCAATGATCTGCCCGGCGTATTGTTCCGTAATCTCGCGCGTGACAGCCAGCCCCACGCCTTGTCCTGGTCGTAGGGTATCGGCGCGCTGACCGCGATCAAACACCAGGGAACGTTTGCTGTGGGGAATGCCTGGGCCGTCATCTTCGACGAAAATATGCAAATGATCGTCGGTCTGGCGAGCCGAAATCTCGACAAACTCCAGGCAATATTTACAAGCGTTGTCCAGTACGTTGCCCATTACTTCGACAAAGTCGTTTTGCTCGCCGACAAAACTGATCTCTGGTGAAATATCCATACTGATATTCACCCCTTTACGCTGATAAACTTTATTGAGCGCGGAGATCAGGTTATCTAACAACGGCGCGACGGGATGCAGTTCGCGGCTTAACAATACGCCGCTACCGCGCATACTGGCGCGATGCAGATAATAGCCGATCTGCTGGGAAATCCGGCTGATCTGTTCCAGCATCACCGGTTCAGCTTTGCTGACGCTCATCTTTTCGTTGCGTAAAGAGCGTAACGTACTCTGCAAAACCGCGAGCGGCGTTTTTAAACTGTGCGTCAGGTCGGTCAGGGTCGTGCGGTATTTGTTATAACGTTCACGCTCGCTTTTGAGCAGTTGATTAAGGTTGCGCACAAGGCTGGTCAGCTCACGCGTCGTCTCCGGATTGAGCATTTCGCGGTGATGATCTTCAAGCTCGCGGACTTCCCGCGCCAGCGCCTCGATAGGGCGTAAGCTCCACCAGGCGGCGATCCACAGTAAAGGAATGACTAACAGTAAATTGGCGGCCAGCACGTATACGAACCAGCTCCACACCATATAGGAGCGTTTTAGTTCTATCGGAATGGTATCGACCACCACGATGGTTAACTGCGGCATCCGCGCCGTGGCAGGATAAATATTTACCGCTACCGAGTGGGTCATCTCGGCATCATCGTCATCTTCACGTACTTCTTTGAGTTTTTCCTGCGCGGAATGATCCTCGCTCAACAGCGTGCTGGTGGCGTCTACGTTGGTTTCAATTTCATGGAAGCCGTTCGTTTTTAACCATTCCGGTTGAATGCTTTTAATCAGCCAGGGGATGTTGCGCTGCGTCCATAATAATTTGCCCGTTTCATCGTAAATCAGCGTCATGGTCGGGCTTTGCATGTCCAGATTTTCAGGCAGTTCAACGCTGATTTTATTATTTTCCCATTTGGCGAGGGTATAAAACAGGTTGCTTTCGCCGCGCAGCAGACGAAAGGTGGTTTTATCAAAACTTACGCTATAGCCGACCAGCGCCACTATGCCATATGCCAGAGAAAGCACCAGCACGACGCCGGCTGTCGCCAGCAAAAAACGAACCCGCAGCGACAGCGGCAGAAAATGGCGAGCAAATTTATTCATTATCGCAGTTCAAAAAGATATCCTTGTCCGCGTACGGTGGTAATGACATCGTGCGGATACTGGGCCTGTATTTTTTTCCGCAGACGCCCCATGAGAACATCAATGGTATGACTTTCCCGCAGTTCCGCATCCGGATACAGTTGAAGCATCAGCGAATCCTTGCTAACCACTTTACCGTTGTTACGGATAAGCGTTTCCATAATGGTGTATTCGAACGCCGTGAGTTTGATGACCTCTTCATTGACGGATAATTCCCGGCGTGAGAGATCCACCTGGAAAGGCGGGATGTTGATCACCTGGGAGGCCAGACCGCTATTACGGCGCATTAACGCCTGCATACGCGCCATTACCTCTTCGATGTGGAATGGCTTCGTCACGTAGTCATCTGCCCCGGAGCTGAGAACCTCGACTTTATCCTGCCAGCCTTCGCGCGCGGTTAACACCAGAACCGGCAGTGAAACATCACTGCTGCGCCAGCGGCGTATTAAGGAAAGGCCGTCTTCATCCGGCAGACCTAAATCGACAATAGCGATATCCGGAAGGTGTTCATTAAGGTAGTAATCAGCTTCCCTGGCATCTTCTGCGGCATCGACCTGGTGACCTGAATCCTGGAGCTGAACCTTCAGGTGGTGGCGTAATAATGCATTATCCTCTACAACCAGTACGCGCATCATCTCTTCTCCCTTGTGTTAACAATAAGAACAGTCTAGCGTTGATTATGGTGCTTTGGGGATAAACAGTTAATAAACCAGACAAATAGTCACCCTCTTTCTGAAGAAAAGAGGGTGAGGCAGGCATTATTTAAGTTCGTCGACCAGAGTCACCGCGCGACCGATATAATTTGCCGGCGTCATGGCTTTAAGGCGCGTTTTTTCTGCTTCCGGCAGGGCCAGACTATCAATAAACTGTTTCATTCCTTCGGCATCGACACGCTTGCCACGGGTCAACTCTTTCAGTTTTTCATATGGTTTTTCAATACCATAGCGGCGCATGACGGTCTGGATCGGCTCGGCTAATACTTCCCAGTTGTGATCCAGTTCGTCAAGCAGATGATCGCGGTTTACTTCCAGCTTGCTGACGCCCTTCAGGGTGGACTGATAAGCGATAAGCGCATAGCCGATGCCGACACCCAGGTTACGCAGGACGGTTGAGTCGGTCAGATCGCGCTGCCAGCGGGAAACCGGCAGTTTGTTTGCCAGATGGTGCAACACTGCATTAGACAGACCGAGGTTGCCTTCTGAGTTTTCAAAGTCAATGGGGTTAACTTTATGCGGCATGGTAGAAGAACCGATCTCCCCGGCGATGGTTTTCTGTTTGAAATGGTTCAACGCAATATAGCCCCAGACATCGCGATCGAAATCGATCAGGATGGTGTTAAAGCGCGCGATACAGTCAAACAGTTCCGCAATATAATCATGCGGTTCAATCTGGGTGGTGTAAGGGTTCCACTGGATGCCCAGCGAGGTGACGAACTCTTCGCTGAACTGATGCCAGTCAACTTCCGGATAGGCGGCGATATGCGCGTTATAGTTGCCTACGGCGCCGTTGATTTTACCGAGGATCTCCACCTGGTTGAGCTGGCGGAACTGACGCTCCATACGATACGCCACGTTCGCCATCTCTTTACCCAGAGTGGAAGGCGTTGCCGGCTGGCCGTGGGTGCGGGAGAGCAGAGGAATGTCGCGATACTGCGTGGCGAGATCTTTAACCGCGTTAATCACCTGACGCCAGTAAGGCAGGATCACTTCATCGCGCGCGGTTTTGAGCATTAACGCGTGCGACAGGTTGTTAATGTCCTCAGAAGTGCAGGCAAAGTGGATAAATTCGGAAACGTCATGTAGCGCCGGGATCGCGGCGACTTTTTCTTTCAGAAAATACTCAACCGCTTTCACATCGTGATTCGTGGTGCGCTCAATGGTTTTAATGCGCGCGGCATCTTCTTCATTGAAGTTTGCCACAAGCGTATCCAGGTAACCGTTTGCGTCGGCAGCAAAAGCAGGAACTTCCTTGATCGCTGCGTGCGCGGCTAATTTCTGCAGCCAACGTACTTCGACTTGTACACGAAATTTCAGCAAACCGTATTCGCTAAAAATTCCGCGCAGCGCGCTGACTTTATCGCCGTAGCGTCCATCGACAGGGGAAACGGCGGTCAGTGAGGATAATTCCATAGATCATAACTCCGGGGTTAAATGAGCAAGAATTTGTTTTGCCTGAGTCGTCAGGCGATGACGAGAAAACATAAGTTGTAGGCGACCACCGCCTACCTGATGCCAGAGCACGGCTGCACGGATGCCTGCCAGTAGCGAGGCGCGGACTTTGGCCTGCACCTGCGGACTTTGCAGAACGGCCGGGGAGCCCGTCACCTGAATGCGCGGGCCCAATGGGCTAATCACATCCACGTAGATGCCCGCCATGGCGCTCATTAACGTGTCTGACTGTAAATCAAAATGATCAAGCTGGCGCTGCAGGCCGTTAATGCGATCGCCTAACGTATTCAATGCGCCTTTGGCGGATGACAGCTTGCGCTCCAGCACCATCAGGCTAAGCGTATAACGCGTCAGTTCGGCGTTAAGTCCTTGTCGGCTGCTGGCATTCAGCACGCCGAGCAGTGTTTCCAGACCAAGACGCAGGTTAGCTTCGCTGCCGCCGAACACGCCCAGAGTAGAACTGGGATTCATATCAATGACACTGTTGAGTGAAACGTGCAACGCGTCGGCATCACAGTGCCCCTGGTGCGCCAGTTGTTGCACCAGGCGTGCCGACTGGCAAATGCCAGACAGCGCGAGGGTGATGTCATAATAATTCTTTGCCACAATCACTGCTTCCTTGTATCAAATAAAATACACTTCATCTTTTAAGCCGCTTTGAGGCGACTTGAATGGTGTTGTGTATTGAATAATCAGACCGTCAGCGGCAGTCGCTGCTCGATAATGCCGCCGCCCAGGCAGACTTCGCCGCTGTAAAAGACAGCGGACTGGCCCGGCGTAACGGCGGCAACCGGCTCGTCAAAAATGACCTCGATACGATCGTCATCCAGCGCGTTAATCGTGCACGGAATATCGGTCTGGCGGTAGCGGGTTTTTACCGTACAGCGCAGGGTGCCGGTGAACGGTTCGCGATCGACCCAATGTAGCTGCTGGGCGATGAGGCCTACCGACATCAGACGTGGGTGCTCATGCCCCTGGGCGACAATTAACACATTGTTTTCAACGTCTTTATCCACCACATACCAGGGGTCTTCGCTACCGTCTTTGGTGCCGCCGATTCCCAGCCCTTTACGCTGACCGAGCGTATGATACATCAGACCCTGATGCTCGCCGATTTCATCGCCGTCAACGGTAATGATTTTCCCCGGCTGCGCAGGCAGATAGCGCCCTAAAAAGTCGCGGAATTTGCGCTCGCCGATAAAGCAGATACCGGTAGAATCTTTTTTCTTTGCGGTTACCAGCCCCAGATCTTCGGCGATTTTACGCACCTGCGGTTTTTCCAGCTCGCCAACCGGGAACAGACTTTGCGCAATCTGCTCATGGCCAAGCGTATAGAGGAAGTAGCTCTGATCTTTGTTACCGTCGAGCCCGCGCAACAACCGGCTTTTGCCGTTTACATCCGCGCGACGGACGTAGTGACCGGTGGCGATATAGTCGGCGCCTAAATCTTCTGCGGCAAATTCAAGGAAGGCTTTAAATTTGATCTCTTTATTGCACAGAATATCCGGATTCGGCGTACGGCCCGCTTTGTACTCTTCAAGGAACAGTTCAAAGACGTTATCCCAATATTCTGCGGCAAAATTAACGGTATGCAGTTCAATGCCAAGCTTGTCGCACACGGCCTGCGCGTCAGCCAGATCGGCTGCCGCGGTACAGTATTCCTCACCATCGTCCTCTTCCCAGTTCTTCATGAACAGGCCTTCTACCTGATAACCCTGTTGTTGCAACAGCCAGGCGGAAACGGAGGAGTCGACACCGCCGGACATGCCGACGATCACTTTTTTTGGGCTTTCTGACATTGGAATACTCGCGACATTGAACTTCAAGGCGGCGTATTCTACCACGCAGCCCTTTACTTGACACCCTCTGTAAACGGCCAGTTAAATTCGCCCACTATAGATAAGGGGTAACATTGTCCCGTTTGATAACTGCGAATGCTTTCAGCCACCAGCGGAGAACGTAAATTCGGCGCGTTCAGAATCTCGTCGGCGCTCACCCAATGGCAGCAATCGATGTCATTGTCATGGGGGTTGGTCGCGCAAATATGATCAAGCTTGATAGCGAATAAAAAGCGCAGGAACGGGGTTTTATCCGGCGCAATCCACTGATGCATACGGATAAAATACTGTGGTTGCGCCGTGATGCCAGTCTCTTCCCACAGTTCTCGCGCGGCGGCCTGCGCCAGCGTTTCATCTGCCTCCAGGTGTCCGGCAGGTTGATTCCATAACGATTTACCGTTGATGGTCTCTTCCACCACCAGAAATTTATCTTCGGCATGTACGATGCAGGCAACGGTCACGTGCGGCTTGAACATAGGCATCCTTATTACAGCGGTTTATCAATGTGGTCATAGATCGCGTCAAGCTGTTTCAGACGCTCGTTATAAGCTTTTGTCAGGCAGGTGACGTCGGCCTTGCACTGCTGACGCTGTTTAAGCCAGCTCTGCTGGGCGTCCTGCAGGGCGCCGCGACTGCCCATCGCGAACAACCCTTTCAGAAACTGATATTTGGTGTGCATTTCCACGTCTTTATCATTCAGCGTCAGGTGCGCGCAGATAGCCTTTTCATCCGCAGCCTGCGCTTTCTGGCAGTCGAAGCTGGCCGCATTGACGGATAACGGTGTTAATAAAGCAAAAGCAATGAGAAGCCGTTTCATCTGTCTTTCTCCTGTGCGATCTCGCGCCACTGTCCATTATCGAGGCCGTTGAGCGTGTAGTCGCCCATGCTGTAACGAATTAATCGTAGAGTGGGATGACCGACATGCGCTGTCATGCGTCTTACCTGCCGGTTGCGGCCTTCATATAAGGTGACTTTTAGCCAACTGGTGGGAATATTCTTCCGTTCGCGAATCGGCGGGGTGCGCGGCCACAGCCAGTCAGGCTCCGCGACAATCTCAATACCGGCAGGCAGGGTAGGGCCATCGTTGAGCGTGACGCCAGTACGAAGCGCCTGCAGCGCTGCATTATCCGGGATGCCTTCTACCTGAACATAGTAAATCTTGCCGGTGCGTTTGCCCGGTTGCGTGAGGCGCGCCTGCAGCGCGCCGTCATTAGTCAGCACCAAAAGCCCTTCGCTGTCGCGGTCCAGGCGGCCTGCGGCATAAACGCCTTGCACAGGAATAAAATCTTTTAACGTGCGGCGACCTGCTTCATCCGTGAACTGCGGCAACACATCGTAAGGTTTATTGAACAAAACCACGCGTTTTGGCTGGTTTTCTTTCCGTGATTTAGATGCTTGTCGTGAGCTGAATCGCTTAACGTAGTGATTTCTAAAAGAAGTTTTTTGCATGGTGTTTTCAGAACTTATTAATTGCCGCATTATAGCGCAATAATGAGTGTCTTTCATGGCGGCAAACAATAGGGTAGTATTGACATGCTCATTACAAAACATTAACAAAAAATTGCTCTAACGCAGTCGTGCAGCAGGACGCCATTGCACATGCAGCGCGATGACAGACGAGCAAACCAGAAGCGCTCGAAGGAGAGGTGAATGGAAAGCAAAGTAGTTGTTCCGGTGGAAGGTAAGAAGATCACCCTGCAAAACGGCAAACTCAACGTTCCTGAGAATCCGATTATCCCGTTTATTGAAGGCGATGGTATCGGTGTTGATGTCACTCCAGCCATGCTTAAAGTGGTCGATGCCGCCGTCGAGAAAGCCTATAAAGGCGAGCGTAAAATTTCCTGGATGGAAATTTACACCGGAGAAAAATCCACACAGGTTTACGGCCAGGATGTCTGGCTTCCCGCTGAAACCCTTGATTTAATTCGTGATTACCGCGTAGCGATTAAAGGTCCGTTGACCACGCCGGTTGGCGGCGGTATCCGCTCTCTGAACGTTGCCCTGCGTCAGGAGCTTGACCTGTACGTTTGTCTGCGTCCCGTTCGTTACTATCAGGGCACGCCAAGTCCGGTGAAACATCCGGAGCTGACCGATATGGTCATCTTCCGTGAAAACTCTGAAGATATCTACGCCGGAATTGAATGGAAAGCTGACTCTGCAGACGCTGAGAAAGTGATCAAGTTCCTGCGCGAAGAGATGGGCGTGAAGAAAATTCGCTTCCCGGAGCACTGCGGTATCGGTATCAAACCGTGTTCTGAAGAAGGCACTAAACGTCTGGTTCGCGCGGCGATTGAATACGCTATTACCAACGATCGCGATTCCGTTACGCTGGTACATAAAGGCAATATCATGAAGTTCACCGAAGGCGCGTTTAAAGACTGGGGCTACCAGTTGGCGCGCGACGAGTTCGGCGGTGAGCTTATTGACGGCGGTCCGTGGCTGAAAATTAAGAACCCGAACACGGGTAAAGAGATCGTGATTAAAGACGTTATCGCCGATGCGTTCCTGCAACAGATCCTGTTGCGTCCGGCGGAGTACGACGTTATCGCCTGTATGAACCTGAACGGTGACTATATTTCCGATGCCCTGGCGGCTCAGGTTGGCGGTATCGGTATTGCACCGGGTGCGAATATCGGCGACGAATGCGCGTTGTTTGAAGCGACTCACGGGACTGCGCCGAAATATGCGGGCCAGGATAAAGTCAACCCAGGCTCCATTATTCTGTCTGCGGAGATGATGCTGCGCCACATGCAGTGGTTCGAAGCCGCAGACCTGATTGTTAAAGGTATGGAAGGCGCGATTGCCGCGAAGACCGTGACCTATGACTTTGAACGCCTGATGGAAGGCGCTAAGCTGCTGAAATGTAGTGAGTTTGGCGACGCGATTATCGAAAACATGTAATCCAGTTTTTGGGTTAAACAAGAACGGGAGCCGAAGGGTTCCCGTTTTTATTACCTTCTTAAAGTTCTTCCCCAAAACTTTCCCCAAAACGTTTCCCCAAAACCCTTATGATTTCACCCTGTTTTTGTGTTGACGATCACCCAATCTTTTCCTCTGTCATCATTATATTTGTCTGTCATTTTTCTTGATTTATGGCCGAGTAATTTTTGCGTGTCGACACCTTGTTCTCTGTACAAGCGTTCTGATAATGATCTCTGTTCGTGAAAAGTGGGTGGGGATCCCTTATCCCATTTCAGTCCACTTCTGTCACGTGCTTTTTTGAATGTTGAAGTTAAAGAACTGGTTGAAACCTGATCACCGCGGTTTGCTTGTGAGGTGGTATGTCTGAAATGCACAAGATATTTACTGATGACTGCATCCCGGCATTTAGATACAACGTCCCGAAGAGTTAAACCCAGGGCTTCACATTTCAAGTCCAATGGTATCGCTAAACGCGATCCTGTTTTTTCCTGTTCGACATGGAGCATATCGTCCCATATGTCTTTAAACTTCATGTTACAGATATCGCCCAAACGCTGACCTGTTATTATCGCGAGCAACATTCCACACTGGAGGTACGGTTCTTGCTTTTCGGCAGCTTCATAAATAGTTTTCCACTCTTCCAGAGAAAGACGCTGACGAGTGACTCTGTTTCTCGGCTGCTTGGTCGCCAGGGCAGGGTTATAGCCTGGAGGGACATGACCGTTATGTTGCGCTTCTTTGAATACATCAATCAAAACCATGCGAACAACTTGCGCCATACGATTATGGCCTTCAGCCTTAACTGCATCCGTTATCTCAGAGATATCCAATGCGGAAATATCTTTCAAATATTGCATACCGCAATGTTCGCGAAATAACCTGACTGGTTTTGCTTTCTGTCGATAAGAATTAGGTCTGAGTTCACGGTGTTTTAACCGTTCGTCCTGAATTTCAATATACTTATCAATCCACTCAGTGACAGTAATGTCCGTTCTTCTGCCTTTCATTCTGGCAAGACGGTCGTTAACACTAAGAACCTGCCTGGTTCTTTGTTCTGCAATGATCGTGTTCGCTTCGGATGCAACCTTTTTAGCTTCCACTTCATCAGTACCCAAGCTGTGAAAGCGTCCGGAAACAGGATGTTTATATTGCCAATAAATCTTGCCCGTCCGCTTATCTAGCTTGCAGTATAGATTCGGAATTGAAATTTTGTGAGAACGTGGTCTAGCAGCCATCTGCAATAATCCGTTGTAATCTTGGACTGGCGTTTGCCGGAATTTTCGGTTCGGCAAGCGTACCAACAAATCGAGCATTACGGTCTACCATCCAGTAACGACCTACTTTAACAGCTGGAGGTATCATCATTTTGCCTTTAGCGTATTTCTTAAGGATACGCTCACTTGGTGCTTGCGCTCCGAACTCCTCATTGGCCCAGTCGAGTAAGGAGATCATTCGTGACATTTATTTTTCTCCACAAAGCCCGGCTGCACCCGGGCTGTAACATCAAATATCAGTGCTGGTGGTCGGTATTGATATCAGCCGCCTTCAACGCGCTCCCACCAACGTCTTGATCTGATTGCCTTCACTACAGACTCTTTATCTTTTTATGCAGCACATTGGCGTAGCTCCATCAGTTCATTAAAGCGGGCCATAAACAGGCCGAAAGCCTGACTGGGGCGAAGTGGGTAGATTTCGAATAAATCTGTCGGGGGGATACCTTCCAGTATTACCCAGGGAATACTGTCATCAATATCCAGATCGCGGCGTTCAGTTGCCAGCATGGTCAGATCTGCATACTTCACTACGCTGGCTTCTTCCAGTGGCAAGCCAAACTTAAAGCGGATCAGTTGATCGGTACGTTTCTCAATCTCGCGATAATCAGGCAGTAACGCTTTTAATGGGGCAGGGATATCCTGGCAATACGCTTCGGCTGCGTCGTGCATCAGGGCTTCAAAGGCAAACTCCGGTGATACAAGCTGGCTGCACAGTACGGAATGCTGCGCCACGCTATAAAACTCAGGGAGATGTCCGGAGAAGCGGCAAATATTGGAAAGCGCCACGGCGATATCTTCAATATCAATGTCGTCAATAGTTGCGCTGAGATAATCAAATTGTTTACCTGAAAGTGTTTGAATAAAACTCATCGTTGGTTCTCCTTATAATTTATTTCGCGCTGCACCGCGTGAATTTTGGTTGTGCGAATCCCTCGCCGAGTGGCGATAATTAACAGAATTACGCTTCAATAAATCCCCGCGGCGCCGGGGATTTAATGCAGAGCAATTACGCTTTAAAGTTACCGATGAACGTTTCTACTGATTCACCGTCGAATTTGCTGATCAGCAGGTCGCGGAATTCATTGGCGATCGCTTCTTCCTGCGCTTCCAGTTGTACGATACGCAGAACAAAGCGAGGTTCATCACCGGTCAGCAGGCTGTTGCGGAGGCTGAACACACGTTCACCGAGACCCTCATACGGAACACATTTGAACTCAAAAGCCACCGGCATAACGTCTTTGCTGCTGGCCTCAATGCTTTGCATAAGGGATTTCTTACCGCTGAAATCGCCATCTTCATGATCCTGCTGGGTTGCCTGTTGGATCGTAATGCGGCGAACAGCCTGGGCAGCCTGTGAAATCTGCATTGTGTTACCGTCAGCATCGAACGCCAGGAGATAATCGCTCCAGTCTTCAAGCCATTCGGCGATCTGTTTTTGTTTCAGGCGTTCCCCGTTGATCTGGAGCAGGGCGCGGAATGGTGCAGTCTGTTTCAGCGTGATAGAAGCAACGTTGTCTGCATGACCGGGGTTATCCAGCGTACCAATATTGAAAACTGAGCGAGCTGTCATATGGTCAGCATCAATAAAGCAGCGTGCTTTTTCGGTTGCACTGGCATAGCCCTTTGAATAACGGACAAAGTCTTCAATGCTGGTGGTAGTCATGGCGCCGCGGAAGCGGAAACGCTCCAGAGCAAAGCGTTCGAGGCTTTCAACACCTGTCCCGGCAGGCAATAATGCTGTCGGGCAAGCCAGCCCCTGAATATCGTTCAGGTGATAGCCAGAAAGAACCAGGTCTTTTACCTGCTGAAAAGTGCCGCTGTCTAACTGAGACATAAAAATTCCTTATTAACTAATGATCGAAGTGGTGGCAGTGAATTGGTTAGCTGCGGTTCACTGAGCCGCTTTAAGCTTTCCGTCAGTAGTGCCTTTAATACTGAACAGTTGACCCTGATCTTCCTGCAGTATGGTGAGCTTTCCGCCCTTGTTAACCCACATTGGGGTTTCTGTTGTGTCCTCTTCTGACGCTTTACCGCGTGGCGTCGGAGTGCTGTACTGCAGCTTGTGTTTAATTTTGACGCGCTTCTCTTCGACTGAATTTCCCATGCGCTCAAAATCAAAGGTGAGCACTACCTTGCCTTTATTGCCGTTATTCAGAACGCCTAATCCGACAGTATTCAGCGCTGCCGCGATTTTGTTCATGAACACGCCGGCATCCAGTTCGCCCAGAAAGTCGGGCACTACGGTCATGCGGTCATCATTCATCGTTAACCCCTCAAGATGGCGGTTGCCACCGCCAGTTGGTTTCTCCACAAAACAGAAAAGAGCACCTGCTGTAACAGCTTTCCGGGTGGATTGGGTAATGAGCCCGTCGCGCGGAGATGCTCTTTTCTGTTGTGTAAAAAGGCCGGCGTCACGGCAGAACACTGTCGCCTTCCTCCTGTTGTTGGAAGAGCCGGACGCCGACAAGACTTCACACAGCAATAACGTTGTGGTGCCGGGTGCCTCCCGGTATCTGGCGAAGGTTGCACGCCAGACGGGTGCTTAACTACAGAGGATCGACTATCAGCTTCAACCTTACCCGCGCGCGCTGAGCCGCATTCACCACAACGATAAGAGTTCTCTCTCTTACAGAAGCGCTTTACCGCGCGGAAAAACTCTTATCTGTTGCTCTCCTGAAAAAGCTGGCGGTTTCCGCTAACGTAATGGAACGGGCCGCCAGAATATCGCTTGCACTGGCTACAGGTATCTTCGGGCGGGGCACCGATGACCAGTCGGTACAACCCCTACGGTATTTACACTCCGACGCCGTGGGTTAAACGGCTCCGTGTTGTCGGCTGAGTTATCTGTTGCTGGTGGTCAACCCAGTTCCGCAACCCCTCCCGAAGACACCTGTCAGCGAATCATCCGGTCATTCGTATGCCACCGGCGGCTACTTCGTGGGCGTCCTGCCTGTTCGCTGCTCTATGAGTGCAAATTACATTTAATTTGCACATTGCGCAAGTAAAAAATTGCGATATATGCAATTTTGGGTCAAAAAAAAAGCCACCATAATGGTGGCCTTGTCGACGCTTTCTATTAATTGTGTCGTTTGAGTGACTGCGTCTGGCTTATCAGAACCTTGCCAAAAACGCCGAACCTGCACTCGTTGTCTTTGGTAATACTCCATTCCCTGTAGTTAGTGTTATCAGATATCACCAATAATTTATCGGGGATCATCTGCAGTCTTTTTACGTATATTTTATCATCAAAGCCAAAGACATAGATGCCATCACCATCGAACTGGTTGATGCTTATATCGACAAAAATAAGATCTCCCGGTTCAATTGTTGGCGCCATGCTGTCACCGCGCACGTTAATCACTTTAAGCTCAGCGGCAGGGCGCCCGCCAAACATAGCTAATGCTTTGTCCTTGTTATATTCGATAGCATGGATTACATCGATAACATCACCGCCCTGAATGAGTCCATTACCGGCGCTTGCACTGACATCCAGTATCTCGATACGGAACAAATCCTTCACGTTAGCTGAATCCTTCCTCATATCACTGTGTTTACATACAGTATTACCTTTTGAGTCTGAGGTAAAGAGTTCTGCTATATCAACACCTAAGCAGTCAGCCAGCCTAGAAAGTGTTTGTTCGGTGAATTGCTTTTGCTTGCCAGTCTCCAGACGAGAGATGTTTGCGGCATCCACGCCGATGGCTTCTGCTAGCTCAGCAATTTTCATGTTCTTCGCGCGGCGAAGTTGTCTGACACGGTTTCCTATATTCATGCGTTCATTACATTAATTTTTTGCGCATTGTGCAAATCAACTTGCGCAAGTTTGCTGTATGAAATAACATGCGACATACGCAAAAGAAGGAGGTTTTATGCAATCACCATTGAGAAAATTGCGGAAATCGCATGGTTATACGTTACAGCACGTCGCTAAAGGGGTTCAGGTTGATCCTGCAACATTAAGCCGGGTTGAAAGATGCGAGCAGGCTCCTTCAACAGAGCTTGCTGAGCGCCTGGCTCAATTTTACGCCGGAGAAATTAGCGAGATGCAAATTTTGTATCCAAACAGATATCAGCTTAGTGATTCGGCGATTTGACCGCTACCACAGCAGAAGGAGTAGATCCGTGGGACATGAACCTGAATGGAAAGTTGAAAAGCAGCCCCGCTGGCTGGTGGCTGCGATTAAAAAGACGATTTCCAGTCTGCATGGCGGTTATGAAGAAGCTGCGGAATGGCTGGATGTCACCAAAGATGCTCTGTTTAACCGCCTGCGTACTGGTGGTGATCAGATCTTCCCGATTGGGTGGGCGCTGGTACTGCAACGTGCCGGAGGAACCTATCACCTGGCACATTCAGTAGCCAGGGCATCAGGTGGCGTTTTTGTTCCGCTGGCAGATATGGAAGAAGTGGATAACGCAGATATTAATCAGCGCCTGCTGGAAGCGATTGAGCAGATCACCAGTTATTCCCAGCAAATCAGGGTAGCTATCGAAGATGGCGTTATTGAGCCACATGAAAAAGCCGTGATTGATGAGGAGTTGTATCAGGCGATCGCAAAGCTGCAACAGCATTCGACACTGGTATACAGAGTTTTTTGCGCGCCAGAAAAGGGTGACGCCCGCGAGTGTGCAGCTCCGGGCGCCGTGGCGTCAAATTTTATGGAGAAAACCAACGCATGAACAGTTTAACGGTAAATAACCGTTTGTCGCAACAACCGGGGATGTATGAGTACCGGCCGTTGCGTCATGAATGCAGATTACCAAATAGCCTGGTCGTGCGTAACCACAGGGAACACAGCCTGACCGTGGGGGATGACTCGTGCAGGAACTTAACCGCTGGTTTCGTGATGGAAGGGGTCTTTATGTCCATGTCATTCGCTGGGAACCAGAAACTGAGCGCGTTATCTATCTGCGCAAGGGCTATCCGCATGAGTGTTTTAGCCCTTTGTGGAAATTCAGGCGTGATTTTGTTGAGTGTGAAGCGCCAGGAACACATTGATTCTGCAATTCCGGGACGTTACACTGTTCAGGCACCTCATAAAGCGGGTGCCGGGATTGGCGTCCTGGAATTGCATACGGCGACAATGGGCGCGTTAGCGTCTTTTTTGTTGCTACAGCTCAGCTATACCCAAATTATGGTGGGCTGGGTGGGGGCACCGAAAGGTGCGCCGGTTTCCGTATGCGCCGGTTACGCCAACCCTGCTCAGTTCACCACCAGCGAAATTGGCGTTTCCGGTGGTGGAAGTTATCCATTGCATACGGAGGCTGCCATCATGGCTACGATCCCTGCCTTAGTACAACCTGAACTTTGCATTATTGCAGGCAAAGTTGTTACTTCTTCTCTGGCTGTTGCTAGTTATTTCGGCAAACAACACAAAAATGTCATTCAAAAAATTGCGTCTCTTGAATGCTCTGCCGAATTTACTGAGCTGAATTTTCAGCTCAGTGAGTACATCGACGCATCAGGCCGCAAACTACCTTGCTATCAAATAACCCGCGACGGCTTTGCTTTCCTTGCTATGGGCTTTACGGGCAAACGCGCCGCCCAATTCAAAGAGGCATACATCAATGCCTTTAACCAGATGGAGAAACAACTTTCAACTCCATCGGGGCTGAGCGATGCAGCACATAATGCCAGCGTTCTATATTCCTACATTTCATCCATTCATCAGGTCTGGTTACAGCAGCTTTATCCCATGCTGGAAAAAGCGGAATCTCCGCTGGCTGTCAGCCTGTACGACCGCATCAATGACGCTGCGGCGCTTGCGAGCCTTATCAATATGACACTGAACCGTTCAGAGGTAAGGGGGCGCAAATGATCCGGAATATTTTTAAACGGTTCACCAGCCAACGTTTTCATTGCCCTCGTCCAGGACAGTGGTACAGCACACCAGAAGGGTACGTTCTACGTATTAGCCTGGTCGATCGCGAATGTCAGAAGGTTGTCTGTGAGCCTCTTGGGCGTAATTACCTCGTCAACATGCCTCTTATTGCCTTTCGTTCCGGCAAAAACATGAAGCATCTCGGAGGTGCTGCATGAGCACTAAATTAACAGGCTATGTATGGGATGCCTGTGCAGCTTCGGGAATGAAATTATCCAGTGTGGCTATCATGGCTCGTCTGGCTGATTTCAGCAATGACGAAGGGGTCTGCTGGCCATCCATTGAGACAATTTCTCGTCAGCTTGGGGCCGGGGTAAGTACAGTCAGAACGGCGATAGCAAAACTGGAAGCTGACGGCTGGTTATCACGTAAAGCCAGACGTCAGGGAAACCGTAATGCCTCCAATGTTTATCAGCTAAATGTGGCAAAGCTGCAGGCGGCTGCATTTGCTCACCTGTCAGATCCTGACCAGTCAAAATCTGACCCATCAGAATCTGACGCATCAAAATCTGACCCATCAAAATCTGACCCATCAAAATCTGACCCGTCGAAATCTGGCAAAAACGGCGGTTTTGACCCGTCAGAATCTGGCGGGGATCCGTCAGTAAAATCAAAACAAGATCCACAAGTTAATAAAACCCCTTCTTGTCCGGACGCTTCGCAACCGGACCAGCAGATGACAGACCAGGAGTTTTTAACCCGTCATCCGGATGCCGCTGTGTTGAGCCCTAAAAAGCGTCAGTGGGGAACGCAGGACGATTTGACCTGTGCTCAGTGGATCTGGAAAAAAATCATCGCCCTGTATGAACAGGCCGCGGAGAGTGACGGCGAGCTGGTTCGTCCGAAGGAACCTAACTGGACCGTCTGGGCAAATGAAATTCGCCTGATGTGTGCTCAGGACGGGCGTACCCACAAACAGATCTGCGAAATGTACAGCCGGGTCAGCCGTGATCCGTTCTGGTGCCGTAACATTCTCAGCCCCTCAAAGCTCCGGGAAAAGTGGGATGAATTGTCACTGCGTTTGTCCGCACCCATCGGCGGACGTTTCGAAAACCGTGAAGATCCGATGTTCAAATCCAGCTACGGGAATGTGGATTACAGCCAGATCCCGACAGGGTTCAGGGGGTGATATGAGTCTTATGGGAGACGTTCAGAAATTCATTGAATCCCATCCGGGATGTACTTCCAGCGATATAGCGAATGCTTTTGCAGATTTCCCGCGTAAAAGCGTCCTGCAGTCGGCAAGTAAGTTACGCCAGTGCGGGCGTGTTGCTCATCGCTTTGAAGGTAAAACTCGCAGGCATTTTGCTCTTGAGACAGACATACAGCCGGATCAGGAGCCAGATATCGGGACTAAACCTGTGCGGAGCTGTTATGTCGGAACCAACGACCCGCAGGTGATTATGCATCTGATACGTCAGGCAGAAACACTGGAGTCGGGAGGGTTGTTCCGTCGTGCAGCTACGGTATGGATGGAGGCATTCCGGGAGAGTCATATCCCGTCGGAACGTAGCGCCTTTCTGGCGCGCCGTGAACGGTGTTTGCGGAAGAGCAGAAAGTATGTTGCATCAGGTAGTGAGTGGTATCTGTCAGGGAATTATGTGGGGTCTTAATGAGCAATAAATATTGCCAGGCGCTGGCAGAACTGCGCAGCAAATCAGCACATGAACTGAAAGAAGTCGGCGATCAGTGGCGGACACCAGACCTGCTTTTTTGGGGCATTAATGCGATGTTCGGTCCCCTAACGCTGGATCTCTTTGCTGACGACGATAACGCTAAGTGCCCTGTGTGGTACACCGCCGATGATAACGCGCTGGTACAAGATTGGGCTGAAATGCTGGAGTCAATCGGCGGGGCCGCATTCGGTAATCCACCCTATAGCCGCTCTCAGTACCACGAGAAGCAGGCGATCACCGGCATGACCCACATCATGGATCACACAATGGCGATGCGTGAAAAGGGTGGGCGTTACGTGTTCTTCATTAAAGCAGCGACAAGTGAAACGTGGTGGCCGGAAGACGCTGACCACATCATGTTTATCCGCGGTCGTATTGGTTTCGATCTCCCAGTGTGGTTTGTTCCTGCGGACAATAAGCAGAAACCCACTGGTGCTTTCTTTGCTGGCGCCATTGCAATCTTCGATAAATCCTGGCGCGGCGAGCATTTCAGCTACATCAGCCGTACCGAACTGGAAGAAAAAGGGAAGGCGTTCATGTCGCTGGTCACATTTGCCGCTTGCAAGGCCCAGCAGGCAGAAACAGTACAGCCACCTGCGCCGCTGACATTACCAGAAGTTGAATCGCGTATTTGGCCTCTCGAGGTTGGCCTGGTGTTTAACCAGGTGGAAGGCGTTGATGTATTGAGCGAGGCCCAGCAGAACAAACTGAAAGCCAACATCAATCAACTCTGGCTGGAGCGGACGGCCACCAGCGAAATTATCGCAATTGCCCGTGGCCTTGTTGGCAGCATGCAGGGGGTAACCCATGCGTGAGATTATCGTAGATAACTTTGCTGGTGGCGGTGGCGCATCAACGGGTATTGAATTGGCGATCGGGCGCAGCGTGGATATTGCGATCAACCACGACGAAAACGCCATTGCGATGCACAAGACGAACCACCCGGACACACTGCATTATTGTGAATCCGTATTTGACGTGGATCCGGTAGCCGCCACCGGAGGTAATCCAGTCGGCCTGGCGTGGTTTAGCCCGGACTGCCGACACTTCTCGAAGGCAAAAGGCGCTAAGCCTGTGAAAAAAGAGATACGCGGTCTTGCCTGGATTGTTCTGCGTTGGGCACTGGCGAAGCGACCACGTGTGATGATGCTGGAGAACGTGGAAGAGTTTAAAACGTGGGGACCGCTGCTGGCAGATGAAATGCGTCCGGATCCTGCCCGCACTGGCGAAACATTCAATGCATTTGTCGGCATGCTTTCCACTGGCATTCCTGCTGATCACCCGGCACTGGCTGAGGTTTGTGAGTTCCTGTCTATCGAAAGAGGTAGCGAGCAGGCGCAAAAGCTGGTGGATGGGCTCGGATATGATGTTGATTATCGCGAACTACGCGCGTGTGATTACGGCGCGCCGACGATCCGCAAGCGCTTCTTCATGGTTATGCGTTGCGATGGTCAACAGATTCGCTGGCCAGAACCTACTCACGGTGATCCGAAATCACTGGAAGTGCAAAGCGGTCGGCGTGCACCGTGGAGAACAGCCGCGGAGTGTATTGACTGGTCAATACCGTGTCCAAGTATTTTTGGGCGTAAGAAGCCGCTTGCTGACAATACACTGAAACGTATAGCTCGAGGGATACAGCGGTTTGTTCTAGATAATCCAACGCCTTTTATCGTGAAGTGTAACCATACCAGTAATCGTTCAAATTATGATTGTTTCCGTGGACAGGGACTGGACGAACCACTGCAGACCATTACTAAAACTCATGATTATGCATTGGTAACGCCATTTATTGCTGGAAATGGTGGAAGTGAATACCAGGCTAAGCCGCGCCCACTTGATAAACCCGCGCATACCATTTTGAGGCAGTCCCGCGCCTGTCTGGTTGCACCGGTTATCGCACGTCAGTTCGGGGCTAGCGTTGGTCATTGTGCAGATGAACCGAGTGCGACAATTACAGCTGGTGGTGGCGGTAAATCACAACTTGTTACAGCATTTCTTGCAAAACACTTCGGCGGCAACTATTCCGGCCCCGGAGCAGCAATGGATGCTCCAGCCCATACGGTCACGACAACAGATCACCATGCGGTTGTCACTTCTCATCTTGTTCATCTTCGGGGCACATGCAGAGATGGTTTAAAAGTGGATCAGCCCGTACCGACAATCACTGCTGGTGGAATGCACCTCGGTGAAGTACGCGCCTTCCTGATGAAGTACTACGGGAACGAGAAAAGCGGAGTATCACTGTCGGAGCCTTTGGGAACAGTCACTACTAATGATCGCTTTGGACTGGTTACAGTCGAAGGTTGCAACTACCAAATCGTTGATATCGGGATGCGTATGTTACAGCCCCATGAGCTGTATCGCGCGCAGGGATTTCCGGACTGGTACGTAATTGATCAGGATTTCCGGGGAAATCGTTATGCGAAGGACAAGCAAGTTGCTCGTTGTGGTAATGCTGTTCCGCCTCCATTTGCTGAGGCACTGGTGCGCGCCAATTTGCCTGAGTTATGTGTTAACAAGCGGGAGCAAGCAGCATGATGAATTTAACTACTCGCCAGCAACATGTTCTGGATACCTTGATCAATTATCAGCGTAAGCATGGTTTTCCCCCTACAAATACCGAATTGGCAGAGCTGCTGGGATGCAGCTCTCCTAATGCTGCAGTAGACCATCTTAGGGCATTGGAGAAAAAGGGAGTGATTACGATAACCCGAGGTGTGTCGAGGGGTATCTGTATCAACACATATAACGATGACGCAGAAACTCTAGCACTGATAAAAGCACTTGTTACTGATGAAGCTGACGCCAGAGAACGGGCCATCACATTTCTTCAGGGAAAGGGGATAACGCTATGAAATTGGCCCTGCCATTTCCACCGAGCGTAAACACTTACTGGCGTCATCCCAACAAAGGGCCGTTTGCCGGAAAGAGCCTGATAAGTGTGGCGGGACGCAAATTTCGGAGCGCAACGTGTGCCGCCATCATTGAGCAACTTCGCCGACTGCCGAAACCGACATCAACCCATGCAGCGGTAGAAATCATCCTGTATCCGCCAGATAAGCGGATCAGGGATTTGGACAATTATAACAAAGCGCTGTTCGACGCACTGACCCACGCAGGAGTCTGGGAGGACGACAGCCAGGTAAAGAGAATGCTGGTGGAGTGGGGACCAGTTTTCCCGAAGGGGAAGGTAGAAATCACGATCACGAAATTTGAAACAAGGGCGGGTGCAGCCGCCTGAAAATGGAGAAAGAAGCATGAATAATTTAATGGTCATTGATGGTATCGAAGTTCGCCGCGACGCTCATGGGCGCTATTGTCTTAACGATTTACACCGGGCTGCGGGTGGAGAGCAGAAATACCGTCCGAAGTACTGGCTTGATAATAAGCAAACCCGTGAGCTGATTGAGCAACTTTTCACCGAGGGCGGAATTCCACCCTCGGAACAAAATCAATCCGTTAGCTTTTTTCAGGGCGGTAGTGATACCCAAAATTTGGGTATCGCTCCAGTAAATACTGTTCGCGGTGGTGCTGAACAAGGTACATACGTATGCAAAGAACTGGTGTTTGCTTATGCAATGTGGATCAGCCCATCTTTCCATCTCAAGGTAATCCGCACGTTCGATCGGATTACCAGTGCGCCACAAACATCTTCTGGTATGGCTGCCGATAAGATGCAGGCGGGGGTGATTCTGCTGGGTTTTATGCGCAAAGAGTTAAACCTGTCCAATTCATCGGTACTGGGCGCGTGCCAGAAACTCCAGGAGGCAGTGGGACTACCTAATCTGGCGCCACAATATGCCATTGATGCTCCGGCTGGCGCGCTGGATGGTTCAAGCCGCCCGACGCTGGCACTGAGCGCGCTGTTAAAACAGCATGGTATCCGGATGACGGCTAATCAGGCGTACCAGCAGTTAGCGAAGCTGGGTGTTGTTGAACATCGTGAACGTTACAGTCGTTCCGCGATTAACGGCATTAAAAAATTTTGGTCGCTGACGGCGAAAGGCTGCATGTTCGGCAAAAACATCACCAGCCCGGCAAACCCTCGCGAGACGCAACCGCATTTCTTCGAATCCAAATTCCCTGAGCTGCTGAAGCTGCTCGATACCGTTCATTGAGGTGATCGTGAGAGCGTTACTGACCCCTGAAATTGCTCCTCGTATGGGCGTTGTATTGTTCAGGCCGGGATCGGAACTGATGCCCCTGTTTATGCAGGGGCGTGTTCTGCTTGAACCAGAGCCGAAACAATATTCATCTTTCGCCTGCGGCGCGGTCCCGGCGGTATCACAGCCGCTGGCGGATGATCCTGCTGTTCGTGATGTGTTCCGTAATGAGTCGGTTATTTATCGTGCTGGTGGTCTGGCTAGTCTGGAAAGCTGGCTACTCCGGGGGAATGGCTGTCAGTGGCCGCATTCAGACTGGCACAGCGAACAGATGACAACCATGCGCCACGCCCCGGGGGCAATCCGACTGTGCTGGCACTGCGATAACCTGCTGCGCGAACAGTTTACGGAACGGCTGAAATCAATAGCTGTGGAGAACACGACAAAATGGGTTTTATCGGTTGTTTGTCGTGATCTGGGTTTTGACGATATGCACGCAGTTACTCTCCCGGAACTGTGCTGGTGGATGGTACGCAATGACCTGGCAGAAGTCTTGCCGGAGAGCGCTGCGAGAGAAGCATTAAGGATGCCAAAGGCAATTGTCCAGTCAGCTACCCGTGAAAGTGAAATTGTTCCCTCAGTGCCGGCCACCAGCATTGTACAGGATAAGGCGAAAAAGGTACTGGCGCTCAGGGTTGATCCGGAATCGCCGGAAAGCTTCATGTTACGTCCGAAACGCCGTCGATGGGTCAATGAGAGATATACCCGCTGGGTTAAATCCCAGCCGTGCGCCTGCTGCGGGAAGCAGGCGGATGATCCGCACCACCTGATAGGCCACGGTCAGGGAGGGATGGGAACAAAGGCGCATGACCTCTTTGTGCTGCCGTTGTGCAGAACGCATCATAATGAGTTACATGCGGACACCGTGGCATTCGAAGAGAAATACGGCTCTCAACTGGAGTTGATATTTCGTTTTATCGATCGCGCGCTGGCAATTGGCGCGCTGGCGTAAATGGAGAACGCTTAATGATTAATCCTTCTGAAGTTGGTAAGTCTGGTGAAATGGTTCGCCTCCGAACTCTTGAAAGTATCTGGATACAAGGCAAGCTTCGAATGTGGGGGCGCTGGTCATATATTGGTGGTGGTAGTGGTGGGAATATGTTTAACCAGCTTCTGTCATCCGGGAAGATAACTAAAACCGCTATTAACGACGCTCTTCGTCGGATGAAAAAATCTGGCATCACTAAGCCAGAGCTGGAGGCCTTTCTTCGTGAAATACTCGACAGCAAAAATAAGTCAGGATTAGCATTTTGTTCTGACGAGGAGGGATTGAAAATAGACGGTGTTATTGGCACCACTCTGGTTAGAGAAGGTCATTCAGGGCTTTACAGCATCATAGTGAATCGATATCGCCTGCGTAAGAGCAAACGCCTTATGGCTGAAGAACTACAGGTAAAACACCCGGAATGGTGTTATATGACTTGCCGCCGACGTATTGACTCCTGGCTAAGTCTTGCCGAATCCATGCTATACGCGCCAATGTGTGACAAATTTGGCACAAATAGCGACAGATTTTACTTGAAAAGTGAGCCAGTAAATGATTGAATTGTGATAGGCTCGGGACGGTAAAGCGAACTGAGCAACACACACAAGCCCGCCACTGAGCGGGTTTTTTTATGCCCGTAAACTGGGGTAGTGTGTTTTTTAATTTTATCCAGCGAGACGTAAAGTATAACTGAGTTATGGTTAGCACCCGGTTTAACACATTAGGTGGCTTGCCTGATAGTTTCTGTAGGAGGGTGTATGATAAAAAAAGTAATATTATTTTTAGCGTTTTTTTCTGGTTACGCAAGTGCCGTTGATTTTGTATATCGTGTTGACTCGAGACCTCCGGATGTGATTTTTCGTGATGGTTTTAGTTCTCATGGTAATAACAGGAATCTTCAGCAACATATCAGAGGTGACTCGTGTTCCGCCGGTAGTCGGGACAGTAACTATATTGCGACTACCTCAGATATTAATGAGACTTATAACATAGCACGGGTATATTACTCCAGAACAACATTTAGCGGCAGGTTGTACAGATACAGAATCCGTGCAGACAATAGTTTCTACAGCCTTCCGCCGTCTGTCGCTTATATTGAGTCACGTGGTATCCAGTTTAGTCATTTTGAGCGAGTGATGATGCGGTTGCAAAGTGAGTATGTAGCCGTAAATTCTATCCCAATTGAAAATATCCAGGAAGCAGTTGAGCTTGTTTACGACAGAAATACAAGTCAGGTAAGAGACGGATCTGGAACATCAAATTCCCGTTATTTACGCGTGAGTACACAATCAAATCCTGGGGTAATACCCAACTTACCAGTACCACAGGTAAGTACCCGGGAAAGGATTAGTGCATTTGGTACCTTAATCAGTGCTTGTTTTTCAATGAGAGGAGTGCGCAGGGATGATGCACGTAGTAATTATAATTACTATGAAATGGAGTTTTATGACGCACGGGGAGTTTTAACGGAATTATTGAACTGATGATGGCATAAAAACATTTTCTTTTTTGTATGTGAGTGTCGTTGGCAGTAAAAAAAAGGAGTGTAGTGATAATCATTGCATTCAGTTGCTCTGTGTTTTTATATGTCATGGTAAATATTGTTGGAGTGAATTATGAAAAATAAATTAAATGTTTTGGCTCTTACTCTTGCGTCGTTATCCAGTGTTTGTTATGCAAACATGGCTGATTATAATACGTATCAGAGTAATGTTCAGATTAACAATCTGTCTCATGGCGTGTATAAGTCAGGGGGTAAGGACAGTCAGTTTTTTTGTATCGGACTGAATAATGAGAGTCAAATACCTAATGCCAATACCATGTGTAAAATGGATGTGTTCGGAACTCATAAACAGGGGTTTGATAACATGCTGGCGACAGCACGGTATTATTATACAACAGGGGAGAAAGTAAGAATATATTATAAAGAGAATGTCTGGGCTGACAGAAATTTTACAGCAGGATTCTCTGGTAATGAATTAATTGCGATAACTACTTGTAGTTCAATAGATTATTGTATGGGGCCTACGTTGCCAAACTAAATATTTCTGGGTATTAAACGCTATAAAGAACAGTCTAAATCTTGTTGGCGAGACGATTGTGTCTGAACCTTTATCAGGCTCCTGTACGGCTGTGGCGCTCTGTGGGGCGACTGTATTCGGGCTGTGTACTGGAACGGATTTCGGGATTGTATTTGGAGCATTTGCGGGAACGTTGTTCGTGGCAACAATGCCGCAGATACTGTCACCCCAAAGCACTCCTTCAAGCTTCTGACAATTGTGGGTGGTTTGTTTGATGGAGTGCCTCTTAAGATTAGAACTCTCACCATAAAGGCTGCGCGTTTACGTGGCCTTTTTCGTATTCAGGCTCACGGGAATCATCCGCTACGTGCTTTGTTGATAAATCCAGCCCATGAAGCCTTCCCCCTTTGATCACACACTGAGCTATCGGTGGTGAGGCTGTGACTGGAAAGAGCAGCCTGTACAACAGGATTTGAGTTGTGGTTTCTTGCACCGCGGCATTTTCTGCTTCGCCATATACTATTTGCTTTGTTTTGCGGAGGTGTGAATGAAAGAAGGGTATTACTGGATTCAGCATAACGGTGTTGTTCAGGTGGCATACTATACGAACGACACAGTTGACGATCTGGAATCAGGACAGCTTATTGTCGGTGTCTGGCATCTGACAAGAGGCGATGATATCTGCCATAACGGCGAAGCAGAAGTACTTTCCGGACCATTACAATCACCAGTTTAAATGATTTCAACCTTATCAGGGCAGCCATCAGGCAGCCTTTTTTATTTTTCCCCTCATAACTGAGAGGACCCACACAACCAGAGGGGGATGAATGTCCGAACCTGTATCCAGTGCGACAGTGTTGGCTGGTGGATTAATGGGGGCCAGTGTATTCGGTCTGGCAACCGGAACCGATTATGGTGTGGTATTCGGTGCTTTTGCCGGCGCGGTGTTTTATGTCGCCACGGCAACCAACATCGGACGCATCAGGCTGGTTGCTTATTTTATTACATCATTTATTGTGGGAGTGCTTGGCGCCGGGCTGATAGGTACTAAGCTTGCGGCAATAACGCATTATGAAAAACCACTGGATGCTCTTGGCGCAGTGATTATTTCTGCAATGTGTATAAAGTTTCTCACTTTTCTTAACAGTCAGGATCTGAACAGCCTGTTCAGTATTCTTTCTCGTATCAGGGGAGGGGGATCAAATGGTAGCAAATGACCCTTCTGCAGTTCTGAATGCCGTAATTTGTGGGGTAATAGTAATCGTTCTGATGTTTTACCGACGCGGTGATGCGACACACCGCCCCCTGATTTCGTTACTGGCCTATGTCATGGTGCTGGTATATGCCAGCGTCCCTTTCCGGTTTGTTTTTGGTTTATATGAATCATCCCACTGGCTGGTGGTGATGGTGAATATCCTTATCTGCGCCGCTGTGCTGTGGGCTCGCGGTAATGTGGCGCGTCTGGTTGATGCACTGAGGCACTGATGAATCAACAACAATTTCAGCAGGCGGCTGGTATTAGCGCCGGGATTTCTGCGCGCTGGTATCCGCATATTACGGCGGCAATGAGCGAATTCGGTATTACTGCGCCATTGGATCAGGCCATGTTCATTGCACAAACGGGACATGAATCAGCAGGATTTACTGTTCTGAAGGAAAGCTTCAATTATTCGGTGGAGGCACTGAAAAATACGTTTGGTAAACGCCTGACGACTTATCAGTGCGAAATGCTGGGGCGTATTGATGGTCGCCAGGTTGCCCACCAGCCACAAATAGCCAATCTGGTTTATGGCGGCCGCATGGGCAACAAAGACGCCGGAGATGGCTGGAAGTATCGTGGGCGTGGGCTTATCCAGATTACTGGGCTGGAGAATTACACCAGATGTGGCGTTGCCCTGAAACTGGATCTGGTGGCGAATCCGGGGCAGCTTGAGCTGGAACGTCATGCCGCCCGATCCGCAGCGTGGTTTTTTGTGACTAAAGGGTGTCTGAAATACTCCGGCGACATGGTACGCGTTACGCAGATAATCAACGGAGGACAGAACGGTATTGGTGATCGGCGGGAGCGCTTTGAGAAAGCAAAATCGGTGCTCGTATGATAGTACTGCTGAAATTGCTTAAAAAATTCTGGAAGCCATTAGCAGAAATACTGCTGGTGGCTTTTTTGTTATGTGCTGGTGCGTACTGGTGTTATTCACGAGGTTATCAGAAGGCAGATTCATCCTGGAAATTCCAGTGGGCGCAACGAGACCTTACCGATGCGACCGCCGCATTGCAGCAAGAAGTAACCGAAAGAGCGAAAGAGCAGCGTCGCCAGCACGCCGCAGATGAAGAACGGAAAAGAGCCGATGAAGAACTGGCAAAAATACAGGCCGATGCTGATGCTGCTGAGCGTGCTCGCGGTGGGCTGCAACAGCAGCTCGCAGCAGTACAACGGCAACTTGCAGGAAGTGAAACCGGCAGGCTTTCCGCTCTTGCCGCAGCAAGCCAGGCAAAAGCCGAGACCGGAATACTGCTCGCCCAGTTGCTTGGCGAAGCTGACGATCTGGCGGAAAAGTTCGCAAAAGAGGCTGATGAGCGTTATGTCGCCGGAAGCACATGCGAACGTACCTGGGACAAAGTGACCGGGCAGAACTGAAACCTGATAACAAGGAAAATTAATGAAGGCAAAATTATTCGTACTGGCCCTGGTATGTGTGTCCCTCGCCGGTTGTACAACGCTTTATTATCGGTAATGACTATGCGCCGTATATTAGCCACCGCTGCCGCACTTTGTCTTGGCGGCTGCATTACTGTGTATGGTCCGGTTAAAACGGGCGGGCAGCAACAGCAGGACAGCCAGGCCGGGCAGCAGCCAGGGATGAGCGAACAGATATCAACCTCATTCATCGGTAACCGTAAACCGGATGAGTTGCTGAATGCCGTGGCGCTGTATTTCAGGGAGAAGGCCATCACAGCCAGTGTTAACGACCATACCACAGGGATTATCGCCGGTACCGGGGATGACCCGGAACTGAGCTCGTTGTATCTGGACTGTTCACTGTTACCGCAGACACAAAATATCCAGGAGCATTACCGTATCGTCGCGCAGGTCTGGAGTGCCGGTGAAGGCAGTAATGTTTCGGTAATGGTGACAGGCACTGTCGGACTGGATACTGCCGACGGTAACGATAAGGTGAAGCCGGTTGAATGTAAAAGTACCGGGATATTTGAGAAGGATTTGCTGGAGCGGTTACGTAAGTAAGAATTACAGCAGGTATTCACTGAGTACCTGTGATAATGCTATATTAATTCGCTTTTGGGAGGGATTGATGAACACTTCAGATACAATAGCTTTATGGACAGCAATAGGAACGTGTTTAGCTGCTATTGCTACAGTAATCACTGCTGTGATTACTGGATGTGCTTTGAGAGTAGCGATTAAGACATTACATTCATGGAAAGATAAAGAAAAATTTATACAGCAGGTTAGATTAAAACGCGCTATTTTGGAATACCGCCAAAAGATAGAAAGTATCAAAAACCTAAATAATGATCACCTTAAAATAAATGAACATGTGATTAATGTACTACAACCAGCTCTGTCCAATGTTTACCATGAGATGAAGTTGGCCGGATTTAAAGAAAATGAATGTATAGAGTTTGAGCTATTTAATATTGTTTGGAGTTCACAGCAAAATTATGAATCAAGCCATATGAATTATAAGGAATTATTGGATAGTGCTGTCGAATTACAGAAAGCAATTAAGATTAATTTTTGACATAGAATTGCAACTAGCTTGATTAGTATGAATTTGCCTTACTTTGTCTTGGGCTTTTTATGGGGATCGTTCGTGCATGTCAAAGAAAGACTTTAAGTAATGAGTCTGGATATGCTGAATTGTTGATCTGGCATACTTAGTTGGTGGATGTTACGCATACATTAATATTATGTTGACAATTAGTGTCGCTTATGGGTCCTTTCCGACAGTTTGGGTCGTTACGGGGCGGCAGCGTCGCAAGATTTCACTCCTTATGAAAATTTTCAGGGAAAAGCCAGATCCGTTCTTCTTATCGTTTATTTCCTGTTTTTAAAGGTTTTTTTAGAAAAAAGAAAGGATCTGCTGGATAACGTTTTTAGTTAAAAACGAAGATCGCAGATCCTTTCCTGTTTCCGGGAGACTTTTCCATGAACGTGAATAAAAAAAAACTGGCTGAAATTTTTGGTTGTGACGTCAGAACTGTCACAGCCTGGCAAAGCCAGGGGCTGCCACTTGTTTCCGGAGGAGGAAAAGGTAACGAAGCAGTGTTCGACACCGCGGCAGCGATTTCATGGTACGCGGAGCGTGATGCGTCTATTGAAAATGAAAAGCTGCGTAAAGAGGTTGATGATTTACGTGCCGCTGCGGAATCAGATCTTAATCCCGGCACCATCGACTATGAGCGCTACCGCCTGACAAAAGCCCAGGCGGATGCGCAGGAACTTAAAAATGCTGAGCGCGAAGGGCTGGTTCTTGAGACCGAATTGTTCACCTACATCCTGCAACGGGTGGCTCAGGAAATAGCAGGGATACTGTCAAGGGTACCGCTGGTATTACAGCGCAAATATCCTGATCTGTGCCAGTCGCACATCGATGTGGTCAGAACGGAAATCGCCAGGGCGTCAGGCAGGGCCGCCACGATAGCGGATGTGGAGAAGTGGACCGATGATTTCCGGAGAGCGCAGGGCGAATAATGCCAACAGAGCCATAACTAACGGGCTGATAGCGCTTCATATTCCCGTACCGCTTACCACCGTGCAGTGGGCTGATGAGTATTACTATCTGCCAAAAGAGTCCTCCTACACCCCCGGCAAATGGGAAACGCTGCCGTTTCAGGTAGCGATAATGAACGCGATGGGGTATGAACTGATCCGCGTTGTAAACCTCATTAAGTCTGCCCGCGTGGGCTATACCAAAATGTTGCTGGGGGTGGAAGGCTATTTCATAGAGCACAAGTCGCGCAACAGCCTGCTGTTCCAGCCGACCGACTCATCCGCTGAGGATTTTATGAAATCCCACGTGGAGCCGACTATCAGGGATGTTCCTGTATTGCTGGAGCTGGCCCCCTGGTTCGGGCGTAAACATCGTGATAACACGCTTACCCTGAAACGCTTTTCTTCCGGTGTCGGGTTCTGGTGCCTCGGCGGTGCAGCAGCCAAAAACTACCGTGAAAAATCGGTGGATGTGGTCTGCTATGACGAATTGTCATCTTTTGAGCCGGATGTCGAGAAAGAAGGTTCGCCGACGCTGCTGGGGGATAAACGTATTGAAGGTTCTGTCTGGCCTAAATCCATTCGGGGCTCCACACCAAAAGTCAAAGGGTCATGCCAGATTGAAAAGGCGGCAAATGAATCGGCGCATTTTATGCGTTTTCATGTACCGTGTCCGCATTGTGGCGAAGAACAGTACCTTAAATTCGGTGATGGCAGTACGCCGTTCGGTCTGAAATGGGAGAAAAGCAAGCCGGAGACGGTGTATTACCTTTGTGAACATAATGGATGCGTGATCCGTCAATCGGAACTTGATCAGAAAGCAGGCCGCTGGATTTGCGATAACACAGGCATGTGGACACGCGATGGACTGGCTTATTTCAGCGCGTCCGGTGAGGAGGTTCCGCCGCCACGATCCATTACCTTTCATATCTGGACGGCTTACAGTCCCTTTACCACCTGGATACAGATTATTTATGACTGGCTGGATGCGCTGAAAGATCCAAATGGTGTGAAAACCTTTATAAACACCACGTTGGGCGAGCCTTATGAAGAGGCGGTGGCCGAAAAACTCAGCCATGAGCTTTTGCTGGAAAAAGTGATTCATTATGCGGCGCCGGTTCCGGAGCGGGTGGTGTATCTGACCGCTGGTATCGACTCCCAGCGTAACCGTTATGAAATGTATGTCTGGGGCTGGGCGCCGGGCGAAGAGGCTTTCCTTATTGATAAGCAAATTATCATGGGACGGCATGATGATGAAGATACCCTGCAGCGTGTGGATGCCGTCATTAATAAAAAATATCGTCATGCTGACGGGACGGATATTTCCATTTCCCGTATCTGCTGGGATATCGGCGGTATCGATGCAGAAATCGTCTATAAACGCTCAAAAAAACACGGCATTTTCCGCGTGCTGCCTGTCAAAGGGGCCTCCATTTACGGAAAACCCGTTATTACCATGCCTAAAAAACGCAACCAGAGCGGGGTATTCCTGTGCGAAATCGGTACTGATACTGCCAAAGAAATGCTTTACGCCAGAATGGGGGCGGTTACTGCGCCTGCCGATGAAGCCACGCCTTATGCGATCCGCTTTCCGGATAATCCGGATGTTTTTACGGAGGTGGAAGCGAAGCAACTGGTAGCCGAAGAGCTGGTGGAGAAACTGGTTAACGGAAAATTCCGGCTGTTATGGGATGCCAAAGGACGTCGTAACGAAGCGCTGGATTGTCTTGTCTATGCCAGTGCAGCGTTACGGGTGTCTGTGCAGCGCTGGCAACTGGATCTGGAGGCGCTGGCGACATCAAGGAAAAGCGAAGAGCAGGATACCCCGACACTTGAACAACTGGCCGCAATGCTGGCAGGAGGAGTTAATGGCAACAATCACTGAGCTACAGGAAGCCCGCGTCGCGCTGCATGACCTGATGACGGGAAAACGGGTGGCGACGGTTCAGAAAGACGGGCGACGGGTTGAATTTACCGCGACATCGGTAGGGGATCTGAAAAAATATGTCGCGGAACTTGAGGCGTCACTGTGCAATGGTCGCCGCCGGGCACCTGTGGGGGTGAGACTGTGAAGCGCACCCCGGTTCTGGTGGATGTTCACGGCACGCCGCTGCGGGAAAGTCTGGGATACACCGGCGGGGGGATCGGTTTCGGCGGACAGATGGCTGACTGGATGCCCCCGGCGGAAAGCGTGGATGCCGCGCTGCTGCCTTCGTTGCGCCTCGGCAATGCGCGGGCTGATGATCTGGTCCGTAATAATGGTATTGCAGCAAATGCGGTGGCTCTGCACAAGGATCATATTGTCGGACACCTGTTTCTTATCAGCTATCGTCCAAACTGGCGCTATCTTGGTATGCGTGAGAGCGCAGCGAAGAGTTTTGTTGATGAGGTTGAAGCTGCATGGACAGAGTATTGCGATGGTATTTTTGGCGAAATGGATGCCGAGGGGAAGCGTACTTTTACAGAGTTCATCCGTGAAGGCGTGGGCGTTCACGCCTTTAATGGTGAAATTTTTCTCCAGCCTGTCTGGGACGCTGAAACCACGCAGGTTTTCCGTACCCGATTCAAGGCTGTCAGTCCGAAACGGGTGGACACACCGGGGTATGCCCGCGGAAACCGCCAGCTTCGCGCAGGAGTGGAAACGGACCGGAATGGAAAAGCCCTCGCCTATCATGTCTGTGATGATGACTGGCCGGTGGCTGGTGGGGAACGCTGGACCCGTATTCCTCGTTTTCTGCCGTCCGGACGACCCGCGATGTTACATATTTTCGAGCCGGTTGAGGACGGACAGACGCGCGGTGCCAATCAGTTTTACAGTGTGATGGAGCGGCTGAAGATGCTTGATACCCTGCAGGCAACGCAGCTTCAGTCCGCGATTGTCAAAGCCATGTACGCCGCCACGATCGAAAGCGAACTCGATTCCGAGAAAGCCTTTGAATACATCACGGCGGCAGATAACAAAGATACGCCCCTTGTTAACATGCTGGCAAATTATGCCCGCTATTACAGTACCAACAGTATCAAACTGGGAGGTGTAAAAATTCCCCACCTGTACCCGGGTGATGAGCTGAATCTGCAGACTGCGCAGGATTCCGATAATGGCTTTTCGGCGCTGGAGCAGGCGCTGCTCCGGTATATTGCCGCCGGGCTGGGGGTCTCTTATGAGCAGCTTTCGCGTGATTATTCTCAGGTCAGCTATTCCAGCGCCCGCGCATCTGCCAATGAGTCCTGGCGCTATTTACTGGGGCGGCGCCGGTTCATTGCCGGACGGCTGGCGACACAAATGTTTTCCTGCTGGCTGGAGGAGGCGCTGATACGGGGAGTTATCCGGGCACCCAGGGCCAGGTTTTCCTTCTGGGAGGCCCGATCCAGCTGGAGCCGCTCGGAGTGGATTGGTGCCGGACGTATGGCGATTGACGGACTCAAGGAGGTTCAGGAATCCGTGATGCGTATTGAGGCCGGGCTGAGTACCTATGAAAAAGAACTCGCCATTATGGGCGAGGATTACCAGGAGATATTCCGCCAGCAGGTCAGGGAATCCGAAGAACGGCGGGCAGCCGGACTTTCGCGTCCGGTATGGATCACTGATACCTATCAACAACAGATCGCGGCGAGCCGTCAGACGGAGGAGGAAAAGCGTGCAACGTAATCTCTCGCACATCATCAGCCAGGCAACCAGTGCTCCGTTGCTGCTTGAACCCGCCTATGCGCGGGTTTTCTTTTGCGCGCTGGGCAGGGAGTCAGGCATTAACAGCCTGCACATTCCCGGTAATAACGAAAGTCTGGATCAGTCGGATATGGCACTGGTCACAGGCGATTTTATGGCGACCGGAAAGCCGCAGGCACGTTTTTATCAGGTAGTGAACGGTATTGCGGTATTACCCGTGACCGGAACACTGGTTCATAAACTCGGCGGAATGCGTCCCTTTTCAGGGATGACCGGATATGACGGTGTCACTGCCCGGCTACAACAGGCGGTTTCAGATCCGGAGGTAAAAGGCATTCTGCTGGATATTGACAGTCCCGGCGGTCAGGCTGCCGGGGCGTTTGACTGTGCTGACATGATTTACCGGATGCGCGAACAGAAACCTGTTTGGGCACTGGCAAATGAAACAGCCTGTTCGGCGGCCATGTTGCTGGCGGCAGCCTGTTCGCACCGCCTTGTGACCCAGACGTCCAGAATGGGATCAATTGGTGTGGTGATGGCGCATACCAGCTACGCCGAAAAACTGAAACAGGAAGGGATCGATATCACCCTTATCTATTCTGGCGCACACAAGGCTGATCTGACGCCCAGCCAGAAATTACCGGAAAGCGTCTATGCCGACTACCAGCAGCGAATGGACGAGGCCAGAAAGATGTTTGCAGAAAAAGTGGCCCGGTACACGGGGTTGTCTGTCGATGCGGTAATGGAGACGGAGGCGGCAGTGTATGACGGGCAGGCCATTATCACTACCGGACTGGCAGATGGAATGGTGAATGCTGCTGACGCCATCGGCGTGATGGCAGAAGCTATCAACAGTAACAAGACAGGAGGCACTATGCCTGAATTAAGTGCAGCTGACGCTGTCACGCAGGAAAACCAGCGCGTAATGGGAATTCTGGGTTGCCCGGAGGCCAGGGGGCATGAGGCACTGGCACAGATGCTGGCCGGGCAGCCGGGAATGAGCGTTGCTCAGGCGAAGTCTATTCTGGCTGCCGCCGCTCCGGCGGACACGACCAGCACCGCTGACCGTATCCTTGCCCTGGAAGAAGCTGGTGGTCGGGAAACACTCGCACAGACACTGGCGGCCATGCCAGAGATGACGGTGGAACAGGCCAGAACCATTCTGGCAGCATCGCCGATCGCTGCGGCAACGTCACTTCATGATGCCGTGATGGCGCTTGATGAGGCGAAAGGCCGTGAAGAGTTGGCGGAAAAACTGGCTGTCATGCCTGGTATGACCACAGATCAGGCCCGTGACCTGCTGGCTGCCGCGCCGGACAAATCCGGTAATGCGGGGCTGAGCATGAACAACGCATTTGATGCTTTCATGCAGTCTCATTCCCCGGGCCCCATATCCGGCGGCAAAGGCCACAGTAATGATACCGAAACGACGTTGTTGATGAGTATTCCCGGTACTTCAGCCACCTGATAAGGAGACAGTATGTCATTTACCACCACTATTGAGAAACGTGCGGATAACCGCATTTTCGCCGGTAACGATCCGGCACATACCGCAACGGGAGTCAGCGGTATAACGGCGGCCACACCGATGCTGACGCCCCTGATGCTGGATGATACCACCGGGAAACTGGTGGTCTGGGACGGGCAGAAGGCCGGAACGGCAGTCGGGGTTCTGGCCCTTGAGCTGGACGGGTCGGAAAACCTGCTGACGTACTGGAAGAGCGGCACCTTTGCCACAGAATCACTGGCATGGCCGAAGAGTGTGGATGCCATTAAGCAGGCAAATGCATTCGCCGGAAGCGCCGTCAGTCACGCCGCTTTACCGTAATAAGAAGGCCGCGAAGCGGCCTTTATCGTATTTAACGTCCGGAGGACACCATTTATGGGATTGTTTACCACCCGCCAGTTGCTGGGTTATACCGAGCAGAAAGTTAAATTTAACCCACTCTTCCTGAGCCTGTTTTTTCGCCGTACTGTGACATTTCCTACCCAGGAAGTCATGCTGGACAAAATTACCGGAAAAACACCGATTGCCGCTTATGTATCTCCGGTGGTTGGAGGGAAGGTTCTGCGTAACCGCGGCGGGGAAACGCGCGTACTGCGTCCGGGGTATGTCAAACCGAAGCATGAAGTTAACTATGCGCAGGTTGTTGAGCGTCTGCCGGGTGAAGACCCGGCCAGGCTTAACGATCCGGCCTACCGTCGTCTGCGCATTCTGACCGATAACCTGAAGCAGGAAGAGAAGGCCATCGTCCAGGTGGAGGAGATGCAGGCCGTCAGTGCGGTGCTGAACGGGAAATACACCATGCAGGGCGAGCAGTTTGACACCGTGGAGGTGGATTTTGGTCGCTCCGCCGGGAATAACATTATTCAGGCCACAGGTAAAAAATGGTCAGAGCAGGACAGGGAAACCTTTGACCCGACTTATGATCTGGATATGTACTGCGACCAGGCATCCGGTCTGATCAATATTGCCGTGATGGACGGGAAAGTCTGGCGTCTGCTGAACGGTTTTAAGCTGTTCCGTGAAAAACTGGATACACGCCGCGGTTCAAATTCTCAGCTGGAAACGGCGGTGAAGGACCTTGGGGCTGTGGTGTCGTTCAAGGGGTATTACGGAGATTTGGCCATTGTGGTGGCTAAAACATCCTATGTTGCTGATAACGGGACCGAAAAGCGTTACCTGCCTGAAGGGACTCTGGTTCTGGGAAATACGGCGGCAGAAGGTATCCGCTGCTATGGTGCCATTCAGGATTCACAGGCGCTCGCGGAGGGTATTGTTGCCGCCACCCGTTATCCCAAACACTGGCTGACGGTGGGGGACCCGGCGAATGAATATACCATGACGCAGTCTGCGCCGCTGATGGTCCTGCCGGACCCGGATGAGTTTGTCATTGTCACTGTCGGTTAAGCATCCCAAAAGGCCTGATTCAGGCCTTTATTGTTACAAATTGCGGGAGGATCTTTTATGGCAACAAAAGAAGAGAATATACAGCGTCTGCGGGAGCTTGCGACGCGGCTTGGTCGTGATCCGGATGTGTCCGGGAGCGCCGCTGAACTCAGCCAGCGTGTCATGGAATGGGAAGAGGAAGCGGAGGCGGAGGCGGAGCATTTGCCTGCTGTGGAAAATGACAGTGATGAATCCATAGTGCCGCCCGGGATCGGGCAAAGATCCGAACGGGTACTTATCAGGGCGCTTCGTACACTACACATCTGCGCCATCGATCCGGACAGTAACCGGGAACTGGATATGGTTATGGCGGGAAACCCGGCGCGTATTTCGCAACACGATGTGGACGAGCTGATTGCTGCAGGACTTATTATTGAACTGTAAGGGTGGCGATATGTCGCAGTCCGAAAACCTGTTTGATACCGCGATTTCTCAGGCTGATGATGCCATCCTCCGGGTGATGGGAACGGTAGCAACAATAACTTCCGGCGTTCTGGCAGGGGCCACGCTTACGGGCGTATTTGACGATCCTGAAAGTGTGTCGTATGCCGCCGGAGGTGTCCGGATTGAGGGGGACAAGCCTACATTTTTTGTCAAAACATCCCTGACAGTCCATCTGAAGCGCCCGGACACACTAACCATTCTCGGTGACACCTTCTGGGTGGATCGCATCACTCCGGCTGGTGGAGACAGCAGTATTATTCTGCTGGGCAGGGGGGAGCCGCCGACGGATAACCGGCGCAGGACGGGAGGAATGTTTGAAAGGGCTTGAAAATGCGATCCGGAATCTGAACAGCCTTGACCGGCAGATGGTTCCCCGGGCCAGTATCTGGGCTGTGAATCGCGTGGCGCAGAAAGCTGTTTCAGTGGCAACCCGTAAGGTGGCGCGGGAGACTGTCGCCGGAGATAACCAGGTAAGAGGACTTCCGCTGAAGCTGGTTCGCCAGAGGGTGAGGTTATTTAAAGCCGGTACAGACGGTAAACGCTCTGCCCGGATACGGATTAACCGGGGAAACCTTCCCGCCATAAAGTTGGGCGCTGCACAGGTCAGGATGAGCAAACGGAGGGGAAAACTGCTGTATCGTGGAAGTGTGCTGAAAATCGGGCCATATCTGTTCCGGGATGCCTTTATTCAGCAACTGGCTAACGGACGCTGGCATGTTATGCGACGCGTTAACGGGAAAAACCGTTATCCAATTGATGTAGTGAAAATTCCTCTTTCCGGACCATTGACTCAGGCATTCGAAAGCGCCACACAAAGCTTGATTGACGAGGAAATACCGAAGCAACTGGGGTATGCCCTGAAACAACAACTGAGGCTTTATCTTTCACGATGAGCAAACACACATTAATCCGCCGGGCCGTTCTGGAAAAGCTGGAATCCGTGACTGGCGCACCTGTCACTCTTTTTGATGGACTTCCTGCTTTCGTAGAACAGGAAGATTTACCCGCAATAGCTGTCTGGCTGACAGACGCACAGTATACAGGCCTTATGACCGATGAGGATGACTGGCAGGCTACTCTCCATACGGCAGTTTTTCTGAGGGCTCAGGCTCCTGATACAGAGCTTGATATCTGGATGGAAGAAAAAATCTTTCCTGCGCTGGAAGAGGTTAGTGTTCTGGAGCGCCTTATCGATACCATGACCCCGCTGGGTTATGACTACCAGCGTGACAGCGAAATGGCAACGTGGGGGATGGCAGAAATTACTTACCGGATCACCTATACCAACTGAGGAGGATATGATGGGAACACCAAACCCACTGGTAAAAACGAAAGGCGCCGGAACCACATTCTGGCTGTATACCGGCAGCGGCGATGCGTTTAAAAATCCACTGGCTGATGATGACTGGCTGCGACTGGCAGGTATTAAGGATCTGCAGCCCGGAGAAATGAGTGCAGATGCGGAAGACGATGACTATCTTGATGATGAAAATGCCGACTGGAAAAGCACTACGCAGGGGCAGAAAAGCGTCGGTGACACCACGGCCACGCTGGCCTGGAAACCCGGTGAGACCGGACAGAAAAAACTGGTTGAGCTGTTTGACACCGGCGAAGTTCGCGCCTTCCGTATCAGGTATCCTAACGGGACGGTTGATGTGTTCCGCGGCTGGCTGAGTTCACTGGGTAAAACCGTGACGTCCAAAGAGGTGATGACACGCAGCGTAAAAATCACCGGCGTCGGGCGTCCTTCTCTTGCGGAGGAGGATACACCTGACGTAGTCAGCGTATCCGGCGTGACCGTTGCGCCGGCCAGTGCCACGGTGGCTGCCGGAGCCACCACCACGCTGACATTTACGGTAAAACCTGATAACGCGTCAGATAAAACGCTGCAGGTTGCGACCGCCGATCCGCTGATCGCCACCGTCACGCTGAAGGATAATGTGGCCACGGTTAAAGGCGTGAAGGCGGGCAGCGTGAATATTGTTGGTATCAGCAGTGACGGCAGTCTTGTCGCGGTGGCAGCAGTGACAGTGACAGCGTCATAACCCTCTCTTATCAGTCCGCCCCGGTTCCGGGGCTTCTATGGAAAATCATCATGTTTCTCAATACAGACACCTTTAACTACGGTGGGCATTCCATCGTGCTCAGTGAGCTTTCTGCCCTGCAACGTGTGGATTATCTGAAGTTTATTCAGCAGCGGACGGCAGACTATGACGCACAGCCTGAAACCCTGACGGAAGCAGAGCGTCAGACAGAATTTATGCAGATGGGGGTGGATATTAATGCATGGCTGGTATCCCGCTCCCTGTGTGAAAGCAAAAAAGAGGAGGAGGCCCGCGCCCTGTATGAGTCCGTCAGACTGGAATGGTCTTATGAGGCGCTGGGACGTGGCGCTGATATGGTTCTGTCCCTGAGTGGTATGCGTCTTCCGGCATCGCAGGAAGACGACAGCGGGAGTGAAAAGGACACGACCACGCCGGAAAAGTCCTGAACCGGGAGCTGGCGTTTGTGATGCGGCTCGCGCGTGAGTTCCGGCGACCAGACTGGCGGCAGATGCTGGCGGAAATGAGTGCGACAGAGCTGGGTGAGTGGGCGGAGCATTTCGGGAAGAACAGCTTCAGTGACATGTTGCTGGATGCGGAGTTTGCAACGCTGAAATCGCTGATTTCCGGACTGGTTACAGGCACGCATCACGATGCAGAAATGTTCAGCCTGATCACTGATCCTGAGTCGTTGCACGAAAAAACGGATGATGAACTGATGATCCTGGGCGAAGGTATTACCGGAGGTGTCCGCTATGGACCAGATAGCGAACCTGGTCATTGATTTAAGTATCGACAGCGCAGAGTTCCGAAACGAAGTTCCGCGCATTAAAAAATTGCTGAACGATGCGGCTGGTGACTCAGAACGTTCAGCGGCCCGGATGCAGCGTTTTCTGGATAAGCAGACGGAGGCGACGCGCCGGACGTCCGCCAGTCTGGAGCAAGTGACTGCCAGCAGTACCGCGTACAGTTCCGCTGTGGAGAAAAGCGCAGCGGCCAGTACGCGTCTGGCGGCGGATGTGGATCAGACGCGACAGCGGGTGGAGGCACTGAGAAGGAAACTGCGTGAGGAACAGGCGCAGTCAGCGGCTGTGGCGGCAGCACAGGACAGGACAAGTGCTGCTTTTTACCGCCAGATTGACAGTGTAAAACAGTTAAGCGGTGGTCTGCAGGAGCTGCAGCGTATCCAGGCGCAGGTACGACAGGCGAAAGGACGCGGAGATATCTCACAGGGCGATTATCTGGCGCTGGTGTCTGAAACCGCCAGGAAGACCCGTGAGCTTACCGATGCCGAAGCGCTGGCCACGCAGAAAAAAGCACAGTTTATACGCCGCCTGAAAGAGCAGACGACGGTACAGGGCCTCTCCCGTACCGAGCTGCTGCGGGTGAAGGCGGCTGAACTGGGTGTCAGCAGCGCCGCAGATATTTATATCCGTAAACTGGAGCGTACCGGAACTGCCACCCATACGCTAGGACTGAAAAGCGCTGCTGCCCGTCGTGAACTGGGCGTGCTGGCTGGTGAGCTGGCCCGCGGGAATTTCGGGGCACTGCGGGGAAGTGGTATTACGCTCGCTAACCGCGCCGGGTGGATCGAGCAACTGATGTCTCCGAAGGGCATGATGCTCGGCGGGCTGGCTGGCGGCGTGGCTGCTGCTGTTTACGGGCTGGGCAAGGCCTACTATGAAGGAGCTAAAGAAAGCGAGACGTTCAATAAACAGCTTATTCTGACCGGGAGTTATGCCGGAAAAACCACAGGCCAGCTTAATGCGATGGCGAAGTCGCTCGCCGGAAATGGCGTCACGCAGCACGATGCTGCAGGCGTGCTGGCACAGGTGGTCGGTAGCGGAGCGTTTACCGGACAGGCAGTGGCAATGGTATCCCGTACCGCGACCAGAATGCAGGAAAACGTTGGACAATCAGTGGATGAAACCATCCGCCAGTTTAAACGCCTGCGGGATGATCCGGTGAATGCGGCGAAAGAACTGGACAGGACACTGCATTTTCTGACAGCCACCCAGCTTGAACAAATCAGGGTACTGGGCGAGCAGGGAAGAGTGGCTGATGCCGCGAAAATTGCCATGTCCGCGTATTCGGAAGAAATGAATAAGCGGATGGGGGACGTACACGACAATCTGGGTTGGATTGAAAGAGCATGGAATGCTGTCGGTGATGCGGCGAAGTGGGCATGGGATCGGATGCTGGATATCGGGCGGGAAGACACGCTCGATGAAAAGATCGCGACACTGCAGGAAAAAATCGCGCGCGACAGAAAAACGCCCTGGACGGTGTCTTCCTCCCAGACTGAATACGATCAGCAGCAGCTGAACGAACTTCAGGAACAGAAACGCCAGAAGGACCTGCTGGATGCGAAGGCGCAGGCAGAGCGTAATTATCAGGAAACGCAGAAACGTCGGAACGAGCAGAACGCCGCGCTGAACCGGGATAATGAAACTGAATCCCTGCGGCACCAACGGGAGGTGGCGCGCATTACCGCCATGCAGTATGCCGATGCTGCTGTACGCAATGCCGCACTGGAGCGCGAAAATGAACGTCATAAAAAGGCGTTGTCACAACAGGCGAAAAAGCCAAAGACTTACCACAACGACGAGGCCAGGCGACTGCTTTTGCAGTACAGCCAGCAACAGGCGCAGACTGAAGGGCAGATTGCCGCCGCGAAGCTTTCCACGACCGAAAAAATGACGGAAGCGCATAAGCAGCTTTTATCATTTCAGCAGCGCATCGCTGATTTTTCCGGTAAAAAACTGACGGCGGATGAACAAAGCGTACTGGCACATAAGGATGAAATTGCGCTTGCGCTACAGAAGCTGGATATCTCACAACAGGATTTGCAACACCAGAATGCCCTTAATGAACTGAAGAAAAAGACGCTCACATTAACCAGCCAGCTCGCTGACGAAGAATCCCGCGTCAGGCAGCAGCACGCAATGGCGCTGGCCACAATGGGTATGGGCGATCAGCAACGAGGTCGGTACGAAGAGCGTCTGAAAATTCAGCAGCGCTACCAGGAACAACTGGAGCAGCTTAAGCGCGACAGTAAGGCAAAGGGGACATACGGTTCTGACGAATATCGTCAGGCTGAGCAGGCGCTGAAGGGCAGTCTCAATCGCCGGCTGGTTGAGTGGGCTGAGTACAATGCGAAAGTGGATGCTGCGCAGGGAGACTGGACTCTGGGGGCGTCGCGTGCGCTGGATAACTTTATGGCGCAGGGCAGCAACGTGGCGGGCGCAACGGAGCAAATGTTCACATCGGCATTCAACAGTATGGGCGACGGGCTGGCGACGTTCGTTACCACTGGAAAACTAAACTTTAAATCTTTCACCGCATCCATCGTGTCAGATCTGGCAAAAATTTCAGCACGTATGGCAATGATGCAGGCTGTAAAGGGAATCGGATCTGCTCTGGGATTTGGTGTGACAGCCAACGCGACTGGTGGAGTTTATCAGTCTTCTGAACTGAGCCGATACAGCGGCAGCATTGTTAATCGCCCGACATTTTTTGCTTTTGCCAAAGGTGCCGGGGTGATGGGCGAGGCAGGACCGGAGGCAATATTACCACTTCGTCGTGGTGCTGACGGTAAGCTGGGTGTCGTGGCAGCCGGTTCGGGAGGGATGGCGATGTTTGCGCCTGAGTACAACATTGAAATCCACAACGACGCCGGCAACGGACAGATTGGTCCGCAGGCATTACAGGCCGTATATAACATTGGAAAAAAAGCCGCCATTGATTTCTGGCAACAGCAGTCGCGTGACGGGGGTATTGCTGGAGGAGGGCGATAACAATGGAAACATTTAACTGGAAGATCCGCCCTGATATGACAGTGGAATCAGAACCAAAAGTCACCTCCATAAAACTGGGTGACGGGTATGAACAACGGCGTCCAGCCGGGCTGAACAACCATCTGGCGAAGTATAACGTAACGGTCCGGATTCGTAAGGGAGAACATCAGAATCTTGAGGCATTTTTATCCCGCCACGGTGGAGTGAAATCCTTTCTCTGGACACCGCCTTATACCTGGACACAAATTCGGGTGATTTGCCGCAAATGGTCGATTAGCGTTGGCTCTCTTTGGGTGACTGTGACCACGACTTTTGAACAGGTTGTTATCTGAGGAGGAGTGATGCAGGACATTTCGCAGGATACGCTGAACGAAGCCGCTAAACTGACGCAGTCCGCCAGGATCACTTTGTGGGAAATCGATCTGACACAGTCTGGCGGTGATCGTTATTTTTTTTGTAACGAGGCGAATGAAAAGGGGGAGGCGGTTACCTGGCAGGGACAGAAATATGATGTTTATCCTGTAGAGGGTAGCGGATTTGAAATGAACGGCAAAGGCGCAGCTGCGCGCCCGTCACTGAAGGTATCCAATCTTTACGGTATGGTGACCGGAATGGTGGAGGATTCGCATAGTCTGGTTGGAGCGACGGTCATCCGCAGGATAGTGTATGCCCGGTTTCTCGATGCCGTTAATTTTCAAAGCGGCAACCAGGAGGCCGACCCGGAGCAGGAGTCTGTAAGCCGCTGGGTGATCGAGCAGTGCAGTGATCTGACGGCGGTAAGTGCGACATTTGTCCTGGCAACACCGACTGAAACAGACGGATGTGTCTTCCCCGGGAGGATTATGCTGGCCAATACCTGTACATGGATATACCGCTCTGACGAATGCGGCTATACGGGACCAGCTGTCGCGGATGAATTTGATAACCCTACCGCCGATCCGGCAAAAGATGCATGCAGCCGCTGCGCCCGGGGATGCGCCCTGCGTAACAATACCGGAAACTTTGGCGGTTTCCTCTCCATTAATAAACTTTCACAGTAAATCTTCATGAAAGAACAGGATATTCTGGCGCACGCCCGACGGTGTGCGCCTGCGGAGTCGTGTGGCTTCGTGGTGAGAACACAGGCGGGAGAACGGTATCTCCCCTGTGTGAATATTTCTGCCGCGCCGGAGGATTATTTCCGTATGGCGCCGGAGGACTGGCTGAGGGCTGAAACGCAGGGGGATATTGTGGCGCTGGTTCACAGCCATCCTGGCGGCCAGCCGTATCTGAGCGATGTGGACCGCAGGCTGCAGGTTCAAAGCGACCTGCCGTGGTGGCTGGTATGCGCCGGCCAGGTACATAAATTCCGCTGTGTGCCACACCTGACCGGACGACAGTTTAAACATGGGGTTTTTGACTGTTACACGCTGTTCCGTGATGCCTATCATCTGGCGGGGATTGATATGCCGGATTTTCACCGGGACGACGACTGGTGGCGGCATGGTGACAATCTCTATCTGGATAATCTGGAGACGACGGGATTTTACCGTGTCAGCGCAGCCAGTGCGCAGCCCGGCGACGTGCTGATTTGCTGCTTTGGCTCCTCCGTTCCGAACCACGCAGCGATTTACTGCGGCGACGGAGAGCTGCTGCACCATATTCCTGAACAACTGAGTAAACGTGAGAGGTATACCGACAAATGGCAACGACGCACGCACTCCATCTGGCGACACCGGGCATGGCGCGAATTTGCCTTTACGGGGATCTGCAACGATTTTGCCGCCGCGTCAGCCTGCAGGTAGCCAGTGGTGCTGAAGCTGTCCGGGCACTGGCGGTACAGTTGCCCGGTCTCCGGCAGAAACTGAACGACGGCTGGTATCAGGTACGCATAGCCGGAGACGATGTTACGGCTGATACCCTGACAACCAGCCTGCATGACCCGCTGCCGCCTGGCGCGGTGATTCATATTGTGCCGCGTCTGGCCGGGGCCAAATCTGGCGGGGTGTTTCAGGCGGTGCTTGGTGCGGCGCTGATTGCCGTTGCCTGGTGGAACCCGGCAGGCTGGCTGGGAGCGGCGGCGGTATCCGGCATGTATATGACCGGGGCGTCGATGATTCTGGGCGGTGTGGCGCAGATGCTGGCACCAAAACCCAAAATGTCCGAAATGAGGCAGACCGATAACGGCAGGCAGAACACGTATTTCTCGTCGCTGGATAATATGGTTGCCAACGGTAACATGTTGCCGGTGCTGTACGGCGAGATGCAGGTGGGGTCACGCGTGATTTCCCAGGAAGTCAGTACCGCTGATGAAGGAGATGGTGGTCAGGTTGTGGTGATTGGCCGCTGACAACAGAACAGATTCAGACAGAACCGCCTCCGGGCGGTTTTGTCGTTTTACGGGGTTAATAAATGGGAAAGGGCGGCGGAAAAGGGCATACGCCCCGCGAGGCACCGGATAACCTGAAATCCACGCAGCTGCTGAGCGTCATCGATGCCATCAGCGAGGGACCGATAGAAGGCCCGGTGAACGGTCTGCACAGTGTTCTGGTAAACCAGACGCCGGTGGTGGACCGCGACGGCAACACGAATATCCACGGCGTGAAGGTGGTATACCGCGTCGGTGAGCAGGAACAGACCCCGCTGGAGGGATTTGAATCGTCCGGCGCCGAGACGGTGCTTGGTGTACAGGTCAAATACGACAATCCGGTGACCAGAACCATCACGGCTGCAAATATTGACCGCCTGCGTTTTACGTTCGGCGTGCAGTCACTGGTGGAGGCCAACAGCAAGGGCGACCGCAATCCGACATCCGTCAGGCTGCAAATCCATCTTGAGCGCTATGGTCAGTGGGTGGTGGAAAAAGAGATTACGATTACCGGGAAAACAACCACACAGTATCTGGCCTCGGTGATAGTGGATAATCTCCCGCCACGACCATTCGGTATCCGGATGGTGCGTGTGACGGCAGACAGTACCACTGACCAGTTACAGAACAATACGATCTGGTCGTCGTATACCGAGATTATTGATGTCCGGCAGCGCTATCCCAACACCGCCGTGATTGGCCTGCAGGTGGAGTCTGAGCAGTTCGGCAGCCAGCAGGTGACAAGAAACTACCATTTTTTCGGGCGGATTATTCAGGTGCCGTCGAATTACGATCCGGTAGCGCGAACCTACAGCGGCATCTGGGACGGCACGTTCAAGCCTGCATACAGCAATAATCCGGCGTGGTGTCTCTGGGATATGCTGACTCATCCCCGTTATGGTATGGGACAGCGAATCGGCGCGGCGGACGTGGACCGGTGGGCGCTGTATGCAATAGGCCAGTACTGCGACCAGATGGTCCCTGACGGCTTTGGCGGAACAGAGCCGCGTATGACCTTTAATGCGTATCTGGCGCAGCAGCGTAAGGCGTGGGATGTGCTTACCGACTTCTGCTCCGCCATGCGTTGTATGCCGGTGTGGAACGGGCAGAGGCTGACCTTCGTGCAGGACAGGCCATCGGATACAGTCTGGACCTATACCCGCAGTAATGTGGTAATGCCGGATGAGGGTACACCATTCCGTTACAGCTTCAGTGCGCGGAAGGACCGCCATAATGCGGTAGAGGTGAACTGGATCGACCCTGATAATGGCTGGCAGACATCCACGGAACTGGTGGAAGACACGGTCGCCATCAGTCACTACGGACGCAATCTGGTAAAAATGGATGCGTTTGGCTGTACCAGTCGCGGGCAGGCGCACCGCGCCGGGCTGTGGCTGATAAAAACGGAGCTGTTGGAAACCCAGACGGTAGATTTTAGTGTGGGGGCGGAGGGGGTGCGCCACGTTCCCGGTGATGTGATTGAGGTTTGCGACGAGGATTATGCCGGCATCAGCCTGGGCGGACGGATTCTGTCCGTTGACCGCGAGCGTCGCATTCTGACCCTTGACAGGGAGATTACCCTGCCGTCGTCCGGCACCACGCTGATAAGCCTGGTGGATGGCGAAGGTTCGCCGGTCAGCGTGGACGTGCAGTCTGTTACCGACGGTGTGCAGGTTCAGGTCAGCCGGATACCGGACGGCGTGGCGGAATACAGCGTCTGGGGGCTGAAACTGCCGTCGCTGCGCCAGCGTCTCTTCCGGTGTGTGGCTGTCCGGGAAAACGACGACGGAACGTATGCCATCACCGCCGTACAGCATGTTCCGGAAAAAGAGTCCATCGTGGACAACGGGGCATCGTTCGACCCGCAGCCCGGAACGATTCACGGCACCGTTCCCCCGGCGATACAGCATCTGACCACAGAAATTCTGGCGGAGGAGGGACAGTATCAGGTACTGGCGCGCTGGGACACACCGCGAGTCGTTAAGGGCGTCTCTTTTTCGTTGCGCCTGAACGTGGCGGCGGAAGATGGCAGTGACCGGCTGGTAAGCAGCGCAGGAACGCCGGATACGCAGTACCGGTTCCGGGGGCTGACGCCGGGGCGCTACACCCTGTCCGTCAGGGCGGTGAACAGCCAGGGACAACAGGGAGACCCGGCCAGCACACAGTTCAGCATCTCCGCGCCGGCGGCACCATCATTTATCGAACTCACCCCTGGCTATTTCCAGATTACAGCCACACCGCGTCAGGCGGTATACGACCCGACGGTGCAGTATGAGTTCTGGTTTTCAGACGCGCAGATTACGGATATCCATCAGGTGGAAAACGCCGCACGATATCTGGGAACAGCGCTGTACTGGATAGCGGCCAGCGTGAATATCAGGCCCGGCAGGGATTACTATTTTTATATCCGGGCGGTAAATCAGGTCGGTAAATCCGCATTCGTGGAGGCGACCGGGCAGGCCAGCAACGATGCCGCAGGCTATCTGGATTTTTTCAAAGGGCAGATAACTGAAAGTCACCTGGGTAAGGAGCTGCTGGAAAAAGTAGATCTGACGGAGGATAACGCCAGCAAACTGCAGCAGTTTTCGAAGGAGTGGAAGGACGCTAACGATAAATGGAACGCCATGTGGGGCGTCAAAATAGAGCAGACCAAAGACGGCAAATATTATGTGGCCGGACTTGGACTGAGCATGGAAGACACGCCTGACGGGAAGATAAGCCAGTTCCTGGTGGCGGCGGATCGCATTGCTTATATTAACCCGGCAAACGGAAACGAGACGCCCGGATTCGTCATGCAGGGCGACCAGATAATCATGAACGAGGCGTTCCTGAAATACCTGAGCGCGCCGACCATTACCAGTGGCGGGAATCCTCCGGCATTTTCCCTGACGCCGGATGGAAAGCTGACTGCGAAAAATGCGGATATCAGCGGCCATATCAACGCTGTATCTGGCTCGTTTACGGGAGAAATCAATGCCACCTCCGGTAAGTTTTCTGGCGTGATAGAAGCAAGAGAGTTTGTCGGTGATATCTGCGGCTCAAAAGTCATGCAGGGCGTGAGCATCAGGGCGACGAACGACGAACGCAGCACCTCAACACGGTATACCGACAGCGCCACCTATCAGATTGGGAAAACCATCACGGTGATGGCTAACTGTGAGCGTAATGGTGGCTCCGGTGCCATCACCGTCACGATAAATATTAACGGTCAGGTGAAAACGGCGGAGGTTATGCCGTATACCGCAGGTATTCCGGCCATGTATCAGACCGTCGTCTTTTCGGTCTACACCACTTCACCTGTCGTGGATATCAGCGTCTCTCTGAGGGTTCGTGGGCAGTACACCACGTCTGCTTCCGTCTGGCCGCTGGTGATGGTTTCCCGGTCGGGGAACAACTTCACAAACTGACCGGATTTCCGGTCCCTTTCGTTTAACAAGGAACAAATATGACTATGTCGCGCGTAATTTCGCTGGCGGCAGGGGTTTCCCTGTCCGTTTTATTCTCCACTGCTGCCGTTGCCGATAACGGAAGAGGAAGCGGCAACAGCAATATTGAAAACCAGACCCGGATTTATACCGGCACCGACCGTGGGCAGAAACAGCACCGCGAGGCAAAGGGAAAAACAATCACGCGGAGCGTCCAGTGTTCTCTGCCGGCATATTTACGTGACCCGGATAATCAGTGCTGAGATGTGAATGAATCTGAAGCCTGCCTGCGGGCGGGCTTTTTTATGGAGGTAATATGCCAGTACTTATTTCCGGCGTACTGAAAGATGCTACGGGAACGCCGGTACAGAACTGCACCATTCAGCTGAAGGCCTGCCGGACCAGTACGACGGTGGTCGTGAATACGGTGGCATCGGAAAATCCGGATGACGCCGGGCGCTACAGCATGGATGTGGAGCAGGGGCAGTACACTGTCACGCTCCTGGTGGAAGGGTATCCCCCGTCACATGCCGGAGTTATTACGGTTTACGATGATTCAAAGCCGGGCACCCTGAATGATTTTCTGGGGGCCATGACGGAAGACGACGTCCGCCCGGAGGCGCTGCGGCGTTTTGAGGCGATGGTGGAAGAAGTTGCCCGCCAGGCATCGGAGGCATCGCGGAATGCCACCGCCGCAGGGCAGGCATCTGAACAGGCGCAGACATCAGCAGGTCAGGCATCGGAAAGCGCCACGGCAGCAGTGAATGCAGCCGGAGCGGCAGAAGCATCAGCCACACAGGCAGCCTCATCCGCAGCATCTGCGGAGAGCAGCGCAGGTACGGCGACCACAAAAGCCGGGGAGGCATCAGCCAGCGCGGCGTCGGCTGACACAGCCAGAACGGCAGCAGCCGCATCGGCAGCCGCAGCGAAAACATCTGAAGCGAATGCTGATGCCTCCCGTACTGCCGCCGGCGATTCAGCTGCTGCCGCAGCCGCCAGCGCGACGGCGGCGCAGACATCAGCAGCGCGCGCCGGAGTATCCGAAACCGCCGCGAAGACGTCAGAAACGCAGGCGGCTTCCAGTGCCGGTGATGCAGGTGCGTCAGCCACTGCGGCGGCAGCGTCGGAAAAGGCGGCAGCCGCATCGGCAGCCGCAGCAAAAATATCTGAGACAAACGCAGCAACGTCAGCAAGTACAGCAGCGGCCAGCGCAACAGCCGCCTCGTCATCAGCATCGGAGGCATCCAATCACGCCGCCGCATCTGATACCAGCGCATCACTGGCGGCGCAAAGCAGTACTGCTGCCGGAGCAGCAGCCACCAGAGCAGAAGATGCCGCAAAACGGGCAGAAGACATCGCGGACGTGATTTCCCTGGAAGATGCCAGCCTGACGAAAAAAGGTATCGTTAAGTTAAGCAGTGCCACGGACAGTGACAGCGAAGCGCTGGCAGCCACACCAAAGGCGGTAAAAACCGTTATGGGTGAGGTGCAGACCAAAGCGCCGCTGGACAGCCCGGCATTCACTGGAACGCCGACCACACCGACGCCGCCAGACGATGCTAAAGGGCTTCAGACAGCAAACGCGGAGTTTGTCCGCAAACTGATTGCCGCGCTGGTTGGTTCCGTACCGGAGTCACTGGACACCCTGCAGGAACTGGCGGACGCGCTGGGTAACGATCCGAGCTTTGCTACCACTGTACTGAATAAACTGGCGGGCAAGCAGCCGCTGGACGATACACTGACGGCGCTGTCAGGAAAAAGCGTTGACGGTCTTATCGAATACGTTGGTTTACGGGAAACCATAAATCACGCCGCCGATGCATTACTAAAATCACAGAACGGCGGCGATATTCCGGAAAAGCCGCTGTTTGTACAAAATATCGGAGCGCTCCCTGCATCAGGTACGGCTGTTGCAGCGAACAGACTGGCATCACGCGGCGCGCTTCCGGCACTGACTGGTACGACAAGAGGCAGTGATAGCGGCCTGATAATGGGCGAGGTTTACAATAACGGTTATCCAACGCAATACGGGAATATTTTGCGTCTGACCGGAACCGGTGATGGAGAGATATTAATCGGATGGAGTGGGGTTAATGGTGCTCCTGCGCCTGCATATATTCGCAGCCATCGAGATACCGCCGACGCTGAGTGGTCAGAATGGGCGATGTTCTACACCTCACTAAATCCGCCACCGGATTCGTATCCAGTAGGTGCGGCGATAGCATGGCCGTCTGATGTTACCCCAGCCGGTTACGCCCTGATGCAGGGGCAGTCCTTCGATAAATCTGCTTACCCGTTACTGGCTATAGCGTATCCGTCCGGCATTATCCCTGATATGCGAGGCTGGACAATCAAAGGTAAACCCGCCAGTGGGCGAGCTGTACTTTCTCAGGAGATGGACGGCAACAAATCGCACTCGCACACCGCGCGGGCGCAGGATACCGACTTAGGGACAAAAACTACCTCATCCTTTGATTATGGCACGAAATCGACCAATACAACGGGCAACCATACTCACCAGTTCGGAGGCTATATCAATTCATACTGGGGGGATTCAAATCACACTTCATTTCAGCCTGGAGGTGGTGCGTGGACACAGGCCGCTGGCGACCATGCGCATACAGTTTATATCGGAGGACACGAGCACACCATGTATATCGGTCCACACGGCCACGTCGTTATTGTGGACGCAGACGGTAATGCGGAAACCACGGTTAAAAATATTGCATTTAACTACATAGTGAGGCTGGCATAATGACTTTTAAAATGAGCGATACCCCGCAGACAATTAAAATTTTTAATCTTCGTTCAGATACAAACGAATTTATTGGTGCAGGTGATGCATATATCCCGCCGCACACGGGATTACCGGCAAATTGTACTGATATAGCCCCTCCTGATATTCCCTCCAGTTATATTGCGGTATTTGACTCTGAAACCCAAACGTGGAATCTGCATGAAGACCACCGCGGTGAGACGGTTTACGACACAACAACCGGCAATCAGGTTTATATCTCCGATCTTGGTCCGCTACCTGAAAACGTCACATCAGTTTCACCAGGTGGTGGATACAAAAAATGGGATAGTAAGGCTCAGGTCTGGGTGAATGATGAAGCTGCGGAGGCCACAGCCAGACTTCGTGAAGCTGAAGGAACGAAAAACAGACTCCTGCAAATAGCGTCTGAAAAAATCGCGCCGTTACAGGATGCAGTGGATCTGGACGAAGCAACCGATAAAGAAAAAGCTTCTCTTCTGGCATGGAGAAAGTACCGGGTACAGGTAAACCGTGTTGATACTTTAAAGCCTGTCTGGCCGGAGAAACCAGCCAGTAGTTTATAATTTGTCAGGAAAGCTCAGGCCTTATTTATAGCAAATATGAAGAAGACCTGTCTGTCATAACTGATATGGTTACTGGTTAGTATATTAAATTTATACTCAATAACCTCTACACATTTTAAACCAATCTTCAGGGAAGGGTATGCCAGCAGGCCAAAGATTACACCACTTTTGAGGCATTGGCTTAATTGTTTCTTCTTTTTTATGATCTTGAGAGTCTGCCGCTATTGTAAGAGCAGAATATAGTGAAGATGGTAATATTAAAATCATTGCTAAAAATACGCTCTTAACGTGTTTAATAATACGTTGCCTGTTAAATTTTGGCACACTATCCTTACGGTTACAGCATCCTTTACTATAGATATTAAACGTTATTCATTACCATCAGGTGAGTAAATAAAAACCATTTATAAAATATTTAACTTAAATAAAAATGATAAGCGCTATTATATTTTCTTTCCAATGTAAATTAATTCATGTGAAAGTGATTTCATGTGCTTTTTAAATCATGGCTGGCTCGCTCCCCCGGAGGAACAGGCCAGTTAACATTATCAGGAGTGTTTGTTATATCAATCAACTTCACTTCATTCTTGTAAGCCAGCCACACTGACAGTTTTGATCCTGTCCGTGTATTGTGGACACAGCCTTAAGCGAGGTTCTGGTTTTCAAATTGCTCCGGACTGAGATCGCCGCAGACCCTGACGGTGCAGGCTGGACGCTATCGTTTTTACATTGTACCTCAGGCCCCAGGTTCACTTCCTCAGCAAGCCGGGGGCGCACCGTAGCGCTGTTTTGCCTGGCTGAAGGCCTCTCTTACGACATTATCGCAGTCCTGCCGGAACTGTTGGTGGGTATTAACGACTGCGCGCCTTGTTTGCCAATGCCGATTCCGAACTCATTCTGACGCCGATCATCATTGCCGTGTTGCTCGCGCCTGGTTTCAGCAAAAGCACCACGCTGGCTATACTGCATTTCTTTTTCCGCAGGGAGAAGTGAGTAAACGAGTATGGAAATGGAGCTTTCCCTATAATGGCGGCTGAAACTATTCATATGTCATGTATTGCAAATATCAAAGTGATAAATAAAGTTTCAACAGTCTATATTTTTTGTGAAAACGACTCGCTAAGGTGCTAACCCTATATGAGGGACTGATTGAACATCAGATATATCCCGGCTTATTTAATACTGTTTACTATGAGGGTAATAATATGTTTTCTCTTATTAAATGTATTAGTCGCGACTTGATCTGACACATGGCCTTGAAAGGTTGAGAGTTACCGGTTTTGATATGGGTGTCGAATCCTTATACAAAACACGAGGTAACTCTCATGCTTCATACTACCAATCCCGTCATCAAACACAAAGCCGGTTTGCTCAATCTGGCTGAAGAGCTCAGCAACGTGTCGAAAGCCTGTAAAATCATGGGCGTCTCGCGCGATACGTTTTACCGTTATCGTGAACTGGCCGATGAAGGCGGCGTTGATGTGCTGATAAATCGTAGTCGCCGCGTACCTAACCTTAAGAACCGTACCGATGAGGCAACTGAGCAAGCTGTTGTTGATTATGCCGTTGCGTTCCCGGCCCATGGTCAGCACCGAACTGCGCAAACAGGACGTTTTTATCTCCGGTAGTGATGTCCATTCCGTCTGGCTGCGCCACAACCTTGAGAACTTCAAAAAACGCCTGAAAGCGCTGGAAGAAAAAGTGGCCCGCGATGGCATTGAACTGACTGCCAGATCGCCGCGCTGGAGCGTAAAGCCAGTGATGATGAAGCCTGTGGTGAGATTGAAACCGTTCATCCGGGATATCTGGGGTCACAGGACACGTTCTACGTGGGCAACCTGAAAGGCGTTGGGCGAATCTATCAGCAGACGTTCGTTGATACATACTCGAAGGTGGCTCACTGCAAGCGCTATATCACCAAAACGCCGATTACAGCGGCTGATTTGCTGAATGATCGTGTACTGCCGTTTTATGAGTCTCAGGGCCTGCCGATGCTAAGGATACTGACAGACAGGGGTACAGAATATTGCGGCAAAGTGGAACATCATGATTATCAGCTTTATCTGGAGATAAATGACATCGAACACACGAAAACGAAGGCGATGTCCCCGCAGACCAATGGCATCTGCGAGCGGTTCCATAAAACGATACTGAACGAATTTTATCAGGTGACGTTCCGCAAAAAGTTATATGGCGATTTTGATACATTACAATCGGATCTTGATGAATGGCTGGTTCACTATAATAATGAGCGAACCCATCAGGGAAAAATGTGCTGTGGCCGGACGCCGATGGAAACGTTACTTGATGGAAAACGCATCTGGTCTGAGAAGAATTTAAGCCAGATGTAATCTGACAGATACCTGTATAAATAACCGGTAACTGTCAGATCAGGTCTGAGCTAATACAACTAATTGTATGTTATTTGTCGTTTATTGCTAAATATATATCGTTAATTGAAGGCTTGATGCGTGTGTCTGCGTTAATCTCTTTTCATTGTGCTGTAAATTAGGCAGTGGAATATGTTTAATATCCGCAATACACAACCTTCTGTAAGTATGCAGACTATTGCTGGTGCAGCGGCACCAGAGGCATCTCCGGAAGAAATTGTATGGGAAAAAATTCAGGTTTTTTTCCCGCAGGAAAATTACGAAGAAGCGCAACAGTGTCTCGCTGAACTTTGCCATCCGGCCCGGGGAATGTTGCCTGATCATATCAGCAGCCAGTTTGCGCGTTTAAAAGCGCTTACCTTCCCCGCGTGGGAGGAGAATATTCAGTGTAACAGGGATGGTATAAATCAGTTTTGTATTCTGGATGCAGGCAGCAAGGAGATATTGTCAATCACTCTTGATGATGCCGGGAACTATACCGTGAATTGTCAGGGGTACAGTGAAGCACATGACTTCATCATGGACACAGAACCGGGAGAGGAATGCACAGAATTCGCGGAGGGGGCATCCGGGACATCCCTCCGCCCTGCCACAACGGTTTCACAGAAGGCAGCAGAGTATGATGCTGTCTGGTCAAAATGGGAAAGGGATGCACCAGCAGGAGAGTCACCCGGCCGCGCAGCAGTGGTACAGGAAATGCGTGATTGCCTGAATAACGGCAATCCAGTGCTTAACGTGGGAGCGTCAGGTCTTACCACCTTACCAGACCGTTTACCACCGCATATTACAACACTGGTTATTCCTGATAATAATCTGACTAGCCTGCCGGAGTTGCCGGAAGGACTACGGGAGCTGGAGGTCTCTGGTAACCTACAACTGACCAGCCTGCCATCGCTGCCGCAGGGACTACAGAAGCTGTGGGCCTATAATAATTGGCTGGCCAGCCTGCCGACGTTGCCGCCAGGACTAGGGGATCTGGCGGTCTCTAATAACCAGCTGACCAGCCTGCCGGAGATGCCGCCAGCACTACGGGAGCTGAGGGTCTCTGGTAACAACCTGACCAGCCTGCCGGCGCTGCCGTCAGGACTACAGAAGCTGTGGGCCTATAATAATCGGCTGACCAGCCTGCCGGAGATGTCGCCAGGACTACAGGAGCTGGATGTCTCTCATAACCAGCTGACCCGCCTGCCGCAAAGCCTCACGGGTCTGTCTTCAGCGGCACGCGTATATCTGGACGGGAATCCACTGTCTGAACGCACTCTGCAGGCGCTGCGGGACATCACCAGCGCACCAGGCTATTCAGGCCCCAGGATACTATTCGATATGGCGGGGGCCTCCGCCCCCCGGGAAGCACGGGCACTGCACCTGGCGGCCGCTGACTGGCTGACGTCTGCACGGGAGGGGGAAGCGGCCCAGGCAGACAGATGGCAGGCGTTCGGACTGGAAGATAACGCCGCCGCCTTCAGCCTCGTCCTGGACAGACTGCGTGAGACGGAAAACTTCAAAAAAGACGCGGGCTTTAAGGCACAGATATCATCCTGGCTGACACAACTGGCTGAAGATGCTGCGCTGAGAGCAAAAACCTTTGCCATGGCAACAGAGGCAACATCAACCTGCGAGGACCGGGTCACACATGCCCTGCACCAGATGAATAACGTACAACTGGTACATAATGCAGAAAAAGGGGAATACGACAACAATCTCCAGGGGCTGGTTTCCACGGGGCGTGAGATGTTCCGTCTGGAAAAACTGGAACAGATTGCCCGGGAAAAGGCCGGAACGCTGGCCTTGGCCGATGATGTTGAAGTCTATCTGGCGTTCCAGAATAAGCTGAAGGAATCACTTGAGCTGACCAGCGTGACGTCAGAAATGCGTTTCTTTGACGTTTCCGGCGTGACGGTTTCAGACCTTCAGGCTGCGGAGCTTCAGGTGAAAACCGCTGAAAACAGCGGGTTCAGTAAATGGATACTGCAGTGGGGGCCGTTACACAGCGTGCTGGAACGCAAAGTGCCGGAACGCTTTAACGCGCTTCGTGAAAAGCAAATATCGGATTATGAAGGCACGTACCGGAAGCTGTATGACGAAGTGCTGAAATCGTCCGGGCTGGTCGACGATACCGATGCAGAACGTACTATCGGAGTAAGTGCGATGGATAGTGCGAAAAAAGAATTTCTGGATGGCCTGCGCGCTCTTGTGGATGAGGTGCTGGGTAGCTATCTGACAGCCCGGTGGCGTCTTAATTGAGCACGATATTCACCGCACCAGGCGAATGTGTGCGGTGAACAAAGATATTCCCGGACAAACAACATCAGACAGCACTGATGATGCACAGGTGAAACAGGGGAGACTTCTTCAGTCAGGGCGTAGTGCAACTCAACCTTTTCGACGATAACGCGCCGCGCGCCGATAGTGCGAAGTTGATGGAAGTACTGGACCATCTTAATGCAAAAGACGGGAAGGGGACGCTGTACTTCGCCGGGCAGGGGATGTCGCAACAGTGGGCTATGAAGCGAGAAATGCTTTCACCTCGGTATACGACCAGATTTTCCGATCTGCCAATAGTCAGGTGACGGGTTTGATCAGCTCTTCCCCTTGATTTTTCACATTGCCAACGGCGCGCTTCACGGCGTGCCAGGTAAATTTATCTGTCGGCACGGCACCATCAGTAATTATCTCCTCTACCTCCTTCCCGCTTATGCCCTGGCGCATCCATTTTCGCGCGGTGCCAGGTGACAGAACGAGAGGACGACGGTCGTGAATGTCTACCAGACCTTTATCAGCTGCGGAGGTAACAATCAGGAATCCCTCTGCGTCATCGCCGCGCTCAAACGGTGTACTGCCAATGGCAGCCATGAATATCGGCTTCCCGTCCTTTCTGTGAATGAAATACGGCTGTTTCTTGTCGCCTTCCTTCTTCCACTCAAACCAACCATCAGCAAACACGATAGCTCGGCCATGTTGCCATAGCGGTTTAAACATTCTGCTGGTGGCCGCAGTCTCAACCCGTGCATTAATCAGCGGTGGTTTATCCCACCATCCGGGCGCAAATCCCCAGAATACCGGATCCAGATGCAGTTGCTCGTCGCGTTCACTGAGCAGCAGAACTTTGGTACCGGGCGCCACGTTGTACCGGCCTATAGGTTCAGGGTCATAAGCGATATCGCGCTCGGCTTCATCGGCCAGATATGCCAGGTATTCTTCGCGGGTCTGTGCTTGTGCAAAGCGTCCACACATATGAAACCTCCAGTCGGTCAGACTGAAAGTATAGAAGAGGATATGCGAGTGGCTGTTCCGGTGTTTCTCCGAGCGACCTCAACCAATGTAGAAGCTTCACTATTGGGGGTTGCCATTAGTAGCATCATGTTGAATGTACTGGCGTGAAAAAATTGGAATCTTGAAGAAAACTCTTCCCCAAAACTAAAATCAACGTTTTGATAATCAATGAGTTGTAAAAGACAGTTACTGGATTTTTTTGATAGTAGGAAGAATGATAATTTCAACTTTATCAAATGGTTGGTATGTTTTTGGCAATGTAATGCTGCGCCACATGCAGTGGTTCGAAGCCGCAGACCTGATTGTTAAAGGTATGGAAGGCGCGATTGCCGCGAAGACCGTGACCTATGACTTTGAACGCCTGATGGAAGGCGCTAAGCTGCTGAAATGTAGTGAGTTTGGCGACGCGATTATCGCGAATATGTAATAACGATAATTGTTAAAAACAAAAACGGGGACTTAACGTCCTCGTTTTTATTATTAGCATTCGAACGGTTATCAAAACTTTATCAAAAAAATTTATCAAAACTCCCTCAATTCAGACCGCAATAGTAGTTCATCCTTTACCCCGATCGTCATGATAACCTGAGACCCCCTGAAAGCTGATAGTTACCGATTTTGATTGTGGTGGTTTTCTTTATGATGTGTGGTTTGGCTATTTTTTGAAAGTGCCTTACCAGATTTATTGTTATTATCAGGGGGTTATTTCAATAAAAGGTGATGATTTATTGCCTGCAATAGTGGGTAGATTAAGCATTTTATGAAATTATTAGTGTCTTTATTTGCACTTCTACAAGGCTGTTAAGAGGTGTTGAAATATCAGCCTGATAAAGAATACGTCAGCGTCAGCGTCAGCGAAAGTGAATGCTATATTAGTCATAAAAATTCAGGAGACATATGCTCAAACCTATCTGCCATAGTGGAAGTGTGAAGGTTCCGGAATATCTGGAAACAGATAAGGAAAAAAATGTCGGACGTACTCCTCTGTCTTCAGACATTCAGCAAATTAAAAATTTTGTTGAAGATGTTCCGCCATTTCCAGAAAGCAGAGCGGCGAGAGGTTCTGTCAGCGCAGCGTACAGGCTTTCTTTTGACGAAGTGTTTTGCGGTCTCAGCAATGAAGAGCGTAAAAAGGTGTATGGTCGCCTTTTTGGAAAACAAGTACTTGCGCATATTCATTCCAGGTGTCAGCGCGACGCTGACATAATAAGAGAAAAAGCGCTCAGGCGGATAAGCCGTGAGTGTGGTGCCGAAATAGATTGCGCTCTCTTGCTAAATAAGATGGTGGATATTTTACAAAATGCCCGGCTGACAATAAATTTTAATGCAGCAAAAATTGACTTTGTCTCTCTCTTAAAAAATAAAGAATATCTGAACTCTTATGCATTAGGTTGCAGACCAGGAGATTTACCCGCTTATAATGTCGGACGTGATTCAGTTGAAACTAAAGCATTTGAACTGGAGAAGCTTGCCGATTCACCTTATGCCCCATATGGTCAGACAGACGGTTTTTCCGTAGCATATACTCCCAACAGTAAAACTTTTAGCCCTACAAGCAGACCAATTTATGCTGCACTGGACTTTCTGAACGGTGAAAACGGAGGTGCCAGCGCCTATGGGAAATCATTTTTTGAATTAAATGATAATGTAAAAACAAATTGTACATTCTCACCTTTTGATATCTACGGCCACAGATTTGGCCTGGATACGAGTAAATTATCTACATTTTGGCATATGGAGAACCTGATTGCATCCTGTCAAAATGATTTTTTTGGTTATAATTGCTTTAAGAGTTTGGTTAAAATGGCTAAGGGCGAAAAATTTTTAGCTCATTCTAATTATGGTAAAGGCTATGAAGGGAATTATATAGAGGCTCATATCCATGGTGATGTGTGCTTATTTAGAGATATAAAACACGTTTATTTGTCTTTGCAAGAAAACTCTTACTCGGAAAGTCAACTATATGATTATGCAAAACAAATAAACCAGGCGCTTAATAGAGACTGCATAATATTATATTGACAAGCTTATTATCAGGCTCTTTAAAAGAGCTTTAAATGATCATGAGTGCATACTCCTTGAGGTAGGCAGTAGCTGCTATCTGTTTATATTTATTAGCTTAGGACCGCTCTGGCAGATACCCGGGTGGCGCTCCAGTATGGCCTGGCAAAATAGAGGAATATGGACCAGCAGAAGCGCCTGCTGGCTACTTTTCACTTAAATCGCTGAACTTCACCGGCGCTACAGATGAAGCTACCTTCACAGTCATCAGATGTCCTGCATTACCACAGGAGTGATTTGCTGGCTATCGATATTCCTGCTCATCAGGTTTTTACGCCATCTACGCACATTTATTCTGCTATAAGTTGAAATACTGCAAAAAATATTAAGGCTTATTATTTTTTCTTTAAGTAAATTTTCGTTCAACAAACTTAATTGTTTATTCAATGATGATGAAGCATGAGTTATGCTGAAAGTGAGGGAAGTTAACAGCAAGGATAATCTTAATATTTACGGGTGATATTATGAGACATCGTGTATTTTTCCCATTGCTTCTGGTGTTGTCGGCTACAGCCTTTTCGGCATCGGCGATGGCTGCCAGTGATTCAAAACCCCCACCAGATAATACAAAACACGCCTCCCGTGGCTGGCCGTCAGGCCCCGAAGCATTTATTCGCCCAAGCTGGTGTGACCATTATCCAGCAGGTGAGGTGACGCCACCGGGGTGGTGTCTGGTTTGTGGTTGTTAGTTTTTTACAGAAAATTATATCAACCATATCAGGATTGAGGGTATATCAGGCTATTATGTTTCATCAGCTCATCCTGAACTGAATATTACCTCAGGCTGGTGTGTTTTATTAACGCCAGCCTGATTTTTCACAACGTTATATTGCTGGCTTACAGGCCTGTCAGGCCAGTCAGGTTTTGATGTGTCCACACGGTTTACCAACACCCTGTATTTTTCCATTCGTCGCTCATCATCTCTTGCCATCAATGACAGTATTGCACTCTTTCCCGTACGTTCCTCTCCCGACCTGTCGCATGGTCCAGTACATGGCAGTCCTCTTCCACCTCGCTACATCTAATTTTTTGTTTTTAAGTTGCTCTGTTTTATTGCGCTGAATTTGTAGCTCAAAACAGTAATTTTAAATACTTATTTGAATATTTTTTTTATGATTTTTTCACGAAATGAGTAAAAAATAAAATGAAGAATGATATACATAATTAACGCAATAAAAAATGATATCACACCAATTGATGGTCCTGTTTTGTATACGAATAGCATGCATAAAAATATAGCAAATAGATCAAGGGAAATATTCGCGATGAAATCAGTAATTATTTTGAAAAAATTCTTCATATTACCTCTTTAAAATATCTATCTTATTCGCCATTTTTAGGTCGGGCAGTGCTCGAAATTCTCACGTACAACGTGTACGCTCCGGTTTCTGCGCGCTGCCCGGCTTTACACTGGCTCCAACAAGTACGCCCGCTGGACCAGGTTCCTGGCGTCACATAACTTCACCTGTTTATCCACAAAAGGCTCAATAAATAAATATTTTGAGTACGAAAAATTACAGTGCCAGAGAATGAAATGGCGATTCGCTGTCTTCAGGCAGTGCTTTAGTACCTGGCACGTGTTCTTTCGCGCTATAATTTTTATCAATGTTTGTATCGCCTACTATTTTTTAAATGTCTGCTGTATTTCGTTCATCTTTTCAGCTGCTTTTTTACGCTGACTTTCAATGTCTTTTCTCGATTGTTCAACAAGTTGCTGTGCTTTTTCGGCTTCTTTTTTGGGGTCGAAAGGTTCTTTGGTCTCATATCCGGCAATAGAACCATCCTTATTTAAGGTCATTACCGCACGTCCTGTATTTTTAGCAGTGATGGTAATGTCATAGACGAATTCGCCATTATGAGCTATCTCTGCTCGTACAACGATATCGCTATCTTCCGTAACGGAAATGATGCCACTGGCGTTAGCGCGTTTAATTGTTTCCTGAATACGCTCTGGTATAATGCTGAAATTGATCGAGTCGAATTTGAATAAAGCTTCTTTTAGTGCTTCTTGTTTTTGCTCCTCTGTTATAGTGCCAAAGATGGTTAAGTTGACAGGCGAAGGTCCCCCCCAGTAGCCGTTGTTAAATTTAAACATCTCTACTTTAGCAGCGGTGTTAACACTCTGTCGAATGAATGAATACCCGCCCTTGAAGAAACGGACTTCAATAATCGCAAGATTGGCTCCACCTTTTGCGTTGATATTGGCAATAGCTTTTTGCATTTCGGCTTTATCGTAAAAGAACATTGATTGCTGGTGCTCTTTTTGCTGGATTTCTTGCATGTATTTCTCTTGATTTTTTTCAGCTTCCGCCATGGCATCTTTATCGTTATCACAGGCGCTAATTAGAGTTGCCGCGATGAAGGTAATCGGAAGTAAGAGATTTTTATATGTAACATGTATTTTATTCATGTGAAGTATTTCCCTTTTTTATATAAAATAGATGCCTTGACTGGTCGAGACTATCCTGGAAACATAGTAATAATGCGTGTGCATATCTGCAGTAAGTTTTAGTTATGCTGGTTTTATTTCGGATTTTTACCTGTTACTTTTTGTTCGTAAATAGGTATTTTACGTATTGATGATAAGTTTAGAACCTATCCCAGTAGGCGTAATCGTTAAAGCCAGTTTGGCGAATAAAAGAGTCTAATGGGATAGGCTCTTAATAAACAAAAAAACCAAACGTACTTTCAGAGTTCAGGCTGGAATGCGCATAGCTGATTGTTGATAAGGGCTACTCATACCGACAGGCCAGTGAAGCGATGAATGTCGGTTCCACATACCGGTCTGAGATATCAACAACAACATGTTCTGAGTGGTGGCGTTTGCGTTATATCGTCACAGACAGCGCCTCAGGGCGCTGTTTTCGATCGGATATGTCGCTTTCGCAGGAGGGGGCGTTATTCGGCGACCAGCCACATATCAGCCTCTTCAAACATCTCTTCCAGCATACGGTGCAGCCGTTCTTTCTCGGTTTTTGTACAGTCACTGTTTAATGCGTTCGCCTGCATTGGCTTAACTTTCACTTGCGCATCGGGAAAAAGTTGATGTACGCGTTTTGTGAGTTCATTGAGGATGATTTCGCGTGCGCCTGGCAAACCTTCAACATTTCGCTTGTCATAAACGAGTTCGACGAACATCGCCATTTCCTTTTTACTGGTTGGATGACCAGTATTTAAGCTGGGTATATAACTGGTGTCAAGGTTTAGCCGCCGTTTTGTCATCCTGACGTTGCGGACGTGACCGCACGTGGAAGTAAAGGTCGCTAACCTGTTGTCGTGTCATGAGGTTAGCGGCTCTCTCTTCACAGCGGTGTCCTGCTACCTGATGGTAAATTCCAGGGCGCGACTAAAATCGCAATCGGCCAACACAACAGGGTCGCCTTTTCTGACAATAATGCTATTTGTGCCCAGGCATTTTCGGCTCTGTTTCCCCTTAATTTTGTTATCATCAGTGAGCCAGCGCTGGTTATCATTACCCGTGCATGAATAAAGAATGATTGGTGTGCCTTCTTTTGTACCTTGTCCTGCGGCATCCAGACATTTCTCACCCTGCGTGATTCTATCTCGGTGAAATGAGAAAAGCTGAGATTGCACATGCTTACACTCCCGCAGCGTCAAACGATTCTGTTGATCTGGGCCTGCATCAAGGCACAGACCATCAGTTGTCCGAATTTGTTCCGCGTCATTTATGTAATAACCACCGGAATTAATCTGGTTTTGTGTAATGACCGGGAACGACAAATTAATACTATAAGGTGCGGGTAAACCGTTCGTCGTACATCCACATAAAATAGAGGAGAGGCAGAGAACCAGTGTGGTTTTTCCTGAAAGCAAAGTCATTCAATTATTACCCTAAAAATAAATAGCGTTACAACTATATTGGCGATTTATACCCACTGAATATGACGTAGCTTTGAGCGGCAATAGAGATAATTCCGATAGAATCACATAAATACTTCGGTTAAATGCGCGCAGCCAGCCACTCCTGTGACGATGGGTATATAACGTTAAATACTTTTGCAATATTAGATGCTATCACAGTGAAAAACGGCTGTACATTTCTTCACGTTAAACAAAGTGAGAAGGGGGGGGACACCCGATATATGATAAAAGAGGTCACGGGAGTCATTAGCAAAATAAATCCTTTAGATCTTCGCCACTGAAAACATTCTGCAGCCTTTCAGGCAAAGCCTCATAGCAGACTGCGGAGGTATACGGGCTCGCTAAATTTTTCTGAAAAAATGCCGAGTGACGAATTATGAAAGATAAACGTTGGCGGCGGTAGGTCCGCGGAGGCCATTAATACGACAAAACTCAACGCGTATACCGGGGATAAGCGCTTCTGTTTCGTGTTGGCGACATGCTGAAATGTGGACCTGAACATCTTTGCGTCCATCGGAGGGGGTGATGAGACCTTTACCGCTCTTACAATCAAAGGTTTTGACAATTCCTGTCATTTTACGAGACAAACAAATTCCTTAATGGGGATAACGAGGCGCACTATACACGTCAGGAAAAATAATGCCAGCTATATTTGATGGCAATCAAGATTTCCGGATGGCTAAAAGTAGTCGTTCGGCACCATTGTAGATAAATAACATTATGTACTGGAGAAAGTATTCCCTTTCCTGGCGTCGTTGGTTGGTGCGGACATCATGGGTTTTGTCGTCGGGCAGGAAGGTGAACTAATCTGCCTGGCTTGCTTTTTATCAGTATTTGTAGGTGGTTGCGGGGTTTTACTACCAAAATCGTAGATAAAAATATCCCATGATGCCTGTTGTAAACCAGAACAATGGCCTGAACTGGCCAAAACATGGAATGAAAAAATAAGTAATGACCAAAGCATAAAAGCATGATGTCTCATAACACCTCCTGTTATATGTAATGACTTGTGAAGTTCATCTAATGAATTATGGAACGTCATTGGCATTTTTTATTCAACGAAGAGTTAACCACTCTTAATAATAATGGGTTTTATAGCGAAATAGACTTTTTTATCGCGTGTTCAATATTTGCGTCCGTTATTATTTTTCTGGAATGTAAATTCTCTCTCAACACAGGTGATATTTATGTTGGAATTGTGGTGTTGATTCTATTCTTATAACAAGAAATGTTGTAACTGATAGACATATTAAAAGATTAAATCGGAGCGGAAATAAATCGTGCTAAGCATCATGGTGAATATGATTACGGTGCCAGCGATGGCATATACGGTATTGTGGCTGGAGCGTCACGTGAGGACTGTGAAGCACAATGCGATATGTTCTGGTTATATGGTGAGTTTGCTTAATGACATGTTTTTAGCCGATCGGCGTCAGGTCTCTTAATGTGGTTGTGAGGTTTTTATTTAAATATCAAATAGTTGTATGGAGAGTTTGTTGTTCTATAGTGGCTAAACACTTTATGGTTTCTGTTAAATATATATGCGTGAGAAAAATTAGCATTCAAATCTATAAAAGTTAGATGACATTGTAGAACCGGTTACCTTAATGAGCGATAGAGCGCTTCGGTAGTAAAAATATCTTTCAGGAAGTAAACGCATCAGGAGCGATAGTGGTGAATTATTCGTGGTTTTGTCGATTCGGCATAGTGGCGATAACTGAATGCCGGATCGGTACTGCAGGTGTTTAAACACACCGTAAATAATAAGTAGTATTAAGGAGTTGTTATGAAAAATATTATTTTATCCACTTTAGTTATTACTACAAGCGTTTTGGTTGTAAATGTTGCACAGGCCGATACTAACGCCTTTTCCGTGGGGTATGCACAAAGTAAAGTTCAGGATTTCAAAAATATTCGAGGGGTAAATGTGAAATACCGTTATGAGGATGACTCTCCGGTAAGTTTTATTTCCTCGCTAAGTTACTTATATGGAGACAGCCAGGCTTCCGGGTCTATTGAGCCTGAAGGTATTCATTACCATGACAAGTTTGAGGTGAAGTACGGTTCTTTAATGGTTGGGCCAGCCTATCGATTGTCTGACAATTTTTCGTTATACGCGCTGGCGGGTGTCGGCACGGTAAAGGCAACATTTAAAGAACATTCCACTCAGGATGGCGATTCTTTTTCTAACAAAATTTCCTCAAGGAAAACGGGATTTGCCTGGGGCGCGGGTGTACAGATGAATCCGCTGGAGAATATCGTCGTCGATGTTGGGTATGAGGGAAGCAACATCTCCTCTACAAAAATAAACGGCTTCAACGTCGGGGTTGGATACCGTTTCTGAAAAGCATAAGCTATGCGGAAGGTTCGCCTTCCGCACCGCCAGTCACACAACAGGGCTTCTTTACCAGTAACACGTACCTGCCTGTCTTTTCTCTCTTCGTCATACTCTCTTCGTCATAGTGACGCTGTACATAACATCTCACCAGCATAAGCACAGATAAAGGATTGTGGTAAGCAATCAAGGTTGCTCAGGTAGGTAATAAGCAGGAAGGAAAATCTGGTGTAAATAACGCCAGATCTCACAAGATTCACTCTGAAAAATTTTCCTGGAATTAATCACAATGTCATCAAGATTTTGTGACCGCCTTCGCATATTGTACCTGCCGTTGAACGACTACTGAAAAGTAGCAAGGTATGTATTTTATCCAGGAGAGCACCTTTTTTGCGCCTGGCAGAAGTCCCCAGCCGCCACTAGCTCAGCTGGATAGAGCATCAACCTCCTAAGTTGATGGTGCGAGGTTCGAGGCCTCGGTGGCGGTCCAATGTGGTTATCGTATAATGTTATTACCTCAGTGTCAGGCTGATGATATGGGTTCGACTCCCACTGACCACTTCAGTTTTGAATAAGTATTGTCTTGCAATCCTGTTACAGAATAATTTCATTTATTACGTGACAAGATAGTCATTTATAAAAAATGCACAAAAATGTTATTGTCTTTTATTACTTGTGAGTTGTAGATTTTTCTTATGCGGTGAATCCCCCTTTGCGGCGGGGCGTCCAGTCAAATAGTTAATGTTCCTCGCGAACCATATTGACTGTGGTATGGTTCACCGGGAGGCACCCGGCACCGCAATTTTTTATAAAATAAAATTCACACCCTATGGTTCAGAGCGGTGTCTTTTTACATCAGGTGGGCAAGCATAATGCAGGTTAACGTGAAAGATACGATCAATAGTAGAAACCAGTGATTTCGTTTATGGTCTGGGGATTTAACCGCGCCAGAGCGTATGCAAGACCCTGGCGCGGTTGGCCGGTGATCGTTCAATAGTGCGAATATGAATGGTTACCAGCCGCTGCGAATTCTACCTGGGCCACTTAATAAAGCAAAACATTTAAACGCTCAACAACGACAATTCAGACAGTTCGAACTTTTCTTTAAAAATAGGATTAACCATGTTCAAAAGTGGTTACTAATTAGCCATTATACTATGGTAGTGATTCACATATTCTTTAACGTTACGTTACAGGAAGGTTGAAGTGGAAATGCCTGATGAGTCTTCAGGCATTTCTTAAGGTTAGTTAGCTAAGGAACAGTTACTGAGAACAGGTTTATCATCACTTTCTACCAGTTCAGCCGTTTTGCCTTTGGTATAAAGTTTATAAGTATAATTTTTGTCTATGGCTTCGTAATTTGCTCCGGAGGCCATTTTCATTAACCGCATCGGGATCATCTCGTTTACCTGACTGATAATCGCATAGGCGTTTCCAGCCTCGGTGTTGACGTAAATCACCTCCATAACCTGGTTATCATTACAGGTGTATATAGATTTAGAAATCTCCTGCGTAGCTGCTATAGAGGTGGTACTGGCGCTAAGCGCAGCGAGAAAGAGGGTAAATGGGATCAATTTACGTTTCATCATTAGTATCCTTTGTGCATAAAATTGTCGTTAATTCCCTGAAGAACGGGAGATAAAGCGGCATCAATACGATGAATGCTGTAGTATTCCTGTTTACTGACGAAAAGTGCGCCAGAAAAGCGTATTATAATTTATCCATCATGACATATGTGATGAGTAGACAAATCTTAAAATCATAAACTATAGGCTGCAAATCATTATGGTGCGATAGAAAATGATTGTCACCACTGCTCAATACTATGGCATAAAAACCGAAGAAAACGGTACTGTTCACTGTCTCGTTTCATACGGTATCTGTCAGTGAAACTATTTCTTCAAATGATGGTCTTTTTATTATCGATCAGATAATGGCATCAACAGGGGTTATTCAGGAGTATATGTGAAAAAGTGGCTTATAGGAGGGATATTGATCGCAAGTTTTCTGACCGGTTGTCTGATGTGGCACAACATTGATAAATGGTTTAATAAAGATATCGAATTTTTCTACGTCGGAGACGATAGCTAAAATTCCAGTCAGTTGGCAACGGGGGTCATATCTTCAGGTATGGCGCCCGGAGTAGCCGGGCGCAAATTGTAGGTGTATAAATGTCATTTCATTAAAATTTTAGCGACAACATGTACAGTCACTACCGCGTGCTAGCGACCCTCTGAAGTCACAAGATGAATAAGCCAGTTTTTTGTTTCAGCGGTGACTGAAACATATTTTGCTCCTGGTGGGCTTACCGCCAGTTGCTGAAAAAGACAACGATGATGTAACTGTTGCAGAGACTGACGAATACGACGACCGTGAATTTTATTTTTGGCGACCATATTTCCTCCCAAAAGGCCGCCCGAAGGCGGCGCTGGGTTTGATAATGGAGAAGGGCGTTGGTCACTGCCATAACCAACCTGTATACACTAATGCAATTGATAATCATTATCAATTGCGATGATGAAGAAAAATTGTAAAGATGAAGGGACAGCGGAAATGGCAATGAACGGGATGAGACTTTTCGTTAACCACTTAAATTCGTGACTAAAAAAAGGCTTTTATAGGCTTGAAAATGTTTTTTCCGTCCCTATGTAGTCAGTGGACAAGCAATGCTTGCCTTGATGTTGAACTTTTGAATAGTGATTCAGGAGGTTAATGATGGCACTCAGAACCTTGTCAGCACTTCCCGTGTTTGCTGATTCTCTTTTCTCTGACCGTTTCAACCGTATTGATAGACTTTTCAGTCAATTAACAGGAGATACGCCAGTCGCTGCGACGCCAGCTTACGATCTGCAAAAGCGCGATGCGAATAACTATCTGCTTACCGTGAGCGTTCCTGGCTGGAAAGAGGAAGAGCTTGAAATTGAAACGGTTGGCGGCAACCTGAATATTACGGGTAAACACACTGAAGAGACGGTAGAGGATCAGACGCACTGGATTTATCGTGGTATCCGTAAGACGGATTTCCAGTTGAGTTTTTCTTTGCCTGAACATGCTAAGGTGAATAATGCAAAACTGGAACAGGGCCTCTTGTTGGTCGAGATTTACCAGGAGATCCCTGAAAGCGAGAAACCGAAAAAAATTGTCATAGAAAGCAAACCAAAGGCGATTGAACACAAATCATAATCGCGTTAATGAAGGCCCGCTTAGACGGGCCTTCATTGCCTGTAGCGAAAAGTATCCCGTCATGCTTGTAGGCACAGATCGCTAAATATTATAGCCCTGACCTCTATATTATCCCGTGCCACTGACCTCGTCGCCATTGGACGGCGGTAAGTTGGAATTATCCGCGAGGTCAGTCCAATTTTTGTCCACTCTCGACATTCTGCCTGTTATGGGCGCGATATCTGAACATAAATTCGTATAGCGGTTCATCGTTTTCACCGCGTTGATGCTATTTCTGCTAACACTACTTTCATACATAAAAAAGCTGATGCTTTTTACCTTATTTAATCGAGGCAGGTATGAAATTAGCGCTCGTCAATCGGCAGGTTATTTTACCGGAAAGCGGAACCGAGTCCTTCCAGTGCCATGCCTCTACGCTTGTTCGCTTACCGTGCGGTACGCTCGTGGCCGCATGGTTCGCGGGGTTGCGCGAAGGAAGCGAAGATACAGCCATCTGGCTATCTCGCTATGAACATAATATCTGGACAACACCGCAGCGAGTGGCGGCACGCGAGGGGGAAGCGCACTGGAATCCGGTGTTATTTTACTTGTCGGATAAATTGTGGTTATTTTATAAAGTAGGCAGCGACGTACACGTGTGGAAAACCTGGTTTATCACCTCCAGCGATCGAGGATTTACCTGGAGTACGCCAGCTCCGTTGGTCAACGGTGATATTTTGCCGCGCGGTCCCGTGAAAAATAAACTCCTGCTGGCATCAAATGGCGCCTGGATTGCGCCAGGGTCGATTGAAAGCCCTGAACGGTGGAGGGCATTTGTGGATCGATCCTCTGACGAAGGAAAACACTGGAATATCTCTTTTGTACCGCTGGAGCCTGATAACGCTATTTCCGGGACAAACGTAGCGTTGTGGGATGGTATAAAAAAGGGGGTGTTGTGGGAATGTTGTCTGGAAAACCTCCTGCGCTGGGATGGCGTTATTCAGCCTACGCTGTGGGAGTCTTCTCCGGGGCATATCCATATGTTGTTACGAAGCACACGCGGGGCAATTTTTCGCAGTGATTCAATCGACTATGGCGCTACCTGGTCTGTTACCCGCGCGACATCTTTACCGAATAATAATAGTGGTATCGATCTGGTTAGTATGCAGGATGGTACGCTGATTCTTGCGTTAAATCCGGTCAACGGCAACTGGGGAAAGCGCTATCCGCTTTCACTGATTGCTTCCCAGGATAATGGCGAATCATGGCTACCGCTACTGGACCTGGAAAGTGACCACGGTGAGTATTCTTATCCCGCTATTATTAGCGAGGGCGGCGTCGTACATATCACCTACACGTGGAACCGGAAAAATATCGTATATTGTCGATTACAAACGGTATAAGGCGCTATCAGTCGAAACCGATAGCGCTGGAATAATAATGCCTTGCCCGGCGTGCTCTCTCACGCCGGGATGGCCGAAATAGTCATGATTTACCGGGTAACATCCTTGAAAATGTATCGTCTTTTTGTATGTAATGGTGAAACAACGCCGCTGCTGCATGCATGGCAATCAGGAAATAGCCGATATTGGCCAGCATTTCATGAATACGCTTTATATCCGATTTTAGGGTGCTATCTGGCGTCAAAAATACCGGTACAGTAAAACCAAAAAAGCTCCAGCTTTTCCCGCCTGACGCCATCATCGCGACGCCCAGCAGCGGTAAGGCGAGAAAAGTGAGATAAAGCGCGATATGCATTAATTTAGCGGCTACGTGCTGCCAGTGAGGAGGGGGAGGCGTAATGACCGGATCCGGGTATTTGTGTTTAAGATATAACCGTAAAAACATCAGCGCCCAGACCAGAACGCCCATATCATAGTGCGTGTCTTTCATAAACAGGTAAACGCTGGAGCCTTTTGGCGCCCACCCCCGTAACTCAATAGCCGCATATGCGATGCCTGTCAGGAGCAGTGTTAACCAGTGAAGCGTTATTTGCAGTCTTGAGAAATGTGCCATTATTATTATCCTTTATTCACAACTGCTTGTAGGGTATGCGTAAAATCTTAACAGAACCTTAAAGCGGGGGCTGAGTCGCAAGGAACAGACAGAGATAGCGGCACGTAAAATGGGATAAAAAGCCGGCGGCATCGCCGGCTTACTGTTGTTATTGTCCTCTTACGACAACACAGGTTTTACCATAAAACGGATATGAGCCTGTAGTTTCATAATCAACACTCGACACTAAAGAAATATCGCCCGCTTTTTTCGCTGAATCAATAGATGCGTCGCCGGTATTTACAATACCCAATACCGTTTGCGCACACGCTTTACCGGTTTTGGTTGCCGGGAGACTCGTGGCAGTAATTGGCCCTTTAACATCCGTATATAAGCCAATCCCTGTCGGTGATGGTCCTGTAGCACACCCCGTTAAAAGAGAACCAATAAAGATAATTGAAAAAATGTGTTTTTTATTTGTCATGGGATTAGTCCATTATAAATTAATAGAAAACTTACCGTCCGAAAATGTCCGGACAGTCATTTAAAAAGTGGTGTATATTAAATATGCGATATTACTCTTTGCACCCTCCTGTTGATGTCGTACCTGATGGACAAATATCCGTTGAAGCCGGATATATTCCCCATGCCGTGTTTTTATAACTTGCGCATCCTGTCAGCAATGAGAACAGTACGGCTAAAAAAATCATCACGAGCCCTGGCGGCGTTAACATTTTTCGGTTGGACTCCATAGCATGTCATTTCATCGGGTTGCCATATGACTGGCGTTCTGCTGGTAAGTTTCATTAACGCCCGGTTCGTTTAATATTGGTTTAGGTTTAAAGCCAGGAAGCGCTAATTACGATACCTTCTTACGTTTCAGTACTGACTAATAACGTTGAGAAAATGAACAGCGTCGGATGGGAAGACGTAATACAGAATAGAAAGGAAATAAGAGAATAAGATGGCGTTAATTAACCCGGTATTCCTGGCGTCATTTCCCTTGCGTTTTATCCCCGTCAAAAGCGGCCTTTAGCCCACGTTGGCGCTCCCGACGTTTGTGCGTATGATGTTTTTAAAAGATCGTCATACTTTCTGTTCTGCATCAATTTTTTCATTACAAATGCTCGCCATAATGCCGTCCTCAGGAGGTCTCCCGACGTTTATGCTGCGCCGGGAGGAACAAAAACAACGTATAATCTGGGATAAATTGATGATTAAAGGCAAACTGGCGCTCGTGACGTGCGCGCTGACTCTGGTATTCACTTCGTCGCTTTTCGCCGCGTCGGACACGGCAGATGGTCGTACCCTGAAGCTGGCCATTGGCCCTGAGCCAACGGAAGGCTTTGATCCTATGCTGGGCTGGAGCCACGGCAGCTACTTATTGCTTCATGCGCCGTTGCTTAAGCAAAACGCCGACATGAGTTGGGGTAATTTACTGACGGAAAAAGTGGATACCAGCCCCGACGGTAAAATCTGGACGCTAACCTTAAAGCCCGGGCTGAAATTCTCCGATGGCTCGCCATTAACTGCCGAAGATGTCGTTTTTACATACAACAAAGCGGCGAAGAGCGGCGGTAAAATTGACATGGGCAACTTTAGTCATGCGCGAGCGCTGGATGCGCGCCGAATTGAGATGACGCTGAGCCATCCGCAGAGCACCTTTGTGAATGTACTCGGGTCGTTAGGGATTGTTCCGGCCAGCCGTTATGATGAAAAAACGTTCGCCCGCGAACCGATAGGCGCCGGTCCATACCGACTGGTCAGCTTTCAGCCGGGTCAGCAACTGATCGTTGAAGCTAATCCCTGGTATGCGGGTAAAAAGAATGACTTTAACCGGCTGGTTTTTGTCTTTCTGGATGAAGATAATGCTTATGCCGCCGCGCGCAGCGGACAGTTAGGTCTGGTGCGCATTGCCCCTTCTATGGCGGTGGTCCCGCAGCAGGATAATCTTAAACTCTGGGTACGCGATAGCGTTGAAAACCGGGGCATTGTCTTCCCGATGGTGCCTGCCGGTAAAAAGGATACTAACGGTTATCCTGTCGGCAACGATGTGACCGCTGATGTCGCTATCAGACGCGCAATTAACTATGCCATTAATCGTAAGCAACTGGCGGAACAGGTGATGGAAGGCCATGCGATACCCGCTTATAGCGCGGTGCAGGGATTGCCGTGGCAAAATCCTTCAGTGGTATTCAGCGATGGCGATATTGCAAAAGCGCGCGCCATCCTGGAAGAGGCTGGCTGGAAGATAAACCGTGCGGGCGTGCGTGAAAAAGCAGGTAAAGAAGCGCGTCTGACCTTATGGTATGCCAGTGGCGACAGCACCCGACGGGATCTGGCCGAGGCGGTGCGCGCCATGTTGCAGCCTTTAGGCATTGTCGTCTCGTTGCAATCGGGAAGCTGGGAAACCGTAGAGCGCCATATGCACGCTAACCCTACGCTGTTTGGCTGGGGAAGTCTGGACCCGATGGAACTCTTCCATCACTACAGCGGGAAAGCCGCTGGTGTGGAATATTATAACCCGGGCTATTACAGCAACCCTGCGGTAGAAGCACATCTGAAACAGGCTATAGATGCGCCTGACTGGCAAAAGGCGATCCCTTTCTGGCAGCAGGTTGAGTGGGATGGGAAGCAGGGCGCGGGCGTCCAGGGCGATGCGGCATGGGCATGGCTGCTTAATATTCAGCATACCTATCTGGCCAACCCCTGTATTGATCTGGGAAAAGGCGCGCCAGAAATCCACGGTAGCTGGTCGGTGTTAAACAATCTTGATGACTGGACCTGGACCTGTCGGTGATGAAATTGTTCTTCAGTCATTTTTTGCGGCTGATTATTCTGTTGGTGCTGGTGGCTGTCGGTACCTTCATTTTGCTTAGCTTTTCGCCCGTTGATCCTATCCGTGCTTATATTGGCAACGATCTGCTCCATGTTCCGCCAGAACAATATGCGCGGATTGCGGCGCGCTGGGGGCTTGACCAGCCGCTGTGGGAGCGCTTCGGTCACTGGTTTTGGCGTCTGCTCCAGGGCGACATGGGGTATTCCATGCTGTTCAACATGCCTGTCGCCAGCGTGATCCGGGAACGTTTTGCGACGTCATTCGCGCTGCTGGCAGGCGCCTGGCTATTGTCTGGTGTGCTGGGCGTGACATTGGGTTTTCTGGCCGGACGTTTTCTCCACCGCTGGCCGGATAAGATGATTTGCCGTATCAGCTACTTATTGTCATCGTTGCCCACCTTCTGGATAGCAATGCTGTTGCTGGCGCTGTTTGCCGTCCGCTGGCCGGTATTACCTGTTTGTTGCGCCTGGGACCCCGGAAATAATGCAGGAACAGCTCTTTTATCGGAACGTTTACGCCATCTTGTGTTGCCGGTATGTGCGTTAAGTCTGTTGGGCATGGGGAAAATTGCGCTGCATACGCGAGAAAAAATAGCCAGCGTAATGAAGAGCGAATTTATTCGTTTTGCGCGCGCTCAGGGGGATAAAGGATGGTCGCTGTTACGTCACCAGGTGTTACGTCATGCGATTACCCCAGCGCTCTGCTTACAGTTTGCTTCTCTGGGCGAACTGATGGGGGGAGCGTTACTGGCAGAAAAAGTCTTTGCGTATCCGGGGCTGGGACAGGCCACTATCGATGCCGGCCTGCGTGGCGATGTCCCGCTACTCATGGGGATCGTTTTATTCTGTACGCTATTAGTGTTTGCCGGAAATACGATTTCAGCCTGGCTTGTGGTGGTGCTTAATCGATCGCTGGAGCGTCCCGATGCTCTATAATCCTGCCCCGACGTTGTTTCGTCTGATCCTCTCCGTTACCTGTCTGCTGTTTATTGCCGGATACGGTTATGCCACGTTGAGCCAGCCGCCAGAGGTTAATCTGCTTGCCCGGCATCTGTCGCCTGATATCCAGCACTGGTTTGGCACCGATAATCTGGGGCGTGATGTATGGCTTCGTTGCTTTCAGGGGGCCTTCACCAGTTTACAAATTGGCGTTGGCGCCGCGCTGTGCAGCGGCGTTATCGCGCTAGTGATGGCGGCAGTGGCGCGCATTCATCCCCGGCTGGATCTCCTGATGCGGCTGATAACCGATGCCATGCTCGCCATGCCGCATTTACTTTTGCTGATCCTTATCTGTTTTACGCTCGGCGGCGGTAAAAGCGGCGTCATTGCGGCCGTGGCGTTAACGCACTGGCCCCGTCTGGCGCTGATTCTGCGCGCCGACGCGGAGCGGGTAGCGCAGAGTGACTACCTGTCATTGACCTATCGTCTGGGGCATGGACACCTTTATTGCTGGCGATATCACTATTTTCCGGCGCTATTGCCGCAATGGTTGACGGGAACGTTATTGATGTTTCCTCATGCGGTATTGCACAGCGCGGCGTTAAGTTTTCTGGGGTTTGGGCTGGCGCCGCATGAGCCTTCGCTGGGGCTGTTGCTGGCGGATGCGTTACGGTTTATTAGCCATGGTAACTGGTGGCTGGTGCTGTTTCCCGGCCTAATGTTATTCACGCTGGTGATGCTCTTCGATCAGTTTGCGCGCGCCATTCAGCGGCTGTGGCTAAGGAGTGACGTATGCTGAGTTTACAACAGGTTACGCTGGAAAGCGCGCGTTATCGCTGGTATGGCGCGAGACGCTGGTCGCCGTTATTACAGAATGTCTCTTTTGATATCGCGCCCGGCGAAATGGTGGCATTGGTTGGCGGCAGCGGGGAGGGCAAAAGTCTGCTGCTGCAATGTCTGCTCGATCTGCTGCCGGAAAATTTACGCTTTCGGGGGGAGATTACGCTTGATGGCAACCGGCTGGACAGACATACCATCAGGCAGCTTAGGGGCAATACGTTTAGCTACGTGCCGCAGGGGGTACAGGCGCTTAATCCCATGCTGAATATCAGAAAACATTTGAACAGAGCATGTCATCTGACCGGACGCGCCTGGGATGAGACGCAAATGGTACAGCTATTACAGCAAAGCGATCTTGCACCGACAGTCCTGGAACGCTTTCCCCGCCAGCTCTCCGGCGGGATGGCTAAACGAATTCTGGCGTGCCACGCCTCGCTCAGCCAGGCACGTTATATCCTCGCGGATGAGATCACCGCCTGGCTTGATACCGCACTGGCAAACCAGTTGCTTGAGCACTTGCGAGGTCTCTGCGAGCGGGGATGCGGCGTGCTGTGGGTGACTCATGACCTGCTGCTGGCGGCGCGGTATGCCGATCGCATTGTGGCGCTGCATCAGGGTTATATCACGGACAATATCCGCTGCGAGCAGTTACAGCCGGAAGAGATGAGTGAGCCGTTAAAACGGCAATGGCAAGCATTGCCTGAACTAAACCCGTTATTTATGCCGACCGGAGAGGGAATAGAATGCTAAGCTGCCGCGACCTCGTTATTCGTCAGGGCGGGAAAGTCTTATGGCAGAACCTGACGTTTACGATTTCTGCCGGTGAACGGGTAGGAATTCATGCGCCAAGCGGAACGGGGAAAACAACGTTGGGGCGCGTCCTGGCCGGATGGCAAAAGCCGACGGCGGGCGATGTTCTGCTGGACGGCAGCCCGCTACCCCTGCATCAGTATTGTCCGGTACAGCTGGTCCCCCAGCATCCTGAACTGACGTTTAACCCCTGGCGAAGCGCCGGAGACGCTGTGCGTGATGCCTGGCAGCCTGACCTGGAAACGATGAGGCGTTTGCATGTGCAGCCCGAGTGGCTGACGCGTCGGCCAATGCAGCTCTCAGGCGGGGAGTTGGCGCGTATTGCGATACTGCGCGCGCTTGACCCACGAACGCGTTTTCTGATTGCCGACGAAATGACGGCGCAACTCGATCCGTCTATTCAAAAAGCGATATGGGGATACGTGCTTGAGGTGTGCCGCAGCCGTTCATTAGGGATGTTGGTGATTAGTCATCAGTCTGCGCTACTTGATCAAGTCTGTACCCGCCATTTACAGGTGGAATAGCCGCAAGTCGTTTCTCCGCATTGCCGTGTCGCCGTTAACGCACCGGGAACCCATGGGTTCCCGGTATTGTCGGCAGAGATTTTACTGCATGACGCGTTTATCTGCGTTTTTTGCATCAGCGGTATTACTGTAGTCCCTGGTCTCTTCAACCTGTACAGGGGCTCTAACGACCAGACTTGGCAGCGCCAGTTCGATATCATTCTCAATGAGTTTTTCAATAATACGGATATTTATCTCTTGCTGAATATCCATGTATTTATTGTAATCCGCGGTATTGACGATATGCACCACCTCATAGGTCAGCCGATCCTGACCAAAGGCCAGTAGATGGGCGCGGTCGAATTGTGTTTCGCCGACATCGGTAATAATCTTTTTCACCATATCGCCGATGAGGCGTAACTTTTCCGGCGGTGTCGCAGTGGCGACGCCAAAAGTAAACACGATACGACGCGTTTGCATCCGCTTATAGTTGTGTATGGTTTGCTGCAACAACTGCGCGTTCGCACAAACGATCTGTTCGCCGCTGAGGCTACGGATGCGGGTGGTTTTCAAACCGATATGTTCAATCGTACCGGCTACATCATTAAAGACGACGAAATCGCCGATCTCGAAGGGCTTATCGAAACCAATCGACAGCGAAGCGAAGACATCGCTCAGAACGGTTTGTACCGCCAGGGCAATAGCAATACCGCCCACGCCGAGGCTGGCTACCAGTGCGGTAATATCCACGCCGACGTTCGCCAGGATGGAGAGCAACATCATAGACCAGACGAGCACGCGCAAAATCATACCAAGAATGACTAACGTCACCGGGTTTTTATTGGAGCCTGGGGCATACAGTAAATGACGCATCCATGACTGTACGCCCTGATCAAGCCAAATCGCCATTTGAATCGCAACCACTAAAAACCAGGCGTGAGAGAGGGTAGAGAATAACCGGTCGGGCAGGGCGACAAAGCGCAGGCTAAAGAGAAATGCGGCAAAAAAGATTAGCATCTTACTGGTCTTTTTCAGCATCTCGAAAACAATAGGCCGCAGCCGCCCATGAGCATCATCCTTTTTATCCGGGCGTTGTAGCGCTTTATAGACCACATTAAGTAGCCAGTTGATGAGCCAGTAAGTAATGAGGGTGACGAAAAAAACGACCGCCAGATTGATCCAGAACGTCGTTGACATCAGCATCGCAACGATATTTAGTCGTGCTAAATACTCCATTTTACCTCCGATGAAAAGCAGATGAACATTACAGTATAGACGTCACATCACGGAGGCCGATTTCCGGCTTTACTATTGCTGTTTTATTCAGCACTTTTGTTCAAAAAGTATGAAAAAGAGGGGTAGCCGTTTGGCTATCCCGGCGTTTCTGTGCAGACTTATCTACTCCTCTTAATAAAATAAGGAGTCATTTATGCAACAAGAACATCGTGAGTGTATTGAGCAGTGTTATGAATGCGCGGCGGCGTGTGATATCTGCGCCTCTTCTTGTCTGCGTGAAGATAACGTCGAAATGATGAAGCACTGCATCCAGTTAGATATGCAATGTGCGGCCATTTGTCGCCTGGCGGCGCAATTTATGGCATTGGAAAGCGAGTACTCACAAAAATTATGCCGCCTGTGCGCGGATATCTGCAAAGCCTGCGCCGAAGAGTGTGCAAGGCACGATCACGACCATTGCCAGAATTGCGCGCGGGCATGCAGCCAATGCGCAGACGCCTGCCTTAAAATGGCCGCGTAATTTTTCTTCCGCCATTAGCTCAACCGGATAGAGCATAGAGCTTCTACCTCTAAGGTTCGGGGTTCAATTCCTCGATGGCGGACCAGTTGATATCAAAAAAGGCCACCAGCGCGGTGGCCGCTGAGTTTCTGTTGAAATAAATGCAATGTTATAATATAACAATCATCTTTCTAAGAAAGATGAGGGTAACGTTTTGGTGATTCATTTAAAAAAACTGACAATGCTTCTGGGAATGCTGTTGGTAAATAGTCCTGCCTTCGCGCATGGTCATCATGCTCATGGCGCGCCGATGACGGAGGTTGAGCAAAAAGCGGCAGCGGGCGTGTTTGATGACGCCAATGTACGCGATCGCGCGCTCACCGACTGGGATGGTATGTGGCAATCCGTCTATCCTTACCTGGTCAGCGGCGAGCTGGACCCTGTCTTCAGACAAAAGGCGAAGAAAGACCCGGAGAAAACGTTTGAGGATATTAAAGCGTATTATCGCAAAGGATACGCGACGAATGTTGAGACTATTGGCATTGAAAATGGCGTTATAGAATTCCATCGCGACAATAACGTTGCATCCTGTAAATACAATTATGCCGGCTATAAAATTCTGACTTACGCATCGGGTAAAAAAGGGGTGCGCTACCTGTTCGAATGTAAAGATGCGAATAGCAAAGCGCCTAAATATGTTCAGTTTAGCGATCATATCATTGCCCCGCGCAAATCGGCGCACTTCCATATCTTTATGGGAAATACCTCGCAGCAGGCATTGTTGCAAGAGATGGAAAACTGGCCTACCTATTATCCTTATCAGTTAAAGGCGAATGAGGTCGTTGACGAAATGCTACATCATTAAGTCTGATTGCAATGTTAAAAGCTCGCTATGAATAGCGAGCTTTTTTTCTGCCGTTATGCCATATTTCTGGCAATCAATATAAAAAATACCTGCGCCCCCGGAGCGATGATGACGCTGTCCATACCGCCCTCGATTCAATGCCAAACGGAAGCGGCATGTCGCCTGATTACTCGTGTCACAGGCGATACGTTGCGTGCTATTCATTTATATGGTTCCGCTGTCGCGGGCGGTCTGAAGCCAAACAGCGACATTGATCTGCTGGTGACAATATGCCAGCCGCTGACGGAGGCCCAACGCGCAACGCTGATGCAGGAATTGCTGGCGCTTTCATCGCCGCCGGGGGCGTCGGCAGAAAAACGCGCTCTGGAGGTCACTGTCGTGCTTTATTCGCAGCTGGTTCCCTGGTGTTTTCCACCTGCCCGGGAAATGCAATTTGGCGAGTGGCTAAGAGAGGACATTTGTCAGGGGATTTATGAACCAGCGCAACAGGACTGGGACATTGTGTTACTGATAACCCAAATTCTGGAAACCAGTATACCGCTAAAGGGAGAACGCGCGGAACGGCTGTTCACGCCAGCCCCTGCGGCGCAGTTGCTGAAGGCCTTGCGTTATCCCCTCGACCTTTGGCAATCCACGGCAGATGTGCAGGGAGATGAGTATCATATCGTTTTAACCCTGGCGCGTATCTGGTACACCCTTTCTACCGGGAGATTTACCTCTAAGGATGCGGCGGCTGACTGGCTGTTACCTCAGTTGCCAGAAGAGTATGCTGCTACGTTGCGTGCGGCGCAGCGTGAATATTTAGGTCTGGAGCAACAGGACTGGCATATTTTGCTGCCTGCGGTCGTACGCTTTGTGGATTTTGCCAAAGCGCACATCCCCACGCAGTTCACATAAGATGCCCCAGGACGTCTGTCAGGTTGCGCAAACGGCGTTCCTCAACTACTACTTAATAGGTTCTCATCGCTGAAGTAAGCAGATGATCTTATGCGGGCCATCGAATGGATATTTCCACATGGCTCTCGTTTTGTTGAGGTGGATATGACTGGTTCCGCATCATCTGTTTTAAAGACAGATACAAAACTATTGAGCGAAAACCTGTTTCTTAATTATGGTCTGGAGTCCTTATTTAAGGACGTCGCAATAATAGCTGGTAACGTAAATTATATTATTTTTGATATCGACGATTACTACACCGTACAGCAGTATATTACTTCCGCATTTAAAACGGTACTCATTGGGATTGTTACCCATAATGAATATAACTTTATTGATGAACATCATGCTATATATCGAATAAAGGTCGATGCCTCTATTGCTGAGTGGCGTGAGTTACTGATTTTGGCCGCTGCTGGTCAATTTTTTCCCAGGTCAGAGAAAGTCAGATTAACGGCGAATGAAAGAAATGTTTTGGCGATGCTTGTTAAAGGAATGGATATCCGACAAATAAGCTGTGAGCTAAATGTACATTTAAAAACTATTTACTCAGTACGCTACCATGTTCTGACTAAATTAGGTTGTAGAACAGTTCTGGATTATCAAATACTGTCCGTCTCTAAAGCCTTTATGCACTGGCTTACAATAAATAATGTTGGTAATGTAATTTCCCGTGTAAATAGTAAGGTCATTGCTTAATAATGATTTGCTTCTGATGGCGTTTAGGTTCACTATGCTTTCTTACATCATCATGAGGCCAGACAGGCATGGCTACTTTTAGTATTAGCGCAATGGCGGCGCAGTGTGGTGTCACAACAGCAAATATCAGGTCCTGGGAACGCTATGGCCTGCTTCAACCTACCAAAGATGAAGCTGGCAATCGTTTTTATTGCATAGAAGATGCTATCAGAATACAGCATATTATCGACGCGTTAAGCAAAGGCTTTTCATTAAAAGAGATTAAACCCGCCCTCTATGGTGAAGAAACGCATTGCCGCTCGGGATGGTTATTCTACCAGGAAGAGATTTTAGCGCAGTGTAGAAAATTCGAACCCGCCAAATTGCGAAAATTACTCTGGCGTTATGGTCGGGAAATTCCGCCGTGTATCGTAATTGAGTCAATACTGCGTCCTTTACGGCTGTGGTTGTCCGCAGGCGATGATGATGCACGCCGATTTGAAAAGGCATTACTGGATACTGCGATTATTGAATACGCCACGTTCCAGCTAAGTAGCGTACGAAAGGCGCCAGCAGGCACAATGCTTATTGCTGCGTTTTCGCTGAACGACCCCATTGAGCTATGGCTGGAAACGATTAAATATTGTAGTGAAGGTATGCGAGTTGAAGTCATCCCCTGGCAGGCGCCGATGCCCGATCTTTTATCAACGTCTTTCGAGCATATTGTTCTGTGGCATGATGAGACATTAACTCCCGCGCAGGAAAATCTTATTCAGGCTTTAAAAGAATCGGGTAAATTTAGTCTTCATGTGAAAAATGGCTCATGCTTAACATTACTGCCAGCCGTATATCGGCAGCATGAGATGCCAGAAAGCATGCAGCATGTTGCACCGCAAATCCATGCAAACGGCTACGAAAAATCAGGCACCGCACGTTGAGGCATCTGCATTATTAACGAACAGGGGAGGAGTAACCCCCTCCCTTGTTTATACCCTTCATACTTCAAGTTGCTTATGTGTTGGCTACGGATTACTCGGCCCATCCATGGGCCTCGCCCTGACGGGCCGTCGCACGCGACGTTCAAATCTGCTCCCGGCAGATTTGTCGTTCACCCCAGTCACATAGTTATCTATGCTCCTGGGAACTCACTCCCTTGCCGCCTTTAAGCAACTCGAATTATTTTGGGTATATATTAGATGTCGTCAGGTGTCTGAAACAAAACGGCTTCTAAGGCATTACGGTAAATATCAAGCTGCACTACGTCTTTTTCTGTTTCCAGTTTTTCAATAAGTTTGGCGATGATATCCTTATTTGAGACATGCTGCTGCGATTGCAATAGTTCGTAAGTAATTTCCTGAATAGCCCGCTGTTCACATAACATATGTGCAGAAAAAGGATTGCCAGTACTATTTTGTTCGTTGACTAGTGTAATGGTAGTCATATTTCACCATATTCGATGTAAATTGAAGCCGATCTCCCTGAGCGGGGGAGAGAAATTAGTGACCTATTAAAATTAGACCTATATCATAAAACTGTAATAAAAAATCATAAAAACGTGACGCGTATCACATTTGTGTAATTTGTTGTATATTTTATACACTTTAAATGAAGGTGAAGATTCCGCAGAATCAACGGCCTGTTCTTTTTATCACTCCAGTTTAAACGAATAAACATTAATACCAATCTGTAATAATTACTTAATGTTATCTTAATAAAGGTAAATTACTGTCAGGCCTCCGTAAAAGGAGGTTGATTAATGATTCGTCATATCGCCATTTTTCTTTGTTCTTTATTGATGTGCAGCACCACTTTTGCCGATTCGGTAACGTCGGTATCGCTTGGCGCACTCTTAACCGCGCTCAATGAACGCATGTTATTAATGAAAGATGTGGCTGCTTATAAAATGAAGCACCATCTGCCGATAGAGGATTTCACGCGTGAACAAAATGTTTTTGCCGAGGCTGAAGAAGAAGCGAAAAATAACGGTCTGGACCCGCATTCGATAACCCCTTTTATTCGTTCGCTAATGGATGCCAGTAAAGCGATACAGTACCGCTATTTAGCGCAGTGGCGAACCGGCCCAGAACCCTCCTTTCCGATACAAACCTTGTCGGTCACCCGGCAACGTATTCGACAACTTGATAATCAAATGTTGATCATCATCAGCCAGCGCTTGATGGTCGGCGCTTTCAGCCACGAGGATATGGTGTGGCTGAGAGCGAAGTTTAATGCGCCGAATCTGAATGAGAGCGATATCAGTGATGTGTTGGCAGCCCTGTCTTTGGTACGACGCGCGCGTTAATCCCCCATGAGGAAACGTGGGCCAATACCTGGTGGTTGTCTGCGGGGGTTGCGATACAAGAACGTTTTTGGGTGATGGGGATATAAGCGTGGCGGAATAGCGGCTGGAGAGACGTGGTTTCGCTTCCCATCTTCCGGTTCATTCGTTAGCATACTGTTTCGCAGCTAAGCGTAAATGTTTTCAGGAAGAGGTTAATGTGTTCGCGGAGTATGGTGTTCTGAATTATTGGACGTACCTGGTCGGGGCGATTTTTATCGTTCTGGTGCCGGGGCCGAATACGCTTTTTGTGCTTAAAAACAGCGTAGGACGCGGGGTTAAAGGAGGATATCTTGCCGCATGCGGCGTGTTTATCGGCGATGCGATATTAATGTTTCTGGCGTATGCGGGCGTGGCGACGCTGATCAAAACAACGCCGGTTCTGTTTAACATTGTTCGCTATCTCGGCGCGTTTTATCTGCTCTACCTTGGCGCAAAAATCCTTTACGCTACGCTGACCTCAAAGGGGCGTGCGGCGACGGAAACGGTAGTTCCTTTTGGCGCTATTTTTAAGCGTGCTTTAATTCTTAGCCTGACGAATCCTAAAGCTATACTTTTTTATGTTTCCTTTTTTGTGCAATTTATTGACGTTACTGCGCCGCATACTGGGGTGTCATTTTTTATTTTGGCCACCACCCTTGAAATCGTCAGTTTTTGCTATCTGAGCTTTTTAATTCTTTCTGGCGCTTTTGTAACCCACTATATTGGTACCAAAAAGAAACTGGCAAAAGTGGGCAATTCTTTGATTGGCCTTCTTTTCGTCGGATTTGCCGCCCGGCTGGCAACGCTCCAGTCTTAACCCCCTGAACCCGTCGACAACGGCGGGTCATTGCTCTCCTTTCGGTTTTATCGCGTGGAAAACAGCAAAATAGTAACCAATAAATGGTATTTAAAATGCTGTTTTTGGAGCGTAACCTTTTTACGACAGCGATGAGATTATCGTTGAGTAACCTGCGGGAAGAGGGAAGCAAATGCGGCAAATTCCACAAAATCATATCCATACACGTTCCACGCCATTCTGGAACAAAGAGACGGCGCCTGCCGGAATTTTCGAACGCCACCTTGATAAGGGAACGCGACCCGGCGTTTATCCTCGTCTCTCGGTGATGCAGGGGGCGGTCAAATATCTCGGATACGCTGATGAACATTGCTCTGAGCCGGAAGAGATCATGGTGATCAATGCCGGCGAGTTTGGCGTGTTTCCTCCGGAAAAGTGGCACAATATTGAGGTCATGACGGATGATACCTATTTTAACATCGACTTTTTTGTCGCGCCGGAAGTACTGATGGAAGGGGCGACCTCACGAAAAGTCATTCATGCCGGGAGAGAATAATAATGGGAAAAGCTACTTATACCGTCACGGTCACGAATAATAGCAACGGCGTCTCTGTGGACTATGAAACGGAAGCACCGATGACGTTGCTGGTACCTGAAGTTGCAGCAGAAGTTGTGAAGGATTTGGTCAATACCGTGCGTTCCTACGATACCGAAAACGAACACGACGTTTGCGGTTGGTAAGGATCTTGTAGTATCTATTTGATATAAAGTGATTCTTTAAATGAGAAGCCGCATCGCGCGTCGCCAGCGTGATGCGGTTTTTGCGTATTGAAAAGCGCTGTTTATTTACATCAGACATGGGTTGAAAAGAAACATTAAGAAAACATTAAGAATATCGCATTGTTTGCTAATGAGAGCGTATTCATAAAACTTATGATTGGGTATTAAAAACCAGAAGAGTCTTATAATCATGAAACTCGATACCCGATTAACTTCGTCAGCACTTACTCTTGCGCTTGCCGCTGTGGTCATCCCGTTTACGGCGGACTGGCAATTGCCTTTGCTTAACGGCGTGGTGGTCCGATGGATTGAAAACGGACAAGCGTTATGGTTACTGTTTGGGGCGCTATTTACCGCCTGGTATATACGGCCACTTTCCCGTCCCGAAGGGGCAAAGCAGTTTTGGCTATGGGCTGTTGTCTGGTGGGTGGTGCTATTGGGTAGAAGCACCAGTTGGGGGCGTGACTATTTCCCTGACGAGCCGCGTATGCTGTTCAGAACGATTTCAGTGCTATTAATTGCTGCGTTGGTATTGCCAGTCCTGTTTTCTGCCGGGCTACGTAAGGAGATTGTTCGTCGCCTACGGGACGCTCCTCTGCCATTGTGGCTGTTTACCGTGACGGCATGTTCATATCTGATTTCCGACACTGTCGAGCATCATCGGTGGTTGTCGCCGATATTCCTGCATAACGCTCGTTACACGGATTTGATTGAAGAGCTTTATGAAGTGCCATTTATGATCGGTTTGTTTATGGTGACCGTGGGGTTTATGCAGCAGGACAAGCAGGATGAATGTACGGCGCTGGAGATGACCCCGTATCACGCAAAATAGCGCGGCTGAAAAAGACCATGAATTCGGCATGGGATAGATAGCGGTTAGCAAAAAAAGCCCGCACTCGGTGAGGCGGGCAAATAATACTGGAAGCAATGTGAGCAATGTCGTACCGAACAGGTGGGTTATAAACTCAACCACTCGGTATTGATAAAGATAATCGTTATCATTAATGATTGCAACCCTGATATTTATGCGCTTTTATCCACGACGCTAAAAGGTGATGGACATCACAAACTTCACTTTCCTGACGATGTGCTATTCTTTTTAACGGCAAATAAACCGCTAACGTTAAGACATAAGTGAGGAAAAAATGGGCATTCTTTCATGGATTATTTTTGGACTTATTGCGGGTATTTTGGCTAAGTGGATCATGCCAGGTAAAGATGGCGGCGGATTCTTTATGACGATCATTCTGGGGATCGTTGGTGCGGTAGTCGGAGGATGGATCAGTACGTTCTTTGGCTTTGGCAAAGTGGATGGTTTCAACTTCGGCAGCTTTGCAGTCGCGGTGATCGGCGCGATTGTCGTGCTGTTAATCTACAGAAAAATCAAAAGCTAAACGCAGAACTTTCAGAGATAATAAAGGCTACGACAGGTAGCCTTTATTATTCAAAATGAATTTACCACCAGCCCAGTTCGGTACCCGCCGCCGCAATTAGCGCGATGCCCATCAACACCATCGTTGTTTTCCTCATGGTTATGCTCCCGGCGCGGCGTAACCGCCAATAAAAAACCATGCCAAAAATAATATTGCCGTAATGAAAATGACGACAGGGAAGAGGATACCCACTCTCATGCTATTACCTTCACTGTTCAGGGGGCGCCAGAATAGCAGGGTTTTCTCAGCGACAAAAGGTCGGTTGCTTTGTGACAGGGCGTGGTTATTACTGACTTAACCCGGGATAAACACCCACTAAAGCGCTGACAGAAAGTATGGAAATAGCGTACCCGCCAGGTTATCCTGGACAAAATATCGCTTTAAGGAGTCGTTATGAAATTTACGTGGATTGCGTTGCCAGGCGTATTGCTGCTGAGCGCTTGTTCATCGTCGCAACCCAACGCCCCCCGACCGCCGCGTATTGGGATGCCTAATCCGGCAGCCGTCTACTGTGAGCAACAGGGCGGTACGCTGATGCCGGTGCAGACCCCACAAGGCGTGCGTTCCGATTGCAAATTGCCCAATGGCGAAATCATTGATGAGTGGACATTATGGCGCAGAGAGCACCCTGATACGAAAAAGTGACAACCTGCGGTCCGACGGGATATGATTAAGAACAATCTGATAATGAGTTTCATGCGGCGCAAGAAAATATGTTTCAGTTAAAGCCGGGCGCGTTGGCAATAGTTATTGGCGCTAAAACACCCGCCGGACGGCAGAATATTGGTAAATCGGTTGAGCTATTTTGCCTGTGTCAACCCGGAGATGAATTCATTAACCCGGTAAATGGACACGTCACCTTACTGCCGAAAGAAGCGCCTCGGGCGCTGTGGCTGGTCACGGGCGATGTAGCCTCCGCCGATGGTCAGCACGGTTTTGCCTGGGTGCGGGCAGAACATTTGATGCCGTTGTCCCCGGACAGACAACCAGGCCAGGCGGCGGCACGACAATCACAGCTCTCGTAGCCACTCTGCCAGCACAATGGCATGGTTCTGGCGAGTATCTTTAGCGGCGTATAGCAACGTTAGCGGTTGGTGTCGGGCAATATCCGCCAGCCGTTTGCCTTCTTGATGCTGTTGCGCAAGTTCTGCCCGGTATTGCTGCGCGAAGTGGTTAAAATCAATCAGTTCGCTATGAAAGGCTTTGCGCAATTCGGTGGAGGGCGTAATGGCCTTATTCCATTCATCATAGACCAGCGCTGCTTTTTTAATGCCGCGCGGCCATAGCCTGTCAACCAATACCCGATAACCATCGTCTTTTTCCGCCGGGAAATAGACGCGCTTACACTGGATTCGCATTTTTCCCTCCTGTGTTGGTGTCGCTTACGGTACTTTTGTCGGATAGCGGTAATGATTTTAATGGATCAGGCCTGATAAACGAAGCGTCATCAGGCATTCAAGTGGGTATCAGGTTTATTTATGACGCTATCTCTCGATCGCGTCCGGCGTAGAGGCCGAAAATCGCCATGATGATAGCCAGAACCGTTACGCCCGATAGCGGCAGATACCAGCTACCGCTGGCATCATGAAGTTTTCCCATGACGGGCGGCCCACATGCCGCCAGTAAATACCCGACCGACTGCGCCATGCCGGAAAGCGCCGCCGCCTGATGCGCCGAACTGGCGCGCAGGCCGATAAACGTCAGGCCGAGGATCATCGTCGCGCCTGAACCGAAGCCGAACAGTAGCGTCCAGATGACAGCCTGGCCCGGCACAAACCAAAGCCCCGCCGCGCCCACTGCGCACAATAGTGAGACCAGCGCGGCAATCCAGCGTTGATCGTTAAAGCGATGCAAAATAAGCGGAATAGCTAACCCAGGCGCTGCGGTCGCCAGTTGCAGCAGGCCATGTAGCGATCCTGCCTGTGCTTCGCTGTAACCGTGGCTGATGAGTATTGTTGGTAACCAGCCGATAATCACATAATAAATCAGTGAGTTAAGTCCCAGAAACAACGTAACTTGCCAGGCTAAAGGCGAACGCCAGATACCACGTTCATGTAATGCCCGGGAGCTACTCAGGTTAGCTGAGCGGGTAGTGCGCCACTGCGGCAACCAGATAAGAAACGCCAACAGCGGAAACAGCATCAGCATTAACAGCGCGCCGCGCCAGCCAAAACCGTGCAACGCCAGCGGAACCACCAGCGCGGACCCCAACGCGGCGGCGGCGCCCATCGTCAATGAATACGCGCCCGTCAGCCTGGCGACATGTTGTGAAAAATCGCGCTTAATCAATCCTGGTAGCAGCACATTACCCAGCGCTATCCCGCACCCAATAATGGCAGTTCCGGCAAACAACAATGCAGCGGAGGGCAGGGAGCGGAGGGCAATACCCGCGCAAATCAGCAGCATTGCGGCAAACAGACTGCGTTCCATCCCAAACCGGCGGGCAATACCGGCCGCCAGCGGCGAAACCAGTGCAAACGCCAGAAGCGGCAAGGTTGTTAGCAGGCCCGTCTGGGCGGTGGAAAGACCGTAATCCGAACGGATTGTCTCCAGCAACGGCGCAGCGCCGGTAAATGTTACGCGCAGCGTAGTGGCTATCATCAAAATACCGGCAATCAGTAAAGCGCCCTGTTTGCCGCGTGGTGAAAGGGCTGTCGTCATCGTTTTCTCATCTCGTCAGGCGAGGCGATACCTTAACAGTTTTTACTGTTTGGATGAATCAAGCTAAAATGACAATTTATCGCTAAAATCGGACAATATAATGATTGGCCTGAGACTGGACGGTTACGATCCCGACCTTCACCACGATGCCGCTGTGGCCTTTTGTATTCGCGCCAGGGATGATGAACTGTTTAGCCCTAGCCATCAGCATCGCAAGGGACAGTTGATTCTCGCTCTGCACGGCGCGATCACCTGTGAGGTGGAAAATGCGATGTGGATGGTTCCGCCCCAGTATGCCGTCTGGCTCCCCGGCTCGCTGCCGCACAGTAATCATGTGACCGCAGGGGCGGAACTGTGCTTTTTATTTATTGAACCTGCAGCGGTCGTCATGCCGGAGCGTTGCTGCACGCTGAAAATTTCGCCGTTATGCCGGGAGTTGATTTTGTCGCTGGCGCGCAGAACCGATTCCGAAAGAGCGCAAATGCCAACGCAGCGCCTTATTCAGGTGTTGTTTGATGAACTGCCGCAGCAGCCGCAGGAACAATTGCAATTACCGGTATCGGGGCATCCGAAAATCCGCCAAATGGTTGAGACAATGGCGCAGGAGCCCGCGCGATGGAATACATTAGGGCAGTGGGCCAGCGTATTCGCGATGAGCGAGCGTAACCTTGCCCGGTTGGTCGTCAAAGAGACGGGACTAAGCTTTCGTCGCTGGCGTCATCAGTTGCAATTAATCCTGGCGCTACAAGCGCTGATCGCGGGACGTAATGTACAGCAGACGGCGCAAATGCTGGGTTATGATTCCACCACGGCATTCATTACCATGTTTAAAAAAGGCCTGGGGCAGACGCCAGGCCAGTATCTGACGGGCGAGTTACTGCTTCCCCACAATTAAAGAGACCAGCCCCGCCGCAATCAGTGGGCCGACCGGCACGCCGCGAAACAGCGCGACGCCAAGTACCGTACCGACCAGCAGCCCGGCGACGAGCTGCGGTTGGTTTCCCATCAGCGTAATGCCGCGGCCGCCCAGCCAGGAGACGAAAACGCCGACGGCAATCGCGACCAGCGATTTCCAGTTCACAAAAGAGTGGATCAATGTGGAGGGCGGTAGGGTTCCGCTGGCGATGGGGGCCATCACGCCGATGGTCAGAATGATAATCCCGACGGTGAGTCCCTGTTTTTCAATCCAGGGAAAAAAGGTATTCAACGGGGTTACGCGGACAATAATCAGCACCAGAATTGAGACGGCGACAGTGGTGTTGTGGCTGATAAATCCCAGAGCTGCCAGTCCGAGCAGGATCAGCAGAGTGACATCAAACATTATGGTTTCCTTGCCAAAAAGTAAGCCTGACTACTTTACGCCCAAACGGCAAAGCGCACAGGCCTTTTTAACGATTGATGCGGATTTCAGGCAACTGCCTGAAAGACAATCTCTACGTGAAAAACGGCGTTGTCATTAAATTGCCATCAACGCCGCGTATTGCTAACAGGTGAACCGTCATTGTTGACTTCCTGAGGATACAATTATGTACGATCCACCGTTTCTTGAAGCGCTGATGATTACGGCGTCGTTTTTCGCCATTTTTATCATTATCGTTGTGTCTGTATTGCTCCTTGAAGGGGAAGGGGACTAAGCCGTTGGCGATGACTGAAAGCGGCGGAAGACTGCCAGTTCTGGTCGGGCGATGCGCAGATAGTCCTGTGTATTCATAATGACTGATTTTTCCAGCAGGCCGGCATTAAAGGCAATTTCATCGAAACGCTCAAACAGGAGCGGATCGGCGATCAGTTTCAGATTGGGGTGAAAACTGAAAGGCGGGATCGCGCCAAAAACGCAGCCGGTCAGCATATCGACTTCCGCCGGGCTGGCAAGGGAAGCGCGTAAGCCGCCCAGATGTGAAGCAAGCTGAGAGAGGTCGGCTTGCTGATCGGCCGCCAGAATAGCAAGAACGTGCTGGTTGACGCCGTTGCCTTTGACTTTACAGACCAGCGCTTTTGCGCCCTGGCCCAGCGCAGTACCGCGTATTTCAGATACCGCTTCGCATTTCCCTACCGCTTCATGGTTCACCACACGATAGCGCGCGTTCTCCTGGGTTAATAAAGCCACTAAACGTTGGTGTGTAGCGACACCCTTCGCGACTTCAGTCATTTCGGCCATTTCTCACTCCTGGTGCAATATGAACATTTACTGCGAAGCACTATGATGAACGATGTTGTTTTTGTTGTTTGTTCAGATAGAGCTGCGCATCGGAAGCCTGGTAGGCATCATTAATCGTATCATTGGGCTGCATATTATAAATCCCGGCAGAAAAATGGACTGTCTTATCCGGTGCGATAATTTGCAGGTTACGAATAATACGCTCCGGCAGATGGATAGCCAAATCCGCCGCGTAATCAACAAGAATAATACAGAACTCATCGCCGCCGAGGCGAATGGCGTAATCGCTTTTACGAATCGATGTTTTAATCGCTTTCGCCAACAGGGTAATAATTCGGTCGCCTTCCTGGTGCCCCTGGGTATCGTTGATCAGTTTTAACCTATCGCAATCAATAGCGACAAATGTCACCGGCGTCCCGGCATTGACCAGGCGTTGCAGTCGCTGTTCCAGCTCCGGTGTTAATATTTTACGGTTGTAAAGCCCGGTCATGGCATCGCTAATATTTTCGCGTGTGACGTTACGATAAAGCCGAAAGTGCATCCGTACCATATTAAGCAGGAGCGCCGTTGCCAGTAAGTAAAAGGCCAGCGCTTTCCAGGACGAGACAAGGAAATAGGTTAAATCAAGGGACAACGAAACGCGCAGTCCACCCGGGATATCATGGCTATAATTCACATATTGAAACAGATTATTTTTGCTTTGATTAATAATAATTTCTTTTCCGGAGTCCATATCCTTTAGTGTTACGTTAAGATAACGCCAAACCAGCGGACGATCCTGGGTATAAAAAATATTTTTTAAATTATCCTGGTTAACATCCACCATCACGATACCTTTTAACGTTCCCGCCAGATAGACTGGCGTTAAAAAGCTCATGACGTTTTCCTGGGTAATATCATCCATGTAAATACTTGAAATAACCGTACGGCCGGTAAAAAGTTTATCTATATCTTTTCTGTTAATACCCATTGTGCCTTTTTGTAAAAAAGTCCAACGATGCATGGCGAAGCGCCGTGAGTTGATTAAATCATAGAAATAGACATAATGTTTATTTAAATCAACGTAATAACGGAATTTAAGCTCCAGTGTGCCCAGCCCGTGACTGTGGTCGTCCTGCGAACGGTTGATGCTTACCGCCTGATCAAACGCAGGCAGTAAAAGGGCGTCATCAAGATTATCGGTACACTGTGTAGCGGCGGTTTGCAGGGTACCATGTAGCGCCGGATAATTATGCCGGGTCAGGTTGACACCGTGCGTACCGTTAATAGCCTCAAAGGCGTCGCAAAACGCGCGGCGTTTTTCTGCAGTGACGGGGTCTCCCGGCGCTTCAAAAGTTCGCATCAAATGTGCGGCGATGCTCTGATTCTGGTACTTATCGTACAAAAACGACGAATCGGCTCTCTCCATGATATAACGCATATAGGCATTCATTGCCCTGTCGCTGGCAATAAGTTCGTAAATCAGGAAGGACGATGTCAAAACGATGACGCTTGCCGAGATAAAGTGCCTGAGCGCTTTATGATGCAAATTCATGATGAACTACAGCCCTGAAAGTCGGATGCGTTAGTTTACCATAGCGATGAGAATTCCTCTAATAGACTGTTTAAAAATAAAACGTGTTGATGTTATGGAATAAAAATCATTCTCGATTTAATAAACCAATTAATACGCTTTGTTTATATTTTCAGGTGTGACTATTGTGATAAAAACTAAATTTTTAACCAACAATACTGATCTATTTGTGACAAAAAGAAAATAACCTTTATTATGATGATGAAAGGAGTGTGAAGTGGTAAGGATAATAATTTACTTCCGTTCTGAGGCTCTATGAAACGATTTAAAGAGATGGCTGTGATTTTATTTTTTGCATTACTGGCAGCAGGTTTTACGTCGTCGGCGATGGCGGATGATCCTTTTTCACATGTTTTGGATCATGTTTTTGATAAAGTCCCTGCCTGTCACATTGTTCCTCCTGGAGTGGGGCAACCAGGACATTTGGGGCCTTGGTCTTGGCCTTGGTGTTATTAACATGATGGAATTCTATTAATGGGTTAAATTACCCGATATGCTGGAATACCTTCATTCAGACTATTCGTGGGTAATTGCTTCAGTCATAAAAACCGAACACCAGGCTTATTAAAACCCGCCCGACATATGAACGGGCGGATTTATTTATGCGCTTTGATTGGCGCTCTGTTTCTGAAACAATTCGCGGAATACCGGATAAATATCCTCCTGATCGCGAATATGCTGCATGGCGAAGTTATCGAACGTCGCCTGCAGATGTTCATACTCGCGCCATAAGGTCTGGTGGGCGCGGCGGGTAATCTCGATATAGCTGTAATAGCGCACTACCGGCAGCAGTTTTTTCGCCAGAATCTCATGACACAGCGGTGAATCGTCGGCCCAGTTATCACCGTCTGACGCTTGCGCCGCATAGATGTTCCACTGCCCCGGGTCGTAGCGCTCTTTAACCACTTCATCCATGAGTTTAAGCGCGCTGGAGACAATCGTCCCGCCGGTCTCTTGCGAATAAAAGAACTCATGTTCGTCCACTTCCTTCGCCTGGGTATGGTGGCGGATATAAACCACTTCTACGTTCTTATATGTTCGGCTCAAAAACAGATAGAGCAGAATGTAAAAACGCTTGGCCATATCTTTGGTTGCCTGGTCCATCGAACCCGAGACGTCCATCAGACAGAACATCACCGCCTGGCTGGAGGGCTCAGGCCGTTTTTCATAATTTTTATAGCGTAAATCAAAGGTGTCGATAAACGGCACTCGCTCGATTTTAGCCCGTAGTTCGGCAATCTCCCGACGTAATCGCTCCTCTTCAAGCAGTTGCGCTGGTTCGCTGTGGCTGATGGTCTCCAGTTCCGTTTCCAGGGCGTGCAGTTCGCGGCGTTTTCCTGCCGTCATTGCTGTACGGCGCGCCAGAGAGTTTTGTAGCGAACGTACCACGCTGATATTGGCCGGTACGCCGTTTGAGGTGAAACCGGCGCGGTGAGTTTTATACTCGTTAAGCTGGCGATGCTGGTTTTTCTTCAGATTAGGCAGCGCTAAATCTTCAAAGAGCAGATCCAGATACTCATCTTTTGAAATCTGAAAAACAAACTCATCCTGGCCTTCGCCGTCCTGGCTGGCCTGACCTTGACCGCTACCGGAACCGCCGCCGCCACCGCCTTGCGGACGCTCAATGCGATCATTCTGGATAAAGTGATCGTTACCCGGATGGACGCGATGGCGCAGACCGCCGCGCCCCTGATGAAACATCGGTTCGCTAATATCATCGGTTGGAATAGAGACGGACTCTCCGCTGTCGACATCGGTCACAGAGCGTTTATTAATCGCTTCGGAAATCGACTGCTTAATTTGTGCTTTATAACGACGCAAAAAGCGCTGGCGATTCACCGTGCTTTTATTTTTGCCGTTAAGACGTCGGTCTATGAACCAGGTCATATGCCCCCCGTACTGCCAACTGAGCGCCTGTTCTGTCAGTGCCGGATAGCGCTAACGCTTAGCCAGTCTACAGAACATTACTTTGTAGGCCCGGTAAGCGCAAGCGCCACCGGGCATTAACATCACGACGATTTACGCACGCGCAGGTACCACTCGCACAGCAAACGAACCTGCTTACGGGTATACCCTTTCTCCATCATCCGATCGACAAAGTCGTCATGCTTTTTCTGCTCGTCAGTCGACGTTTTGGCGTTAAAAGAAATGACCGGCAACAGCTCTTCAGTATTGGAGAACATTTTTTTCTCAATCACCGTGCGCAGCTTCTCGTAACTGGTCCAGTTTGGATTACGGCCGCTATTGTTGGCTCTGGCGCGCAGGACAAAGTTTACTATCTCATTACGGAAATCTTTCGGGTTACTGATACCCGCTGGTTTTTCAATTTTTTCCAGTTCGGCGTTCAGCGACTCGCGATCGAACAGTTGACCGGTATCCGGGTCGCGATACTCCTGATCCTGAATCCAGAAATCCGCATAAGTCACGTAACGATCAAAAATGTTCTGCCCGTACTCAGAATAAGATTCGAGATAGGCCGTCTGGATCTCCTTGCCGATAAATTCGGCGTATTTCGGGATCAGGTAGCCTTTCAGGAACTCCAGATAACGCTCAGCCTGCTCCTGCGGGAACTGCTCGCGCTCGATTTGTTGTTCCAGAACGTAGAACAGATGTACCGGGTTTGCCGCCACTTCCGCATGGTCGAAGTTGAATACGCGGGAGAGGATCTTAAAGGCGAATCGGGTGGAGAGACCGTTCATCCCTTCGTCCACACCCGCATAGTCGCGATACTCCTGGTACGATTTAGCTTTGGGGTCGGTATCTTTCAGGCTTTCACCGTCATAAACGCGCATTTTCGAGTAAATACTGGAATTTTCCGGCTCTTTCAGGCGGGAAAGAATCGAGAAGCGCGAAAGCGTTTCCAACGTGCCCGGCGCGCAGGGCGCATGAGCCAGCTCGCTATGATTAAGCAGTTTCTCGTAGATTTTGATCTCTTCGGAGATTCTCAGGCAATAAGGCACCTTCACAATATAGACACGGTCGAGGAACGCTTCGTTATTTTTATTGTTACGGAAAGTCACCCATTCAGATTCGTTTGAGTGGGCAAGTATGATGCCATTAAAGGGCAGGGCGGAAATACCTTCCGTACCATTGTAGTTACCTTCCTGAGTTGCGGTCAGCAAGGGGTGCAGCACCTTAATAGGCGCTTTAAACATCTCGACGAACTCCATGATCCCCTGGTTAGCGCGGCACAGCGCGCCAGAGTAACCATACGCATCCGGATCGTTCTGGGCGTGATGTTCGAGTTTACGAATATCCACCTTGCCGACCAGCGCCGAAATATCCTGGTTGTTTTCATCGCCGGGTTCCGTTTTGGCGATGGCAATCTGCTCCAGAATGGAGGGCCAGACTTTCACCACGCGGAATTTAGTAATATCGCCGCCAAACTCATGCAGGCGTTTGGCCGCCCACGGGGACATAATCGTACCGAGATAGCGGCGCGGAATACCGTACTCTTTTTCCAGAATCTGCGCGTCTTCCTGCGGATTAAACAGGCATAACGGATGATCGTTGACCGGACTACGCTCGCCGTTGGCGCTTAAAACATAAATTGGCACGCGCTGCATTAGCGATTTCAGCCGTTCAGCGAGCGATGATTTGCCACCCCCCACAGGTCCCAGCAAATAGAGAATTTGCTTCTTCTCTTCCAGCCCTTGCGCCGCATGTTTCAGATAAGAGACAATCTGTTCAATCGCGTCTTCCATGCCGTAAAACTCTTCAAACGCAGGATAGCGAGCAATAACCCGGTTGGAGAAGAGTCGGGAAAGTCGGGGTTCCTGGGCAGTGTCGACCATATTAGGCTCGCCGATAGCCATTAATAGCCGCTCTGCCGCGTTGGCATAAGCACTGCGATCTTGCCGACAAATGGTAAGAAAATCCTGCAGTGTGAACTCTTCGTCCTTGGCAGCTTCGTAACGCTGGCGATAGTGATCGAATATATTCATGATATGCCATCCTTTCGTTTTTTCGCACATGTTAAGAGCCGTTCATATGAATAGTAGAGGCTCCCGGAAGAGGTAGACTGAACGCCGTCTCTGCTAAGGAAAAAAGCAACTCTCATGCCATTTTATTGGTCAGAAGATCAACGTGTCCGGTGATACACCTTCTTAACATTAAGCGTAGATGGCATTTGCAAAACTTGCCTGTACGCGTCAGTGGATTTCGATGACATATCAATAACTCATCAGGTAGAAAAGGCTGGTGGATATCAGAAAAAGCGTTCCCGGTCACATAACGATCATCAGCCGATCATCTGAAAATAATCGGTGGTGGTGATATTAAACGGTTACATTGTGTAAAATAGTTGGGCTTACAGGTATTGGCGGTTACACTTTTGCCGCAGAACATTTGAATAAGGAATTATGGATTGTGACCAAACTTAAACTTCTGGCTCTTGGCGTGTTTATTGCAACATCCGCCAGCGTCGCGCACGCTGAAAGCAACCTGACGTTGGGCGCAGGCGTTGGTGTGGTTGAACACCCTTATAAAGATTACGATAGCGATGTTTATCCGATACCGGTCATCGCTTATGAAAGCGAAAACTTCTGGTTCCGTGGTCTGGGCGGCGGGTACTACTTGTGGAATGACAATGCCGATAAGTTGTCAATCATGGCATACTGGTCCCCGATGTACTTCAAACCGGGCGACAGCGATGACCATCAGTTGCGTCGTCTGGACAGGCGTAAAAGTACTATGATGGCGGGCGTTTCTTACGCGCATCACACCCAGTATGGATTCCTGCGTACCTCACTGGCAGGGGATACGTTAGATAACAGTAACGGTATTGTCTGGGATCTGGCCTGGCTGTATCGGTATACCAATGGCGGGCTGACCTTAACGCCAGGTATCGGGGTTGAATGGAATAGCGAGAACCAGAACGATTACTATTACGGCGTATCACGTAAAGAATCTTCACGTAGCGGCCTGCGCGGCTATAACCCGAACGATAGCTGGAACCCGTATCTTGAACTTAGCGCTAACTATAATTTCGCCGGTAACTGGAGCGTATATGGTACTGCGCGCTACACCCGCCTGTCGGATGAAATTACCGACAGCCCGATGGTGGATAAATCCTGGACCGGTATCCTTTCTACTGGCGTGACCTATAGATTCTGATTGATTGAATTTGCCGGAAAAACCATGACAAAGCCTGCGTTATGCAGGCTTTGTGCTGTCTGAAACGCGAACATGGCGGCTTGCATAAATGCGCTGTTGACCGGGGATGGCGCAGCCTTACGTGATTTATACTTTGTTACATCAATTTAAAAAACTAGCCTTTTATATGAAAAATCCAGGTGATTACAACTGCGCTAACAATTAGCGTAATAATTGTTGCAATGCTGGCTGATATCGCCCTGTCACGTCCCGCTTATGCTATACCCATTCTTCACAGCGAGTAAGACGAATGAGCATAGTATTCAATACCGTAGCCAAGCCCAGCGGCAGTCTGTGTAACTTATCCTGCAAGTACTGTTTCTATCTTGATAAACCCCGGGGCCAGCGCGTCATGTCTGACGATGTGCTGGAGACGTATATCCGCCGGGTAATTGATGATACGCCATCCTCAGAGGTCTCGTTTTGTTGGCAGGGGGGAGAGCCGACGCTATGCGGTCTTTCTTTTTATCAAAAAGTGGTGTGCTTGCAGCAACGCTATGCCAACGGCAAAACTATTTACAACAGTCTGCAAACCAATGGCGTATTAATCAATGAAGAGTGGGCGGCTTTCTTTGCGCAGCACCAGTTCCTGATTGGTATATCGATTGATGGGCCGCAAGTCGTTCATGATAATTACCGGAGAACGCCGTCAGGGCGGGCGTCTTTTTCCCGAGTCGTTAATGCTATCCGCCTTCTGCAGGCAAATGATGTCGAGTTCAACACGCTCACTGTCGTGAATGATGCGTCATGCCGTCATGGCAACGCTATTTATCATTTTTTGACGCAGGAACTGGAAAGTAAACACCTGCAATTTATTCCCATTGTTGAGCCGCTCGCGCAAAAAGCGCAGCGTTCTTTGACGTTATCTGACAATGAGGATTCGCCTTCGCTGATGCCCTTTTCCGTTACGCCTGAAGGGTGGGGCGCCTTTATGTGCGATGTTTTTGATCAATGGATACGTCACGATGTCGGACGCATATTCGTACAGCTTTTTGACAACTTACTTGGCGTCTGGATGGGGGAGCCCGCCACGCTTTGTACGATGCAGTCGACCTGCGGGCAAAGTTTGCTGGTGGAGCAGAATGGCGACGTGTTTAGCTGCGACCATTTTGTTTTTCCCGCCTATAAACTGGGCAATCTGCAGCAACACTCTTTAGAAGAAATGGCGGCCTCTCCTTTTCAGCAGCAGTTTGGCGCGGCTAAAGCAAACCTTTCCTCACGCTGCCAGAACTGTACGTGGCGCTTTGCCTGTCACGGCGGTTGTCCGAAACATCGAATTTGCATGGACGGCGGCGAACGGCAAAATTATCTCTGTAAAGGATATCTGGAGTTCTTTCAACATGTGACGCCCTATATGAATGTGATGCGTCAATTATTACTGAATCAGCGACCCGCCGCGCATATTACCCGCATCGTCGACATGATTGCGGATGACGTTCGTCTGTGACAAGAAAATCGCCCCCTTGCGCGGTATGATGCCGGACATTACCGTAGGGTCTAAGAGTCCTGTATTGTTTTACCGTCGAGTGACATTGAAAAGGAAATGAAATCAGTGAAAAACGTAACGTTTTGCGGGCAGGTGACGCTTCCTGCCATCGGACAGGGAACATGGTATATGGGCGAGCGCGCGGATCAACGTCAGCGCGAGGTTTCGGCGCTGCGCGCGGGGCTGGATTTGGGGTTACGCCTTATTGATACAGCGGAAATGTATGCCGACGGCGGGGCGGAAAAGGTCGTGGGCGAGGCGCTGGCAGGGCGACGCGATGAGGCATTTCTGGTGTCAAAAGTGTACCCGTGGAACGCTGGCGGCCAGAAGATAGTTGCCGCCTGTGAAGAAAGCCTGCGTCGTCTGAAAACAGATTATCTCGATCTCTATCTATTGCACTGGGCCGGAAGCTTTTCATTCGAAGAGACCGTTGAAGGTATGGAGCGGCTAATCGCGCAGGGGAAAATTCGCCGTTGGGGAGTCTCTAATCTTGATTATGACGATATGCAGGCGCTGTGGCGCATCCCCGGGGGACAGCAATGCGCGACAAATCAGGTGCTCTATCATCTGGCGTCACGCGGTATTGAGTATGATTTATTGCCGTGGTGTCAACAACAGCGAATGCCAGTGATGGCCTATAGCCCGCTGGCGCAGGCTGGCCGGTTACGTAGCGGTTTACTGAATCATCCGGTGGTGAATGAAATTGCGCAAGCGCATAACGCTACGGCGGCGCAAATCTTACTGACGTGGGTGATTGCGCATCCGGGCGTGATGGCGATCCCGAAAGCCGGAAGTACAGAACACGTGAAGCAAAATGCGGCGGCGCTTGAGATCGCCTTGTCAGCAAACGAACTTGCCTTACTGGACAACGCCTGGCCTGCGCCAAAAGGGAAAACCGCGTTGGATATGGTGTGACGCCGGATAAAATGTGTAAGCGCCGCCATCCGGCAGGTCATGCCTGATGGCGGCTGACGCCTTTCAGATCCTATAGCAACGCCGTTATCCATTCACTTTTAGCGTTTAGCGACGCAGATAGTCTGCGCCAGACGAGAGGGTTTTTCTTCTGTGGCTTGTTGCGGCGCAGTAGCGTAAACCGTTTCAACGCAGACAAACGTTTTATAGCCGTCATCCGGCATGTCGCCCATGCTGACGGACAACGCCGGGCCAGGGTTCCAGCCTACGACGTTAAGGTGATGGTGGTGGACTACATCAATCGTGCGGTTTAATGTCGCATCGTGGATCACGCTACATGCTTCAGGATTGAGGTAAACGCGATCGGTACGGTCCGGAAAGGTTTGTATACCGTCGGTCAGGACACCTTCTTTAGCGTCGTTAACTTTATCAATAAACCGATCGCCGAGTCCGCTGACCTTAACGTTGGCGATGTCGCCAACGTTAAAATAGCTGTGGAGCGCGGATGTGGTTGCAAACTCGCCATGCGCTTCCAGTTCAATTTCACAGGTTTTGCCCACTTTAAAACGTGCCAGCAGCGTGAAATCGTGCGGCCAGTATTTCCGGGTGGCCTCACTGCTTTGCAGCTCAAATGTCAGCATTACGCCATTATCATCTTCATTATGCGCTTTTAGCGCCCACGGTAGATTACGCGCAAAGCCGTGTGACGGCAGACCCTGTTGAGCCGCAGGTCCAAACCAGGGCCAGCAGATCGGTACGCCGCCGCGTAGCGCCACGCCGGTTTTGAAAGGCGTATTATTACTGAGCCACAATACCTCTTCCTCGCCAACGGGTTTCCAGGAGAGAAGGTGCGCGCCCTGTAATGCAAAAGAGGCTTTAACCTGCGGATGGTCAACGACGATCAGATCCAGGTCATCAAGCTGACGACGGGAAAGGACAGGGGTAAGCTGTTCGATAACCGGGAGGGCAAAAATTTTATTAATCATTACGCAATCCTCTTAACCCTAAATAATTCGAGTTGCATGACAAGGCGCTTGTGCCTTGACCAGTGCTTGCGCTGGCCCGTAGAGGCGAGGCCGCAGGCCGAGTAACGCGGCAAGTGAACGACAAATTCATCGGGAACGAATTTGAACAACCGTAGGTAATCTCCGGCCAGGGACATGGACATCCCTGATTCATCCCGATAAGTTCGACTTCCGTCAGTGATTCGGGTGAGAAAGCATAGCCAACACACCTGCAACTTGAAGTATGACGGGTATATCTTTAAGCAAAAAAAAGAGCGACCTGAGTCGCTCTTACCAATGACTGTGTCATCTCAACTTATTTGGAGATGTGAGCAATCAGGTCCAGTACTTTGTTGGAGTAACCGGTTTCGTTATCGTACCAGGAGACCAGTTTCACGAAGTTGTCGTTCAGCGCGATGCCTGCTTTAGCATCGAACACGGAAGTGCATACTTCGCCGTTGAAATCGGTAGATACAACGTCGTCTTCGGTGTAACCCAGAACGCCTTTCATTTCGCCTTCGGCAGCAGCTTTAACAGCAGCTTTGATCTGCTCGTAGGTAGCCGCTTTTTCCAGACGAACGGTCAGGTCAACAACGGATACGTTCGGAGTAGGAACGCGGAACGCCATACCGGTCAGTTTGCCATTCAGTTCCGGCAGTACTTTACCTACCGCTTTAGCAGCGCCAGTAGAGGACGGGATGATGTTCTGAGATGCGCCGCGGCCGCCGCGCCAGTCTTTGTGAGACGGGCCGTCAACGGTTTTCTGGGTTGCGGTAGTCGCGTGAACAGTAGTCATCAGACCTTCGATGATGCCGAAGTTGTCGTTGATAACTTTAGCCAGCGGCGCCAGGCAGTTGGTGGTGCAGGAAGCGTTGGAAACGATGTCCTGGCCTTCGTATTTGTCAAAGTTAGCGCCTTTAACAAACATTGGGGTGTTGTCTTTAGACGGACCCGTCAGAACCACTTTTTTCGCGCCAGCGGTGATGTGTTTACGCGCGGTTTCGTCAGTCAGGAAGATACCGGTAGCTTCAGCCACTACGTCAACACCAACTTCGTCCCATTTCAGGTTAGCCGGATCGCGTTCAGCGGTAACACGGATTTTTTTACCGTTAACGATCAGATGACCGTCTTTCACTTCAACAGTACCGTCGAAACGGCCGTGAGTGGAGTCATATTTCAGCATGTATGCCATGTACTCTGCGTCTAACAGGTCGTTGATTGCAACGATCTCGATGTCAGAACGTTTCTGAGCAGCACGGAAAACAATGCGACCGATACGGCCAAAACCGTTGATACCTACTTTGATAGTCATATATTCCACCAGCTATTTGTTAGTGAATAAAAGGTTGCCTGTAAAATTACAAAAACCTTACGCAGCGTCAAGCGGAATCGTGTCAATCATTGCGACAAATCAATCCTCTGCACAACCTTTGCGCGGCTGATTCGCCTCACTCTTCCTTTCGGCTTGAAACCACATGGGGGCGCCGCCCCGAATTTTAAAGGGCAACCGAGATAATAATGTGACACCAGTCACGATTCGTGAGCCGCCATTTCGCAATGATCAAGTTTAGAACAAAAGTTGGTACTGAGGTGTTAATGTTTTGTTAGAATCGGTCAGGCAATGTGAGCACGTTTAAAGTGAGATGTGAGCAAATGGCTAACCAACCTTCAGCAGAAGAACTCAAGAAAAAATTGTCCGAAATGCAATTCTACGTGACGCAGGATCGTGGCACAGAACCGCCATTTACCGGACGCCTGCTACATAATAAACGCGATGGGGTTTATCACTGCCTGGTCTGTGATACGCCGCTTTTTCACTCCCACACCAAATACGATTCAGGCTGCGGCTGGCCTAGCTTTTACCAGCCTGTCAGCGAAGAGGCGATTCGTTACATAGACGATTTCTCTCATGGCATGCAGCGTGTCGAAATTCGTTGCGGAAACTGTGATGCGCATCTCGGACACGTTTTCCCGGACGGGCCGCAGCCAACCGGTGAGCGCTATTGCGTTAATTCGGCCTCGCTGGCCTTTTCTGACGAGAAAAACGGCGATCAACTGAAAGGCTGAAAAAACGATTCAGCAAATTATTCCACAGGAGCGGACACATCATGAATCTTGATGAGATCATTAACAGCATGACGCCGGAAGTGTATCAACGTTTATCCACCGCCGTTGAGCTGGGTAAATGGCCGGATGGCGTGGCGTTGACGCCGGAACAGAAAGAAAACAGCCTGCAACTGGTGATGCTATGGCAGGCGCGGCACAATACCGAAGCGCAACATATGACGATCGATACTCACGGTCAGATGGTGATGAAAAGCAAGCAGCAGCTCAAAGCGGATTTCGGTATTACGTCAAAGCCGATTGCGACATTGAAAATGCAGTAACGGCAGCCGGATAAGAGGTAGCCGCCATCCGGCGGTTTCATTGCCGATGCGTTGTGCTTACCGGGCCTGCACATTGCTGTCAGGCACAGGCCCGCCATATTTTTACGAATAACGCTTAATGTCCAGCGAGTCCGCCAACTGTGTCGCTAACTGATTATTGTCATCGGTGCCTTATTCCCAGAACATTGCGCCAGCCAGCCCGCGCTTTTTAATCTGTTTCGTTAGAAGCGCTCTCCAGCCTGCGTTGAGCTTTGCCTGGTAGCGACGCTGACGTGACGTATCCGGCCCAAAGATCTATGCAATGGTCTCACCGTTGCGTGATGTATTGACCGGATACGATACCTGCTCCGCTACCTGGCGACAGCCTGGCCCTGCGTCTCTTCCCAGTCTGCCAGCGTATACAGCGTCGCGCCTGCCGCCGCCATCTCCATAAACGCGTGTGCGCTATCCTGCGGGTGAATATTCACGCCGCGACAGCCATCGGTGATAACGTTAACGGCATAGCCCAACTCTAGCGCATCCAGCACCGTAAATTTTACGCAGTAATCGGTCGCCAACCCCATCACGATAAGCTCGGTAACGTCATGCTCGCGAAGCCAGGTATCAAGGGTAGTTTTCTGCCGATGTTCGTTGTCAAAAAACGCGCTGTAGCTATCAATCAGCGGGTTTTCACCCTTATAGATGCAGGCGTCAATCGCATGTTGGTTAAGCAGGGGATGTAACGCCGCGCCGTCGGTATGTTGAACGCAGTGATCCGGCCAGAGCGTTTGCGGCAGCCCGTCCAGCTCTCCCTGACTATAGGGTTCCGCCTGATGCTGGCTGGCGAAGCTGCCATGCTGCGCGGGATGCCAGTCCTGGCTGGCCAGCACCGGAATCTGCCGGGGCTGGCACCAGTCAATAAGAGCGTTGGCGATGTCGATGGTGCTGTCGCCTTCCGCTACAGCCAGCGCGCCGCCGGCGCAAAAGTCATTTTGCAAGTCGACCAGTAATAAGGCCTGGTTTGTCATTATCTTCTCCTTGTCGTCGGGATTTTTTAATCATCCGGCGTCAATTCACCACGCAAGTTTTGCGCCATCGCGCTACGAATCGCCTGAGTGTCCAGACCCTGGCTTAACAAATAATGCAGTTTGGTTAAGGTGGCTTCGACGGTCATATCGGCACCGCCAATCACGCCAGCGTGCGCCAGCGCATTACCGGTAGCGTACCCGCCCATATTGACTCGCCCTGACATGCATTGCGTCAGGTTAACCACCACGATGCCGCGCGAACTGGCCTCTTTCAGCTCCTGTAAAAACGCTTTATTTTGCGGCGCGTTGCCTACGCCATAAGAGCGCAGAATCAGCGCTTTTACCGGCTGACGCAGAAAGTTACGTACTACCTCGGCGGAAATCCCCGGATAAATCGTCACTACGCCTATCGGCTGCGGCGTAATAGGGTGAACGATTAATTCACCAGAACCGTAGGGCGCGGGAGGCGTATTTAAACGGCGAATGTGAATTCCTGCTTCCAGCAAGGGCGGCAGATTGGGAGAGGCAAAAGCGTCAAACCCATCCGCATGGGCTTTGGTCGTGCGATTGCCGCGGAACAGACGATTATTAAAAAACAGCGTTACTTCATTAATAGGGTAGTTGGCGGCGACATAAAGCGCATTCAGCAAATTAATTTGCCCGTCGGAACGCAGCTCAGCCAGCGGAATTTGTGACCCTGTCACAATAACCGGTTTACCCAGATTTTCCAGCATGAAAGAGAGCGCCGATGCGGTAAACGCCATCGTGTCGGTGCCGTGCAGAATAACAAAACCGTCATACTCATCGTAGTGCGCTTTGATATCTGCAGCGATATGCTGCCAGTCTTCCGGCGTCATATCTGATGAATCCATCAGCGGGGCATATTCATGGATGGTAAAATCCGGCATCTCCGGGCGGTGGAATTCCGGCATCAGCGCCAGCTGACGCTGAAGGTGCCCGGACACCGGGATATACCCTTTATCTGAGCGCTGCATACCGATAGTACCGCCGGTATAGGCAACGTAAATTGATTTCTTTTGCATGATAATGTTCAGTCGTGTCGCGAAGGACGTATTAATGATTATCGGATGGCGGCTATGAGCAGACGCCGCCATCCGGTATGGCTATTGATGAAGCATTAGCGCACGTTCGCGCAAGTCAAACAGAACGCATAACGGTTTTGCGGATCGTTAAATGCCGCCAGTTTATCCCCCTCGGCCTTCACCGTGTTGGCGGCGGAAACGAGCGGCGCCGGGAGCATCGCCTGAATGGCCTCCGGCAGCATGGCGCGTACAGATCCGGTCATACTGTCCATGACCATATCAAGGACAGTCGGTTCGTCCTGATAGTAATCAAGATGCCACTGTTTCAGTTTCGCCAGCTCCGCCGCTTTGGCGACGGCGTCGTCAAAGTCGCCGAGACTGTCCACCAGACCATTGGCTTTCGCGTCTTCTCCGGTCCAGACATGGCCTTGAGCGATTTTGTCAATCTGCTCCGGCGTACGCTTACGCGCGTCTGCCACCAGCGTGATAAAGCGTTTGTAGCCGTACTCAATACTGAGTTGCATCATCTGCTGCACTTCCGGTGACAGCGCTTTGGTCATCGAAATATCCGCCAGCGGCGAGGTGGAAACGCCGTCGCTGTGTACGCCAATCGACGACAGGCTGTTTTCTACCGTATTAATTACGCCGAAGATGCCAATTGAACCCGTCAGCGTGCTGGGGCTGGCCACGATATAGTTTGCCGGCGTAGAGATCCAGTAACCGCCGGAGGCCGCCATACCGCCCATTGAGACCACCACCGGTTTGCCAGCTGCTCTTGCCGCCGCCAGTTCGGCGCGGATAACTTCGGAGGCGTTGACGCTACCGCCTGGGCTATTGACGCGCAGCACAATCGCTTTCACTTTAGGATCAAGGCGTGCGTCGCGGATCTGCGATGCCGTAGTGTCGCCGCCGACATTCCCTGGCGTTTCTTCGCCATCCATAATCGCGCCATTGGCGAAAATAACCGCAATAGTACCGCCGGTATCCGCAGGCGTTTTCAGCGAATAATCGTAATAGCTGATCGCGCGATAGTTATTTTCGGTTTTGCTCCAGCCAAACTGCTTCGTCAGCGCTTTTTCAACATCTGCGCTGGAGGCGAGGGCGTCCACCAGTTTATGGTCGAGCGCATATTTGGCGGTGTCGCCGCCCACGCTGGTTAACCCGTCGATAATAGCCTGCGCGCCGGGGAAGAGTTGTTGCGGCGAAATCTGGCGATTGGCAGAAACGGTATGCAGGTAGTTCTGCCACAGTTCGCCTATCCAGCGGCTGTCGGCCTCGCGGGCGGCGGGCGACATATCGTCGCGGATAAACGGCTCGACGGCGGATTTATAGGTGCCGACCCGGAAAACGTGGGTAGAGACTTTCAGTTTATCCAGCAGCGTTTTGTAGTACAGGCCATTCGTAGCGAAGCCGTGAAGATCTACCTGACCCTGTGGGGAAAGCCAAATTTTATTGGCGAAACTGGCGAGGTAATACTGACCCTGGCTGTAGTTTTCACCCACGGCGAAAACCGGTTTGCCGCTATCGCGGAATTCGCGCAGCGCTTTACCGATATAGCGCATTGACGGCTGATCGGCACCGGTGAAGTTTTTCAGATCCAGAACGATACCCGTGATGTTACGGTCATCTTTCGCCTGACGAATAGCGTTGACGATGTCAAACAGGGAGTTTTCCTGCAGACGGTCGGAGCTGGCGCCAAATAACTGGCGTCCCAGCGCGCCCAGACGGTGATTGGTGGAGGGTTTATCCACAATGACGCCGGAAATATCCAGCAGCAGAGCGCCGCGCGCGGTTTGCTCACTGTTGCTGCCGTTACCGATCTGCATCCAGATCCCAACGCCCACCAGGACCAGAAAAATAAAGAACAGGTTGAGTACCATTTCACGGACGAAGTTCAACACTCGCCACGTCCATTTAAAAAATCCGGCAATAAATCGCCACAGGGTTCGCATGTATTCTCCCTATCTGAGTAACAACGCTTGTACCTTGGTGAGGATAAAGCATTAAGATGTGGCTATCGTAATGACCCATCAGGCAGTTGTCAGCAGGAATCACTGCCTGCGCTGTAACAAAATCTGCTCCCGTGTTAATTTTGTGAATAAATATCATTGCTGGAGTTAATCAAATGGATGCACTAGAACTGCTGGTCAACCGTCGTAGCGCCTCTCGTCTCGCAGAACCGGCGCCTGTCGGAGAGCAATTACAGAACATTCTGCGGGCGGGAATGCGTGTTCCCGATCATAAATCTCTACAGCCATGGCGTTTTTTTGTGATTGAAGGAGAGGGGCGCGACCGCTTCAGCGCCGTACTTGAACAAGGCGCTGTCGCTGCCGGGGGCGATGAGAAAGCGATCGAAAAAGCGCGTAATGCGCCGTTTCGCGCGCCGCTGATCATTACCGTGGTGGCGAAATGCGAAGAAAACCATAAGGTTCCGATGTGGGAACAGGAGATGTCTGCCGGATGCGCGGTGATGGCGATGCAAATGGCGGCGATTGCGCAAGGGTTTAATGGTATCTGGCGTAGCGGCGCATTAACGGAGAGCGCTATCGTGCGGGAAGCCTTTGAGTGCCGCCCGCAGGATAAAATTGTTGGTTTTCTCTATCTCGGCACGCCGCAGCTCAAAGCGTCAACGACGATCAGTACCCCCGACCCCACGCCGTTTGTGCGTTATTTCTGACGCTGAGGGATAAAACTGTCTGGATTCTGAGCAAAGGCGCGGTAATTCAGACAGTGATACTTACCACATCAGGGAATGAGCGCTACCATAGCGCGAATGCAATGACAGGAGATGTCCATGAGCGAGCAAGCCATTCGTTTAACGCAATACAGCCACGGCGCTGGTTGCGGTTGTAAAATTTCCCCTAAAGTGCTGGAGACTATCCTGCATAGCGAGCAGGCGAAGTTCGTCGACCCGAACCTGCTGGTGGGTAATGAAACCCGCGATGATGCGGCGGTTTACGATCTGGGTAATGGCACCAGTATCATCAGCACCACCGACTTCTTTATGCCGATAGTCGACAACCCGTTTGATTTTGGCCGCATTGCGGCAACAAACGCCATCAGCGATATTTTTGCGATGGGCGGCAAACCGATTATGGCGATCGCGATCCTTGGCTGGCCGATTAACACCCTGTCGCCCGATATTGCGCGTGAAGTGACCGAGGGGGGGCGCTTTGCCTGCCGTCAGGCCGGTATCGCGCTGGCGGGCGGACACTCTATTGACGCCCCGGAGCCGATCTTTGGTCTCGCGGTCACAGGCGTAGTGCCGACCGAACGGGTGAAGAAAAACAGTACCGCGCAGGCGGGATGCAAACTCTTTCTGACCAAACCGTTGGGGATTGGCGTGTTGACCACCGCCGAGAAAAAATCGCTGCTTAAACCTGAACATCAGGGGCTGGCGACGGAAGTCATGTGTCGGATGAACGTTGCTGGCGCGGCGTTTGCCAATATCGACGGCGTAAAAGCTATGACTGACGTTACCGGTTTTGGCCTGCTGGGGCACCTGAGCGAGATGTGCCAGGGCGCAGGCGTGCAGGCGCTGCTTTGCTATCAGGACATCCCTAAACTGCCGGGCGTGGAAGAGTATATTGCTCTGGGCGCCGTACCGGGCGGCACAGAGCGCAACTTCGCCAGCTATGGTCATCTGATGGGCGACATGTCGCGTGAAGTTCGTAGCCTGCTGTGCGATCCGCAAACGTCAGGCGGTCTGTTGTTGGCGGTAACGCCGGACGCCGAAGACGATGTTAAAGCCACCGCGGCGGAATTTGGTATCGATCTGACCGCGATTGGCGAACTGGTCGAGGCCCGCGGCGGTCGCGCTATGGTTGAGATTCGTTAACCTGATGCGGTTGTTTATTGCCGAAAAACCGAGTCTGGGGCGCGCCATTGCGGATGTGCTGCCAAAACCGCACCGTAAAGGCGATGGTTTTATTGAGTGCGGAAACGGGCAGGTCGTCACCTGGTGTATTGGTCATTTGCTGGAACAGGCGCAGCCGGATGCGTATGACAGCCGTTATGCGCGCTGGAATCTGGCTGACCTGCCTATCGTGCCGGAAAAATGGCAGCTTCAGCCTCGTCCTTCCGTCACCAAACAGCTCAATGTGATTAAGCGCTTTTTGCATCAAGCCGGTGAAATTATTCACGCCGGCGACCCGGATCGCGAAGGACAGCTTCTGGTTGATGAAGTGCTGGATTATCTCCAGCTTCCTGCCGAAAAGCGCCAGCAGGTGCGGCGTTGTCTGATAAACGACCTTAACCCGCAGGCGGTCGAGCGTGCTATCGACAGGCTGCGGGCGAACAGCGACTTCGTGCCGCTGTGCGTCTCCGCGCTGGCGCGAGCGCGAGCGGACTGGCTGTATGGCATTAATATGACCCGCGCTTACACGATCCTGGGCCGGAATGCCGGCTATCAGGGCGTGTTATCCGTGGGACGCGTGCAGACGCCGGTACTGGGGCTGGTGGTGCGGCGAGACGAAGAGATTGAGAACTTCGTCGCCAAAGACTTCTTTGAAGTGAAGGCGCACATCGTTACGCCTGCCGAGGAGCGTTTTACCGCTATCTGGCAGCCGAGCGAGGCGTGCGAACCTTATCAGGATGAAGAGGGGCGCTTGCTTCATCGTCCGCTGGCGGAGCATGTAGTGAACCGAATCAACGGTCAGCCCGCGCTGGTAACCAGTTATAATGATAAACGGGAATCAGAATCCGCGCCGCTGCCGTTTTCGCTCTCGACGCTACAGATTGAAGCCGCTAAACGCTTTGGCCTGAGCGCGCAAAACGTGCTTGATATTTGTCAGAAGCTATATGAAACCCACAAACTGATTACCTATCCGCGTTCCGACTGCCGTTATCTGCCGGAAGAACACTTTGCCGGACGGCAGGCGGTCATGAACGCGATTAGCGTCCACGCCCCGGATTTACTGCCGCAGTCTGTGGTTAATCCTGATACGCGCAATCGCTGCTGGGATGACAAAAAAGTGGATGCGCACCACGCGATTATCCCGACGGCGCGCAGTTCTTCTGTCCATCTGACGGAAAACGAAGCGAAAGTGTACACCCTGATTGCGCGTCAGTATCTGATGCAGTTCTGCCCGGACGCGGTGTTTCGTAAATGCGTTATTGAACTGGAAATCGCCAAAGGGAAATTTGTCGCCAAAGCGCGTTTTCTGGCGGAGGCCGGTTGGCGGACGTTACTGGGCAGTAAAGAGCGCGACGAGGAAAACGACGGTACGCCGCTGCCGGTTGTCGCCAAAGGTGATGAGTTGCTGTGTGAAAAGGGGGAAGTGGTCGAGCGCCAAACCCAGCCGCCGCGTCATTTCACCGATGCGACATTGCTTTCCGCGATGACCGGAATTGCCCGCTTCGTGCAGGATAAAGATCTGAAAAAGATTCTGCGCGCGACCGATGGGCTGGGGACGGAAGCCACGCGCGCCGGGATTATCGAGCTGCTGTTCAAACGTAGCTTTCTGACCAAAAAAGGGCGCTATATTCATTCTACCGATGCTGGCAAAGCGTTAATACATTCGCTGCCGGAAATGGCGGCCCGTCCAGATATGACCGCTCACTGGGAATCTGTTTTGACGCAAATCAGCGAAAAACAGTGCCGTTACCAGGATTTTATGCAACCGCTGGTCGGCACGTTATATCAGCTGATCGAGCAGGCTAAGCGCACGCCGGTGAAGCGCTTCAGAGGGATAGTCGCGCCAGGCGGTGGAGACAAGAAAAAGAGCGCGCCGCGTAAGCGAGCGGGCAAAAAAAGCCCGCCTGCTGAGGAGACAGGCCGTCAGACCGAATAAGCGTAAAGCCATCTGGCCTGACGACGGGATTAAATGACGCCCTGCGCCAGCATGGCGTCGGCGACTTTCACGAAACCGGCGATGTTGGCGCCCTGAACGTAGTTGGTATGCTTATTATCGCCGCCGTACTCGACACAGGCGTGGTGGATATCCAGCATAATGTGATGCAGACGGGCGTCCACTTTCTCGGCTTTCCAGCTCAACCGCGCGGCGTTCTGCGCCATTTCCAGCCCCGATGTCGCCACGCCGCCCGCGTTGGCGGCTTTACCCGGCGCAAACAGTACGCCTGCCTCAAGGAAGAGATCGGTCGCTTCAATCGTGGTTGGCATATTTGCCCCTTCCGCCACGGCTTTTACGCCATTGGCAATCAGTACGCGCGCGGCGTCAACGTCCAGTTCGTTCTGCGTCGCGCATGGCAGGGCGATATCCACCGGTACGCTCCAGGGCTGCTGGCCTTCCAGATAGGTTAAGCCAAACTCACGGGCGTAGTCAGCGACGCGACCGTCACGGCTGGCTTTAATTTCACACAGACGCGCCAGCTTCTCTGGCGTGAAGCCACTTTCATCGACCACTGTCCCGCTCGAATCCGACGCGGTAACCACGCGCGCGCCAAAGGCCATCGCTTTCTCAATGGCGTATTGCGCTACGTTGCCGGAGCCGGACACGGCGACGCGCATCCCTTCGAAACCAAGACCATGACGTTTAAGCATCGCTTCAGTGAAGTAGACCAGGCCATAGCCCGTCGCCTCCGGGCGAATCAGGCTTCCGCCGAAGGAAAGCCCTTTGCCGGTGAAGACGCAGGCGCTGTTATTGGAAAGCTTGCGCATCATTCCCGCCATAAAGCCCACTTCGCGCCCGCCCACGCCGATATCCCCGGCAGGTACGTCGGTATCCGGCCCTAAATGGCGATACAGTTCAGTCATCAGCGCCTGGCAGAAACGCATCACTTCGCCTTCGCTTTTCCCTTTCGGATCGAAATCACTGCCGCCTTTACCGCCGCCCATCGGCAACGTGGTGAGGGCATTTTTAAAGGTTTGCTCAAAGCCGAGGAACTTAAGGATGGAAAGGTTTACCGAAGGATGAAAGCGCATACCGCCTTTATAGGGGCCGATAGCAGAGTTGAACTGCACGCGCCAGGCGCGATTTACCTGCACCTGGTTTTTGTCGTCCAGCCACACTACGCGAAACTGAATTACGCGCTCTGGTTCAACCAAACGTTCCAGTAAAGACATGTGGCGGTAACGGGGGTTTTGTTCAAGAAACGGCCACAGGGTGGTCATGACTTCACGGACGGCTTGCGCGAACTCGGTTTGATGCGGGTCGCGCTTTTGTACATGGTTGAGGAACGATTCCAGAGAACATGTCTGATCCATAGATATAAAAACCTCTTATATATTAATGTGGTTGTATTTGCGTTTTATCAGAATATGTATTTGCAGTTTTCGACTATACCATCAGCAATGTGACGGTAAGCAAGAAAAAAATGACGCTGCTAAGTAAATTCATAACGGGGCGAGGGTCATAACTAAAAGCGATGACAAAAGAGGATTAAAGTTTTCACGGCGGCTTACCGTTATACTGAGAATATGCTTAGAAAAATAAGGAAATCCTATGCGCCGAAGCCTCGTGGTCGCCGTGATGGCGATAATGCCAATGGTCGGGCTGGCAAACCAGAACAGTCGTCCTGATATTCAGGTGAATGTCCCGCCGGAAGTTTTCAGCACGCGCGGTCAGTCGTCCCAGCCCTGCATTCAGTGCTGCGTTTACCAGGATCAGAATTACTCCGAAGGTGCGGTAATAAAAGTGGAAGGCGTCTTGCTCCAGTGCCAGCGTGACGAAAAAACCATCAGCACGAATCCGTTAGTCTGGCGTCGCGTAAAGCCATAAACGCCTGCAATAGCGGAATATCCGCCGGGGCGAGGGGGTACTCCAGCGCCTCTTCCGGCGTACACCAGGCTAATGCCTGATGTTCCAGCGCACGTATCAGACCGTTAAAAGCAGGCACATGCCAGGCGTGCAAATGAATTCGTCGGCCAGACACGTCGCGTTGATGGCTGGCGATATAGACGCCGGGCGTGGCGTCAATCCCTAACTCTTCGCGTAGCTCGCGGACAAGCGCCTGCGGCTGGGTTTCGCCGGGTTCGACTTTACCGCCGGCAAACTCCCATAAACCGGCTTGATCCGCATGAGCTGGGCGCTGGGCCAGCAGAATTTTGCCGTCGCGTTCAATGATGGCGGCAACAACATCGAGTTTTTTTATCATTGTCGTTAAGGTCGTTATTCCTGCCGGGAAGCGTCGCGCTATCCCGGCCTTACGGTTAATCAGAAAGCGGAATCAAACACGAAACGTCGCCCAGACCGGCGCATGGTCGGAGGGTTTTTCCATACTGCGAATGTCGTAGTCTATACCGGTTTCTGCGCAACGTTCCGCCAGCGGAGCGCTTGCCAGCAAGAGGTCGATACGCAGCCCGCGATTATCCACGAAACCTTTTGAGCGGTAATCAAACCACGAAAATTTATCCATCGTTTGCGGATTCGCCTGACGGAACGTGTCCACTAATCCCCACTTCAGTAACCGCGACATCCATTCACGCTCCTCCGGCAGGAAGGAGCATTTACCGGTACGCAGCCAGCGTTTGCGGTTCTCTTCGCCGATGCCAATATCCAGATCGGTCGGGCTGATATTCATGTCGCCCATAATTAATACCGGATTATCGCACTTGAGTTCCGTTTCAAGATAGTTTTGCAAGTTCTGGTAAAACTGCGCTTTCGCGGGGAACTTCAACGGATGATCCCGGCTTTCCCCCTGCGGGAAATAGCCGTTAATGACGGTGATATTACCCAGCGGCGAGGGGATTTCCGCCATGATAATGCGGCGTTGCGCCTCTTCGCCATCATCCGGGAAACCGCGTCTGACGGAAATGGGCGTGGCTTTTGTTAGCAGCGCGACGCCGTAATGGCCCTTTTGTCCATGATAGAAAACGTTATAGCCCAGCTTCGCGACCTCTTCGAGCGGGAACATTTCGTCGTGGACTTTTGTCTCCTGTAGACCGATCACATCGGGCTGGTGTTTTTCGACAATCGCTTCAAGCTGATGGGGACGGGCGCGCAGGCCGTTGATATTAAAAGAGACAAATTTCATAGTCACTGCCACTTTGCAAGGTGAATCGTGTTGGGATGGTAACAGAAATTTTACCGGGTGACTGCCACTCATCGTCAGATTCGGCCAATGGAAGCATGTGGTGTTTTCTATAGCGCGAAAATGGCACGGTTTGCGTGCAGATGCGCCAGAACGGGGCGGTAATTTCCAGTAAATTTCGTATAAGATCACAATTCCAGAATTATATTTGGCAACTGAATAATATTTCGCTTTTTCCTCTTTTTAGCCACCGATTATGCGGAAATATTCACTTTTCATGCAGTAAAAGTGAATATCGCTACGCTGTAACCCATTGATTTACCGTTTATCACCTCTGTTTATGCAATGTTAACGCTGGCTGGCACGAATGCTGCAATCTACATTTACAGCGCAAACACTCATATTAATTAACATATAAATAACTTTATTTTTACCAAAAGAGGTCGCTATGTCTCTGTCAGTTACGCGTGAAAACTTTGATGAATGGATGGTGCCAGTATACATTCCCGCGCCTTTTATTCCTGTACGCGGAGAAGGCTCACGCCTGTGGGATCAGCAGGGGAAAGAGTACATTGATTTTGCTGGCGGGATCGCGGTCAACGCCTTGGGACATGCGCATCCGGCGCTGCGCGAGGCGTTAAATGAACAGGCGAATCGCTTCTGGCATACCGGGAACGGTTACACCAATGAACCGGCGCTGCGACTGGCGAAAAAACTGATCGACGCGACCTTCGCCGAACGCGTTTTCTTTTGTAATTCAGGCGCTGAAGCAAATGAAGCAGCATTAAAACTGGCGCGCAAATATGCCCACGATCGTGTCGGCAATCATAAAAGCGGCATTGTGGCCTTTAAAAACGCGTTCCATGGTCGCACGCTCTTTACCGTCAGCGCTGGCGGTCAACCCACCTATTCACAGGACTTTGCGCCGTTGCCGCCGGATATTCGTCATGCAGCCTATAACGATCTGAACTCCGCCAGCGCGCTAATTGATGACAATACCTGCGCCGTGATCGTAGAGCCTGTGCAGGGCGAGGGCGGCGTGATCCCCGCCACGAAAGCTTTTTTGCAGGGGCTGCGTGAATTGTGCGACCGGCATCAGGCGTTACTGATTTTTGATGAGGTGCAGACGGGCGTCGGACGTACCGGCGAACTGTATGCATATATGCATTATGGCGTTACGCCCGATATCCTGACGACTGCTAAAGCGTTGGGCGGCGGCTTCCCGATCGGCGCGATGCTGACCACGCAAGACTATGCCAGCGTTATGACGCCAGGCACCCATGGCACCACCTACGGCGGTAATCCGCTGGCGACGGCAGTTGCCGGAAAAGTACTGGATATCATCAATACGCCGGAGATGCAAAACGGCGTCAGACAGCGCCACGATGCGTTTATTGAACGTCTAAATACCATTAATGTACGTTTTGGCATGTTCAGTGAAATTCGCGGGCTGGGGCTACTGCTTGGCTGTGTGCTACAGACGGAGTTTGCCGGAAAAGCCAAACTCATCGCCCAGGAAGCGGCAAAAGCAGGCGTGATGGTGCTCATCGCCGGCGGCGACGTGGTGCGTTTTGCGCCAGCGTTAAATGTGAGCGACGAGGAGATAGCCACCGGGCTTGATCGTTTTGCCCTGGCGTGCGAACGCCTTCAGACGGGAGGCGCATCATGCGGGTGATTCGTCCTGTCGAACATGCGGATATCGCCGCGCTGATGCAGCTTGCAGGCAAAACGGGCGGCGGCTTAACCTCGCTACCGGCAAATGAAGCGACGCTGGCGGCCCGCATTGAACGCGCGCTAAAAACCTGGTCCGACGAGCTGCCAAAAGGCGAACAAGGGTATGTATTCGTTCTCGAGGACAGTGAAACGGGTGAGGTCGGCGGGATCTGCGCCATTGAGGTCGCGGTCGGTCTTAACGACCCCTGGTATAACTATCGTGTCGGTACGCTGGTTCATGCCTCCAAAGAGCTGAATGTATATAACGCGTTGCCAACATTATTCCTGAGTAATGATCACACTGGCAGCAGTGAGCTTTGCACGCTGTTTCTCGATCCCGAATGGCGTAAAGAGGGTAACGGCTATCTGTTGTCAAAATCGCGCTTTATGTTTATGGCCGCGTTTCGCGATAAATTCAATGAGAAAGTGGTGGCGGAAATGCGCGGCGTCATTGACGAGCACGGTTATTCTCCCTTCTGGCAAAGTCTCGGCAAACGCTTTTTTTCTATGGATTTCAGCCGGGCGGATTTCTTATGCGGTACCGGGCAAAAAGCGTTTATCGCCGAGCTGATGCCCAAACATCCTATTTATACTCACTTCTTATCTGAAGAGGCACAGGCCGTGATTGGCGAAGTCCACCCGCAAACGGCGCCAGCCCGCGCGGTGCTGGAAAAGGAAGGTTTTCGCTATCGCCACTATATCGACATCTTCGACGGTGGGCCGACGCTGGAGTGTGATATTGACCGCGTGCGGGCTATTCGTAAAAGCCGACTGGTCGAAGTCGCGGAAGGGCAACCCGCGCCTGGCGACTATCCGGCATGTCTGGTCGCCAATGAAAACTATCACCACTTTCGGGCCGCGCTGGTGCGTGCCGATCCGCAGACTTCACGACTTGTACTTACCGCCGCGCAGTTGGATGCGCTGAAATGTCGCGCGGGCGACCACGTTCGGCTGGTACGCCTTTGCGCTGAGGAGAAAACCGTATGACGCTATGGATAAACGGCGACTGGATAACCGGTCAGGGCGAACGCCGCCGCAAAACGAACCCGGTGAGCGCGGAGATAATTTGGCAGGGGAATGACGCTAATGCGGCACAGGTCGCCGAGGCCTGTCAGGCGGCGCGCGCGGCGTTTCCTCGCTGGGCCAGACAGCCTTTTGCCGCACGGCAGGCTATCGTAGAGAAATTTGCCGCCCTGCTGGAGGCGCATAAAGTCGATCTCACGGAGGTCATCGCGCGTGAAACCGGTAAACCGCGCTGGGAGGCGGCGACGGAAGTGACGGCGATGATCAATAAGATTGCCATCTCGATTAAGGCTTACCACGCCAGAACAGGCGAACAAAAAAGCGAACTTGTCGATGGCGCCGCGACGTTGCGCCATCGTCCTCACGGTGTGCTGGCGGTATTCGGCCCTTATAACTTTCCCGGCCATTTACCGAATGGCCATATTGTGCCCGCGTTGCTGGCAGGCAATACGCTGATCTTCAAACCTAGCGAGCTAACGCCATGGACCGGGGAAACGGTAATAAAACTCTGGGAACGGGCCGGGCTACCGGCAGGCGTTCTTAATCTGGTGCAGGGCGGCCGGGAGACCGGACAAGCGCTGAGTTCGCTCGACGATCTCGACGGACTGCTGTTTACCGGCAGCGCCAGTACCGGATATCAGCTTCATCGCCAGCTATCCGGCCAGCCGGAAAAAATACTGGCCCTTGAAATGGGCGGAAACAATCCGCTCATTATTGAGGATGTGGCAAATATAGATGCGGCGGTACATCTGACGCTGCAATCGGCGTTTATTACCGCCGGACAGCGCTGTACCTGCGCGCGACGCCTTCTGGTAAAACAGGGTGCGCAGGGAGATGCATTTCTGGCGCGGCTGGTTGACATCGCCGGACGTCTGCAGCCCGGCAGATGGGACGACGATCCGCAGCCGTTTATCGGCGGACTGATTTCAGCGCAGGCGGCACAGCATGTGATGGAGGCCTGGCGTCAACGAGAGGCATTAGGCGGTCGCACGCTACTGGCGCCGCGGAAGGTCAAAGAGGGAACCTCTCTGCTGACGCCTGGCATCATTGAGCTGACGGGCGTCACGGATGTGCCGGATGAAGAGGTGTTTGGTCCGCTGCTGAACGTCTGGCGTTATGCGCATTTCGATGAGGCGATTCGTCTGGCGAATAATACCCGTTTTGGTCTGTCGTGTGGGCTGGTGTCGACGGATCGCGCGCAGTTCGAACAGCTCTTGCTGGAGGCGCGGGCAGGGATCGTTAACTGGAATAAACCGCTCACCGGGGCAGCGAGTACTGCGCCGTTTGGTGGTGTCGGCGCGTCTGGCAACCATCGGCCCAGCGCCTGGTATGCCGCCGATTATTGCGCCTGGCCGCTGGCCAGTCTGGAATCTCCCGAACTGACGTTGCCTGCGACATTAAGCCCCGGCCTCGACTTTTCTCGCAGGGAGGCGGTATGACGGCGCATGAAGTTAATTTTGACGGGCTGGTGGGGCTTACGCACCATTATGCCGGGCTATCCTTCGGCAATGAGGCATCGACCCGCCACCGTTTTCAGGTGTCGAATCCTCGTCTGGCGGTAAAGCAGGGGCTGCTAAAGATGAAGGCTTTGGCGGATGCCGGCTTTCCCCAGGCGGTGATCCCGCCGCATGAGCGGCCTTTTATTCCGGCGTTGCGTCAGCTCGGCTTCACGGGGAGCGATGAGCAGATTCTGGATAAGGTTGCGCGTCAGGCGCCACGCTGGCTTTCCAGCGTGAGTTCCGCGTCGCCAATGTGGGTTGCGAATGCGGCGACGGTTTGCCCATCGGCAGACGCGCTGGACGGGAAAGTTCACCTGACGGTGGCGAATTTAAACAATAAATTTCATCGCGCTCTTGAGGCGCCTGTTACCGAAGCGCTGCTACGCGCCATATTTCGCGATGAAAGCCAGTTTTCAGTGCATAGCGCGTTACCGCAGGTCGCATTATTGGGAGATGAAGGCGCGGCGAATCATAACCGTCTTGGCGGCGAGTATGGTTCGGCAGGCGTGCAGCTTTTTGTCTATGGGCGCGAAGAGGAGAATGAAATACGACCCGCTCGTTATCCGGCGCGCCAGAGCCGCGAAGCCAGCGAGGCCGTGGCGCGTCTTAATCAGGTGAATCCGCAACAGGTTATCTTCGCTCAGCAAAACCCGGAGGTCATCGATCAAGGCGTATTCCATAATGATGTCATCGCCGTTTCGAATCGACAGGTATTGTTTTGTCACGAAGCGGCGTTTGCCCGGCAGAAAGTGCTCATTAATCAGTTGCGTACGCGCGTTGACGGTTTTATGGCGATAGAGGTGCCCGCCGGAGAGGTTTCTGTATCAGATGCTGTGGCGACCTACCTGTTTAATAGTCAGTTGTTAAGCCGTGACGACGGCTCAATGCTGTTAGTGTTGCCGCGGGAATGTCAGGATCATGTCGGCGTCTGGCGCTATCTGAATAAGCTGGTGGCGGAGGATAACCCCATCAGCGCGATGCAGGTGTTTGATTTGCGAGAAAGTATGGCTAACGGCGGCGGGCCGGCCTGTCTGCGATTACGCGTGGTGTTAACAGAAGAAGAACGACGGGCGGTGAATCCAGCGGTAATGATGAATGACGCTCTGTTTACGGCCCTTAACGCGTGGGCGGATCGTTATTATCGCGATCGCCTGACCGCCGCCGATCTGGCCGATCCGTTATTATTGCGAGAAGGCCGGGAGGCGCTGGATGTGTTAACGCGTCTGCTGGATTTGGGGTCGGTTTATCCTTTCCAGCAAACGGGGGCGGCTGATGGATAACTTTCTGGCGTTGACGCTAAGCGGCACGACACCACGGGTGACGCAGGGGAAGGGCGCGGGTTTTCGCTGGCGCTGGTTAAGCCATGGTCTGCTTGAACTCACGCCCGATGCGCCGGTCGACCGCGCGTTAATTCTTTCTGCGGGGATACACGGCAATGAAACCGCGCCGGTCGAGATGCTGGATAAGCTGCTGTCGGCGCTGTATTCAGGCAGCTTGACGTTAACGTGGCGAGTGCTGGTGGTACTCGGCAATCCGCAGGCGCTGGCGGCGGGAATACGCTATTGTCACAGCGATATGAACCGTATGTTTGGCGGGCGTTGGCAGTCCTTTGCCGAAAGCGATGAAACGCGGCGGGCGCGTGAGCTGGAGCTAAGTCTGGAGACCTTCTTTTCATCTGGCCAGGCGCGGGTACGCTGGCATCTGGATCTGCATACCGCCATTCGTGGCTCGCATCATTTGCGTTTTGGCGTATTGCCGCAGCGCGACCGCCCGTGGGAGGCGGATTTTCTGGCGTGGCTGGGCGCGGCAGGACTGGAGGCGTTGGTATTTCATCAGGCGCCAGGCGGTACGTTTACGCACTTTAGCTCTGAACATTTCGGCGCGCTTTCCTGTACGCTGGAGTTGGGAAAGGCGTTGCCGTTTGGGCAAAACGATCTGACGCAGTTCAGCGTAACCTCGCAGGCGTTGTCGGCGTTGCTGAGCGGTGTCGAAACGTCAACCTCGTTTTCGCCGCCGCTACGCTATCGGGTGGTGTCGCAAATCACGCGTCACAGCGATAAGTTCGCGCTTTATATGGATGCGCAAACGCTGAATTTTACTGCCTTTGCGAAGGGAACGTTGCTGGCCGAGGAGGGGGATAAGCGCGTGACGGTGACGCATGACGTTGAATATGTTCTCTTTCCTAATCCCTCTGTCGCCTGCGGATTGCGGGCTGGATTAATGCTGGAAAGACTTCCCTGATAAATGTCCCTGTAAGCTCACGTTAGGATTACAGGGATGATTTGGGACACAGTTTCATGCTATTACGGATTATTCCTGGAGAATTGCTTTATTAATAAGCGTTGCTGCGTTATAGTTCTGCATAATTTCTGCTATATCATGCTGTTGTATATTTCTCTTTCAACTCTGCGCAATTTATTCTTTTTTTCTTCACAATTGGCGAAAAAGTGTTTTTTATACTTTCATTGTTTTACCGTTGTTATGACTAATTGACGCTAAGACGGTTAAAGTTAATCACGACAACACGGCGCTGTTTTAAATATGCCGTAAAAATAACTGAAAGGAAGGATGGAAATATGCGTAAACTGACTGCTCTATTTGTTGCCTCTACCCTGGCGATGGGTGCTGCGAATCTGGCTCATGCCGCCGAGACTACCACCGCCGCGCCAGCGGATGCGAAGCCAATGATGCAGCATAAAGGTAAATTTGGCCCACATCACGATATGATGTTTAAAAACCTGAACCTGACGGACGCACAGAAGCAACAAATTCGCGACATTATGAAAGCGCAGCGCGAGCAAATGAAACGTCCGCCGCTGGAAGAGCGTCGCGCCATGCATGATATTATTGCCAGCGATACCTTCGATAAAGCCAAAGCCGAAGCGCAAATTACGAAAATGGAAGCGCAGCGCAAGGCCAATATGCTGGCGCATATGGAAACCCAGAATAAAATTTATAACGTTCTGACGCCGGAGCAGAAAAAGCAATATAACGCTAATTTTGAGAAGCGTCTGACAGAACGCCCGGCGCAAGAAGGTAAAATGCCTGCTGCGGCAGAATAACTTTCCGCATAATTTAAGACCGCCGGTCTTGTCGACAACACAATCGTTGAGGTGGACAGGATCGGCGGTTTTCTTTATGACTGGCGACAGTCGGTGTGCAGTTCAATGATCTCATATTGACCTGACATTAGTGGCTTACAGAGAATTTTATAGCCATCCTGATCAAAGCCCGCAGGGGTACGCACCAGGGTGGCAGCCTCATCCAGCGAGGGTACCGCCCCCAGCCATAACCAGTTGTTGATAATGTGGAACTGGGTCATTTGTGGGCGGCTCTCTTTTAACGCGATAGCGCCTTTCCAGGGCCAGCAAACCACACGTAACCGTTCCAGCGAGGCCTGCAGACGAAGAAAATGCGCCTGCGGGGTTTCTTGCCCACAACACGCGCCAGCGCAGCGCTTCAGCGCGAAACGAAAACAGGCGCGCCCACGGTTTACCGGTTCAAGCCCCAGCAGGCCATAACACAATTTTTGTTCATCGGCGAGGTTCTGTAAGCTTTGCAGCGCTGCCCGACGGTTGGCGAAGAGCCCAAACAGGTTCGGCTCATGGGAAAAATCGACGCTGCGGGCGGAAACGACCTCAATCTTTTGTTCGCTCAACTGTAGAGAGCAAAGCTGGCGATTACGCCGTAACCGCTTGTTAAACAGCGGCTGTTGTTCTTTGATCAGCCGCGCCTCCAGCAGCAACGCGCCCATTTCCCCAGCGGTGCAGATCCAGCTTATCCGCCGCGCCTGTCGCAGCATAGCGGCCTCGTCAGGCGTTCGCAGATGTGAGAGCACCCGGCTGCGAATATTTACGCTTTTACCGATATAAAGCGGCAGCGTATCGCTTTCGCTATGAAATATATAGACGCCCGGTAAGGCTGGCGCTTCGCTGAGGAAAGGACGTAAATGTTCTGGATATTCGTAAATGGCCGCTGCTTCAAACTCAAGGCGGGGGGCTGATTGACGCCGTACCACAGTGATCTCCGTTAACTGGTTATTCATCCAGTATAACAGCGGATGGGTGATTAAAAAAGAGGCTGGGAAGAGAGGAGGCCGGATAGACGAGCGATATCCGGCACAACAGTAGAAGTACGCTTACTTTTTCCAAAAGTCGTCGAATACCGTAATCGGCAAACGGCGCTTATGTTCAGTTTTTACATACCAGCCTTCGATAGTTTTAGCGATGGCGGAGTCCAGCGTTTTGCCTTCCAGGTAATCGTCAATATTGTCATACGTTACGCCCAGCGCGGCTTCATCAGGCAGTGAAGGGCGGTCGTCTTCCAAATCGGCGGTGGGGACTTTTTTATACAGATGCTCAGGACAGCCCAGCGCTGCGAGAAGCTGTTTGCCCTGGCGTTTGTTAAGGCGATGAAGCGGGTTAATATCGGTACCGCCATCGCCATATTTGGTGAAGAACCCGGTTATCGCTTCCGCCGCATGGTCGGTGCCCACCACGACGCCGTGAGTCATACCGGCGATGCTATATTGCGCTTTCATTCGCTCACGCGCTTTTTCATTGCCGCGAACAAAATCGCTCAGCTCAATTCCCGCTTCGCGCAGCGCCTGCTCGCTGGCGAGGACGGCGCCTTTAATATTGACGGTGAGTACTCTGTCCGGCTGAATAAAAGCAATGGCGTCCTGGCAATCCTGTTCATCGGCCTGCACGCCATAAGGCAGACGAACGGCGATAAACTGCAGCGCATTATCACCGGTCTCTTCCCGCAATTCGGCGATAGCCATCTGGCTGAGTTTCCCGGCCAGCGTCGAATCCTGCCCGCCGCTGATGCCTAACACCAGCGATTTCAAAAAGGGATAGGTTTTCAGGTACGCTTTAAGAAAATCCACGCTGCGGCGAATTTCTTCTTCAGGGTTGATATGCGGTTTCGCGCCAAGCGCCTGGATTATCTCTTGCTGCAGAGTCATTTAACCCCCTTCGACATTAAAAAAATGAATCTTTACCCTGTTAAAGCTAACCCTTCGCCGCTGAAACGACAAGGTTTGGCGGGCTAAGCGGTGTTTAAAACAACATATCGCTGCGTTAGAGAATTTTCCGAAAGACTTTTTGTGGCGAGGCGCGGCTTGAAAAATGTTCTGATGTATTCCAGGCTTACATAACACGCTGATAAACAAGAGGACGGAAAATGAACAAGAACGTAGCAGGAATTTTAAGCGCAGCGGCGGTAATGACTATGCTGGCAGGCTGTACGGCGTATGATCGTACAAAAGACCAATTTGTTGAGCCTGTCGTTAAAGATGTTAAAAAAGGAATGAGCAGGGCGCAAGTTGCGCAGATTGCGGGCAAACCGTCATCTGAAGTGAGCATGATTCATGCGCGTGGTACCTGTCAGACCTACATCCTGGGTCAACGTGATGGTAAAGCGGAAACCTACTTTGTTGCGCTGGATGATACCGGGCACGTGATTAACTCCGGCTACCAGACCTGTGCGGAGTATGACACTGACCCACAGGCGCCGAAGCAGTAACAACTGTACATTGCCTGAACATTCAAGGAAACCGGCCTGCGAGCCGGTTTTTTTGTGCCTGCCATAACCTTATTTATTATCGCGAATTATTTGCCCGAAATGTGAGGGGGGTCATAACGCCAGGTCAATGAGAGACAATTTAGTGGGTCAAGGAAATACCATCCGGCGGTCCGATCCCGTATACTCATTTCAGCCACCTAAAAAAGTAAATCCGGTTACGCAAGTCGCCCAGAGTATGGATGCAGGTTGAGGCTTGCGGCGTATCTGGTTGACAGATAATCGCACATGAGGAAGGTTTTTATGGAAAAGAAACACATTTATCTGTTTTGTTCTGCGGGCATGTCAACGTCGTTACTGGTATCAAAAATGCGCGCTCAGGCTGAAAAATATGAAGTGCCGGTGATTATTGAAGCATTCCCTGAAACCCTGGCCGGTGAAAAAGGCCCGGCAGCGGACGTCGTGTTATTAGGCCCGCAAATTGCTTATATGCTCCCCGAAATTCAGCGTTTATTACCCGGTAAACCGGTAGAAGTCATTGATTCAATGTTGTACGGCAAGGTAGATGGCTTAGGCGTGCTTAAAGCTGCGGTAGCGGCAATTAAAAAAGCCGCCGCGAATTAATTATTTTTTAATTTTTCCCGTCAAAGAGTTATTTCATACACTAACCGCAATATTTTATTGCGGTATTTAAGGGTATTTTTCTATGAGTAACGTTATTGCTTCACTTGAAAAGGTACTCCTTCCTTTTGCTGTAAAAATAGGAAAGCAGCCACACGTTAATGCAATCAAGAACGGCTTTATTCGTTTAATGCCATTAACCCTTGCGGGGGCGATGTTTGTATTAATTAATAACGTTTTCCTGAGCTTTGGGGAGGGGTCGTTTTTTTATTCTATGGGCATTCGGCTTGATGCCTCAACCATTGAAACACTTAATGGATTGAAAGGCATCGGCGGGAACGTCTATAACGGCACATTGGGCATTATGTCGCTCATGGCGCCATTTTTTATCGGCATGGCGCTGGCGGAAGAGCGCAAGGTTGATGCGCTGGCCGCCGGACTGCTCTCCGTGGCGGCATTTATGACCGTAACGCCGTATAGTGTCGGCGAGGCCTATGCCGTAGGCGCTAACTGGCTGGGCGGCGCGAATATTATCTCCGGTATTATTATTGGCCTGGTGGTCGCGGAGATGTTTACATTTATTGTCCGGCGTAACTGGGTGATTAAGCTACCGGACAGCGTACCGGCTTCGGTGTCTCGTTCATTCTCAGCATTAATTCCCGGCTTTATTATTCTCTCTATTATGGGGATTATTGCCTGGGCGCTGTCTAATTACGGTTCTAACTTCCATCAGATTATTATGGACACTATCTCTACGCCGCTGGCATCGCTGGGTAGCGTGGTAGGGTGGGCATATGTCATTTTTGTACCGCTGCTGTGGTTCTTTGGTATTCATGGTTCGCTGGCGCTGACCGCGCTGGATAGCGGCATCATGACGCCCTGGGCGCTGGAAAACATCTCTATTTACCAGCAGTATGGCTCCGTCGATGCGGCGCTGGAAGCCGGTAAAACGTTCCATATCTGGGCGAAACCGATGCTGGATTCTTATATCTTCCTCGGTGGTAGCGGCGCAACGCTGGGTCTGATCATCGCTATCTTCCTGGCATCTCGTCGCGCGGACTATCGCCAGGTGGCAAAACTGGCGCTGCCGTCAGGTATCTTCCAGATTAACGAACCCATCCTGTTTGGCCTGCCGATTATTATGAACCCGGTGATGTTTATCCCCTTCATTCTGGTTCAGCCGATTCTGGCGGCGATTACGCTGGTGGCTTACTATTTGGGTATTATTCCGCCGATTACCAATATTGCGCCGTGGACCATGCCAACCGGGTTGGGGGCGTTCTTTAACACCAACGGCAGTGTCGCCGCGTTGCTGGTTGCGCTATTTAACCTGGCGGTCGCTACCCTGATTTATCTCCCCTTCGTGGTGGTGGCTAACAAAGCGCAGAACGCCATCGAGCAGGAAGAAAGCGAAGAAGATATCGCTAACGCACTGAAATTCTAAACTCCGCGCCGGCATGGGATGCCATGCCGGGCTGAATCAGAGGAAAGACTATGTTTGATCTTGAAAATGTTGTAGATAACCAGACTGCGGCTGAGGAACTCGAAGAAGTCGTTATGGGGCTTATCATCAATTCTGGTCAGGCGCGCAGCCTGGCATATGGCGCGCTCAGAAAAGCGAAAGAAGGCGATTTTGAGGCGGCGAAAGCGATGATGGACCAGTCGCGCATAGCGCTCAATGAAGCGCATCTTGTGCAGACAAAACTCATCGAAGGCGATCAGGGCGAAGGCAAAATGAAAGTCAGTCTGGTCCTGGTTCACGCTCAGGATCATTTGATGACATCAATGCTGGCTCGTGAACTGATCGCCGAGTTGATTGAGCTCCATGAGAAACTGAAATAACAGGGGGCGGATGATGCAGCTACAGGTTAACGCAACGGAAATCAAAACGGTTTATGAGCAGCAGCTCTTCAATGGCAAAAATTTCCATGTGTTTATCTATAACAAGACGGAAAGCGTCACCGGGCTGCATCAGCACGACTATTATGAATTTACCCTGGTATTAACCGGACGTTATTACCAGGAGATTAACGGGAAGCGTGTGCTGCTGGAACGTGGAGATTTTGTTTTTATCCCGGTGGGGTCGAATCACCAAAGTTTCTATGAGTTTGGCGCAACGCGTATTCTGAACGTAGGAATTAGTAAACGTTTTTTTGAACAGCATTATCTTCCGTTACTGCCGTTTTGTTTTGTGGCATCGCAGGTATACAGGGCGAATAGCACCTTCCTTACCTATATTGAAACGGTGATTGCGTCGTTGAATTTTCGCGGCAATGGGCTCGACGAATTTATCGAAGTGGTGACATTTTATATTATAAACCGCTTACGTCATTACCGCGAAGAGCAGGTTTATGATGATATTCCACAATGGCTGAAAGCAACCGTGGAGATAATGCATGATAAAACGCAGTTTGGCGAACATGCGCTGGAAAATATGGTGCGCCTGTCGGCAAAATCCCAGGAGTATCTGACGCGCGCCACCCGACGTTATTACAGCAAAACGCCGATGCAAATCATTAATGAGATTCGCATTAATTTTGCCAAGAAACAGTTGGAAATGACCAACTATTCGGTTACGGATATTGCTTATGAAGCCGGGTATAGCAGTCCAAGTCTGTTTATTAAAACGTTTAAGAAGATGACCTCATTTACGCCGAATAGTTATCGGAAACGATTGACGGAAATTAATGAGTAACGGTTTGCATTGCTCGATTAATTACATTTCACGCTTGCCCCAATAGCGCGGGGAACGTCACGCTATTTCTTACGAGCGGGCATAGCGTAATACATATCAGTGTCATGCACTGAAGGGAGATATTATGAGCCAGAAATTAAAAGTCGTCACTATTGGTGGCGGGAGTAGCTACACCCCTGAATTACTTGAAGGCTTTATTAAACGCTACCATGAATTACCTGTCACCGAATTATGGCTGGTTGACGTTGAAGACGGGAAAGAGAAGCTGGGCATTATTTATGATCTCTGCCAGCGAATGATTGATAAAGCAGGCGTTCCGCTAAAATTGTATAAAACGCTGGATCGCCGGGAAGCGCTGAAAGACGCTAATTTTGTCACTACCCAGCTACGCGTTGGTCAACTCAAAGCCCGTGAGCTGGACGAGCGTATCCCGCTTAGTCACGGCTATCTGGGGCAAGAAACCAACGGCGCTGGCGGTTTATTTAAAGGGTTGCGTACCATTCCGGTTATTTTTGACATCATTAAAGATGTTGAAGAATTATGTCCGAATGCGTGGGTCATTAACTTTACTAATCCGGCAGGGATGGTGACGGAAGCGGTTTATCGTCATACCAACTTTAAAAAGTTCATTGGCGTATGTAATATTCCTGTCGGCATGAAAATGTTTATTCATGACGTGCTGGCGCTGAATGAGACTGACGATCTTTCCATTGACCTGTTTGGTCTAAACCATATGGTCTTTATTAAAGATGTGCTGGTGAATGGCACCTCACGGTTCGCAGAATTACTGGATGGCGTGGCGTCCGGTCAGTTGAAAGCGTCAACCGTAAAAAATATCCTTGATCTGCCGTTTAGTGAAGGATTGATTCGCTCGCTGAACATGCTGCCGTGCTCTTATTTGTTGTATTACTTCAAGCAAAAAGAGATGCTGGCGATTGAAATGGGCGAATATTACAAAGGCGGCGCGCGCGCTCAGGTCGTACAGAAAGTGGAGAAACAACTCTTCGACTTGTACAAAAATCCTGAGCTAAACGTGAAGCCGAAAGAGCTTGAGCAACGCGGCGGCGCTTATTATTCCGATGCCGCTTGTGAAGTCATTAACGCTATTTATAATGACAAGCAGACTGAGCATTACGTTAATATTCCACATCATGGGCATGTCGAGAATATCCCGGCGGACTGGGCGGTGGAAATGACCTGCATTCTGGGACGCAATGGCGCGACGCCGCACCCGCGTATCACCCGTTTTGACGAAAAAGTGCTGGGGCTTATCCACACGATTAAAGGATTTGAGGTCGCGGCCAGCAATGCGGCGCTGAGCGGAAACTTTAATGATGTTCTGCTGGCGCTTAACCTGAGTCCGCTGGTGCATTCCGACCGCGACGCAGAAGTCCTGGCGCGTGAGCTCATTCTGGCGCATGAAAAATGGCTGCCTAATTTTGCCGCTTGCATCGAAGCGCTTAAAGGTAAGCACCACTGACAGAGGTAGGCTATGGAACGCGTGTTGATTGTGAATGCCGATGATTTTGGCCTGAGTAAAGGGCAAAATTACGGCATTGTTGAAGCATATCGCAACGGCGTTGTGACCTCCACGACGGCGCTGGTCAATGGCGAGGCTATTGACCATGCGGCGCAGCTTAGCCGCGAGCTGCCTGCGCTTGGGGTGGGAATGCATTTTGTTTTGACGTTAGGCAAACCGGTGTCAGAGATGCCGGGCCTGACGCGAGACGGCCTGTTGGGGAAATGGATCTGGCAAATGGCGGAGGAGGATACGCTTCCGCTGGATGAAATTGCGCATGAACTGGCGTGTCAGTATCAGCGTTTCATCGACGTATTTGGCCGCGAGCCAACGCATCTCGACAGTCACCATCATGTGCATATGTTCCCGCAAATTTTCCCCATCGTCGCCCGCTTTGCGGCGCAGCGCGGGATTGCGTTACGTATTGACCGCCAGACGGTGTTGAACGCAGACGATCTGCCGTCGGATTTGCGCAGCACTCAAGGATTTAGTAGTGAATTTTACGGCGAGGAGATCACCGAAGCGTGCTTTTTACGCATTCTGGATGCCTCGGCGCATCGAGGAGAAGCCTCTCTGGAGGTGATGTGTCATCCGGCGTTTGTGGACAACATTATTCGCCAGAGCGCCTATTGTTACCCCCGCTTAACTGAACTGGAGGTGTTGACGTCTGCGTCACTCAAGGCAGCGATTGCAGAACGTGGATATCGTCCTGGCAGTTTTCTTGATATTTAGCTCCTGAGTTTGCGGCGCAAGAATGCGCCGCATTTTTTGCCGTTTATGCAGGAATCGCGTTAATTTTCCCCGCACGCGACCAGACACGGTGTGCCGCCATCAGCGTCAGCAGAGTGTCCATAAAGTGGTGGTCAACGTTATCTGCCTCAACAAGTCCTTCTTCCCCCTGGCTATCAATGTTTAAAAGCGCCTTAAACCGTCGGGCGTCGCCTGCCAGTGCGATGGGCTTCAGATGTTTGTAGGCTTCCAGAAGGTAGTAGCGGGCATCGCCGCAACTCTCGATATCGGCAATATTGCCGCACGGTACTATTACTGCATCGACCGTTAGCGACGGCGCGCCGGCAAAGGTTGCCGCAATAGTTAATGTTGAACCGTCATCAGCCGTTACTTCACCCATCCGTGAATAGAGCAGTTTTGCGTGGACGCCTTTGGCTTTTAAAGCCTGCAAAATGGTCAACAGTTCGGCGGCGTTAACCTTGTCGTTCAGCAGAATAGCGACCACGCGACCTTTAACATCGCCGTCCGGCACCGCATACAGGCTGAGCGCCGGATCTTTTTTCAGACCGTTGACATCAGGAGGCGGGGCAATTTGCGTTTGCTCATGGGTGAGTGCAAAACCGAGATTATGCGCGACGCCCTCAGCCAGCGTAACATCAATATGCGCTAACTGATCGACCACCCGCTCCCGAATATACGCGCGGGCGACTTTACCCAGTTCAAAGCTGAACGCGTCAATAATATGCTGCTGTTCTATCGGCGTCTGACTGAGCCAGAACAGGCGAGGATGCGAGTAATATTCACCGAAAGAGGGGCTGCGTTCGCGGATTTTATTGCCATCCACGCGTTCCTGGTATGATTCGAAGCCGCCGCGTTTTGGCGCTGGCGGCGTTTCGCGTGGCCAGTTGTCATTAATGGAGTTTGGTTCATAGTTCGCCGGATTGGTGTCGATATCCATCCGGTGCATACCGTCACGCTGGAAGTTATGGTAGGGGCAGGTAGGGCGGTTAATCGGAATTTCGTGGAAGTTTGGCCCGCCCAGACGACTGATTTGCGTGTCGGTATAAGAGAACAGACGCCCCTGTAACAGCGGATCGTTGGTAAAATCAATGCCGGGAACAATATGCCCTGGATGAAATGCCGCCTGTTCGTTTTCAGCGAAAAAGTTATCCGGATTACGGTTTAACACCATTTTGCCGACGCGTTGTACTGGCACCAACTCTTCCGGAATCAGTTTGGTCGGATCGAGCAGATCAAAATCGAATTTAAATTCATCCTCTTCGGCAATGAGTTGTAGGCCCAGCTCGTATTCCGGGAAATCGCCCGCTTCGATGGCCTCCCACAGATCCCGGCGGTGAAAATCCGGATCGCGACCGGTCAGTTTTTGTGACTCATCCCATACCAGCGAGGCTTTACCTGCCAACGGTTTCCAGTGGAAACGGACAAAGGTCGCTTTCCCTTGCGCATTGATCAGACGGAAGGTGTGAATGCCGAACCCTTCCATCGTCCGATAACTCCGTGGAATACCGCGATCCGACATTGCCCACATGACGTTGTGCAGCGTCTCAGGCTGTAAGGAAACATAGTCCCAGAAGGTGTCGTGCGCGCTCTGTCCTTGCGGAATAGCCCAATGTGGTTCGGGCTTAACGGCGTGCACAAAATCCGGAAACTTATGCGCATCCTGGATAAAAAAGATCGGCGTGTTATTACCGACGAGATCGAAAATTCCCTCTTCGGTATAAAATTTGGTCGCAAAACCGCGGATATCCCGTACGGTATCAGCAGACCCCGCGCCGCCCTGTACTGTCGAAAAGCGAACAAAGACCGGGGTAATTTTCTGTGGATCGCACAGAAACGCGGCTTTCGTGATGTCGCTCAGGTCTTTATATGGCTGGAAATAGCCGTGCGCTGCAGATCCGCGGGCGTGAACGATCCTCTCCGGGATACGCTCATGGTCAAAGTGGGTAATTTTCTCGCGCAGGATAAAATCTTCCAACAGCGTAGGGCCACGGCTGCCGGCGCGAAGAGAATTTTGATCGTCGGCGATGCGCACGCCCTGATTGGTGGTCAGCGCATAATTTTCGCTGCCTTTACGAAAGGCGTCGAGGGCAGTGAGCTTATCATTCGCGGTCTCGGGCGCTTTTAAGCTGCCGGGGGCCGTTGGTTGCGCGCCCGGCGGCGTCGGTTCTGGCGTGGGGCGATGTGAACCGTCTGACGGCGCCAGGGAGTCCAGGCCGGGCTGTGATTCACGGGTATCATGCACGGGGGACTGATGGGGGGATTTTTCATTATGCGACATTGAACTCGTCTCCTGCTTTCATCACTGAAATGGGCGTGGTAGTAGTCAAAATCACTCTAACTATAGAACATTTCAGCAATTATGCCGGGGGAGAGCGGAACGGCAGACAGGGTATAACGGGGAAATCGCACGCGCGGAACAGGACGTCGGGGGCGAAGATCGGCTAAAATAGTGTTTTTCTGATTTTTAGCCTTAGAGCCTATCCCAGTAGGCGTTATTGGCGCAGCCAGTTTGGACACGGACAGCGCGCAAAAACCGGAGCGTACACGTAGTACGTGAGGATTTTGAGCACTGCCCAGGACCAAAATGGCAAGTAAAATAGCCCTAATGGGATAGGCTCTTAGCCTCTTTTAGTGAAGCATTAATGATGAAACCTCTTCGCCAGCAAAATCGCCAGATTATTAGCTATATTCCGCGTGTTGAACCCGCGCCGCCGGAACATGCGATAAAAATGGATACGTTTCGCGACGTCTGGATACTGCGCGGTAAATATGTTGCCTTTGTTCTGACGGGGGAGTCATTTCAACGGTCGCCCGCCTTTAGCGTGCCAGAATCGGCGCAACGTTGGGCGAATCAGGTTCGCCAGGAAAACGAAATCGCTGACTAAGAAAAAAACAAAACGCCGGTACTGGAGACCGGCGTTTTTAGTGACAGACATTTTGAGTTGCCGATCGTCGTGTCTCAGACGATGTGAACGCCCGATAATGTATTATCGATGCGCCAGTTCGGCGTCTTCTTCGCTATCGAGAATGGTTTTATCGGTCTGCTTCAGCCACTGGCTGGTCAGCGTACCCGCGGTCATTGAGCCGCTCACGTTCAGTGCGGTACGGCCCATATCAATCAACGGTTCGACGGAGATTAACAGCGCGACCAGCGTGACCGGTAAGCCCATGGCAGGCAGCACAATCAGCGCGGCGAAGGTCGCGCCGCCGCCAACGCCGGCAACACCCGCCGAACTTACGGTAACGATACCCACCAGCGTGGCTATCCATACGGGGTCTAAGGGGTTGATGCCGACCGTCGGCGCAACCATTACCGCTAACATTGCAGGATAAAGACCGGCACAACCGTTTTGGCCGATGGTCGCGCCAAAAGAGGCAGCAAAGCTGGCGATGGACTCCGGCACGCCCAGGCGGCGGGTTTGCGCTTCGACATTAAGTGGAATGGAGGCGGCGCTGGAGCGGCTGGTAAAGGCAAATGTCAGCACCGGCCACACCTTGCGGAAATATTTCAGCGGGCTAATCCCGTTCACGCCCAATAGTATGCCGTGAACCACAAACATTATCGCCAGACCAAGATATGACGCTACCACGAAGCTTCCAAGCTTAATAATGTCCTGCAGATTGGAGCCGGCAACCACTTTCGTCATCAGCGCCAGTACGCCATAAGGCGTAAGTTGCATCACCAGACGCACCAGCTTCATCACCCAGCTTTGCAGGGTATCGATAGCAACAAGCACACGCTCGCCTTTTGGCGCATCATCTTTCAGCAGTTTAAGCGCGGCCACGCCCAGGAATGCGGCGAAAATCACCACGCTGATAATAGACGTAGGATTGGCGCCAGTCAGATCCGCAAACGGATTTTTCGGTACAAAAGACAGCACCAGTTGCGGCACGCTGAGATCGGCCACTTTGCCGACATAGCTCGTCTCAATGGCATTCAGACGCGCGGTTTCCGCTCCGCCCTGAACCAGACCTTCCGCCGTCAGTCCGAACAGATTGGTGACCAGCACGCCCACCAGCGCTGCGATAAGGGTAGTAAACAGCAGCGTGCCGATAGTCAGAAAACTGATTTTCCCCAATTGAGAGGCGTTATGCAGTCGTGCCACGGCGCTTAAAATAGAGGCGAATACCAGCGGCATCACAATCATTTGTAGCAATTGCACATAACCGTTGCCGACAATATTGAACCACTGAATGGAGTCTTTTAACACCTGACTGTCAGCGCCATAAATGGTGTGCAGGGCCAGACCAAAGATCACGCCCATCACAAGGCCGACAAGCACTTTTTTAGCCAGACTCCACTGTTTATGACGGGCCTGCGCCAGTACAAACAGCAGAATGACGAACACCGCAATGTTCGCAATTAATGGAAAATTCATCCCCGTTCTCCTGATTTTTTTATTATGAAGCGCTGTGTTTTAGCGATTCTGTTCGCGCAAGATTAGCAGAACTGTGAGCTGGCTCTTATATTCAAATGGAATGGTTTATACCAAAAATGACTTTGGCGTTGATTTACTAATCAATCTGGTGATTTATAAAACGATTGAACTGCATTTGCAGGATGGTGATCATCTGCGAAGACCAGCGTATGACGTTGTTTTCCGGCATGGATTGCGGCATCCACACCGCCCAGGCAAACAACGCCATACATAAAAATCGCTCCAGTTGATTGCCCTTGCGCGGCGCCAGAATAGGCAGGCGGAAACGCCAGCGACACGGCCACAGTAAGGGAACGCCTGCGGGGGTAAGCATATCCGCGACGATATGGCTTAAATAGCCGAGTACCATGCCTTGCAGCGCATCCGCCGGGATAATCCACGTATCCGGAACCTTGAGATAAAAGGTCGCCAGTAGGGCAAAGACCGCCAGCAGACTATGGGTAAACCCCCGGTGACCGAATGCGCGGGCGATCGGTTTCGATACCCATTTCAGGCGCTGGCCAAGAAAAGATTTGGGGTGGTCGATATCCGGCAGCAGACAGGTCAAAATAGCCGAAGGAATAATATGCCACCAGTCGCCGTGCGCAAGGACGGGCGTTAACTCGGCATTCTTGGCGAAAACCGCGCTGGCTATAGAAAAAAGAAGGTGTCCTTCCGCCGTCATGATAAAACCCATCAAACTGTCAATTCATACAGTATAGGGTTTTTATACAGTAGGCGGAAGTGGTGACGTTGTAACTCTTTGTCTCTGTCAAAGCCGCTTGCCGTCTGGTTCAGCGGCTAATTGCCCGTTGACTTTGTTTCGGAAACATCTTAACCGAGTAGATGCGCCGCCGTCAGCTCTGTCAGTGAGTTAAGTTTGACATTCGCCAGCGCAAAGCGCGGATCATGCTGGTTTTCTTCTGCTGGCACCACAATGGCGCGCATTCGCGCCGCCTTTGCCGCGATTAAACCATTCACCGAATCTTCCAGCGCCACGCAGGTTAATGGATCAACGCCTAGTTTGGCCGCACAATCCAGATAGACCTGCGGGTGCGGTTTGCTGTAGGGCAATTTTTCCGCAGAAGCCAGCGCGTCAAAACTGTCGCGCAGTTCGAACATGGTGAGCACTTTTTCCAGCATATGCAGCGGCGATGCCGAGGCAAGCCCCACTAATAGCCCCTGCGCTTTACACAGCGCCACGGCCTCGCGCACACCCGGCAAAAGAGGGCGCGTCTCTTCGATAAGCGTAATCGCGCGGGCAATAACACGGTTTGTCACTTCCTGGCGATCGGGGCCGTTCCACGGTTGCTGCGCAAACCAGAGATCGACAACCATATCAATGCGTAGCCCAAGCGTGTCTGGCAGTTCATGGCGCCGAGTAATATCTACGCCTAAACTTGCCATCACGTCCAGTTCAGCGCGATCCCAGAGCGGTTCGGAATCGATCAGTAGTCCATCCATATCGAAAATTGCAGCAAGAATTTGACGTGGGGTTGACATCACAACCTCTCCTGTTGAGATTAAAAAATAACGAATTAAGCGTTCATTATGACCATGTTCTTAGTATATCGCCCTTAAAGATCAGGCGAAAACGGGAATCAACAGGTAGACTTAGGCCAAAACGACGCGTCTTTATCAAGGGGAACTCATGACGTATCAACAAGCTGGACGCATTGCAATCCTAAAAAGAGTTGTTGGGTGGGTTATTTTTATTCCGGCACTGCTTTCCACGCTCATCTCAGTCCTTAAATTTATGTATGCGCACAGTGAAAAGCAGGAGGGGATAAATGCGGTAATGCTGGATTTTACCCACGTAATGATAGACATGATGCGCGTGAATACGCCGTTTCTGAATGTTTTTTGGTACAACTCGCCGACGCCGAATTTTCAGGGAAGCCTGAATATCGGTTTCTGGCTCATTTTTATTCTGATTTTTGTCGGGCTGGCGATGCAGGATTCCGGCGCCAGAATGAGCCGCCAGTCACGTTTTTTACGTGAAGGCGTGGAAGATCAGTTGATCCTGGAAAAAGCAAAAGGCGCGGAAGGGCTAACGCGTGAGCAGATAGAGTCACGTATCGTGGTGCCGCACCATACCATCTTTTTACAGTTTTTCCCGCTCTATATTTTGCCGGTCATTATTATCGTGCTCGGCTACTTTTTCTTTTCCTTGTTAGGCTTCATGTAAACTGAAAAATGCCGGATAGCCCGTATCCGGCATGGGCTGTACCTATACCGCAAGCAGCCGATCCATCGCTTTTTGCGCAGTAGCCAGGTGCTGACCGCCAAACAGCCTTGCCCGATTAAGCAGGGTGTAGAGCTGGTAAATCGGCTGCCTGTCGAGAAAATCCAGCGGTAGCGGCGAAACGGACTGATAGCCATCATAAATCTGCGGTGGCTGATCGGTATGCAGCGGTAGCATCGCCAGATCGCATTCTCTGTCGCCCCAATAGCAGGCTGGATCGAAGATATAGGGGCCGTCAGGGCCAAGCGCGCAGTTCGCCGACCATAGATCGCCATGCAAAAGAGAAGGCTGCGGTTGATGCGACGCCAGATGTTGCTGAACATGTTCAACAATGGCGTCAATATTACCAAAGGTAATGCCTTTTTCCGCGGCGAGTTCAAGTTGCCAGCCAATGCGCTGTTCGGCGAAAAAAGTCGACCAACGGCGTTGCCAGGTATTCGGCTGCGGCGTGGTAGAGAGCGCGTTGTCAAAATCGAGGCCGAATTGAGGTTGATCGCTCCATTGGTGCAGGCGCGCCAGCTGTTGTCCAAGAATAAACGCATTATGAGCATCCAGCGGGCGGGGCGAGAGGTAGTCCATGACTAAAAAGCTGTAATCCCGATCCGAACCTACCGCCCATACCTTAGGCACAACAACGGTTTTACTGCGGGAGAGCAGCTCCAGCTGATCGGCTTCAGCGGTAAAACCGCGAAGCATTTCTCGTTCATCGCACTTTACGAAAAAATCATGGCCTGCATAACGTAAATGCCATGCGGCATGAACTTCTCCGCCTGGCAGTTCATTACGCAGTTCGATTTCGCCTTCACCGACTTGCTCGCTTAAAAGACGACTGATAGCTTGCCACATAATGTCTCTCCCCACGTTGTCTGCCAGATCATAAGGTTAGCGCAAAAATGCGGTTGAAAAATACGAACTAACGCACATCGCGGACGCGCCGCGGCGGGAATGGCACTTATTGTGCGTTTTTACTCCACGCCTCCCAGGTCGCCACGGTAATGTCGACATCCTTATCTAACGCGCTTTTCGCAAGTCCGGCGACAAGCGCTTTGATTTCATCAGCGCTCTGAGCGCTAACAAAGCCAAACGTATTGGTACCGAGCTCATGCACATTCCCTTCATCGTCCGTTAATGTCAGCAAAAAACCGCTGCGCGTCAGATGATTATTGAGTTCGTTAATCTCGGTCAGGGAATCTTCATGGAAGGTTACGGTAATAACATAACGGGTAATATCGCCACTGGCCATCGTTCACCTCGTTGGGAGCAACTGTGTTTTTAACAGCGGCGGATGCGCCGCCCGTTAACCGATTTTCCGGTATCCCCCTCGCCGAGGGGGATACGATTATTGCGCGGAAAGATAGGCGTATATTTTTTGGGTATCGTCACGAGAACACAGACGCGTACCTTGATTGAGCGTAGCAGCGCTGCCTGCCGCCACACCGAAGCGCACCATCTCTTCCAGCGACGCGTCTTGCGCCAGTTTTAACGTCATCGCGCCCACCATACTGTCGCCTGCGCCAACAGTACTTTGACTTTTCACCGGGGGAGGAACAACCTGGATGCAATTCTCACTGTCTATGCCCAGCGCCCCTTGCGGCCCCAGAGAGACCACTACCCGGCGAGCCTTGCCGCTTTGCACTAATTCCTGGGCCGCTTTACGCACATCATCAGGCTGCGTCAGATCGCGATTAACCAACGCGCTCAATTCTTTCAGGTTAGGTTTCACCAGTTCGATATCGCCAAGCGCCAACGCAGCGGTGAGCGCGTCGCCAGAGCTATCAATAATGCAGCGAATGCCTTGCTTCTGCGCGGCGGAAATCAGTTGCGTGAGTTTCTCGACCTTAACGCCGGGTGGAAGGCTGCCGCTGATAACCAGAATTGCCCCGGATTCAATTTCCAGTACCTGTTCTTCAAGCTGGCGAAATTCGTCATCGTCCAGCGTGGCACCGGGCATAACAAAACGATATTGTTCGCCGCTGGACTCGACGTGGACGTGCAGGTTCTGACGCGTCCAGTCTTTCGCATCGACGGTAGACACGGGGACATTTTCGTCAGCCAGTAGTGCGACCAGATGTTCGCCGGTAGCGCCGCCAGCCGGGAAAATTGCGGTCGCGGCGCCGCCAAGATGCGCAATGGCGCGAGCGACATTAATACCCCCGCCGCCGGGTTCGAATACCGGCGCGGAGCACCGCAGTTTACCTTCGGGATAAATTTGCGGCGTGATTGTTGCGCTATCGAGAGAGGGCGCAAGCGTCAACGTATAGATACGTACCATCGTTACCTCCTGTTAGGCTGATTTCAGTCTGGCACTTAATCCCCGGAAAGTGAAGGAATTAACAATATGATTTTCCGGATCTTTATTTAAAGAAGTACGATGTAAAGTTATATAAATAAATGAATGCTTCGGGAGGGTTCTTATTCAAAAAATGAAATAGTAATTGATTGCTATGTTATTCGGGGCTTCTTATAATTCGCTACCTTTCCAGGGGCGTTTGTCATTGATCCCTATGAAAGTTTCCGGGACCGTCGTGGTCTCTTTTTTAGTTGTACGGACTCTATATAAATGAAGCTTTTGAAGGCAGTACCCGCTGTAGTTATGCTGGCGGGTGGCGTGTTCGCGTCTCTGTATGCCGCCGCCGATGATTCCGTTTTTACTGTCATGGATGATCCCTCTACCGCGAAAAAACCTTTTGAAGGTAATCTGAATGCGGGCTACCTTGCTCAGTCAGGCAATACTAAAAGTTCTTCCTTAACGGCTGACACAGCGATGACCTGGTATGGACAACGTACCGCCTGGTCATTATGGGGCAATGCCAGCAATACCTCCTCTAATGATGAACGCTCTTCAGAAAAATATGCGGTAGGCGCGCGTAACCGTTTTAATATGACGGATTATGATTATACCTTTGGCCAGGCCAGTTGGCTGACAGACCGTTTCAACGGTTATCGTCAGCGCGACGTACTGACCGCCGGTTACGGGCGGCAGTTCCTTAATGGTCCAGTGCACAGCTTCCGTTTTGAATTCGGTCCAGGGGTTCGCTATGACGAACATACGGACGATACCACTGAAACGCAGCCGTTGGGTTATGCTTCCGGCAGCTATGCCTGGCAGTTAACTGACAATGCTAAGTTTACACAGGGGGTGTCAGTATTTGGCGCAGAAGACACCACACTAAATTCGGAAACAGCCCTCAATGTCGCCATTAACGAACATTTTGGTCTAAAGGTGGGGTATAATTTAACGTGGAACTCGCAGCCGCCTGAATCAGCGCCTGAACATACCGATCGCCGCACTACGGTAACGCTGGGCTATAAGATGTAATATTGCGCCGGGTTACGTTACGTAACCCGGTTATTCCGTGGTGACGCCTCAGAAGAAGAAGGTGATGTCGCCGTTGATATAAGAATAGTCGTCTCCGGTGCGAAATTCCGACGTGACTTTGTTTAAAGAAAGAGAAAATGCGACGGGAGAATAGCCGATGGTGGCACCGACGCGATATTCATCCACGGTTTTATTAATATCCACCGTTTCCATTTTTGTTTGCAGCGTTTTCCCCTGTAACGTGTAGTTTTTATCAACTTCCCTGCGCTCAACGCCAGCAAATACTTTATAGATCAATCCCTCTTTTTGAGTGTGTATTAACCCTCGGCGGGACAGTAACCCAAACCCATTATCAGAGTTGAAGGTCTTATCATTTCCCAGCGCAACGGTTGCGCCGTACCCCAAATACTGGAAGAGATTGCCGCCGACAGCAGAGACTTCTGGATAGAAGCCCACATTGACACCTAGAATATCAATAGCTGGCGTAAGGGACACCATTCCTTTTGCCGTGTAACCATAACGGTTTTCAATTTGATCCTGCCAGGCAGGGTATTTTTCTGCGCCTATTATTCGATGCGCCCGATTCTGAACCTCCTGACCGCCTGCGTCAGGACCAATAACGCCAATATCGGTACCTAAACGATAACGTAACCAATTGGTGGCTAATGAATTCCACTCCAGTCCGGTATGAAGAAAGGCGCTGAACGCGCGGTCGCCTTTGACGGCTTCAGACTTTCTCTTATTGGCGCCTGATGGAGAATAAATATCTTGCGCGATATGAAAAGAGAGTTGACTGGCGTCAGTGAGATCGTGGCTGTAGCCTAAAAAGAGCCCGGCAGTATAATCACCCCGGTCTGCAGCCTTGTGCCCATAAAGGGCATTTAAGGATGGTTGAAATATACCTGCATCATCATTCGCCACTGAAATAGCAAGGCTACTGGCATTGGCCATTGTGGTCGTACTGAGTATGGCGGCAATCATCGTTGCGCAATAGCTGTATTTGTTCACTTTTTACCCCTGAATATGAAAGTGAATACTCTTATCTTTACAAAGTAATAAGCACAGCAGCATGATGCGCAGTGCTTATTAAACCTTTAAATATAACTAAACTCCTGCCAGCAGCGAGTCATTGAGAGGATACGTTGCCTTAATGTTGAAAAATGGTGTTGAAAAACATGCGCCAGATATTATTGAATATCCATTTTTCATTCGCTATCTGAGTGCGAGAAATTATTGGCTTCACGATTATGCATATAATACGATGTTTTTTGGTATCAATATGAATATCACGTTGTGTTCTTTTGAGCTCATTTTCTATGATGGCTTCGATGTTTATCTGTTATTAATTTTTACCGTGATAGTGTTGTCTTTAATGATGAGAGTATCTAACGGCTGTCAGGGTAATATAACCAAATTATTACTATCTGAATTATTAGGGCAGTTATTATTAAGGAAGCAAAAGTGAATAAGACCATTAATCTGCTAAAATTACTGCCCGTAGTATTATTAAGCGCATGTACTACATCGTATCCTCCCCAGGATACAACATCGGCACCCGAGTTACCCCATCGTAACGTACTCGTTCAGCAACCTGATAACTGTAGCGTTGGCTGTCCTCAAGGAGGAAGTCAACAAACAATCTATCGCCATGTCTATACGCTCAATAATAATAGCGCCACGAAATTTGCCAACTGGGTTGCCTATAGCGTGACAAAGACCAGCCAGGCAAGCGGTCGCCCGCGGAACTGGGCGCAGGACCCCGATTTACCGCCCTCGGATACGTTGGCCCCTTCGGCCTATAAAAATGCCCATACGCTATTAAAAGTCGACAGGGGACACCAGGCGCCGTTGGCAGGATTGGGCGGCGTTTCGGACTGGCCGTCGTTAAATTATTTATCGAATATTACGCCGCAGAAATCCGCCCTGAACCAGGGAGCATGGGCTGCACTGGAAAACCGGGTGCGCGAACTTGCCAAACAGGCTGATGTATCTGTAGTGCACGTAGTGACCGGCCCCCTTTTTGAGCGGCATATCGCCACATTGCCAGAAGATGCGACGGTAGAAATTCCCAGCGGGTACTGGAAGGTTTTATTCACCGGAACGGCGCCGTCAAAAAGTGAAGGAAATTACGCTGCGTTTATTATGGATCAGAATACGCCCCGTTCGGCGAATTTTTGCGACTATCAGGTTACCGTGGAGGCTATCGAACATAAAACGAAGCCAGTGCTGACGCTGTGGTCTGCCTTGCCTGAAGCGGTAGCCAGCGAGGTGAAAACAACAAAGGGGAGTCTGGCGCAGAGGTTAGGTTGTCGATGAGAAGCGCTATACAGCGCGTGGAAAGATAACGGAGAAACTCTGTCAAGGGCCTTGATTTGCTACAGAGTGATGCAATCTCCCTTTTTTTAGTGTTACCATCGTCATGCCGGACGAAAATAGCGATTTTCGTCTGTGTCGAAGGTTGTGCGCCAATTTAGCAATGGTTGGCTAGATGGATACACAACTCACTGTCAATAAATTCATTTTCTCTTTGTATGTGATCTTGCGTATGGGTCACCACTGCAAATAAGGATATTACATGCCTGTTATTACTCTTCCTGATGGCAGCCAACGCCATTATGACCACCCTGTAAGCCCGATGGATGTTGCTCTGGACATTGGTCCTGGCCTGGCGAAAGCCACCATTGCGGGCCGTGTGAATGGCGAGCTGGTTGATGCTTCCGATCTGATTGAAAATGATGCGACGCTTGCCATCATCACCGCAAAAGATGAAGAGGGTCTGGAGATCATTCGTCACTCTTGCGCGCATCTGTTAGGTCACGCTATCAAGCAACTTTGGCCGCACACGAAAATGGCGATCGGCCCGGTTGTCGACAACGGTTTTTACTATGACGTTGATCTTGACCGCACGCTAACTCAGGAAGATGTCGAAGCGCTCGAAAAGCGGATGCATGAGCTCGCCGAGAAAAATTACGACGTTATCAAGAAGAAAGTCAGCTGGCACGAAGCGCGTGAAACCTTCGTGAAGCGTGGTGAAAGCTACAAAGTCGCTATTCTTGATGAAAATATCGCCCATGATGATAAGCCAGGCTTGTACCATCATGAAGAATATGTCGACATGTGTCGTGGTCCGCACGTGCCGAATATGCGTTTCTGCCATCACTTTAAACTAATGAAAACTGCCGGCGCATACTGGCGCGGTGACAGCAATAATAAGATGCTGCAGCGTATTTACGGTACGGCATGGGCAGATAAAAAAGCTCTGAACGCTTATCTGCAGCGCCTGGAAGAGGCCGCAAAACGCGACCATCGTAAAATTGGTAAGCAGCTCGACCTGTATCATATGCAGGAAGAAGCGCCGGGCATGGTGTTCTGGCATAACGACGGCTGGACTATCTTCCGCGAGCTGGAGGTCTTTGTTCGTTCTAAACTCAAAGAGTACCAGTATCAAGAAGTTAAAGGCCCGTTCATGATGGACCGTGTGCTGTGGGAAAAAACCGGGCACTGGGACAACTATAAAGATGCGATGTTCACCACGTCCTCAGAAAACCGCGAATATTGCATCAAGCCGATGAACTGCCCGGGCCACGTTCAGATCTTTAACCAGGGTCTGAAATCCTATCGTGATTTGCCGCTGCGTATGGCGGAATTCGGTAGCTGCCACCGTAACGAGCCATCAGGCGCGCTGCATGGTCTGATGCGCGTACGCGGCTTTACGCAGGATGATGCGCATATCTTCTGCACCGAAGAGCAGATCCGCGATGAAGTTAACGCTTGTATTCGTATGGTCTACGATATGTACAGCACCTTTGGCTTCGAGAAGATCGTCGTCAAGCTTTCCACTCGTCCTGACAAGCGTATCGGCAGCGATGAGATGTGGGATCGTGCTGAGGCGGATCTGGCAGTTGCGCTGGAAGAAAATAATATCCCGTTTGAGTATCAACTGGGTGAAGGCGCATTCTACGGTCCGAAAATTGAATTTACCTTATATGACTGCCTCGATCGTGCATGGCAGTGCGGTACAGTACAGCTGGACTTCTCCTTACCGTCTCGTCTGAGCGCCTCCTATGTAGGCGAAGACAACGAGCGTAAGGTGCCGGTAATGATTCACCGTGCGATTCTTGGGTCGATGGAACGCTTCATCGGTATCCTGACCGAAGAGTTCGCTGGTTTCTTCCCGACATGGCTCGCGCCTGTTCAGGTAGTCGTGATGAATATTACCGATTCGCAGTCTGAATACGTTAACGAATTGACGCAGAAACTACAAAATGCGGGCATTCGTGTAAAAGCAGACTTGAGAAATGAGAAGATTGGCTTTAAAATCCGCGAGCACACTTTACGTCGTGTCCCTTATATGTTGGTCTGTGGTGATAAAGAGGTGGAAGCAGGCAAAGTTGCCGTTCGCACCCGCCGCGGTAAAGACCTGGGCAGTCTGGACGTAAATGACGTGATTGAGAAGCTGCAACAAGAGATTCGCAGCCGCAGTCTTCAACAACTGGAGGAATAAAGTATTAAAGGCGGAAAACGAGTTCAAACGGCGCGTCCGAATCGTATTAATAGCGAAATTCGCGCGCAAGAAGTTCGCTTAACAGGTCTGGAAGGCGAGCAGCTTGGTATTGTGAGTCTGAGAGAAGCTCTGGAAAAAGCTGAAGAAGCCGGAGTAGACTTAGTCGAAATCAGCCCTAACGCCGAGCCGCCGGTTTGTCGTATAATGGATTACGGCAAATTCCTCTATGAAAAGAGTAAGTCTTCTAAGGAACAGAAGAAAAAGCAAAAAGTTATCCAGGTGAAGGAAATTAAATTCCGTCCTGGGACAGATGAAGGCGACTATCAGGTAAAACTCCGCAGCCTGATTCGCTTTCTCGAAGAGGGCGATAAGGCCAAAATCACGCTGCGTTTCCGCGGTCGTGAAATGGCCCACCAGCAAATCGGTATGGAAGTGCTTAATCGCGTGAAAGACGATTTGCAAGAACTGGCAGTGGTCGAATCCTTCCCAACGAAGATCGAAGGCCGTCAGATGATCATGGTGCTTGCTCCTAAGAAGAAACAGTAAGGCCTTCAAGTAACAATTCTGTGAAGCCTTCGGGCTTCACAGGTTTTGTTCGCCTATGTTTCGTTTATTAACAATGCGAAGTGGAAGTTATTAAAATGCCAAAAATTAAGACCGTACGCGGTGCTGCTAAGCGCTTCAAAAAAACCGGTAAAGGTGGTTTTAAGCACAAGCACGCTAACCTGCGTCACATTCTGACCAAAAAAGCGACTAAACGTAAACGTCACCTGCGTCCGAAAGCCATGGTTTCTAAAGGCGATCTGGGCCTGGTTATCGCGTGCCTGCCGTACGCATAAGCCGTTAACGTTTTTAACTTTTTAATTAGAATAGATACAGGAGAGCACATATGGCTCGCGTAAAACGTGGTGTAATTGCACGCGCACGTCACAAGAAAATTTTGAAACAAGCCAAAGGCTACTACGGTGCGCGTTCTCGCGTATACCGCGTTGCCTTCCAGGCAGTTATCAAAGCTGGTCAGTATGCTTACCGTGACCGTCGTCAACGTAAGCGTCAGTTCCGTCAACTGTGGATTGCGCGTATCAACGCAGCAGCACGTCAGAACGGTATTTCTTACAGCAAATTCATCAACGGCCTGAAAAAAGCCTCTGTTGAAATCGACCGTAAGATCCTGGCTGATATCGCCGTATTCGACAAAGTCGCGTTCACCGCGCTGGTTGAAAAAGCGAAAGCAGCTCTGGCATAAGCCAGTGAAAAGAGGGAGCCTGGCTCCCTCTCTTTTATTTACTGTTCAGTGAGTTGACAATTGACCTGTAACCCTTTTCAATAAAGGATATTCGGTTTTACCACATAAGGTAACGCAAGCATGAACGCTGCTATTTTCCGTTTCTTTTTTTACTTTAGCACCTGATCCCAGGAGGCTAGCGCGTGAAAAACGAAACGAAAAACAGCGCAAAAAAGCCTCCTGATGGAGGCTTTTTTTGTATCTGAAATCGAGAGATTACGTCCAATGAACCGGTGTCTTCACCGACACAATGAGGAAAACCATGTCACATCTCGCAGAGCTGGTTGCCAATGCAGCGGCCGCCATTAACCAGGCGTCAGATGTTGCCGCGTTAGACAATGTACGCGTCGAATATTTGGGCAAGAAAGGGCATTTAACCCTTCAGATGACTACCCTACGCGATCTGCCGCCGGAAGAGCGTCCGGCAGCCGGGGCAGTCATTAACGCCGCGAAAGAGCAGGTACAACAGGCGCTTAACGCACGTAAAGCCGAGCTGGAAAGCGCAGCGCTTAACGCCCGTCTGGCCGCTGAAACCATCGATATCTCCCTGCCGGGGCGCCGTATTGAGAACGGTGGTCTGCATCCGGTCACGCGTACCATTGACCGTATTGAAAGTTTCTTCGGCGAGCTTGGTTTTACCGTAGCGACTGGCCCGGAAATTGAAGATGACTACCATAACTTCGATGCGTTAAACATTCCGGGTCATCACCCGGCCCGCGCCGATCATGATACCTTCTGGTTTGACGCGACCCGTTTGCTGCGGACCCAGACGTCTGGCGTCCAGATCCGGACGATGAAAGCGCAGCAACCGCCGATCCGTATTATTGCGCCGGGCCGTGTATACCGTAATGACTACGACCAGACGCATACTCCGATGTTCCATCAGATGGAAGGTCTGATTGTTGATACCAACATCAGCTTCACCAACCTCAAAGGTACGCTGCACGACTTCCTGCGTAATTTCTTTGAGGAGGATCTGCAGATTCGCTTCCGTCCTTCTTATTTTCCGTTTACCGAACCTTCTGCGGAAGTGGATGTGATGGGTAAAAACGGCAAATGGCTGGAAGTGCTGGGCTGCGGGATGGTGCATCCGAATGTGCTGCGTAATGTCGGTATCGATCCGGAAATCTATTCTGGCTTCGCTTTTGGTATGGGGATGGAACGTCTGACCATGTTGCGTTATGGCGTCACCGACCTGCGTTCATTCTTCGAAAACGATCTGCGTTTCCTTAAACAGTTTAAATAAAGGCAGGATAAAACAATGAAATTCAGCGAACTGTGGTTACGCGAGTGGGTTAACCCGGCAATTGATAGCGATGCGTTGGCTAACCAGATTACGATGGCTGGCCTGGAAGTAGACGGCGTTGAGCCGGTCGCGGGAAGCTTCAATGGCGTTGTGGTTGGGGAAGTGGTTGAGTGCGCCCAGCATCCGAACGCTGACAAATTGCGTGTAACGAAAGTCAACGTTGGCGGAGAACGCCTGTTGGATATCGTCTGCGGCGCGCCAAACTGTCGTCAGGGGCTGAAAGTAGCGGTGGCCACCATTGGCGCTATTCTGCCGGGCGATTTCAAAATTAAAGCGGCGAAACTGCGCGGCGAACCGTCTGAAGGGATGCTGTGCTCCTTCTCCGAACTGGGGATTTCCGACGATCACAGCGGCATTATCGAACTGCCGGCGGATGCGCCGCTGGGTACCGATATCCGTGAATACCTGAAGCTCGACGACAATACCATCGAAATTAGCGTCACGCCGAACCGTGCGGATTGCTTAGGTATCATCGGCGTTGCGCGTGATGTGGCGGTACTGAACAAAGCGCCGCTCCAGGAGCCTGAAATGGCGCCGGTTACGGCAACCATCAGCGATACGCTGCCGATTACAGTAGAGGCCGCTGATGCGTGTCCACGCTATCTTGGCCGGGTGGTAAAAGGTATCAATGTTAACGCGCCGACGCCGCTGTGGATGAAAGAGAAACTGCGTCGCTGCGGTATTCGCTCCATCGATGCGGTGGTTGACGTCACGAACTATGTGCTGCTCGAACTGGGTCAGCCAATGCATGCTTTCGATAAAGATCGCATTGATGGCGGTATTGTCGTGCGGATGGCAAAAGAGGGTGAAACCGTCGTCCTGCTGGACGGTAGCGAAGCGACGTTAAATGCGGACACGCTGGTGATCGCCGATCACCATAAGGCGCTGGGGATAGCCGGTATTTTTGGCGGCGAACATTCCGGCGTGAACGGCGAAACGCAAAATGTGCTGCTGGAGTGTGCGTACTTTAATCCGCTGTCTATCACCGGTCGCGCTCGCCGCCACGGTCTGCATACCGATGCGTCTCACCGCTACGAGCGCGGGGTGGACCCGGCGCTGCAATATAAAGCGATAGAGCGCGCTACTCGTCTGCTTCTTGATATCTGTGGCGGTGATGCGGGTCCGATAATTGATGTGAGCAACGAAGCAACGTTGCCGAAACGCGCCACCATTACTCTGCGTCGCAGTAAACTGGATCGCCTGATCGGGCATCATATTGCGGATGAGCAGGTCAGTGATATTCTGCGTCGTCTGGGCTGTGAAGTGACCGAAGGGCAGGACGAGTGGAAAGCCGTGGCGCCGACCTGGCGTTTCGATATGGAGATTGAAGAAGATCTGGTGGAAGAGGTGGCCCGCGTTTACGGCTATAACAATATTCCGGACGAGCCAATCCAGGCCGGTTTAATCATGGGAACGCACCGTGAAGCCGATCTGTCGTTGAAGCGGGTTAAAACCATGCTGAACGACAAAGGCTATCAGGAAGTGATTACCTATAGCTTTGTCGATCCTAAAGTACAACAGCTCATCCATCCAGGCGCAGAAGCGCTGCTGCTGCCAAACCCTATCTCTGTTGAGATGTCGGCGATGCGTCTGTCTCTGTGGAGCGGATTGTTGGCGACGGTGGTCTATAACCAAAACCGTCAGCAGAATCGCGTGCGTATTTTTGAAACCGGTTTACGTTTCGTTCCGGATACACAAGCCAATCTGGGTATTCGACAGGATCTGATGCTGGCTGGCGTGATTTGCGGTAACCGCTATGATGAGCACTGGAACCTGGCAAAAGAGACCGTTGATTTCTATGATTTGAAAGGCGATCTGGAAGCAGTATTGGATTTAACCGGCAAACTGGGTGATATCCAGTTTAAGGCGGAGATGAATCCGGCTCTGCATCCGGGACAGTCTGCGGCGATTTATCTGAAAGATGAACGTATTGGTTTTATTGGGGTTGTTCACCCTGAACTGGAACGTAAACTGGATCTGAATGGTCGTACGCTGGTGTTTGAACTGGAATGGAATAAGCTCGCAGACCGTATCGTGCCGCAGGCGCGGGAGATTTCACGCTTCCCGGCCAACCGTCGCGATATTGCGGTTGTTGTTGCAGAAAACGTTCCCGCAGCGGATATTTTATCCGAATGTAAGAAAGTTGGCGTAAATCAGGTAGTTGGCGTAAACTTATTTGACGTGTACCGCGGTAAGGGTGTTGCGGAGGGTTATAAGAGCCTCGCTATCAGCCTGATCCTTCAGGATACCAACCGTACACTCGAAGAAGAGGAGATTGCCGCTACCGTCGCCAAATGTGTAGAGGCATTAAAAGAGCGATTCCAGGCATCATTGAGGGATTGAACCTATGGCGCTTACAAAAGCTGAAATGTCAGAATATCTGTTTGATAAGCTTGGGCTTAGCAAGCGGGATGCCAAAGAACTGGTTGAACTGTTTTTCGAAGAGATCCGTCGTGCTCTGGAAAACGGTGAGCAGGTGAAACTCTCTGGTTTTGGTAACTTCGATCTGCGTGATAAAAATCAACGTCCGGGGCGTAACCCGAAAACGGGTGAAGATATTCCTATTACAGCACGGCGCGTGGTGACCTTCAGACCCGGGCAGAAGTTAAAGAGCCGGGTCGAAAACGCTTCGCCCAAAGAAGAGTAATCAGATCCAGGCATAACATCCATCAGGGTGTATTGCGGCAGATACGCTGCCATCCCGAAAGTAGATCAGCGGGATGACAGCGTATCTGTCAGCCTGAAAGATGACCCGTATAACTAAAAAGGCCGCATTGCGGCCTTTTTTCTTTCAAGTAAAGGATACCCACCGTAAAATCACGCTACCTCTTTTCAGCTGAATGGATAACATGCTGACTTTTGCCCGCCAACAACAGCGACGAAACGTTCGCTGGCTTCTGAGCCTGTCACTGCTGGTGCTACTGGCTACACTTCTGAGCTTATGCGCAGGCGAACAGTGGATTGCCCCCGGTGACTGGTTAAGCGCCCGGGGGGAACTGTTTGTCTGGCAAATTCGCCTTCCCCGCACGCTTGCGGTATTGCTGGTTGGCGCTGCGCTGGCGCTATCTGGCGCCGTGATGCAGGCGCTGTTTGAAAATCCACTTGCTGAACCGGGCCTGCTCGGCGTTTCGAATGGGGCCGGTGTTGGGCTTATTGCCGCCGTCTTACTGGGGCAGGGGCAACTGCCAGGATGGGCGCTGGGGCTGTGCGCTATAGCCGGCGCGCTCATTATTACGTTAATCCTGCTGCGTTTTGCGCGTCGCCATCTTTCTACCAGCCGCTTGTTGTTGGCGGGCGTCGCGCTAGGCATTATCTGTAGCGCGCTGATGACGTGGGCTATCTATTTTTCCACCTCTTTCGATCTGCGGCAATTAATGTACTGGATGATGGGAGGATTTGGCGGCGTTGACTGGCAGCAGAGCTGGCTAATGATTGCGCTCATCCCGGTACTGATCTGGATATGTTGCCAGTCGCAACCGCTGAATATGCTGGCGCTAGGGGAAACCTCGGCGCGGCAGCTTGGCCTGCCGCTGTGGTTCTGGCGCAATTTGTTGGTCATCGCCACCGGCTGGATGGTGGGCGTCAGCGTGGCGATGGCGGGGGCGATTGGTTTTATCGGTCTGGTTATTCCGCACATCCTGCGTTTATGTGGTTTAACCGATCACCGGGTTTTACTTCCCGGCTGCGCGCTGGCCGGGGCTATCGCCCTGCTATTGGCTGATGTGGTCGCCCGACTGACGCTTGCGTCAGCTGAACTGCCTATCGGGGTGGTCACCGCCACATTGGGGGCGCCAGTGTTTATCTGGCTGCTGCTCAAATCCGCGCGTTAGCGCATCGGTAAACAACTGCTTTCATCATTCGCAGTCTATGATTAAAGGCTAACGATGAAACCCGCTATTCTACCGACATTAGGGAGACACCATGCAAAACTCGCTTCTTAATACTCACGTTACGACGATTGATGGAGAGGTCACTACACTTGAAAAATACGCCGGAAAAGTGCTGCTCATTGTAAACGTCGCCTCCAGATGTGGCCTGACGCCGCAATATGAACAGTTGGAAAATATCCAGAAGGCGTGGGCAGATCAGGGGTTTGTCGTGTTGGGTTTTCCCTGCAACCAGTTTATGGGGCAGGAGCCAGGCAGCGAAGAGGAGATTAAAACCTATTGTGCCAGCACCTGGGGCGTCACGTTCCCGATGTTCAGTAAAATTGATGTGAATGGCGACGCGCGCCATCCGCTGTATCAAAAACTGATAGCCGCTGCGCCAACGGCAGTCGCGCCGGAGAAGAGCGGCTTTTACGAACGGATGGTAAGCAAAGGGCGTACGCCACTCTATCCGGATGATATTCTGTGGAATTTTGAAAAATTTTTGGTAGGCCGGGATGGTCAGGTGGTACAGCGTTTTTCGCCGGATATGACGCCTGAAGATCCTATTGTGATGGAAAGCATAAAAATCGCGTTGGCAAAATAATGTCTCAATTGATGCAATTAAAGGATGTCGCCGAGAGCACCCGCCTGGGGCCGCTTTCCGGCGAAGTAAGCGCAGGAGAGATCCTTCATCTTGTCGGGCCGAACGGTGCCGGGAAAAGCACGCTACTGGCGCGTATGGCAGGGTTAACCTCCGGCGAGGGGAGCATCAGGTTTGGCGGAGCGCCGCTGGAGGCATGGGCGACGGCAACGCTTGCCCAACACCGCGCTTATCTTGCGCAACAGCAAAATCCGCCGTTCGCTATGCCGGTCTGGCATTACCTGACATTGCATCAACCTGATAAAACGCGAACCGGGCAGCTTAACGAGGTGGCCGATATGCTTGGATTGGGCGACAAACTGGGGCGAAGCGTGAATCAGCTTTCCGGTGGCGAGTGGCAGCGTGTTCGCCTTGCTGCCGTTGTACTACAAATTCATCCCGACGCTAATCCGGTCGGTCAATTATTGCTGCTTGATGAGCCGATGAACAGTCTCGATGTTGCGCAACAAAACGCTTTGGATCGGGTGTTACATCATTTGTGTCAGGCAGGAATTGCGATTGTGATGAGTAGCCACGATCTGAACCACACGCTGCGCCATGCGCATAAAGCCTGGTTACTAAAGCGCGGTAAACTCATTGCCTGCGGCCGCCGGGAAGAGGTGCTCACCCCCTCTTATCTGGCGCAAGCCTACGGTCTGCGCTTTCGACGACTCGACGTCGAGGGGCATCCAATGCTCATTTCGGCCACTTAAGTAAAATCGTTTCTTGAAAAGCAGGTAATTTCGACGCTAAATTAATACCAAAATAAAAACAGAGGATTGTTGCGGCATGCGTTTTTGGCTTCTTGTTATCACAGCATTGTTCCTGGCAGGATGCAGTACTCATCGGGCACCGGCGCCAAATGCCAGATTATCAGACTCCATTACCGTCATTGCGGGTCTGAACGATCAGTTGCAGTCCTGGCGCGGTACGCCATACCGTTACGGCGGCATGAGTCGCAGAGGCGTGGACTGTTCCGGCTTTGTGGTAGTCACTATGCGCGACAAGTTTGATTTGCAGTTGCCTCGTGATACGCGTGAACAATCAAAAATCGGCACCAGAATCGATAAAGATGAATTGCTGCCCGGAGATTTGGTTTTCTTTAAAACCGGTTCGGGCGAAAGTGGTTTACATGTTGGTATTTACGATACAAATAATGAGTTTATTCATGCCTCTACCAGTCGTGGCGTGATGCGTTCATCGCTGGATAATGTGTACTGGCGAAAAAACTTCTGGCAGGCACGGCGAATTTAACCCCGCAGACGATATAAATTTTATAGTCTATTTTTAACATATCGCCGGTTGAACTTATGACATCTGTTGTCATCATATATAATGATATAACCGTAGCATTTACAAACGTACTTTTATTAAAAACGGGCGTGTTCACGCCCTGTTAAAAGTACAAGATTGAATATTGGTTTATAATCAGAGTAAGTTAAAAAAAGGAACCGGTTCACCGGTAAACAAGAAAAATGATGACGCTTCAATTAGTATCTGAAGTTACGTCTGTTTCCGTCCGTAGTGACTGGATGGCGAATAGCGCCCTAACCATGGGACTGGCGTAATGATTGCTTCACTTGATGAGCTTTACCATTCCGAACTCTTTTTCCTTCCCGTCATGGATGAAAACGCTCGGCTTGTTGGTTTAGAGATTATTGCAACGTTTGCCGCTGAAGACGGCGCCGTGCGGATGCCGACTGAGTTGGTAGCGCCTCGCCTTTCGGTGGAGGAACAATACTGTCTGTTTGTTGAAAAACTGGCGTTGTTAGAAACCTGTCAGCACTTTTTTATTCAGCATAAACTTATTGCATGGCTTAATTTACCGCCTGCAATTAGTGACTTATTATTATTAGATAGCGAACTTTTTTCCCGGGCAGCGCGCTTTCCGTTTCTTGAATTAGCTATAAATGAGAATTATCCTGGGTTAAACTAGGGCAAAAACAATGAAACGTTAGCTAATCTGGCAATGCATTTCCCATTAATGCTGGCAAATTTTGGGGCAGGCGAGGCGTCGACTAAAGCTATTTTCGATGGGCTTTTCAAACGAGTCATGTTGGATAAAAATTTTATTCAGCAGCGAGCTGAAATGATCTCATTCGAACCATTCATGCACGCCATCGTTGCCCAGATCTCCTCCAGCTGCGAGTCGCTGATGATTGCCGGTATTGATACTGAGGCGATGTTTGCGCGCGCAGCGCCATTGGGGTTTAGCGCATTCCAGGGCGGACTATGGCCTCCGGTGCCGGTAAGCCAGCTCATTAAACTCGTTCAGCGATAACCTTTCTGTTTGCCGGTGTTTAACCGGTGATTAACCGTCTACACTGAAGACAGGAGGCCCTATGACCCTGTCTTTTACTGCCCGTTGGCGCGATGAACTGCCAGCAACGTATACCGCGCTTTTACCCACACCGTTAAAAAATGCGCGACTGATTTGGTATAACGACGAACTGGCGCAGCAGTTAGCCATTCCCGCGTCGTTATTTGACGCTACTAATGGCGCTGGCGTTTGGGGCGGCGAAACCTTATTACCCGGTATGTCGCCTGTCGCGCAGGTATATAGCGGGCATCAGTTCGGCGTCTGGGCGGGGCAGCTCGGCGACGGACGCGGTATTTTGCTGGGCGAACAGCTTCTGGCGGATGGCTCGACCCTCGACTGGCATCTGAAAGGCGCCGGATTAACACCCTATTCGCGAATGGGGGATGGACGCGCCGTCCTGCGTTCAACCATACGAGAAAGTCTTGCCAGCGAAGCCATGCATTATCTGGGTATTCCCACTACGCGCGCGTTATCTATCGTAGCCAGCGATACGCCGGTTCAGCGAGAGACGCAGGAAACGGGCGCGATGTTAATGCGTCTGGCGCAAAGTCATATGCGTTTTGGTCATTTCGAACATTTCTACTACCGCCGTGAACCGGAAAAAGTTCAGCAACTGGCTGATTTCGCTATTCGTCATTACTGGCCGCAATGGCAGGATGTCCCGGAAAAATATGCTTTGTGGTTTGAAGAGGTGGCGGCGCGTACCGGAAGACTCATCGCCGAGTGGCAAACCGTCGGTTTTGCGCACGGTGTTATGAATACGGATAACATGTCGATTCTGGGGCTGACCATCGACTATGGTCCCTTTGGTTTTCTCGATGACTACGATCCCGGCTTCATTGGTAACCATTCCGATCATCAGGGACGTTACCGCTTCGATAATCAACCGTCGGTGGCGCTGTGGAATTTACAACGTCTGGCGCAGACGTTAACCCCTTTTATTGAGATCAACGCGTTAAACAGAGCGCTGGATCGCTACCAGGACGCGTTGTTAACGCACTATGGGCAGCGAATGCGCCAGAAGCTGGGGTTCTTTACCGAGCAAAAAGACGATAACGCTTTACTGAATGAATTGTTTAGTCTGATGGCGCGCGAAGGGAGTGACTATACCCGTACATTTCGGATGTTAAGCCATACGGAGCAACAGAGCGCTTCCTCGCCGTTGCGGGATACGTTTATCGATCGCGCGGCGTTCGATGCCTGGTTCGACCGCTACCGGGCGCGATTGCGCACAGAGGCGGTGGATGACGCGCTGCGCCAGCAGCAGATGCAACGCGTGAATCCTGCGGTTGTGTTGCGCAACTGGCTGGCGCAACGCGCGATAGATGCGGCTGAACAAGGAGACATGGCGGAACTGCATCGGTTGCATGAAGTTTTACGTCAACCTTTTACCGATCGAGATGATGACTATGCCAGCCGACCGCCGGAGTGGGGAAAACGGCTGGAGGTCAGTTGTTCAAGTTAGCCAGATGCCAGCAGCATCGTCTGCTGGCGGAGCGTTATTTGGTTAACAGTAGCTTACCAGCCTGAGTTTTACGCAACAGATACTCCTGACCATTGTGATCGATAATGACTTTGCCGTCCGGACCTAATAGCGCCTGACTGTTGACGCGCCGTTCAGCGGCAGGGAGAAGCGTTTCATTGTCCATTTCCTTAGGGTGAGGCAGCTCGGTGTTATCCATACGCGACATGCTATTTATTAATAATCAAACTCACAATGATTATTATTATCAATAATTAATGCGATAACAGCAAGTGCTAATTCTGTGGAGTGATATACGCGCGCGGAGAGAAAAGGGCGGGTAACGCATCGAAGAAACGCCCATCCCGGCAGGATGGGCGAGCTATTAAAAGCGGCTGTCTACCGCCGCGGCAAGTTTTTCCAACAAAACTTCCGTATCTTCCCAGTTCAGGCAGGGATCGGTAATGGACTGACCATAGATTAATGGTTGACCGCTGATAATTTTTTGCGTGCCTTCCCGTAAAAAACTCTCTGCCATAATCCCGGCAATTGCCGTGGAGCCATTACGAATCTGCTGGCAAATATCATCACATACCTCTAACTGGCGGCGATGCTGTTTTTGACAGTTGCCGTGGCTGAAGTCGACGACCAGATGTTCCGGCAGATCAAATTCATGCAACGTGTCGCAGGCGGCGGCAATATCTTCAGCGTGGTAGTTCGGTTTTTTACCGCCGCGCATGATGATGTGCCCATACGGGTTGCCACTCGTCTGGTAGATAGTCATCTGTCCGTCTTTATCCGGCGAGAGAAACATATGGCTGGCGCGGGAGGCGCGAATAGCGTCAACGGCAATGCGAGTATTGCCATCCGTACCATTTTTAAAGCCGACCGGACAAGAGAGCGCAGAAGCCATTTCCCGATGGATTTGGCTTTCGGTGGTACGCGCGCCAATCGCTCCCCAACTGATCAGATCGGCAATAAACTGGCCGGTGACCATATCAAGAAACTCTGTGGCGGTCGGTACTCCCAGTTCGTTCACCTGCAATAGCAAGCGACGCGCCAGTTCAAGCCCATAATTGACGCGGTAACTTCCATTCAAGTCAGGATCGGAAATCAGGCCTTTCCATCCCACGACGGTGCGCGGTTTTTCAAAATAGGTGCGCATGACGATCTCCAGACGCGCCTGATGCTTTTGGCGTTGTGCCTGGAGCTGCGTCGCGTATTCCATGGCAGCATTCAGATCGTGAATCGAACAGGGGCCAATGACGACCAGTAGCCGTGGATCTTCACCATTTAAAATCTTTTCTATCCGGCGTCGGGAGTCGGTAACGTGACTGGCGACGGAGGACGATACAGGATACCGCTGCGCGAGTTCGGTCGGTGTTACCAGGCTGTCGATACGCGCAGTACGGAGTTCGTCGGTTCTGTTCATTACAAGTCTCAGAAATTTGTTGCTTCAACGGCAGGACTACCGGGAAGTGATGGGCATCACGATAAACCAATCCCTGCTGATTTCAAGTGCGAGGCGTGTCACACCTCGCAGGCAGAACGGCATGATAACAAAAACCAACCCATTAAACTAGTTTGCTAGTACATCCTGCGGTTAAGCCCCATAATGTCGAGAATTTTGGTGGCTATCTCTTCAACGGAATAATTGGTGCTGTTCAGGCAGGGGATCTGATTCTTACGATACAGCGCTTCGACCTCCGCCACTTCCATGCGGCACTGACGCAACGAGGCATAGCGACTGTTTTCACGGCGTTCTTCGCGAATTGCCGCCAGGCGTTCAGGGTCAATTGTCAGGCCGAACAGTTTATGTTGTAGCGGTTTTAACGATGTGGGCAGCGTCAAATTATCCATATCATCGGCGATGAAAGGGTAGTTAGCCGCACGAATACCGAATTGCATTGCCAGATAGAGGCTGGTGGGCGTTTTTCCACAGCGCGAAACGCCAAGTAAAATGACCTGGGCCTGATCGAGGTTGCGCAATGAAATGCCATCATCATGCGCCAGGGTATAATCGATAGCTGCAATACGGGCGTCATACTTGTTCAGGTTACCCGGATTAAGCCCATGAGTACGATGAGCGATCGGCGTCGGATCCAGTTTCATCTCCTGCTGAAGCGGCGCCACCAGCGCCTGGACGATATCCTGGCAGAAACCTTCGCTCTGTAAGATGATGGCGCGAATTTCAGGTAAAACAATCGAGTAAAACACCAGCGGGCGAACGCTGGTTTGCTGATAAATGGCGTCAATTTGGTCTTTGACGGCGCGGGCGCGACTTTCGTTTTCCACGAATGGCAGCGTGATGCTGCTGATCGTCACCGGAAACTGCGACATAACCGCGTGACCCAGGACCTCGGCGGTGATGGCGGTACCATCAGAAATATAGAAAACATGGCGATCAACAACATTATCCATTCTGTTCATCCTGAAGAGTAAACATAATTATCTGAAAGCATAAATTAAAAGTAACGGGAAACGTATAACTTGTCGCTTATTTTATAAAATGACAGACACTTTTTATAATTAATGAAAAGTGTGTTTCATTTCCTGGAAACGCAGTTTATACCGGGGGTGATTAAGGGAATGCCGTGCTATGCGCGGGTTTGCGCAACTACGTAAACAATCTGAAAAAATGAAAAAATAAATTTGCTTGAACGATTCACCGTTTTTTTCGCGGGTTTAAGTATGCCAGGATAAATACGCAACTATGTGTTTCTTAAACTCGTTCATTTATCACAAAAGGATTGTTCGATGTCCAACAATGGCTCGTCACCGCTGGTGCTTTGGTATAACCAACTCGGCATGAATGATGTAGACAGAGTTGGGGGCAAAAATGCCTCCCTGGGTGAAATGATTACTAACCTTTCCGGCATGGGCGTATCCGTTCCGAATGGTTTTGCAACCACTGCCGATGCGTTTAACCAGTTTTTGGATCAAAGCGGCGTAAACCAGCGCATTTATGAGCTGCTGGATAAGACAGATATTGATGATGTCTCCCAGCTGGCGAAAGCGGGCGCGCAAATCCGCCAGTGGATTATCGACACTCCTTTCCAGCCGGAGCTGGAAAACGCCATCCGCGATGCCTATGCGCAGCTTTCGTCGGATGATGAAAATGCCTCTTTTGCCGTGCGTTCCTCCGCCACGGCGGAAGATATGCCAGATGCTTCGTTTGCGGGTCAACAGGAAACGTTTCTTAACGTTCAGGGCTTCGACGCGGTGCTGGTGGCAGTGAAACACGTATTTGCTTCTCTGTTTAACGATCGCGCCATCTCTTATCGCGTTCACCAGGGATATGATCATCGCGGCGTAGCGCTTTCCGCTGGCGTGCAGCGGATGGTTCGCTCCGATCTCGCCTCGTCAGGGGTGATGTTCTCTATCGATACCGAGTCCGGCTTTGACCAGGTGGTCTTTATCACCTCGGCATGGGGACTGGGTGAAATGGTGGTGCAGGGCGCGGTTAACCCGGATGAATTTTATGTCCATAAGCCAACCCTGGCGGCAGGCCGTCCGGCCATCGTACGCCGCACCATGGGGTCGAAAAAAATCCGCATGGTTTACGCCGCCACCCAGGAGCACGGCAAGCAAGTGAAGATTGAAGATGTGCCGCAGGAACAGCGCGACATTTTCTCGCTCACCAACGAAGAAGTGCAGGAACTGGCGAAACAAGCGGTGCAGATTGAGCAGCACTATGGTCGTCCGATGGATATCGAATGGGCGAAAGACGGTCATACCGGTAAGCTCTTTATTGTGCAGGCACGTCCGGAAACCGTGCGCTCCCGTGGCCAGGTGATGGAGCGTTATACGCTACATGCGCAGGGGAAAATCATTGCCGAAGGTCGTGCTATTGGGCATCGTATCGGCGCAGGTACGGTAAAAGTTATTCACGATATCGGCGAAATGAACCGTATTGAGCCTGGCGATGTGCTTGTCACCGATATGACCGACCCGGACTGGGAACCGATCATGAAAAAAGCGGCGGCGATTGTCACTAACCGTGGCGGGCGCACCTGTCACGCGGCGATTATCGCCCGCGAATTGGGCATTCCGGCGGTAGTCGGCTGCGGCGACGCCACCGAACGCATGAAAGATGGCGAAAAAGTAACCGTCTCCTGCGCAGAAGGTGATACCGGTTATGTGTATGCCGACATGCTGGATTTCAGCGTAAAAAGCTCCAGCGTAGATACCATGCCAGAGCTACCGCTGAAGGTCATGATGAACGTCGGCAACCCGGACAGGGCATTTGACTTTGCCTGCCTGCCGAATGAAGGTGTAGGTCTGGCGCGACTGGAATTCATCATTAACCGTATGATTGGCGTTCACCCGCGTGCGCTGCTGGAGTTTGACGACCAGGATGCCGCGCTGCAAAACGACATTCGTGAGATGATGAAAGGGTTTGACTCGCCGCGTGAATTTTACGTTGGTCGACTGACGGAAGGGATCGCGACGTTAGGCGCCGCCTTCTACCCGAAACGCGTCATCGTTCGCCTGTCTGACTTTAAATCCAACGAATACGCCAACCTGGTCGGCGGCGAACGCTATGAGCCGCATGAAGAAAACCCGATGCTGGGCTTCCGCGGCGCGGGTCGTTACGTCGCAGAAAGTTTCCGCGATTGTTTTGCGCTGGAATGCGAAGCGGTGAAACGCGTGCGCAACGATATGGGCCTTACCAACGTCGAAATCATGATCCCGTTCGTGCGGACGGTCGACCAGGCGAAAGCGGTCATCGAAGAGCTGGCGCGCCAGGGGCTTAAACGCGGCGAGAACGGGCTGAAGATCATCATGATGTGCGAGATCCCGTCCAATGCCTTGCTGGCTGAACAGTTCCTCGAGTATTTTGATGGCTTCTCGATTGGTTCTAACGACATGACGCAGCTGGCGCTGGGGCTGGATCGCGATTCCGGCGTGGTGTCTGAACTGTTTGACGAGCGTAACGACGCGGTGAAAGCGCTGCTGTCGATGGCGATCCGCGCGGCGAAAAAACAGGGCAAATATGTTGGAATTTGTGGTCAGGGTCCGTCCGACCATGAAGACTTTGCCGCCTGGCTGATGGAAGAGGGGATCGACAGCCTGTCGCTGAACCCGGACACCGTGGTCCAGACCTGGCTGAGTCTGGCGGAACTGAAGAAGTAGTGTAATACCGGATGGCGGCGTTAACGTCGCCATCCGACAATTTACACCGCGGTGTGCTCCTGGCGCAGCCGCTCAATAATATCCTGCCGCAACAGAAACTTCTGCACTTTGCCAGAGGCGGTTCTGGGCAGTTTTTCTACGATGACGATCCGTTCCGGATATTTATACTTCGCTACCCGTTTTCGACTGAAAAAAGCGATCACCTCTTCCAGCGTCAGCGAAAGGTGCGGCGGTTTTAAGACCACATACGCGCATGAACGTTCGCCTAAGCGTTCATCAGGCATAGCAACGACGCAAGCATCGTGTATGCGAGGGTGCTGTAGCAAAATATCTTCGACTTCGCGACTGCTGATATTTTCACCTCCACGTATAATAATATCCTTTTTGCGCCCGGTAATTTTGATATAACCGTCTTCATCCATGCGGCAGAGGTCGCCGCTGTAATACCAGCCCTCATTATCCAGTGCGCGGGCGGTAAGTTCCGGCTCGTCCAGGTATCCCATAAAAACGTTCGGCCCGCGCGAGGCTTCTTCGCCTTCGTGGCCTGCTGGAAGCGTATTGCGATCTTCATCCACGATTTTAATTTCTACACCGGTGGCGGCATAACCATCGGTGTTCATCATGCGTGAAGTCGAATCACCCAGATTAACCATCGAGTGTGGAGAACTTTCTGTAGAACCGTAAATACTCAATAATTTGATACCGCGCTGCTGGCAGTCGCGGGCAACCTTTTTGGGAATAGTCGTGCCGCCGCATAAGAAGAATCGCAGTGAGGAGAGGTCGGCAGGCTGTTGCTCAACGGCACAAAGCAGATCGTAAATAAACGGCGTCGCGCCTGACATACAGGTACAGCGTTGCTGCGCTAATAAGGTAAGGCAGGCTTCTGGGGTAAAGATGTCCAGCAATACGCTACGCGCCCCGATTAAAAAGGGCGCGGTGACGCCGTGTAAAAATCCGGTGGCGTGGCCCAGTGGCGCAGGCATCAGGAACACATCTTGCCAGGTTAAATTCAACCGCGCGCAATACGCCCGTTCGCTGGCAAGAATATTATTGTGGGTCAACATCACCCCTTTCGGCATTCCTTCTGTGCCGGAGGTAAACAGCACTGCCGCCAGTTCATCACCGTGAATGTTAATGTCTGACTGCAACGGTTCGCTGCGGTCGATGATTTGACTAAGCGCAAGCGCTGTGGTGGCAGGCGCCAGTTTATCCACGCCGACAATATGCGTCAGATGGCGCAGTTGATTTTGTAGCGGAAGGATAAGATCGACCGGACGATTCTGTTTGAACACGGTGGGGGCGAAGAATATTTTAGCCTGACATTTGTTCAGCACCCAAACCAGCTCTGCTTCTCGCCAGGCGGGAAGTAGCGGGACAGATACCGCGCCCGTTTTCAGGCAGGCCAGATAAATGAGGGTAAACTCACACCAGCCCGGAAGCTGAAAGGCCACGCGATCGCCCGGTTGAATCCCCTGAGACAGTAACCAGTTTGCCAGGCGGCTTGCCGCGCAGTCGAGTGCGGCGTAGGTCCAGGACGCGCCATGATTATCGACCACGGCGATTTTATCGGGTACGGCGTGTGCGGTTTGCCGCCAGTAGTCGCCCAGTGAAGCATCGCCCCAGTAGCCGGACTCGCGATAGGTTTTCCGCCTTGCGGCGTCAAACGTTAATGTAACACTCATTGACTTGTTCTCTATTAATACAAATGACGTAATCTCCGGGGGCAAGCCGAATAAGACGCCGTAGCGTCGTTATCCGGTGTTTCAGAGCGTCAGCCGTAGCGAAACTCAACGCCGAACGTTCCCGCCGGGTATTCCCATTTTTCGAGAAGAGTATTGCCGCAGAGAACCCTGCAGGTCCCGCATTCCAGGCAGCCCGCGGAGTCAAAATGAATATTTCCCGCATCGTCCAGCTTATAGAGTCCGGCAGGGCAGGCTTTTATTAATTTATTAAACTCCTGCATGTCAGGCGAGGAGCGCAAAATGATATGTGGGTGTCCTTCATCTACGTAAAATTTATTTACGCCCAATTTGACGTCAACATTCACCTTATTGTCCGAACTCATAATGCCGTAGCCCCTTTTATGCCGTCTTTTAATAGATTCACCAGTCCAATTTTTTTCGCATGTGACAGGATAGTTTTACGCAACGGTGGGACTGGACCGCCATCAACGGTGAACAGATCGCCCACAATGTTTGCCGCCATTCGCGGGTACTCGGTAAAAAGCCGTGGGTTTTCCATTAATCCGGGGAGTTTGCGGAAATGCCGCATATCGCGTAACACGCCGTTTTTCTCCAGCGCGCGTTTGTAACCGGCAAGGCTCGCGGCGGAAAAATCTTGCCGCGCTTTAGCGTCAATGGCGGTTTGAGCGGCCGCTTGCGCGGACGCGATGGCTAAATCCATGCCGCGGACGGTATAACCGAGATTCAGGCAAAGACCGGCGGCGTCGCCGACAATCATCACGCCGTCATTTACCAGCTCCGGCATCATTGCTATGCCGCCTTCGGGCACCATATGAGCGGAGTATTCGAGCAGCGTTCCCCCCTGAATCAAAGGGCGTATTGCCGGATGCTGTTTAAAATCTTCCAGCATTTGCGGTACGCTTTTGGTCGCGTGAGCAATGTCGCCCAGGCCACATACCAGCCCCAGAGAAACCGAATCGCGGTTGGTATAAAGAAATCCGCCGCCCATGAGCCCGTTGGAGGGCGCGCCAGCGAATAACCAGGCGGCGCCTTCATGGGACGCCAGATTAAAGCGCTCTTCAATAAGTGCCGGAGAGAGCCCAATCAACTCTTTTACGCCGACGGCATAGTGATGCGCAGAAGAGACAGGCACCATGTCCAGTGAACGGCCCAGCATGGAATTCACGCCGTCCGCGAGAATCACAATATTCGCATCCAGAATATCATCCCCGGCCTGAACGCCAGTGACGCGATTGCCTTCACGTACCAGAGCGTCGACCCGTACACCTGGGATAAACTGCGCGCCAGCCTGTTCCGCCTGCGCCATTAGCCACGGGTCCAGTTTGTTGCGCAGTACGGTATATGACGTAAGGGGCGGAGTAGGGGGCGCGCGGTGAAAATCAAGTGTGACGGCGCTTTCTTCGGTTAAAAAGGAGATTTTTTCACGGGTAACGACGCGTTCGATGGGGGCGGACGTTGCGAATCCCGGCATAATACTTTCGATACTGTGAGCGTAGAGCCGGCCACCGGTCATATTTTTGCTGCCCGCGCTGTTTCCGCGTTCAATAACCAGTACATCCAGTCCCGCTTTTGCCATCACATACGCGGCGACCGTTCCTGCTACGCCTGCGCCCACCACAATAGCGTCAAATTTATCATCCGACATGCTTTATGCTCCTTTCCCGCCGTATCGACGACGGGAGATGTGCGTTGAAAAAGGAATTAGCGGCTTAACTGGTCGATGAGGGCAGGAACAACCTTATAGATATCGCCCACCAGACCATAATCGGCATAATTGAAAATGGGCGCGTTTTTATCTTTGTTTATTGCGACAATAATTTTTGCGCCGTTTCCACCCACCATATGTTGAATTTGGCCGGAAATGCCCAGCGTCAGATAGAGATCGGATTTCAACAGAACGCCGGATACGCCAATATAACGCTCACGTTCCATCCAGTTTTCACCTTCCGCAATGGGGCGGGAACAGCCCACTTCTGCGCCGAGGACGGTCGCCAGTTTATGCACCATATCCAGATCGCTTTGCGCCGCCAGGCCTCGTCCTACGCCGATGACCCGTTTGGCTTTGCTCAAATCGACGCTGCTTAACGATTTCGCGCGCCGCTGCTGGCACAATACCTCGTGGCGTGGGGCAATATATGCCAGCGTGGTCTGCGGGCAAGTATGACCGGGGAGAGGGGCGGCGGGTTCCAGCACGCCGGGTGCCAGCGTAATAATCGCCTGCGGACTGTTTAATTTCTCTTTGCCGAAAGCAAGTCCGCCGTACATGCGATGCTCTGCGTGTAGCGTCCCGTCGAGGAGGTCAATAGATGTCGCGTCGTTCACCATCACGGCGTCAAGCTGGATGCTCAGCCGGGCGCCAAGCGCTTTACAGCGCTTGGTCGCCGCCATGAGCAGTAGCCCATTTTTGTCGCCTAATAACGAGGCCAGCGTTTCGGCATAGTTTTCCACGCGCTGCAAATTCGTATGCGATTCAAGAATGACTATCTCATCAGCGCCAAGCGCTTTCACGTAGTCGATCTCCGTGTTTCCTTGCACGATGGCGTAAACTTTTTCTCCCCACTGCCGCGCGCCGGTCATTAATTCGGCATAACGCTCTACGTTATCGCTAAATACCCATACGTTAGCTAAATGATTCATGATAATTTTTCTCCGTTGGGCTTAGTTCAGGGATTTTTTCAAATGGTCGGCCAGTGCGGTGATGGCTTCCGGCGAATCGTTATCGAGAATGATATGCTTGCGTTCTGTCTGCGGCGGTACCGAGATGGCGACCAGTTCCGCCAGTGGCGTGGTTGGGGTCCAGTGGATATCGCTCGCCAGCCACGACGTAACGGCTTTTTTCCCGGCGCCGAGAATGGCTTTCATTGACGGGATGCGTGGAACGTTAATATCTGAGGTCACGCAAAGCACCGCGGGCAGCGTGAGCTCGATAATTTCAACGTCTTCTTCCAGTGTGCGTTCAACGATGATTTTGTCGCCGTCGCGTTGAATATGGCTTACTGCGTTGATGACGGGGAGTTTCAGGAGTTCGCCAGTCAGCAGGCCCACCTGTTGGGCATAAATATCGCCGGAGCCCTCCCCAAAGAGCAGCAGGTCAAAGCCGATTTTCTCCGCCGCGGATGCTAGCGCCAGCGCGGTTTCTTTGGGCAGGGCGTGCTCCAGCTGCGCATCCTGAACCATAAAAAGCGCATCTGGCCCGCGGGATAACACATCTTTGCGGACTTTTGAATTTTGTAACAGAGAGCCGCCGACGGTGAGCGCGGCGATCTCGTCGCCATCGCCAGCTAACTGCGCGGCGGCCTCAATTGCATTTAAATCAAACTGGCTGATTTTGGCCTCGGCACGATCAAAATTGAGCGAATGCTCCGGGGTCACGGTAATGTCCTGTTCTTCAGGCACCAACTTAAAGCAGGTTATTATTTTCATTGCATCTCCAGTGAGTCGCGTGCGGATAAGTAACGTAAATCTGACTGAAAATAGTCTGCGGCAGTCTGAAGAGGTTTACGATGGGTCAATCTGTTTTCCTTGCCAACAATCTTGCACAAAAAATCTGCGAACAGAGAATCGTTAGCAACCATCTGAAAAGGGCGTCATAAAAATATAAATACGGTAGTGAGAATAATAAGTGCGAAGCATATCATCATTTTTTAACATGAAACGTGCGATGTTGTTTCTGTGAGGTTAAAAGAAAACATCAAAGATATGTCGGCTATGTATTTTTGTCTGATAATACGCTATCGACAGGTAATCTGAGCTGTCTGCAAAAGAACATAATATCTTGCATTCGGAACGAATAATCTTGTTTTGCTGGTAATCTCCACGGTTGTACAACACTGACGCTCGCTTTATTTTATCCTGGTTATCTTTTTAAACCTGACAGAGGTTATTATGTATCAGCGCTGTTTTGACTCCGCCGCGGAGACGATTTTTGAACAGGACAAGACCCCTCGATTTTCACGTTTTGTCATTAGCGATGATCCAAACTGGGAGTCTGGCCATCATATGCATGATAATGAAACAGAGCTTATTTACGTCAAAAAAGGGATAGCCAGGTTAATTATTGACTCTTCACTCTACGTCGCGCATGCGGACGATATTGTCGTCGTTGAGCGGGGGCGGCTACACGCTGTAGCATCCGACAGCAATTCGCCGGCTACCACCTATACCTGTGCGCTGTATGGGTTTTGTTTTCCAGGTTGGGAAGAAAACCAACTATTGCAGAGTCATTCCTGTCCGGTGGTTTCCGTGGTTCAGGGAAAAAGGTCATTAAAAGTATCTTTAATGAATTAAGCGTGTTACTTCCGCAGGGGAAAAACGTATTGGCTTCCTCTGTATACGATGCATTTGCTTACACTCTGACCGCACTTTACTATGAAAATTTTAAAAATGCCTATCGTTCTGAACAAGGCTACATTAAAAAAGATGTATTAATTAAGGATGTACTTGTTTATCTCAATAATAATTATCGTGAGAAAATCACGCTTGACCAGCTATCGAAAAAATTTCGCGCCAGCGTCAGTTATATATGCCATGAATTTGCCAAAGAATATCATATATCCCCTATCAACTATGTTATTCAACGACGTATGACCGAGGCCAAGTTTGCGCTGACAAACACTGAGTCGCCACTGGCAGAAATTTCATGGCGGGTAGGATATGAAAATGTGGACCATTTTGCCAAATTGTTTATGCGGCATGTAGGATGTTCTCCCAACGATTATCGTAAGCAATTTAAAAATAGTCTGGTTGAGCAGGCGTATTTGCTGCCAAATACCTGACGGCGAAATTTATCTGATTTATTCGGCCTGATGCCGTAAAGCAGTCAGGCCGAATAAGACGTTCCGGTACGATCCTTACTTGTTCTGATAGTCTTTCAGAATCTGGCGTCCTGCCACATAGATCATAATTTCATCCGTGCCGCCACCGATACGTTCGCAGCGAACATCGCGCCAGAAGCGGGAGACACGGGCTTCGTCAGTATAACCAAGCCCACCCATAATCTGAATCGCATCGTCAATCACTTCCATCGCTGTGCGTGCGCAGTACAGCTTAGCCAGCGCGGCGCTGGTACGCAGTGACTCTTCCCGATCGGCTTGCCAGGCGACTTTCAACACCATATTGCGCATGTTTTCGATTTTGATGGCCATTAACGCCAGCTTTTCCTGGATCATCTGGTTATGGCCGATGGGTTTACCAAAGGCGATACGCTGGTTGGCGTAACGGGCGGCATCTTCAAATGCGCATTCGGCGAAACCTGTACTGCGCGCCGCATTAATCAAACGCTCCATTTCAAAATTGTACATGACATTGAGGAAACCCATGCCTTCTTCACCGACCCGGTCGCTTTCGTCCACCTCGACATTATCGAGATAAACTTCGCATGTACTCAACATGTGCCAGCCAATTTTGTGCAGCGGATTAATCTTTATGCCCGGTTTATTTGAGTCCACCCACCAAAGCGTGAACGCTTTTTTAGGATCTTTTGGCTCCGTATCGCGCGCCAGAACCAGCATGTAAGGATATTCTTTTGCACCGGTGATAAATGTTTTTTGGCCGTTAAGATAAACCTTGCCGTTTTTACGCGTCCAGGTTGTTGTGGCGCTATTATTATCAGAGCCCGCGCCAGGTTCTGTTAAGGCTAGCGCATATGCTGGATCGCCGGTGGCCAGAGTACTTTCTGCTGTTTTACGCAGTTGTTCTGCGGAACCAAAACGGCGCATACTGTGAATGCATTGGCCGTTGGTAATCAAAAAGGCCGGAGCGCCGCATTTTGAGATTTCCATCAGCGCCAGCATTTGCGTTACATAGTCAGCCGGAATGCCGCCGAATTCTTCCGGGACGCCCAGCATCGAAATACCGTTTTCCGCCAGCGCCTGCATAAATTCTTTGGGATAGGTGCCCGTTTGATCGCAGGTACGGAAATACTCTTCCGGAAAATTGCTGGTGATTAACTCGCGAATACTGGCCAGTAATAGTTCTTGTTCTTCAGTTAATGAAAAATCCATATTTGTACTCCTTTTAATGTGTTGCGTCAGGAAGCGTGAATCCCATAGTGCTATCGGTAAATAATCTTGTGTCCATCAGTTTTAAATCTGGTGAGATAACCGGTGAAAAATCCATCTTGTCAAGAATATCCCGTTGCAGATCGACGCCAGGCGCAATTTCAATTAAATGCAGGCCATCTTGTTTGAGAGTGAAAACCGCACGTTCAGTGATGTAACGCACATCTAACCCGCGCTCAAGCGCAATTTTTCCACTGAACGTAATTTCCGGCAGTTCGCTGACGAATTTTTTGACGCGACCTTCCTGCAGAATATTTAATTTGCCATCGGTAATTTCAGTTTTTAAACTTCCGGCCGTCAGAGTTCCGCAGAAAATAATTTTTTGCGACGTTGCGCTAATATCGATAAACCCGCCGGTGCCCATAATTTTGCCGTTGAATTTATGTACACCGACATTACCGTGTTGATCCACTTCGGCAAAACTTAAATAGCAGACATCGAGCCCACCGCCGTGATAAAAATCAAATTGTGAGGTCATATCAAGGATCGCGCGGGTATTGACATTGGCACCGAAGGCCACGCCCTGAGAGGTAATACCGCCCACCGGGCCTGTTTCCACGGTCAGCACGAAGTCATCGGCGCAGCCTTCCTCGCGAGCGACCAGACCAATACCGTCGGCAATGCCTACGCCCACATTGCCTACCGCGCCTTTACGCATTTCAAACAGCGCGCGTCGGGCTACCAGCTTGCGCTGATTAAGGGGTAGGGTAAGCTGCGTACTATCATCAAGAGTGAAATCCCCGGAGATAAATCGGTTCACCGGCGCGCCGCCATACAGTTGCGTCTGGTCGGCGTCGACAACCACAATATCCACCAGATAGCCGGGAATACGCACGGATTTTGGATGCAGCGTGGCTTTTTTTACCATTTTCTGCACCTGCATCATTACAATACCGCCATTATTGTGAACGGCCTGGGCGATCACCAGCGCATCAAGATACATCACCTCATCTTCAAATGATGCATAGCCTTCGCTGTCGCAGGTGGTGGCGCGGATAAAAGCCACATTAGGCGCTATCGCTTTATAATAGAGATATTCTTTATTATCGATCTCTACCAGCTTAATGAGATCTTCTTTAGTCACGTCGTTTAATTTTCCGCCCTGTTGGCGAGGGTCGACAAAGGTACCAATACCGATATCGCTCAGAATACCCGGCTGGTGTGCGGCGCTGGCGCGCAGCGTCTGGGTTAATACGCCTTGTGGGTAGTTATAGGCGGCGATTTTATTTTGTTCAGCCAGTTCAGAAATACGGGGAGATTGCCCCCAATGTCCGCATAGCGCCCATTTTACCAATCCCTCCTGCGCCAGCGGGCTGATGCCGCGATCGGCGCGGTCACCTAATCCGGTAGGGCTAATAATAGATAAATCTCGTGGTGACTGGGTTGTTTGATATTTATCTGCCAGTGCGGTAATTAATGTTGTCGCTTCGAGAATACCGCCGCCAGCGCCCAGAATACATAAAGTGGCCTCATCTGGAATATAATTTACTGCTTCTTGTGCAGAGAGCACGGGAACGCGGCCATTAATGCGTGATGGCTTATTGAGTTTCATATTTACTCCACTATTATCCCTGAAAGCAATATCGATATAACCGTGTTAAGGTAATAAAGACAGCGGCTTTCAATGAATATGGAACATATTCATATCAGATAACTATTTATTTTATTGTGGCAGAAAGAGAATATTCCGCCACACGATAAAGTATTACGCCTGGTGCAATATAGTTAATACGGTACGCAGATCGGCTACCGATATTTGTCCCGGCGCAGATGCTTTTTTCACCGCGCCAAACGTTGCTGCAGAACCGAACACTTCGCCGGCAAGACGAGATATTACCCCGGTTTTCGACATCGACATGGTAATAATGGGACGATCCGCATAGCGCTCCTGCATTTCTACAGTGGCGGTAAGTAAGGTCAGGACATCGGCTTTAGTCTGCGGCATGACGGCGATCTTCGGAATATCGGCGCCCAGTTCCTGCATTTTACGCAGACGCTGAACAATCTCTTCCGCTGCGGGCGTTTTATGAAAATCATGGTTAGACATGATCACCGCAACATTGTGTTGATGAGCATAGCCGACGGTGGCTTTCACCTCATCGTCGCCGGTAAAAAGCTCAAGATCGATCATATCGACCAGACCGCTGTCAACCGCTGCACGATTCAGAGCGATATACTGTCCGGTGGTTAGCGCCTGTTCGCCGCCTTCTTTCGCGCTGCGGAAGGTAAATAGCAAGGGTTTATCGGTAATAATCTCCCGGATGGCACCGGCGGCCTCAAGTACGCTTTCCGCCGTTGTCACGTTGGCAAAATGGTCAACGCGCCACTCCAGAATATCGAAATCCGCTTCACGGTAGGCGAGTGCTTCCGATTTCACATCGGTAATGGTTTTTCCCATTAGCGACACAATGATCTTTGGCGCGCCTTCGCCAACCACGAGATCTCTTACAGTTACGGTTTTCATTTGGTACCCTTCATTGTCATTCGTCGCAATTATAATTTTACCGGTCAGGCTGTGAATCCCATCACCTGCTTCACATAGTCCAATGGAAATGCTTTTCCTGTCCACAGTTCAAACTGTTCGGCTCCTTGCCATAACAACATGCCGTAACCATCAATTGTTTTGCAACCAGCTTGTTGCGCCTGCTGCAATAACTTTGTCATATGCGGATTATAAACACATTCGGTGACCAGCAATTCAGGGCGGAGCAGGGAAACATCGCCGATCAGGGATTCGTTCTCCAATGGTTTCATGCCAACTTTGGTGCCGTTCGTCAGAATATCTGCGCTGGCAAGCGCTTCAGTAAAAGCGTGCTGATCGGCAAGATCGGTGACGGTAACGACGCAATCGGTGTTTTCATTCACCCGCTTCGCAAAGGCAACCGCTTTTTCGAAAAAGTCATCTTTACGGTTAAACAGTTTAATTTCCTTAATGCCTTCAATGGCTGCCTGGGCGCCAATGGCGGTAGCCGCGCCTCCCGCGCCGAGCAGCACCATGGTTTTTCCCCGAATATCGAAACCGCTTTCTTTAATTGCCCGAATATGGCCCGTACCATCCGTGTTGTAGCCGCGTAGATAGCCGTCATCGTTAACAATGGTGTTGATAGCGCCAACCAGTTTTGCTGCTGGCGTTAATTCATCGACATACTCACACGCGAGCTGTTTGTTTGGCATGGAGACGCCCGTACCGCGCATTTTTAATGCTTTCAGTCCTTCAATGGCGCTGGCAAACGTCGTGTTATCCACTTCGAAAGCCATATAGGTATACGGTAGCCCCGCTTTTTCTAACGCTTTGTTTTGCATTTCGGGCGATAAGCTATGACGGATAGGATACGCCATAAGACCAATTAATTCATATTTTGCGGTAACATCCATTTTATACTCCTTAATAAGTGGACAGTGCAGAGCAGGGCGCATGCCTGTTGCGCATCGTTAACATTTTTACTGGAAATAACGCTCGCCAAATCGGACATCGTTTTGCGGGATCTTAAATACGCGATAATAGCGAATAAATACAATAATGGCGGTGATAAATGTCAGTAGTGCAAAGGCAAAATCTAACAAAATGATATATTGCAGGCCAATAGTAGAGAGATAACCGGTAATCAGTGGGATAAGAAAGTTAGCAACGCCCCCCATCATCATATATATACTGGTGACTTTAGCTTTACTCTTAGGGAAAAATTCCGACATTACCGATACACCTAATTGTAAAATACCTCCAGCAGCGGAAAAACCAATCACGAAGGCGCCAGCATTACAGATCAGTGGAGAGGGATACAGGTAAATTGCCGCAGCGGTGAGTGTCGCCAGCCCGGCATTGAAAACATTGGCCCAGATAGGGCGAACCATTTTTTTCAGCAATGCGGCAAAAATAAACACGCAAACCAACGATCCCATACTGTAATAAGAGATGGTTTTCAGCGCGTCGGATTCCGCCATTCCGGCGAAGGCCATCGCATATTTAGGCATCCAGACCACAATCACATAGAAGGTTGAGAACGCGGCGACGCCAAATAAAACGGAAGCTACGCCTTCCAGCCAGACGAGGGGAGTACTGTTCATCTGGGGTAATTCTTTCGCAATACTGGCATCGACAAGTTGGCTGGGAAAACGGCTTTTCAACAGCATCAACGTGATGAGGACGAAAAGGATACCGGGGATTACCACCGCGTAGCCGTACCAGATATGGTTGACTAACAAGGCGCTGACAATAAGGGGATAAATCATTTGCCCAAAAGAGACCATCGCTTTAACCAGAATAACTGCCGAGCCCGATGCTTTGGGAAAACACTCCATTAATGCAGGGTATCCGCCGGTATCCAGCGCGGAGTTCGCCACGCCGACACACACCGCTAATATGAAAGCGATCATCAGGTTAGGACTGGCGGGAATACCGAAGAAAAACAGCATATATAGTACGGCGCCAAGCAGTATTATTGCCCGACGGCCAAATTTATCGGACAGTACGCCAAAGAATAAAATACTGACCAGACGGCCAAGACCAATGCCAGAGATTAAATAGGCGATACCGGCACTATCCGTGGAGAATTTCTGTGCAAGGGAGGTCATGTTCTGGGCTAGTGTAATAACACTCATGCCGTGGAGAAAGTAACTAAAATAAATGCAGATAACAGCCAGCAAATATGGCATGTTGCGAGCCTTGTTCTGAGACATTTGTTCACAGCTCCTTGCTGATGGTTTGATTCAATGTCCTGCTTATTACTGCTTTACTACATGCAGCGATCGTTCAGTAACACTATAAGTCGGTACTGTCGTTATATGTACATAACATGGCGTTTAAAATGCCAGGTTTATTGCATTGATAGCATTTCATTTGTTAGCCAGGAAATATAAAAATTGCTGCGAATTTGTTGTTTAACACATATAACTCGTGATGCTCATCGCAATTTTTCTGATAAGTGTGAAGATAATGAATAATAATTAACACGAAAATTACATTTTTTGTTTCCAGGTGATAATGGCTAACGTTTTATTTTGCATAGCAAGGCAATAATATTGCAGTTGGCACGCTAACATTTATTGCGCAGTTGACGCTGCTTCAGCGTGATGTTGTGATTCAGCCCGACTTCGATAACCGATGAACAGCGCGAGGAGAAATCCCGCTGCGGCGATACCGGTATCAAACCACATAATATGTGCAATGCTCATTTCTGAAATCCGCGCTGTGATCAACGGAATAGTGAACGTCGCGATACTGCCGGCGCTGTAATAAATGCCGGTCGCTTTACCTTTCTCCTGTGGAAAACGGGCCGCCATCAGCGTCAGGCCGATTTGTACTACGCCACCGGCGGAAGAGAATCCAATGACGAATGCGAAGATCATAACAACATAGGCCTGAGGATGCAGGCAGACCGTCAGAAGCGCAATAAAAGAGATAAAGGTATAAAACATCAATAATGTGGTAGAGCGAATTGTTTTTCTGACCAGCGGGGCGGTTATAAAAACACACAGTAGCGAGCCGCAGGTATAAATACTTAACAGTTTGATGGATTGGGTATACGACATTCCTGCGACGAACTGTCCATACTGCGCCAGCCACTGGCTGATAAGGTAAAAGGTTGCCATCGAGATATAGCCATAAAGGGTGTAGCTGATAAGATCGATGAGGGAGCAATGATGTACGCCTGCGACAGGCGCTTGCGAGATTTTGGGTTTCAATATCCGACCTGGATAGGGTGGAAAAGGACAGCGTAATAAAAACAGAGCATTAATAAGCATGATCGCCCCGGCAAGCAGGAAGGACCAGCCAAACCACATATTAGCCCAGACTAATAAACTGATAATAATGGGCAACAAGAATTGCCCGCCAGAGACAAATGCTTTAATCAGAATATTTGCCGTACTGGGGGAGCGAGGGAAGGCTTCCATCAAACTGGGATAGGTACCTGCATCTAAAAAACTGTTGGCCATACCCGCTAAAAAGCCACAGGCATAAGCGACAAAAATCGTCTGAGCATAAAGAATGCCAATGAAAAAAATCAGGTAACAGGCGGTCCCCAGAATGATAAAAGGACGGCGACCAAAGCGATCGGAAAGCATACCGGCGATTAACAAAACGCTTAGCCGGCCAATACCAAGCGAAGAGATCACAATAGATACGCCTGCGGCACTGGTATGCCATTGCTGTTCAAGCGATGACATGTTCAGGCTCATCAGGATAACCCCCATGCCATGTACAAAGTAATTAAAATACAACCCTACAGCGGTAGGGAAATAACGATTTTTCATATTATCTGACTCAGAGATGCCGCCTGAACGTTACAGTGGTATACACAGGCAGGAAGCATATTGGATAGGGTGACAAGTCAATGTCGTGATTGTGTGGTTTTCTATCCGGTATCAATACGATGCGGCGATAAAGTTTACGTCTAACACAGCCGCTCCAGATCATGTGCGAAAAGTTCGGCAGCAACAGATTGATAAATTTTCCACTCGATAAAATCCCCCTCTGTATAAATGGACTGAAAAGAAGATAAATCAGGGAAGTAACGCATTGTATTATTGCCGATGCGGTTATTTATTTTGTCAACAATGGCGTTAATTCGTCGCTGTCTCTTGGCTTTCATTTCCTTTAGCCTGGCAATGATTTCTGGAGAGATGGGTATGTCGCCAGCTTCCCATCGTTGCCAGGTTGCCGAATTATTATCCTGGGTGATATAGATTGTGCATTCTTCAATCGTCATATCAAAAATACGCCGTAGTGCTTGTAGTTCTAACGCGTTCATCATTTTTTAGGCTTTTATATGAAAAAAGTGATGCTATAAATAGCACCACCGACACCGTTTCGACTTGAACAGAATCACACTATTTTGTGCAATATTATTTGTTCGTTGCAGATATCGCGGTGTTGAAGGGAAACGGGAGCTGGCTTATGTAACAATGCAGCGAAAAAAGTTAAAAAAAAAGCCCATCGTAGGAGACGGGCAAAGACTACACACAGCAATTCGTTGTTTCACTCAGGGGATTTCCATGCTTATAAATCAATGTGTTGATTTATAACCGTGTGCTAATAGTAGGCATGAGCACTTTTTGCGTCGATCAGATTCGTCTCAATAGTTTAAAAACTGTAACGGATTTGCGACAGAAATGAGATGCGGCGGGGAACAGACCGGCGAATCAAAATGGGGTGTGCGTTGAATTGATAAACGTCGCTAAAGCATCGGGCGGCAATGCCGCCCGACGGGATTATGACTGCTTGTTGGCTTCCTCGATATCATCCAACTCTTCAAGGATCTCCTCTGGTTCATTCGTCGGCGCCGGAACTTCATGTACCCATGCGGAGAACAAACGCCAGGTCACGGCCAGAAGCACCGGTCCAATAAACAGACCAATCATACCGAATGCAATCAGGCCGCCGATTACCCCGGAAAGGATCAGAAGCAGCGGTAAATCGGCGCCCATGCGGATGAGTACCGGGCGAATCACGTTATCCAGAGTGCCGACGACGGCGCTCCAAACCAGCAGCACGGTGCCCCAGGTGGTGTCGCCTGTCCAGTAAAGCCAGATAATGGCTGGAATCAATACCGGCAACGGCCCCAACTGAACCAGACACGAAAGGATCATCACTACCGTCAACAGAGTAGCGTAAGGCACGCCGGAAATCGCCAGCCCGACGCCGCCAAGTACCGCCTGTACCAGCGCGGTGACCACCACGCCAAGCGCCACGGCGCGGATCGCCTGGGCAGCCAGCAGAACCGCCGCATCGCCGCGTTTAGCCGCGAGACGACAGGCAAAATGGCGTATTCCCATCGCCACTTGTTCGCCGCGCCAGTAAAGCAGGGCGCTAAACAACAGCATCAGGGCGCAGTGCATCATAAAGCGTCCGATATGCGCCGCCTGACCGACAAACCAGGTCGTGGTTGTGCCGATATAAGGCCGCACTTTCGCCATAATAGCGCTACCGCCCATATCCAGCAGGCTATGCCATCCGGCATACAGTTTGGCGCCAACTAACGGAATATTATTTAACCATGCCAGATCGGGTAGCGTCATATCGCCGCCGGTCACTGCATGGATGAGCGGGCCGCTACCATCGACAATGCTGTTCACCAGCAAGGCGACGGGAATAACGAAGAGCAGCACTAACAGCAGCGTCATGACCAATACGGCAAGCGAGCGGCGGCCCCACAATATTTTTTGTAATTTCAGCAAAACGGGCCAGGTCGCGATAACAATCGTACCTGCCCATGCAAACCCCAAAATAAAAGGCTGTACTATCCACAAACAGGCCACAATCATGATGGCTAAAAACAGCACCGATAGCAGCACTTGCGCAATATCCCTGGGCTGACGAACATTTACCATAAATACTTTTCACCTTTGTCTTTGCGCCAGAACGTTGGCGCGACGTGAACATGCAAACCACACCCTATAATGATGAGCAATTTCAGCGGTTTTTAACAGGCCGATTCTGCATGTAATTCTGTTGGGCGCACAGGAAAAAAATGTGATACAACAAATAACGCAACACGCAAACGATTAAGCATCCCTTCCTGTGCGTAGACCGCTCGCGCTCGCCGGGTTGGGCGCCACCGTTCACAACATAGACCGCAGGAAAAGGTCAATATAATGATTCCACAAATTTCTCAGGCACCCGGCGTCGTTCAGCTGGTGCTCAATTTTTTGCAGGCGCTGGAGCAGCAAGGGTTTACGGGCGATACGGCAACCAGCTATGCCGACCGTCTGACAATGTCGACCGACAACAGTATCTACCAGCTTCTTCCCGATGCTGTTGTGTTTCCCCGTTCTACGGCGGATGTCGCGCTTCTTGCCCGTCTGGCGGCGGAGCCGCGCTTTACGTCGCTGATATTTACCCCTCGAGGCGGCGGTACTGGCACGAATGGCCAGGCGCTAAACCAGGGCATTATTGTTGATATGTCCCGCTATATGAACCGCATTATTGAAATTAATCCTGAAGAGGGATGGGTGCGGGTAGAGGCGGGAGTGATAAAAGATCAGCTTAATCAAGCGTTAAAGCCGTATGGCTATTTTTTTGCGCCGGAACTTTCCACCAGTAATCGCGCCACGCTTGGCGGTATGATTAATACCGATGCCTCTGGTCAGGGTTCGCTGGTCTATGGAAAAACGTCAGATCACGTCTTAGGCATACGGGCCGTATTGTTGGGGGGCGATATCCTTGACACGCAATCGATGCCCGTAGAGCTTGCCCGGACGCTGGGTGAAAACACGACGACGCCAGGCCGCATCTATCAGACCGTCTATCAGTCCTGCCTGGAAAACCGTCAACTTATCCTCGATAGCTTTCCAAAGCTCAATCGCTTCCTGACAGGCTACGATTTACGCCACGTCTTTAACGATGACATGACCCGCTTCGATCTCACCCGCATCTTAACGGGGTCGGAAGGGACGCTGGCGTTTATTACTGAAGCCCGGCTGGATATTACCCCAATACCCAAAGTCCGCCGTCTGGTGAATGTAAAATACGACTCCTTTGATTCCGCGCTGCGTAACGCCCCTTTTATGGTTGATGCGCGCGCCTTATCCGTCGAGACGGTCGATTCCAAAGTCCTTAACCTCGCGCGGGAAGATATTGTCTGGCACTCCGTTAGCGAATTGATTACCGATGTGCCGGATAAAGAGATGCTTGGCCTGAATATCGTGGAATTCGCGGGTGACGATGAAGCGCTTATTGACGGACAGGTCGAGGCGCTGTGCCACCGGCTGGATGGCCTGATGGCGCGTGCGGAAGCGGGCGTGATCGGCTGGCAACTTTGTACCGATTTGACGGGTATTGAGCGTATTTACGCGATGCGTAAAAAAGCGGTAGGGCTGCTGGGTAATGCGAAAGGCGCTGCCAAACCGATTCCTTTTGCGGAAGATACCTGCGTGCCGCCTGAACATCTGGCCGATTACATCGCCGAATTTCGCGCCCTGCTGGATGGTCATGGCTTAAGTTACGGCATGTTCGGCCACGTGGATGCCGGGGTGCTGCATGTGCGTCCGGCGCTGGATATGTGCGATCCGCAGCAGGAACTGTTGATGAAACAGATCTCCGATGAGGTCGTCGCGCTGACCGCCAGATACGGCGGGCTGTTGTGGGGCGAGCATGGAAAAGGTTTTCGTGCGGAATACAGCCCGGCCTTTTTCGGCGAAGTCCTGTATGGCGAGCTGCGCAAAATAAAAGCGGCTTTTGATCCGCATAATCGACTTAACCCGGGTAAAATCTGTCCGCCGCAGGGGATAGAGGCGCCGATGATGAAGGTGGATGCGGTAAAACGCGGCACATGGGATCGGCAAATCCCGCTGGCGGTACGGCAGACCTGGCGCGGCGCTATGGAGTGTAATGGTAACGGCCTGTGCTTTAATTTCGATGCGAAAAGCCCGATGTGCCCGTCGATGAAAATTAGCCTTAACCGGATCCACTCGCCGAAAGGGCGGGCGACGCTGGTACGGGAATGGCTCCGTCTATTGGCCGATCGCGGCGTCGATCCGCTGAAGCTGGAAAAGGAGTTGCCGGAAAAACGCGCCAGCTTACGCACGCTGATTGCCCGCACCCGGAATAGTTGGCACAAACGCAAAGGCGAGTATGACTTTTCCCATGAAGTTAAAGAGGCCATGTCCGGCTGTCTGGCGTGTAAAGCCTGTACGACCCAGTGTCCGATTAAAATCGATGTTCCGGAGTTTCGTTCACGTTTCTTACAGCTTTACCATACGCGTTATCTGCGTCCGGTACGCGATCATCTGGTGGCGACGGTCGAGACCTACGCGCCGCTGATGGCGCGTGCGCCAAAGACCTTTAACTTTTTTATTAACCAACCGGTAGTTCGTAATCTGGCGAAAAAACATATCGGTATGGTGGATTTACCTCTGCTCTCTGCCCCTTCGTTGCAACAGCAACTGGTGGGCCATCCGTCCGCCAATATGACGCTTGAGCAACTGGAGCGCATGAGCGCCGAGCAAAAAGCGAAAACGGTACTGGTGGTTCAGGACCCGTTTACCAGCTACTACGATGCCCGGGTCGTGGCGGACTTTATCCGCCTGGCGGAAAAACTGGGCAGGAGGCCGGTATTGTTACCGTTCTCGCCGAATGGTAAGGCGCAGCATATTAAAGGTTTTCTTAATCGCTTTGCGAAAACGGCGAAAAAAACCTCTGAGTTCCTTAATCGGATCGCCGCGTTGGGGATGCCGATGGTGGGCGTCGATCCGGCGCTGGTTCTGTGTTATCGCGACGAATACAAACTGGCGCTGGGCGAACAGCGCGGCGATTTTCATGTGTTGCTGGTGAATGAATGGCTGGCGCAGGAAATAAATGCAAGACTGTCCGTCGAGGTGAGCGGCGAACCGTGGTACTTTTTTGGTCATTGTACGGAAGTCACGGCTTTACCCGGCGCGCCTGCGCAGTGGGCCGCCATCTTTGCCCATTTTGGCGCGAAGCTGGAAAATGTCAGCGTAGGCTGCTGCGGTATGGCGGGCACTTATGGACATGAACTCACCAATCATAAAAATTCGCTGGGAATTTATGAGCTATCCTGGCATCAGGCGATGCAACGTTTACCGCGAAACCGTTGCCTGGCAACCGGTTATTCCTGCCGAAGCCAGGTTAAACGCATTGAAGGTACGGGCGTGCGTCACCCGTTGCAGGCATTACTGGAGATTATAGGTTGATCTGGAAACGTGAAGTGACCCTCGATGCGCTTAATGCGATGGGGGAAGGGAATATGGTTGGCCTGCTTGATATCCGCTTTGAGCGTATTGGGGACGATACGCTGGAAGCGACAATGCCCGTCGATCATCGCACCAAACAGCCGTTCGGCTTGCTGCATGGCGGAGCGTCTGTGGTGCTGGCGGAAAGTATCGGCTCGGTCGCAGGTTATCTGTGTACGCAGGGGGAGCAAAAGGTGGTGGGGCTGGAGGTGAATGCCAACCATGTACGGTCGGCGCGTCAGGGGCGCGTACGAGGCGTCTGTAAAGCGTTGCATACCGGGGCTCGGCATCAGGTCTGGCAGATAGAGATCTTTGATGAACAGGGACGTCTGTGCTGTTCTTCGCGCCTTACTACGGCGATTGTGTGACGTTGTCACCATAAAAGTGTGATGCATATTGCTTTTGGTCAAAATGTGCGCAGAAAAAGGTGATATACTGTGCACGTTTACACATAAGCGAGGATGATATGTCTACTGATTTAGACCCAACCCAACTGGCGATTGAATTTTTACGCCGTGATAAAACCGAACTTTCTCCCGCGCAGTATTTGAAGCGTTTAAAACAGCTGGAGTTAGAGTTTGCCGATCTCCTCACCCTCTCTGCAACCGAACTGAAAGAAGAGATCTATTTCGCCTGGCGGTTGGGCGTGCATTAATAAAGTCTGTGTAGGCCGGATAAGGCGTTAGCCGCCATCCGGCTATGTTACCAGGCAATCTCACCAGACCCTGTCCCCAGGTAATAGATAACCCCCTTGATTTTGTTTAAAAAAAATACAGATCGCCATTTGTGCTAAAAAGGCGCGCGCTCTTTATGAGATTATTCTTATGCCCCTTCAAGAGCTAAGCCATTAAGAGTGCCGGAGATAAGCGCCGGATGGGGCCGGAACCCTTAAGCCTGTATTGAACAGACTTAAGGGTTTTTCTTTTCCGGGCGCGTAAAAAACTAAGGTCTGTCAATAACCGTTGGCATGTCGTCAGCCGTATGATTATTCAAAATACGGTTAGCCAGCACACCTGACATCATCGATCCGTTAACGTTCAGAGCCGTACGGGCCATATCAACGATAGGTTCGATGGCAATAAAAATACCGACCAGCGCAACGGGAAAATTCAACGTCGACAGGACAATCAGCGCCGCGAACGTACCACCGCCGCCGACGCCGGCTACGCCAATAGACCCTAGCGCAATGGCAGGCAACATCGCGGCCAGAAAATGCAGCGAGAGCGGATCAATGCCGATGGTGGGCGCAATCATCGCTACCATAATAGCCGGATAAATCCCGGCGCAGCCATTTTGCCCCATACTGGAGCCAAACGAGGCGGAAATATTGGCAATGGTGCTTTGTACGCCAAATTTTTCCTGGGCGGAAATGGCCAGCGGGATAGAGGCTGCGCTGCTGCGGGAAACAAACGCAAAGGTTAAGACGGGCCAGACCATTCTGAAATAACGCGCTGGATTATTACCGCTGAGGATCAGCAAAATGGCATGCACGATAAACATCATGAAAATCGCGATGTAACAGGCGCCGATAAAACCAAGTAAGCTGGCGAATTGTTCAAAGTGGTATGATGAAAATACGGTAGTCATTAATGCCATGACGCCATAGGGCGTTAATGCAATAACGATACGTACCATCTTCATGACCCATATCTGAATAGCGTTAATGCCTGCGCTTAATTTCTGACCTTCTTCCGGCGCCTCTTTTTTGACCTTTAACAGGGCGATCCCCGCTATTAGCGTGAAGATAACGATGCCGATAACGGAAACACTTCTGGCCCCCGTAAGATCAAGAAAAATATTAGTCGGAATCAGCGATGTCACTAACTGGGGAATCGACACCGCGGCAGTCTTATTGACTTCTTCCGTAGTTAACATTGACGGCATGTGCACAAAAGCGCTGGCGTCAAGCCCCAGCACATGAGCGGTCAGTAATCCAATAAAACCGGCAACCATCACCAGGCATAACATGCATCCGACGATCGTCAGCGACATTTTTCCGATGCCGGCGCTATTTTCCAGTTTATTGATGGCGGAAAGAATAGAAATAAAAATTAGCGGTATAGCGACCAGTTTTAACAGGTGGACGTAACCATTGCCGACGATGCTGTACCATTCGATAATAGTTTTAGTGTGATTTGCTGAAATAAAATGCAGGGATAAACCAATAACAGCCCCTAAAAAGATAGCGATAAAAACGCTTTTCGACAGGGAATCGCTTTTTTGATTAATTCTCAAGATGACCCACGAGAAAACCAAAAAAAGTGCGATATACGCGAGCGTAACAACCATATTTTAAGCCTCTTGCCTCATTCAGCACCTGAAATGCCGGAAAGAGTTTACATAAACCTATAGCTCAAACTGAGTTATAGAACCGCAGCGGATTATAAAGAGCGCAACGCCAGGTATCCATACAAAAAATGGGGTTCTGACCTCGCCGCCCGGCAATGTCGGCAGCCTATTAATTAAATAGTCATTTTCTATACATCTTTTCGTTTTTGACCTGCCAGAACGGTTAATATCTTATAAATCATTACTTATCAAAAAGTTAAGCGATTTTTTGTCTGTCGTATGACCTGACGGACAGGGTCTATGCTTAATAAAAGGCGCTCAATATAACCATTTGTTGGAAAGCCCCTGCGGTTAAGGGGTTGAAGTGATAATCATTATCACTAACATGCTGTTATATCCTGGTGATTTAGAACGCGAGGTAACTCTATGGAATTGCATTCAGGCACGTTTAACCCGGAGGACTTCCCCTGGCAAGGGCTGACGCTAACGCCAGCGGCGGCAGCGCACATACGTGAACTGGCAGCAAAGCAGCCGGGCATGTTGGGCGTGCGGTTAAGCGTAAAACAGACGGGATGTGCCGGATTTGGCTATGTTCTGGATACCGTTCGGGAGCCGGATAAAGACGATCTGGTTTTTGAAGCCGAAGGCGCAAAGCTTTTCGCACCGTTACAGGCGATGCCTTTTATTGACGGAACAGAAGTGGATTACGTGCAGGAAGGGCTGAACCAGTTATTTAAATTTCATAACCCCAAAGCCCAGAATGAATGCGGCTGCGGCGAAAGTTTTGGGGTATAGGCGGTACTATGTCTCGTAATACTGAAGCAACGGAAGAGGTCGGCATCTGGACAGGCGGACGCCTTAATTACAAAGAAGGATTTTTCACGCAATTACCCACTGATGAACTGGCAAAAGGCATCAGCGAAGAGGTGGTGCGCGCGATTTCCGCAAAGCGTAACGAACCTGAGTGGATGCTGGAATTTCGTCTCAATGCCTATAGAGCCTGGCTGGACATGGATGAACCGCACTGGCTGAAGGCGCACTACGATAAACTGAACTATCAGGACTACAGCTATTACTCTGCGCCATCATGCGGAAACTGCGACGATAACTGCGTTTCCCAGCCGGGAGCCGTACAGCAAACGGGCGCGAATACCTTTTTGAGTAAAGAGGTTGAAGACGCCTTCGAGCAGCTTGGCGTTCCGGTTCGCGAAGGGAAAGAGGTCGCCGTCGATGCGATTTTTGACTCGGTCTCCGTAGCGACCACATACCGTGAAAAACTGGCGGAACAGGGCATTATTTTCTGTTCTTTTGGCGAAGCGATACACGATCACCCTGACCTGGTCAGGAAATATCTTGGCACCGTCGTGCCGGGGAACGATAACTTTTTTGCCGCGCTGAATGCGGCAGTCGCTTCCGATGGGACATTTATCTATGTTCCCAAAGGTGTGCGTTGCCCGATGGAGTTATCCACCTATTTTCGCATTAACGCCGAGAAAACCGGTCAGTTTGAGCGCACGATTCTGGTGGCGGATGAAGGCAGCTATGTGAGTTATATCGAAGGCTGCTCCGCGCCCGTACGCGACAGTTATCAGCTCCACGCCGCGGTAGTGGAAGTCATCATCCATAAAGATGCTGAAGTAAAATATTCCACCGTACAAAACTGGTTCCCGGGCGACAACAATACGGGCGGCATTCTGAACTTTGTGACCAAGCGGGCGTTGTGCGAAGGGGAAAACAGCAAGATGTCGTGGACCCAGTCGGAAACCGGTTCGGCGATTACCTGGAAATACCCGAGCTGTATCCTGCGCGGTGATAATTCTATCGGCGAGTTCTATTCCGTTGCGCTGACCAGTGGACATCAGCAGGCTGACACCGGCACCAAAATGATCCATATCGGTAAAAACACGCGCTCAACCATTATCTCAAAAGGCATTTCCGCCGGCCACAGCCAGAACAGCTACCGTGGGCTGGTAAAAATTATGCCGACGGCAACCAACGCCCGAAATTTCACCCAATGCGACTCCATGTTGATTGGCGCGGACTGCGGCGCGCATACGTTCCCGTATGTTGAATGCCGCAATAACAGCGCGCAGCTGGAGCACGAAGCGACAACATCACGCATCGGTGAAGATCAGCTTTTCTATTGTTTGCAACGCGGTATCAGCGAAGAAGACGCTATTTCGATGATCGTCAACGGTTTCTGCAAAGACGTTTTCTCGGAACTACCGCTGGAGTTCGCCGTTGAAGCGCAAAAACTGCTGGCGATTAGCCTTGAGCACAGCGTCGGTTAATGATGAAGGAAAAACCATGTTAAGCATTAAAGATTTACAGGTCAGTGTGGAAGAAAAAGCGATTTTGCGTGGCCTGAATCTGGAGATTCGCCCCGGCGAAGTTCATGCCATTATGGGGCCGAACGGTTCCGGGAAAAGCACGCTCTCCGCCACTCTGGCTGGACGTGAAGATTATGAGGTCACCGGCGGCTCGGTTACGTTCAAAGGTAAAGATCTGCTTGAACTGTCGCCGGAGGAACGGGCGGGCGAAGGGATTTTTATGGCCTTCCAGTACCCGGTAGAAATCCCCGGTGTCAGTAACCAGTTTTTCCTGCAAACCGCGCTGAATGCCGTGCGCGCCTACCGCGGGCAGACGTCGTTGGATCGCTTTGATTTTCAGGATCTGATGGAAGAAAAGATCGCATTGCTGAAAATGCCGGAAGATTTACTGACCCGTTCGGTAAACGTCGGTTTTTCCGGCGGGGAGAAAAAGCGCAATGATATTTTGCAAATGGCGGTGCTGGAGCCGGAACTGTGCATCCTTGATGAGTCTGACTCCGGACTGGATATCGATGCGTTGAAAATTGTGGCGGAAGGCGTCAACGCGTTACGCGACGATAAACGCGCTTTTATTATCGTGACCCACTATCAGCGCATACTGGACTACATCAAGCCTGATTACGTCCATGTCCTCTATCAGGGGCGAATTGTCCGATCCGGCGATTTTACTCTGGTCAAACAACTGGAGGAGCAGGGTTATGGCTGGCTTACCGAACAGCAGTAAAGCGCTACAGCAATGGCAGCATCTCTTTGAGGAAAAAAGAGAAAGTCGAACTGCGCAGGCAAGACAACATTTACAACAGATGTTACGTCTGGGATTGCCGACGCGTAAACATGAAGACTGGAAATACACGCCGCTGGAGGGCTTAACCCATAGCCAGTTTATCCAGCAGTGTGCGACTATCAGCGCCGCACAGCGTGATGCGTTGGCGCTGCAAATCGATGCCGTGCGGCTGGTGTTTGTCGATGGTCGGTTTATGCCAGAGCTCAGTGATAGCACGCAAAACAGCGGATTTGACGTTAGCGTCAGGGATGAGCGCCAGACGCTTACCGCGCCGGTACATCCCGAGGTTTTTCTGCATCTGACGGAAAGCCTGGCGCAATGTGTTACGTATATACAGGTCCGGCGAAATCAGCGTCCGACCAGGCCGCTACTGTTAATGCATATCACGCAGGGCGTGGATGGCGACGAGCTGAATACCGCGCATTATCGCCACCATCTGGCGCTGGCGGAAGGCGCGGAAGCGACGGTTATTGAGCATTATGTCAGCCTTACAGCGGCAAAACATTTTACCGGCGCGCGTCTGACGATGAACGTTGCAGACAATGCGCAACTGCGTCATATCAAACTGGCGTTTGAAAATGCGTCCAGCTATCACTTTGCGCATAACGATCTTCTGCTGGCGACAGACGCCTCGGCGTTTAGCCACAGTTTTCTGCTGGGCGCCGAAGTACTACGTCACCACAGCAGCTCACAACTGAATGGCGAAAACGCGACGCTTCGACTGAATAGTCTGGCGATGCCGGTGAAAAATGAAGTCTGCGATACGCGGACATGGCTGGAACATAACAAAGGTTACTGTAACAGCCGCCAGTTGCACAAGACCATCGTCAGCGACAAAGGACGCGCGGTCTTTAATGGCCTGATTAACGTGGCGCAACACGCCATTAAAACCGACGGCCAGATGACCAATAATAACCTGTTGTTGGGGAAACTGGCTGAAGTCGATACCAAACCGCAATTAGAGATCTATGCCGATGACGTGAAGTGCAGCCACGGCGCGACGATCGGGCGTATTGACGATGAGCAGATGTTTTATCTGCAATCACGCGGCATCAGGCAGCAGGAGGCGCGGCACATGATTCTTTACGCGTTTGCCGCAGAGTTAACGGAAGCTATCCATGATAGCGCCCTTAAACAGCAGGTGCTGGCGCGAATCGGCCAGCGACTGCCCGGAGGCCTGGTATGACATTTCCTGTAGAAAAAGTACGGGCGGATTTTCCCATACTGCAGCGTGAAGTTAACGGCCTGCCGCTGGCTTACCTGGACAGCGCAGCCAGCGCTCAAAAACCCAATCAGGTGATTGACGCTGAATCTGCCTTCTACCGTCACGGCTATGCTGCGGTACATCGAGGTATCCATACGTTAAGCGCACAGGCGACCGAAAGCATGGAGAATGTGCGTAAGCAGGCGTCGCGGTTTATTAACGCCCGCTCCGCAGAAGAACTGGTGTTCGTGCGCGGTACGACGGAGGGCATTAACCTTGTCGCCAACAGTTGGGGAACGGAAAATATTCGCGCCGGGGATAACATTATTATCAGCGAGATGGAGCATCACGCCAACATCGTTCCCTGGCAGATGCTGTGCGAGCGTAAAGGCGCCGAACTGCGCGTGATCCCATTGCATCCTGACGGTACGCTGCGGCTGGAGACCTTAGCTGCGCTGTTCGATGACCGGACCCGACTGCTGGCCATTACCCACGTTTCCAATGTGCTGGGGACGGAAAACCCACTGCCGGACATGATTGCGCTGGCGCGCCAGCATGGGGCGAAAGTGCTGGTGGATGGCGCCCAGGCCGTGATGCACCATGCTGTTGACGTCCAGGCGCTGGACTGCGATTTTTACGTTTTCTCCGGCCATAAACTTTACGGGCCGACCGGCATCGGCATTCTGTATGTTAAAGAGGCGTTGCTGCAAGAAATGCTGCCGTGGGAAGGGGGCGGGTCGATGATCTCGACCGTCAGCCTGACGCAGGGAACGACATGGGCGAAAGCGCCCTGGCGTTTTGAGGCGGGAACGCCGAATACTGGCGGCATCATCGGTCTCGGCGCGGCGATTGACTATGTGACGTCGCTGGGACTGGATAAGATTGGCGATTATGAGCAGATGCTGATGCGCTATGCGCTGGAGCAACTGGCGCAGGTGCCTGATATCACGCTGTATGGTCCGGCGCAGCGGTTGGGCGTCATCGCGTTTAATCTGGGTAAACACCATGCTTACGACGTCGGTAGCTTTCTTGATAATTACGGTATCGCGGTACGAACGGGACATCACTGCGCAATGCCGCTCATGGCCTGGTATGGCGTGCCGGCAATGTGCCGGGCTTCGCTGGCGATGTATAACACCCATGAAGAAGTGGACCGACTGGTGGCAGGATTAACGCGTATCCACCGCTTATTGGGATAACAGTGAGGTTTTATGGCTGCGCTACCGGATAAAGAAAAATTGCTGCGTAACTTTACGCGTTGCGCTAATTGGGAAGAGAAATATTTATATATTATTGAGTTGGGGCAGCGCCTGGCGGAGTTAAATCCGCAGGATCGCAATCCGCAAAATACGATTCATGGCTGTCAGAGCCAGGTGTGGATAGTGATGCGGCGAAACGCCAACGGCATTATCGAATTGCAGGGCGACAGCGACGCGGCGATCGTTAAAGGCCTTATGGCGGTGGTATTTATTTTGTACCACCAAATGACGGCGCAGGATATTGTGCATTTTGATGTCCGGCCATGGTTCGAAAAAATGGCGCTTACACAGCACCTCACGCCTTCTCGTTCTCAGGGGCTGGAAGCAATGATTCGCGCAATTCGCGCTAAGGCCGCCACTCTTAGCTAAACTGTACAGACAGCGTTCTACCTGATGTCAAATCCTTTGTCGGACGGCGACGTCGCTTTATCCAGAGTGGACAGAGCGTATATTTTGTTGTTCTGATAAGCGAAGCGCTACCAGTCGTCGCAGAGGGCATCACCAGGAATACAGGAGGTTTGGTATGAAACGTGCGTCTTTCATTACGCTAACTATTATCGGCGCGTATAGCGCGTTACAGGCAGCCTGGGCGGTTGATTATCCATTACCGCCCGAAGGCAGCCGTCTTATTGGTCAGAATCAAACCTATACCGTACAGGACGGTGATAAAAACCTGCAGGCTATCGCCCGGCGTTTTGATACGGCGGCGATGCTCATTCTTGAAGCGAACAATACGATTGCGCCGGTGCCTAAGCCCGGTACGCTAATTACCATTCCCTCGCAGATGCTATTGCCGGATGCGCCCAGGGAAGGCGTTATCGTCAACCTCGCGGAGCTACGGTTGTATTATTACCCGCCGGGAGAAAACCGTGTTCAGGTGTATCCCATCGGCATCGGTTTGCAGGGGCTGGAAACTCCCGTCATGGATACCCGGATAGGGCAAAAGATCCCCAACCCGACGTGGACGCCGACGGCGGGCATACGCCAACGTTCGCTTGAGCGGGGGATCACGCTGCCGCCAGTGATCCCTGCCGGGCCAAATAACCCGCTGGGACGCTATGCGCTGCGTCTGGCGCACGGTAATGGGGAATATCTCATTCATGGCACCAGCGCGCCGGATAGCGTGGGTCTGCGCGTGAGTTCCGGTTGCATTCGCATGAACGCGCCGGACATCAAAGCGTTATTTGCGCAGGTCAGAACGGGGACGCCGGTAAAAGTGATTAACCAGCCGGTGAAATTCTCTGTCGAGCCGAATGGCATTCGTTATGTAGAGGTACACAGGCCGCTATCGCCGGAAGAAGAGCAAAACGTGCAGACGATGCCCTACGTGTTGCCTGCGGAATTTACCGCGTTCAGAAACGCGCAAGGGGTGGATAGTCGCCTGGTCGATAAGGCGCTATACCGGCGAGCCGGGTATCCTGTCAGTGTGAGCGCCGGGCAGACGCCAGCGGTAAATACGACCGCAGTCGAATCCGCTCAGAACGGTTTTGTCGGGGAAGAGGGGCAAACGCGCGCGACGCAGTAGCCTTCGCAGTAAATGACGGACAAAAAAATGGCGCACGATGTGCGCCATTTTATATCGTGCGTCAAATCATTTACAGATGCGGAATACTTTGTTGTCCAGACGTTGGTTCGCGCGAGCAGCATCGTCTTTAGCAGCCTGAACGTCGGAACGCATTGCATTTACGTCATTACTCAGTTGCTCAACTTTAGCGCTCAGCGTCTGTACATCGGAAGACAACTGATCGATTTTAGCGTTGCTGGAACAACCTGCCAGTAACGTGGAACCCAGAACTACTGCACCTAAGATCAGCTTGTTAGTACGGGTCATAACAATAACCTTATACTTTGTGTGGTTATATAGGTAAAAAAAATGGCGCACAATGTGCGCCATTTTTATTACGCAGGTACTATTACTTACGGTATTTAGTAGCCTGGTTGTCCAGACGCTGGTTAGCGCGAGCTGCGTCGTCTTTAGCAGCCTGAACGTCGGAACGCATTGCGTTCACGTCGTTGCTCAGCTGGTCAACTTTAGCGTTCAGAGTCTGAACGTCAGAAGACAGCTGATCGATTTTAGCGTTGCTGGAGCAACCAGCCAGCAGAGTAGAACCCAGGATTACCGCGCCCAGTACCAGTTTAGTACGATTCATTATTAATACCCTCTAGATTGAGTTAATCTCCATGTAGCGTTACAAGTATTACACAAACTTTTTTATGTTGAGAATATTTTTTTGATGGGAATGCACTTATTTTTGATCGTTCGCTCAAAGAAGCATCGAAATGCATGAAAGTCCCTAAAAAACCGAAAGAAAACAGGGGGCTTCCATCGGATTCTTCTTAGATAATCCGCAATTAGATAGTAAAATCCGATTTGATTTTTTTATTAATAGTGGCTATCGATTAAATAAAAAAAGCGCCGGAAGGGCGCTTTTTTAAACAAATTAATTCACACAACAATTATTACAGTACGTGAACAGAGGCGGTGTTAGTGGTGCCGCTTGGAACCAGCGCGCCGGAGACCATCACTACGACGTCGCCTTTCTGGGCGAGGCCGCTTTGCAGGGCGACATCTTTGCCCAGACGGTAGAAATCATCAGTAGAATTGATTTCTTTTACCAGCTGCGATACCACGCCTTTGCTCAGTACTAACTGACGGGCGGTCACTTCATTGGTGGTCAATGCCAGGATGGTGGCGTCCGGGAAGTATTTACGCACGGCGCGAGCGGATTTACCGCCCTGGGTCGCTACCACGATCAGCGGCGCTTCCAGTTTTTCGGCGGTTTCTACCGCGCCGCGGCATACTGCTTCCGTAATGCGCAGTTTACGGCTGTCGTTGTTGTAGTCCAGACGGCTGTTCATGACACGGTCGGTACGTTCGCAGATGGTTGCCATGATAGAAACGGCTTCCAGCGGGTATTTCCCTTTTGCGGATTCGCCGGACAGCATAACCGCATCCGTACCGTCGAGGATGGCGTTCGCAACGTCGCCTGCTTCTGCGCGGGTCGGACGCGGATTTTTGATCATAGAATCCAGCATCTGAGTCGCGGTGATCACGACTTTACGTGCGCGGATACATTTTTCGATCATCATTTTCTGCGCAAAGATCACTTCTTCAACCGGGATTTCTACGCCCAGGTCGCCACGCGCAACCATGATGCCGTCAGAAGCTTCGAGAATTTCATCGAAGTTGTTCAGGCCTTCCTGGTTTTCGATCTTAGAGATAATCTGGATGTTTTCGCCGCCGTGGGCTTTCAGATGCTCGCGAATTTCGACAACGTCAGAACGTTTACGGATAAAGGACGCAGCAACAAAGTCAACGCCCTGTTCGCAACCGAAGATCAGGTCCTGTTTGTCTTTTTCAGCCAGCGCCGGCAGCGCAATAGAAACGCCCGGCAGGTTAACGCCTTTGTTCTCGCCCAGATCGCCGTTGTTCAGCACCTTACAAATGACTTTATTGCCTTCGATGGCGGTCACTTCCATACCGATCAGACCATCGTCAACCAGGACGGTGTTGCCAACGCTCAGGTCGCTGGTGAAGCCTTCATAGGTGACGGCAACGATTTCATTATTACCGACCACGGATTTGTCGGTGGTAAAAGTAAAGGTTTGACCCGCTTTCAGCGAAACGTCGTTACCGCCTTCCAGTTTAATGGTGCGGATTTCTGGTCCTTTAGTATCAAGCAGAATAGCGGCTTTTTTACCAGTTTTGCTCATCACGTTGCGCAAGTTCTGGATACGCTGACCGTGTTCTGCATAATCGCCATGAGAGAAGTTCAGACGCATCACGTTCATGCCCGCGTCCAGCATTTTGCTTAACATCTCTTCGGATTCGGTTTTCGGACCGATAGTACAAACAATTTTCGTCTTTTTCATGACAGTCTTAGTCTTTAAGTTGAGGAGGATATGGAAATCTGGCTTCGGGCGCGCACGGCCCGGAAGCTAAGCCTGTGTTGCTAAAGTGATGATGCCTCGCTCTAAGGATAGGTGACATCGAAAGAGCGTGCAGAGGAATGTGTGCTCGCGTTTCAGCCCAACGGGAAGGGGATAATTTTAGTCGTTGAGTTTTACAGTCCAATGCGCTGAAACCATTCAAGAGACAATTGGCGCGCATTATACGCTGAAATTTACAAAAAAGGAAAATGAAAACCCTGTTTCAAAAGACATCTGTGCAGATTCACAACGGTTTGTTATTACGCTGTTTACGATGTCGCTGGCGATGACGCCGCCCGAACAGGGGCGGCGTTGCGCAACAGCTGGTGTTGTTGCGCATAATGTCAATCGAGCAACTTTTTGCCTTCCAGGTCGATGGCGATGTTTTGGTTGTGTGCTTTTCGGTAGCACAGTATCGCTATCCCGATCGCCGCCCAGCTAATTCCGAGTATCAGAGCGTGAATGTTCATGTTTAAACAGACGTAGCCGATGACGATCATCCCCATGATCGGCGAAATGACATGGGCGAAAATGCGCCGCTGGGCTTTCATCCGGAAATTGAACAGGATAAACACACATAGGTTCACGACAAAAAAAGCGAAAAGCGCGCCAAAGTTCACCAGCGTGGAGATAGATTCAATCTTGCCGGAAAACAGGTAGCTGAGCAGCAGGGTGACGCCGCCGGTAAACAGAATGGCATAATCCGGCGTTTTACGCGTGGTATGGACGTGAGCGAGGAAGGCGGGCAACATTCGGTCGCGCCCCATTGAAAATAGCACTCTGGACACCGCCGTTTGCGCGGTAATAATGTTGCCGACGGCGCACACAAACGCCACAATGATGGAAAACGCCACTTTGAGCCAGATACCGCCAACGTTGCCGGCAATGGTGAAAAATGCTTCATTCGTCGCATTACCTTCCGCGAAGCGGTCGACATTACCGGTGGCGAACGCCGCAAACGCCACAACGATAATAAACAGTACCGTCGCCAAAACTAACGCCAACAGCGTTGCTTTACTGACGGCGCGTCCCCCGCCTTCGCTTTCTTCACTTAATGTACTGATAGCGTCAAAGCCGAGAAAGTTCAGCGCCGCCACCGAAATCGCCGTCGCGATGAGCCCAGGAGTGAACCACTGTGAATTGAAAAAAGGCCGGAAGGAAAGCGTTATCTGACTACTGTCCAGCATCATCAGACGGACAATGAGTAGCACGAAAATCGCCAGAATACCGAGTTGAATAAAGACCAGTAACTTATCGAATTTCGCCGTTTGCTGTATCCCGAGATAGTTGACTCCGGTGCCAATAGCCACATAAATCAACGGCCAGACCCAGACAGGGATTTGCGGTAAAATAGCGTGGACCGCGACACCGCCCAGCACAGCTACGAGCGTAGGGAACAAAAGATAATCCAGCAGTAATATCCATCCGGTCAGAAACCCTACGGCGGGATTAATGCATACGCCAGCATACGCATAGGCCGAACCCGACGAGGAGATATGCTGCGATAAGGTAGAGTAGCTGTACGCGGTAAAAAACATCGCGATCGCGCCAATAATATAAACCAGCGCAACCATACCGTGCGAAAGATTATAAACGACGCCATAAAGAGAGACTGGCGCGATAGGCACCATAAACACCAGACCATAAAGCACTAAATCGGTAAGAGACAATTTTTTGACTTTTTTCATGATAAATACCTTAATGGCTTTTTATGCCAGGTCGCGTAAAAACGCGCTTACCGCTGCGAGGCAGGGCGCGATATTTTCTTCATGTGGGTTATGGCTGCTGCCGGGAATAGTGACCGCGCGGCAGTCTGAAATGTGAGAGAGCAGCGGAGAGACGACGCGCTCGGTTGCCTGATCGTTTTCGCCGCGCAGTACCAGAACAGGACAGCGTATCTGGCACAAATGGGGCGTAATATCCCAGTCGGCAAGTTTGCCATTTGCCGCCAGTTCATTGGTTCCCCATAAAATGTGATAACCCGTAGGGTCGGCGGCGAACTGCGCATTAGATCGCTGAACATGAACGGCTTCTTCCGCGAGGGTATAAACGTGCCTGGCATAATAAGCGACCAGCTGTTCCGGTGGGTTTTGATAAATGACGGCGGGCATAATGACGTTTTTGATATCGTCATCGGACATTGGCGTCAGAGCGTTAAAGAGCCGTATGGCTTCCTGTTGCCACAGGGCGATACTGGCCGGCGAACTGGCCAGTATCGTCCCGCGAAGCCCGGCAGGCTGTAAGCAGGCGTGCTCTGCGGCAAGCATTCCGCCCCAGGAATGTCCCAGTATCGAATACCCGTGCCCAATACCCAGGTGATGAATTAATTGGGTTAATTGACGGAGATAACGCGCAATAGTCCAGAAAGACGCGTCGGCATGAGGAAAATGCGTTGAACGACCGCAACCATATTGATCGTAAAATATTACCATGCGCCCGTCATCAGCCAGACGGCGATAATTTAATAAATAATCAAAGCCGCCAGAAGGGCCGCCGTGAAGGATAATGAGCGGCGTGAGTAATGATTTTCTGTCTCCATAAATCCGATAGCTTGTCAATATGTTTTCAGAAAACATTTCGCCATAGAGATAAGTATCATTCATATTCTTAATGACTCAGTGTGTGGCAGGGCAGGCGAAATTTATATTCGCCTGGATAATATTATTTTTTTATTGTGTGTAAAACATTACACCAGAAGGTGGCGTAATGTTCCCATTGCAGAAACAGCGGACTTCCCCAGTGCGGCGAACAATCACTGGCAAAGCAACATACTTTCCCTTTATGGTAAGTACCCATAACTAACAGTGGATCGCCATTAATTTCAGCAAGGACCTGACTATTTTCTTTGGCGATAAGCTTGTTATAGCCCAACAGCGGCGGCCATTCGCTAAATGGCTGGGTAATAACATGCTCTACCGCAGTATTTACTGCTTTACATCCTTGCGGTAGTTCTACGCGGTCATCTACATCCAGCATATCAACCGGCAATACCTCCGCCAGAACCGTATTTTTATAATTGGCTTTTGCTTCTATTCCCGTAAAGGATAAATACCCGCCGATCATCAACAGACCGCCGCCCTCAGCAACATAATCGGCGATAAGTTGTAATGCATCAGGAATAATGTCCATATTATAAAAGGTTCTGTTTTGTAGCAGGAACGTATTGCTACCGATATCACTGATGACGATCGCATCATAGCAGGCTAATGCTTCGGCGGTTTGTGGAAAACGAGTTTGCACAATATGGGCAGGCATGTAGTCCACATCGATATTACCCTGGCGTAAGCAGGATAATAAATAGTCTGCGCCTTCTTCGTATTTGCTCGATGTAAAGCTATCAAAACCTTTAGAGTGAATCATATGAATGTGCCAGGATTCGCCAATAAATAAAATTTTCATTATGTCACCTGTTAATTAATGTGAATGACTTTATTAGATTGGGTACGCATTCGATGTAAAACCTGCAAGTGCTGAGGCATACTCGACGCACCGACTTGTTCCACCGCCAGAGAAGCGAAAGCGGAGGCATATTGAATGGCTGCGACCATGTCTGCTTGTCGCGCCAGCGCGGCGGCTAAGGCGCCATTAAAAGCGTCACCGGCCCCGGCGGCATCTTTTACCACGGCGCTCCACGCAGGAATATACAACGTGCGGGCGTGCTCACAGAGCAGAGAGCCACGGGCGCCAAGGGTAATGATGACTTTTTTCACCCCGGATTGCAGAATAATATTTCCGGCTTTTTTCGCATCATTAATATCAGTAATGGTTACACCGGATAAAAAAGAGGCTTCAGTTTCATTCGGCGTGATGATGTCAATATCAGATAATAAATGCGTCACCTGTTTCGTATAGGGGGCAGGATTCAGCATGATCATTTTATTTTCTTGTTTGCCCAGGCGGATAAATTCAGTCAACGCTTCAATGTTCGTTTCGAGCTGCATTAACATAACGTCAGACTCGGCGATATAACGGTGTTGCTCGTTAATCTCTTGCGTGGTGAGCATCATATTGGCGCCAGGGTAGATGGCGATAATATTATCGCCATCCACGGCGGAGACATAGATCAATGCGCTACCGGTGGGCGCTTTATCTGTTTGATACGCGCTGTATGAGGTGATGCCTGATTGAATAATATGATTCATAGCAAATGCGCTGAACTGATCTTTGCCCACTTTAAAAATAAAATGCGCCGCAGCGCCGGCATTGTTTGCCGCTAAAGCCTGGTTGGCTCCTTTACCGCCAGGATAGAATCCAAATTGACTGGCCAGAATGGATTCTCCGCTTTGTGGAAACCACGGCACGGTTGCTGAAACATCAATATTGAATGAGCCTAAAACACACACCTTGCCTGCTTTTTTTGTGTTTTCCCGGCGCAGTTTTGCATCCTGATGGATTGGCGTGGCGATAGTGCTGGAGATATCAATCTTATTTTCAGTGATAAGCTTACTCAGCGCGTCACGGTTTAAAATCCCTCCGCCATAGCAACGCTGAAGCATACCTGATTTCTGGAAATAGCGTAGATCGGAACGAATAGTCTCCTGGCTAACCTTATAAAGGTCTGAAAGTTTACTGACGCTAACACTATTATCCTTTATCAGTAAATTAATGATGGCATGACGTCTTTCTTCTTTAAACATATTGCCTCCGGGTAGTGAGTTGAATTGTATTTATGGCAATGTTGTCATGCGGTGAATTCAATCACAGATTATGCGGTCAACCGGAAGTAACCCCAAATGAATGTCAATAATCAGAAGCGCAGCCAATGTGTTAAATATTAATTGCTTACAGAAGGGGAAAATAGTTTTGTGAGTGTTGTCATATATTTTCTATGTAATATGACGGGGTGAACGTAAAATAGTTGGGCTTGCACGATTCAGTGAGTATATGCAGCCGGACAGCGTTCGCTTATCAGTCGCTACCCTCGACGAAATAAGACGATATCGCTCTCCGGCCCTGGGGTTATATACGCTCGATTTTTGCCGGCAGCCCCTGACGTACCGCCGCACCGGAAACCCAGTCGAGCCAGGTGTTGGTAATGGTTCTTGTCGGATCGGCAAAGCCCAGATCGTTAAGATTTATGCCTGCCCTGATTTGTGGATCATACGGCATAGGCACGCCATCCAGAGAGTGCTGCGTTGCGCCCATCTCGCGGTGGCCATATCCGTGTTCGATGGCGATGACGCCTGGCATCACGCCATTTAACAAACTGATTTGCGCCACGACCTGACCGCCCGGCGTAATGATCCGTACCCGATCGCCATGTTGCAGTCCATAACGCTCGCCGTCTTGCGGATTCAGCGCCACCAGGTTTGCTGGCTTCACATGGTGTAAGCGTGGGATGACGGCTGTTGAGCTGGACATGGTATTTGATTTAAATGAAATCAGTTTCAGCGGCCATTGCCCAATGGGAAACTGGTCGTCAATCGCACGACCATCTGACAAACGCGCCGGATACCAGACCGGGCAACCGCTGAAACGCTCCCCGGTGATGGCGTGACGGTGGGCGGCGACATCTGCATTCCAGATCTGTAAGGGTTTTTTCCACGCGTTACCTAACCGTTGCTCCGTATAGCCGCTATCCTCGGGCGCAAACCGGCCGCCACGCGAGTAGATAAACGCCACGCGACCAACCTCATCAGCTTTAAGCGTGTGCTGAATTGCTGGCAGAATGCGGCTGACGCCGGTAAGCGAAATATCTTCCTGATTTGCCGGCGCGACCGGCGTCTTGCCCATAAAGGCGATATTAGCGGCTACGCGCAGATAGAAATCTTCCGCCCGGTTCAGTGGAAAAGCATTGCCCTGCGGATCGGTTATCGCCCGGTCGCCAAAGCCGGGCAGATGGAGCCGTTTTGCTACCGCAATACAAAATGCTTCCATTGAGACAGGTTGCCCGTCCGCCGTTCGGTGAGTGGCGGGGGCGACAACTGGCCAGCGGGCGGTAGTGGCTTTACTGGCTACGCCGCCCCAGGGCGCCGTAAAGCCCCAGCTCTCAAAATTGTGCGTATCCGGCACAATGTAATCCGCCAGCGCCGTCGTTTCATTCATAAAGGCGTCAATCGCGATAAAGAGCGGCAGTCGGCGAGGGTCTTTTAGCTTTTCTTCCGCCACGGCGTGTAGACCGGGAACACCGTAAAACGGGTTGCTCATATTGGAAATCCAGGCTTTAAGCGGATAAGGATAGCCTTCGAGCGCGGAGGTCAACAGTTCGGTAAGCTGGCCTGCCACAAAGGGATACCACGGCGCTTTGGCTGGATAAGGGGATTGCCCGCCGGCAATTTTGTCGCGGTATTCTTCCGATGCTTCATAAGCGGTTTTGCTACGGGCAATACTTAACCCTGACGGTTTCACTTTTCCGGCAAAACTGTTCATGTTGTAGCGGGGGCCGTCGCTAACGCCGTTGAATTTGCCGCCGCCGACAAAGACGCCGCCGGACAAGCTGAGGTTGCCGATCAGCGCGTTAAGCATCATGACCGACCAGGCGTTATAAAACCCATTGCCGGCCATCATGCCGCCGTGACTGATGACCGCAGCTTTACGTCCGTGACTGGTAAAGGTTTCCGCCAGCGCGATAATTTGCGCTTCCGGTACGCCGCACTGTTCGCTGTATTGCGCCAACGAGAGCTTTTCTGCCGCCTCTTTCAGGCGTTGCAACCCGCTCTTCACCGTGACCCGTTGGCCGTCGGCGAGCGTAACGTACTGCGTCACGAAAAGCCGTGCCTGTCGGCAAGTGGACGCATCGACCAACTCGCCGTCGGTATTCAGCACGACAGGAGTCTCTTCGGCATCGGGCGTAAGATGGCGCAGCGTCAGGTGCTGTCCGGCAAGCGTCGGCAGTTCATCCGCAATGACCAGGTGCGTGGCGTTGGTCCAACTTTGCTCGCCGGCCTGCTGCATCGCCTGTATGCCGGGAATCGCCAGATAATCAGCATTATAACGTTGATTATCCATGATCCAGCGGATCATCCCCATTGCCAGCGCCGAATCGCTGCCGGGCATGACCGGTTGCCAGCGACCGCGAGGATCGGCGAGCACCGTTGATAAGGGGAGGGCGGGGGCGACCACGACGTATTGAAAATTCTCACGCAGCCGGGCGCTCGCCAACTGACGCGCCTGGCGTTTAAAGGGATTACCGGACTGTGCCGGGGAGGTGCCCATAAAGAGCGCAAACTCCACGTTTTCCCAGTCGGGTTTGACATGCGGGTTTTTATCCAGATCGCCCATCAGCGCCCCGGAGCCGGCCCGGTAAGCCAGTCCACAGTAGGCGCCATGCGCGCCGAAATTCTTGCTGCCGAAGCTATTTAGCGCAAAACGACGCAGAAACGCATCGCGGCCTTCATCGCTGGTATTCGTGACCAGTAACTGATTGGTTTTGGGCCCGAAACTGGGATGCTTTGCGTCAATTGGCGTATCCGGCGCATGAATCGCGCGCAGTCCGTCCACATGACCTTCGCCAAACAGATCGCCGCCTTCCACGACTTCTTCAATAAGCTGCTCAAAGCTGATGCGCTGCCATTTCCCTTCGCCGCGTTTACCCACGCGTTTCATTGGTTCAAGCAGCCGCAGCGGACTGTACAGGCTTTCCAGCAGCGTGGCGCCGCGCGCGCAGGCGGTTGAGCGGGCGTCAAGACCGCTTTCTCCCGCCAGTTGCTCCATGGCTTCGCTAAAAGGCACGGACGAGTCAATCGGGTGTTCCTGCGACAAGGGGTGATAGGGATTGCCGGCGATGCGTATCACTTTGCCATCGGCATTTACCCGGGCGCGGATACCGCACTGTGTCCAACAGCCGAAGCATTGCGTCATGGCGATGGTTTGTTGTGGATTTTGCTGCCAGTGCGTTTGCGCCTGCGCCTCCGGAATTAACGCATTGCCAAAGATGCGGTCGCGCGTTACCTTGCCGGATGTCCCGTTTAACAGGCCATCAATTGCGCGTTTCGCCACATCACGGTAGCTCAGACCAAAAGTGACCATCCCACCGACGGCGAGACCGACTTTTAGCCACTGACGACGGGTTAAATTAGCCATGTTGTAATCTCCTGGTGAGTCCGTTCAGCGTTTCACGAATAATAATCAGTAGCGCTATCCACAGGCCGAAGGTGCCGAGAATAGCCAGCCAGCCATCCGTTCCGCCTGGTAACGAGTAAGGGTTAAATTGCGCGTTGAACTTGGGTACGGTTTGTACCTGAATCAACAATGTCCAGCGCATCAGCCAACATAGCGCCAGCGCGCTCAGAACCAGCAGGACGCGTCTTAGCTGTGATAACGGATGGCGTAGCGCCAGGCTACAGAACAGCAGTGTGCATACCCACAGCGCTAGCCAGCCGACAGCGTAATATTTGGCTGACAGGGCGACGGTAATCCACTGACGGATTGCCGTGCCGGAAAGCGTATCGCCGCTAACCCATATGGCCACCACCAGTCCCAGCGCCGCCAGCGTCCAGAGTTGTCCCCATAATATTTTTGGCAGCCTTACCGAGTCGCGTCGGGCGGCGACAATCATCAGCGCGAAGAACGCCTGTAAGGCGCTAAGAAACATCGCCACGGGGAAGGCGTAGCTAAACCAGATTGGGCGCGCCAGCACAACGGAGACTTCGCGGCCGGTATAAATCAACAGGCCCACCGCGCAAAGCGCGCTGGCTAACGCCAACCATTTAGTGACGTTGTAACTTTTATTGAATAATCGTTTTATCTGCTGCGCCAGGAACCACAGAGCGAGAAATCCGGTAAACAGCGGCAGGAACAACGCTCCCCAGGGCATCCACGACCAGGGCGTCGGCCAGGCATAGAAATGCCAGACGCGGGCGGTCTGGTGCAGATCCGCCGTCAGCGCCAGCGGTGCGGTAATCGCACAGGTAATGGCAATCAGTAATGCCCGATTTTCTTCTGTTGCGGCGTCTTTTTTCCGCCAGTGAAGATAACAGGCAAACAGTGCGGCGCAGGCGGCAATGCCAATAAAAAAGAAATATTGTACCGCCCACGGCAGCCAGCTAATGTCCTGCGGGTGAGCCAGCACTTCTTCAATGATGAGTGAATGCGTCATTCAGACCTCCTGCCAAAGCGCGGGCTGCGCACGGCCCATTAATGGGGTGACAAAGGCGTCGTCCAGACCCAGGTAGAAAACATGGGGCGACGTGCCGTTTTCCGGCTTTAATACCTTGATAGTGTCGCGATGTTGATGAAGCAGGGTGGAGATGCGGCTATGGGGATCTTTGATATCGCCAATAATACGCGCACCGCCGACGCAGGACTCTACGCAAGCGGGTAACAGTCCGGCTTCCAGACGATGAACGCAAAACGTGCATTTATCGGCAGTTTGCGTTTCATGATTGATAAATCGGGCGTCGTAAGGACACGCCTGGACACAATAGGCGCAGCCGACGCAGCGTTTGTTATCCACCACCACAATGCCGTCTTCCCGCTGAAAGGTGGCTTGTACCGGGCAGACCGGCACGCAGGGGGGGGTATCGCAATGGTTGCACAGACGCGGCAATAGCACATTCGTGACTTCCTGACTACCTTCACGCTGGACCTGGTATTGGTTCACGGTCGTACGAAATGCGCCCTGCGGCGTTTGGTTTTCAATAGTGCAACTTACGGTACAGGACTGACAGCCGATACAACGCCGCAGGTCGATAAGCATGGCGTAGCGGTGTCGGGGAGAGCCTTCATGCCGCTCCGGCGAAAAAGGAAATTTCGCTTCAGCCAGCGGAACCAGCGAGGCGCCAGCGGTCAGGACGCCGAGCTGCTGGAGAAATTGCCGTTTACTGCTGTCCATATTGACTCCCGTCCACATTGCCAACAATGAAACATTTGTCACGATGTTGGTTCATGTGTAATGAATAAAAAATGTTGATGATTTACAGTGTAAAAATCGAGACGGGGTGCGCTCTATTGTGGTTAACCACATACCCGGCTTGTTGTTGATCTAAAACAACATAATTGACAGGGATATTGGGGTGAGAGGTAAAACCGTAAGGCGCCTGGCGGTGTTGGCGGCAGTAGGGCTACTTTGTCATGGCGCGTGGGCAGGGACGTGGAATATCGGTATTCTGGCCATGCGCGGCGAGGCGTCTACGCGTAGCCACTGGCAACCGTTGGCAAAGACATTAAGCCAACAGCTTCCAGGCGAAACCTTTCACATCCAGCCGCTGGATCTGCATCAAATGCAGGAGGCCGTTAACCAGGGAACCGTGCAGTTTGTGATAACCAACCCGGCGCAATTTGTCCAACTGAACAGCCATGCGCCGCTCCGCTGGTTAGCTTCCCTGCGTTCCACGCGCGATGGGAAAGCGGTGAGTAATGTTATTGGCAGCGTGATTTTGACCCGGCGCGATAGCGGCATCACCACGGCGCATGATCTCATCGGTAAGACAGTCGGCGCGATTGATGCTCAGGCGTTTGGCGGCTATTTATTAGGCTATAAAGCGCTCAGCGACGCGGGCTTACGCCCGGAGCGCGATTTTCATCTTCGTTTTACCGGATTTCCTGGCGATGCCTTAGTCTATATGCTGCGCGAAAAAGCGGTGCAGGCGGCAATTGTGCCAGTGTGTCTGTTAGAAAATATGGATCAGGAAGGATTGATTAATAAAAAGGACTTTATCGCGCTGCTTTCCCGACCGACGCCCCTGCCTTGCTTAACCAGTACGCCGTTATATCCTGACTGGTCGTTCGCGGCGCTACCTGCGGTAAGCGATGCGCTGGCGGATCGCGTAACGCGAGCGCTATTCAACGCGCCCGCCGCCGCGTCATTTCACTGGGGCGCGCCAGCGTCGACCAGTCAGGTGGAAGCGTTGCTGCGTGATGTTCGTCAGCACCCTCAGCAGCGTCGACTGTGGCTGGATGTCAAAAGTTGGTTAATCCAGCACCAGCTAATGGTCGGCGGCGTGATTCTGGCGTTCCTGTTGCTCACGCTCAATTATATTTGGGTCATGCTGCTGGTGCGTCGACGCGGAAAGCAACTGGAACGTAATAGCGTAGTTCTTCATCAGCATGAGCGGGCGCTGGAAACCGCCCGGCAAATGAGCGTGTTGGGTGAAATGACCTCCGGGTTTGCCCATGAGCTTAATCAGCCGCTTTCCGCGATTCGACATTATGCCCAGGGGTGCCTGATTCGACTGCGCGCTGCAGATGAACAGCATCCCTTGCTGCCGGCGCTGGAGCAGATTGACCAGCAGGCGCAACGCGGTGCGGATACTCTGCGTAACCTGCGTCACTGGGTTAGCCAGGCGCAGGGCAACCCGGTGCTAACCGAAGCGTGGAAGGCCATAGCCATTCGCGAGGCGATTGATCATGTCTGGCAATTGTTGCGTATGGCGCAACAGTTTCCGACAGTGACTCTGCATACCGAGGTTAGCGCTGCGCTGCGCGTAACGCTGCCGTCAATGCTGCTGGAACAGGTGCTGGCGAATATCATTCTTAATGCGGCTCAGGCGGGCGCCACCCATTTATGGGTCGTTGCTGAACATACTGAAAACGGCATCAGCATCGTTTTACAGGATAACGCCGGGGGAATCGATGAGGCGCTATTACGTCAGGCGTTTCAGCCGTTTATGACCACCCGCAAAGAGGGGATGGGCTTAGGGCTGGCGATTTGCCAGCGGCTGGTGCGGTATGGGCGGGGCGATATCAGCATCAGGAACCAGACCGCGCCGGACGGTCTGTCGGGAACGGTGGTCACGATACATTTCTTACATGAACATGGGGGCAGGGATGGCGACAATTCATCTACTGGATGATGATACGGCGGTCACTAACGCGTGCGCGTTTTTACTGGAAAGTCTGGGATATGACGTAAAATGCTGGACGCAGGGGGCGGATTTTTTGGCGCAGGCCAGTCTGTATCAGGCCGGAGTCGTATTACTGGATATGCGAATGCCGGTACTGGATGGGCAGGGCGTTCATGATGCGTTGCGCCAGTGCGGAAGTACCCTGGCGGTTGTTTTTCTTACCGGGCATGGCGATGTACCGATGGCCGTGGAGCAGATGAAACGCGGCGCCGTCGATTTTCTGCAAAAACCGGTATCGGTAAAACCGCTACAGGCGGCGCTGGAGCGTGCGCTGACGGTTTCATCGGCAGCGGTGGCGCGTCGTGAGATTATACTGTGTTACCAGCAGTTGACGCCGAAAGAGCGTGAGCTGGCCAGCCTGGTGGCAAAAGGATTTATGAACCGTGAAATTGCGGAAGCGATGAATATCGCGGTGCGTACCGTAGAGGTGCACCGCGCCAGAGTCATGGAAAAAATGCAGGCCGGTAGCCTGGCGGAACTGATTAGGCGTTTCGAAAAAATGGCCTCGCCAGAGACCAGAATACGAACAACGTATGAGCCATGAATAATAAACTGCGTTATTTCTTTGATTTGCATCAAATTTTGTTTAATAGAGAAGACTGTTATATTCTGTTGGTTTGATCTGGCGACGAGTAAAACGTATGACAAAACCGACAAAAGATGACGAACTGTACCGCGAGATGTGCCGGGTGGTGGGCAAGGTCGTGCTGGAAATGCGCGATCTGGGGCAGGAGCCTAAATATATTGTTATTGCGGGCGTGTTAAGAACCGCGTTGGCGAATCAACGCATCCAACGTAGCGCGTTAGAAAAACAGGCTATGGAAACCGTGATTAACGCTCTGGCGCGGTCATAGCCGGTATCATGGTGGAAACGGCCTGTTGGCAATGACGAAATGCTAGTGGGCATCGCCTTTGAATCGTCGCGATTGTCACCATGGCGGGCTGGTTGCCCGCCGTTAGCGATGCGCAGGGTTATCAGGTGATGGCTAAGCGCAGCCCTAACGTATCAGGGTACGGCTCAAAATAATTCTGGCTGCGTAGATAGTCATCCGGATGTTCCGCCAGATAGTGCTTCAGCAGCGTTAACGGTGCCAGGATAGGTAGTCGGCCCGCCCGGTAGCCGAGAATCACCTCGCGTAATTCCGCGCGTTGCCTGCTGTTCAACGCGCGGTGAAAATAGCCCTGGATATGCATCAGCACATTGGTGTGATTTTTACGTGAAGCGGGGTGGCGCAGGATAGCCATCAGTTTTTCTCTGTATCGGACAAAGAAGGCATCCAGATCGTCCCACTCATGCAGACGCGCGACGAAAGGGCCAATTTCGCGGTAGCCGGCCTGGTGATGGGCGAGAAGCTGAAGTTTGTATCGGCTATGAAACGCGAGCAAACTGTGACGACTCAAGCCCTGCGCGCGTAGCGCATTTAATTCATGTAGCGCGAAGATACGTGCGATAAAATTCTCGCGTAGTACCGGATCGTGCAGGCGACCATCTTCCTCTATCGGCAGCCAGGGATATTTGTCCATCATCGCGGCGGTAAACAGCCCCGTGCCAGCTTTGCGGCCCCTGTTACCCTTTTCATCATACAGGCGAACGCGCTCCATTCCGCAACTGGGCGATTTTGCACACACAATAAACCCCGCCAGTTCGCCTATTGTTGGCAGAAACCGATCGGCAAGGGCATTCATTCGCTCGGTAACGTCATCGTGCGGGGCATGGCTATAGCGCATCCGAATGTCGCCACAGGTCGTCTGGATAAGACGCAGCGCAGGGCGAGGAACGGGCAGGCCGATCGCCACCTCCGGACAGATCGGTTTGTAGGTCACCCACGGCGCCAGAGAGTTCATGACAAAATCCATACGCTTATGTCCGCCATCAAAGCGTACCGCGGCGCCAGTCAGACATCCGCTAATGCCGACTACGGGTTTGTTATTCATGATTCCCCCTTATTGAAAGTACGACGACTGACGCCAATGGCGCAAAATATTATCTCACGCTGATTTAAAACTTACACAACTTTGTTTTTTTGTCTAAGTTTTCGCGGAGATTTTTTTGACGTAGTTAAATATCAATAAGATAGAATGAGGGGAAGAAATCTATTCCAGCGCTTATAGTGTGATAACCTCCAGCGAAGCGACCACGTTGCGCCACTGGGCAAGCTGTTTTTTCTGCCCGGCAGTGAGCTTGCCGGTGGTCACCAGGAACCATTTTCTCTGGGCGAACAGCTCGGGCGCCAGAACGGCTGGTGGAGAGGGAAGCACATTGAGCCGCAGCTCTTGTCCGGTACGAGTCAACGCTTCCAGCCAGATTTCACAGTGATCCGAGAGATGCCATCCGCTAATAAAGGCATTGTTGCCAGGCGCTTTTCTGTCGCCTTCAAGGCAAAAAGAGGTGTAGGCAATAATGATGCCATCCAGTATTTCGCGCAGCGTCATCACGGCGGGAAGATGCGCGGACACTTTGCTGCGCAACGGACGCAATAAATGGGTCACCAGTTCTGCGCGGGGATATTCCCGGCCACAGTCATAAATCAACTGCCGCAGCGCGTCAATTCGCCCTTCGTGGAGATGTTGAAGCATCGTCTCCTGAATCGTTATCCAGTTATCGCCCAGGCGAATGACCGGACGCGACAGTAAGGGTTTGACCTGACTTATCGGTACGCCTTTTCTCACCCAGTCGAGGATGCTAAGCGCTTGTCGAATATCGTCATCGCTGTATAAGCGATGCCCGCCATCAGTACGCTGCGGTTTCAATAAACCATAGCGTCGCTGCCATGCCCTTAGCGTGGCGGCATTGATACCGCATAGTCTGGCAAATTCGCCGATAGAATACGACATGGTAAAGCCCGTTAAATAAGGGGATTCTACTATATCATGATTAAATGAAGACTAAGGTAGTGATAAATGGTGCGGCATACCAGGGCATCCGTATGGATTTTGTCGATGATGAGCAATACTGCGTGGCGTAAGGCTCATCAAAATATGACCAATGCTTAATACCATCGGATGCCCCTGGTTAATACTCTATTAACCTCATTCTTCGGGCGCAGTTAAGTAACTCTGTCACTTTATGAACCTGTAGCTTTCTCATCATATTCATCCGATGTGTTTCGACGGTTTTTATACTGATATGTAGTTTTTCGCTGATCCCATGATTGGTATACCCCTCGTCAATAAGTTTAAGAACCTGACGCTCGCGCAAAGTAAGCAGTTGATGATTGGTCGTGTCAGCCTTTAATTCAGCCAGGATAGCTTCCCGATTCAACGTCGGGTCAATGTAACGCTTGTTTACTGCTACTGTTTGCAATGCCGCTAACAGAACTTGCTGACTACTGCTTTTTAAAACATAGCCATTAGCACCTGCGGCTAAAGTTTTAATGGTCATATACTCTTGTTGGTATGCTGTGTAAACCAGAATATTCATTGCTGGCCAACGCTGATGTAATTGAGGAATGATATCCAGGCCATTGATGCCAGGTAAGCTAAGATCAAGGATAAGTATGTCAGGCTCGTATGCGCAACAGGCATTATAAACCTCAAGACCATTTTTAACATGCTCTACAATTTTAAAATGAGGCCAGGGTAATAAGGCATTCATAATGCCGTTAATGATGATTTCATGATCGTCTACTAATAAGATCTTATATTCTTTCATTTTGCTGCCCTCGCGAAAATTAAGATAATATTAAGTAATGGTGTAGTTTTTGAAGATCATACGTATTTTCTGGCGTAAGTCGGTTAGTTCCTCCAGCGCGATGATTTTCCCCATTTTTACGCGATTCTCAATGTCTATGACATAGCATACCAATTCAGTCTGCCCTATTTGACCTAAACAGCCTTTTAATGTGTGAATTAACTGATCGATTTTTTGTCCAGCCGATACGGCATTTTCAATATCAGCCAGCAAGAGGTCCAGTGATTGGAAAATCTTGCTATTAATGACCATATCATCTGTCGCCAGTAGCGCTGAGCAGCGACTTGGATCCTGCTCCTGTAGCTCTATATTTCGTAAAAGTTGGTATTCTGCGGCAATACTGATATAGCGAGCTAAGGTAGCCAATGTCACTGGTTTGGTAATGTAATGATGAATCCCATTTTTTTTACAACGATGAATATCTTCTGTCGCTACGCTAGCGGATAGCGCCACAAACATGCAGTCAGGATCTAAATTATTCGGCTCATCGTGCCATAATTGTACACATTCAATACCATCTATTTCTGGCATTCTAATGTCAATCAGTACTAAATCGAATCGCTGCTGTTGTGATAAAGTCAGAGCCTCGTTACTACTGGCGGCAATAGTGACGTGTTGGCCCAGGCTGACAAGCATTTTGCCGATGATATCCCGATTAATATCGGCATCATCAACCAAAAGAATCTGCAACTGCCAGGGAGGTAACAAATTATTTATTACTGGTATATTTGGTGTACACAATATTAACTGTTGCGCCAGGTCGTAGAGTTTTCCGGGGAAATACAAAAGCTCAGCGTTGAGAAGCGCATTTTGCTGGTGGGGTGGTTCACCGCGTATTCCCCAGCAAGCCAGTTGCCGATGCAGGCAGAAAGGCGCTGACAGCGTCCCTTTAATTGGTTGAGGCGGCTGGTATTCTTGTAAGGGTAATACTAGCGAGACACAGGTTCCAACCCCGGGGACACTTTTTAGTGTCAGATTACCGCCCATCATTTTAGCCAGGCTTGACGCAATAGTCAGTCCAATTCCTGTACCTTGCGAATTTGTGTCTGCTTGATAAAAAGCAGTAAAGATTTGAGACTGCTGCTGTATTTCAATCCCTTTACCGCTATCGCTAACCAGAAATATTAATTGTTCCTCATGACGCTTGACCGTCAGACGTATCCCTCCGGTTTCGGTAAATTTTACCGCGTTCCCGAGTAAATTAACCAAAATTTGCCGTAAACGGATACTGTCGGTATGAAAATAGAGAGGGACATGTTGACCGACAAAAGTACGTAATGACAGTTTTTTGCTTTGCGCCGGCCCCTGGATGGTTTGCATAGCCTGGTCCAGTAACGGCAGTAACGCTGTTTCTTCCATATGTAATGTGAAATGACCAGACTCGATGCGTGAAAAATCCAGCAGATTATTAATAATAGCTAACAAAGACAGTGTACAATTCCTGGCGGTATCAGCTAATCCTTGCTGCTCTATGTTTAAAGGGGTGGTTTGTAATAATTCAATCGCACCGAGTACGCCATTCATCGGAGTACGTAACTCATGACTTATTACCGTAAGATGAATGCTTTTACGTTTGTTAGCTTGCTCAGCGCGTTTTTTTGCTTCATTTAGCGCCTGGGTGCGCTCTGCGACTTTGTTTTCCAGATTGTCGTATTGGACTTGTAGAGTATCAAGCAGTTGGTTAAAAGCACCGGCAATACTATCTAATTCATCCAGTCGTTGTGCTGGTAAACGTGTGCTCAGCGGTGAAGTTGCGGTTTTATTAATGACATCGACAAAACGCCATAACGGTTTGGCCAGTGAGCGATGTAGTAACCAGCAAAAAGCCGACGTCATCAACACCAATGCTGTTAATGTAAAGGGGATTTGTTGAAGGATAATTTTTAAGATGCGATTATGTAGATTACCGTATGGGTACAGCGTAACCAGACTCCATCCGGGGCCATGCAAGGTTGTGCGTAATATCAGAAATCCGGGAATTTGCTGCCATCCATCATGCAGCGTTACATTTTCTAACTGTGTACGTATTTTTTGCGGGATGTATGAAAACGGCAATAAGTGGTTGTTTTGATCCAGCCATACTCGAATACTATCATCTAATGGTAGGTGGCTCTTGGTAATGAGATCGGGAAGTTTAACCGTCACCCCAAAAAATACGCCTTGCTGATCGGCAACCACAACGGAAGCGTGCCATCCTTTGCCGTTTATGTATTCTGGTTCACTCCAGTAAAACCCGGCATGGGTTGGGTATAAAGGAAAGCTTTTTCGCGTTAAAGGCTGTAGAGTTGAATAATCTGAAGGGTTATCAGTAGATAATAACGAAATCTCATTTTTATGGTTAAGAATAAAACTATCGCGACGAAAGCTTTTTTCATCGATATCAGAGGACTGCAGAAAGAGACGGTGCTTCTCTCCGTTTAGCGTCGGCGTGCAATTTGAAGGACCGACAGAAAGATGCCGGCTCACCTCAGGGAAAATATCGTTATGATGAATCTCAGTCGCTAATGAGCATTGATACATTAAATTTTTAGCGTCACGTTCAGCCTCTTCAAACCGTTGATTGCTTAGTACAATATTCATCTCGGATAGAACGGATAAGTCCTCTATTATATGCTGCCGTTTCTGAACCATTGATATATAAGCTGCGGTAAGCACAGATAGCAGCCAAATAATTATTGTTGTTAATAAAAATAAAAAAGTTAGCCTGATTACTAAAGATGTTTGCAGCGTATTCTTGAGATTGAGCAAATTCATAATGCTTTCCTCCAGTTGCCTGTTGCAAAATCTTTGGCACTTGATCACTATCGCAGTACATATAGTTTCATCAGAAGATTAATCGATGGTGTTATCATTAGGAAGATAAATTTCTTCATATATAACCCAGTCGATGACTACAATTACTTTTTAATAAGGTGGCGATGTAAAAACATCGTAACAGTTTATTTAATAAATAATTTTTCAAATTGTAATTTTTTATGTCAATGCTGAAAGTGTAATTGTGAATTTATCGGAAAATCCGAATGATAGAATCGCCTGTGACAAGGTATATGTAGACAGCATCCTGATATTGTACAAGAAGAGTATAGTCGAAATAAATGTGAATCAGGCTTTTTACGGATGTGGTTGTGAGCGAATTTGATAGAAACTCCCATTTATGTCTGAGGAGGGATTCATGCTGGCAGTTTTAAAAGGCATTCCATTAATTCAGGATATCAAGGCCGAAGGTAATAGCCGATCCTGGATAATGACTATTGATGGGCATCCTGCCAGAGGAGAAATTTTCTCAGAAGCATTTTCTATTTCTTTGTTCTTAAATGACCTGGAAAGCTTACCTAAGCCTTGTCTTGCCTATGTGACACTACTGCTTGCAGCACACCCGGACGTCCATGATTATGCTATACAGCTCACAGCGGATGGGGGATGGTTAAACGGTTATTATACCACAAGTAGTAGCTCTGAGCTTATTGCTATTGAGATAGAAAAACACCTGGCTTTAACTTGCATTTTAAAAAATGTAATACGCAATCACCATAAACTTTATTCGGGTGGGGTATAAAATGGTAGTAAATAAACGTTTAATCTTAATTTTACTATTTATACTCAATACAGCAAAGAGTGATGAGTTATCATGGAAAGGTAATGACTTCACCCTTTATGCCAGACAAATGCCATTAGCAGAGGTTTTACATCTGCTCTCAGAGAACTATGATACGGCTATTACTATTAGCCCATTGATAACAGCTACATTTAGTGGAAAAATTCCGCCTGGACCACCGGTCGATATTTTGAATAACCTGGCAGCACAATATGATTTGCTTACCTGGTTTGATGGCAGCATGTTATATGTATATCCTGCATCGTTATTAAAACATCAGGTTATCACTTTCAATATTTTATCTACTGGGCGGTTCATTCATTACTTACGCAGCCAGAATATCCTTTCATCACCGGGATGCGAGGTTAAAGAAATTACCGGTACCAGAGCTGTGGAGGTGAGCGGTGTTCCCAGCTGTCTGACTCGTATTAGTCAATTAGCTTCAGTGCTGGATAATGCGTTAATCAAACGAAAAGACAGTGCGGTGAGTGTAAGTATATACACGCTTAAGTATGCCACTGCGATGGATACCCAATACCAATATCGCGATCAGTCCGTCGTGGTTCCTGGGGTCGTGAGTGTATTGCGTGAGATGAGTAAAACCAGCGTCCCGGCGTCATCGACGAACAATGGTTCACCCGCTACACAGGCATTGCCCATGTTTGCTGCCGACCCACGCCAGAATGCAGTGATCGTTCGTGATTATGCGGCCAATATGGCCGGGTATCGGAAACTCATCACAGAATTAGATCAACGCCAGCAGATGATAGAGATTTCGGTGAAAATTATCGATGTTAATGCTGGAGATATTAACCAGTTAGGCATCGACTGGGGAACGGCAGTGTCGCTGGGTGGCAAGAAAATTGCGTTCAATACAGGTTTGAATGACGGCGGTGCTAGCGGTTTTTCAACGGTAATCAGCGATACCTCAAACTTTATGGTGCGTTTGAATGCCCTGGAAAAAAGCTCTCAGGCTTATGTACTTTCCCAGCCATCTGTGGTGACTTTAAATAATATCCAGGCTGTGCTGGATAAAAATATTACTTTCTATACCAAACTGCAGGGAGAAAAAGTGGCTAAACTTGAATCCATCACTACGGGTTCTTTGTTGCGCGTTACACCTCGCTTGTTAAATGACAATGGCACGCAAAAAATAATGCTTAATCTTAATATTCAGGATGGACAACAAAGTGATACGCAAAGCGAAACAGATCCGCTACCCGAAGTGCAAAATTCTGAAATTGCTTCGCAAGCCACATTATTAGCCGGACAGAGTCTATTGCTGGGAGGATTTAAACAAGGTAAACAAATCCACTCGCAAAACAAAATCCCTTTATTGGGCGATATTCCTGTCGTAGGCCATTTGTTTCGCAATGATACGACTCAAGTACATAGTGTAATCAGGCTGTTTTTGATTAAAGCCTCAGTAGTAAATAATGGCATATCTCATGGTTAATCCAAAGAGCTCCTGGAAAATACGTTTTTTAGGTCACGTTTTACAAGGCCGGGAAGTATGGCTGAATGAAGGTAACCTGTCACTGGGGGAGAAAGGATGCGATATTTGTATTCCGCTTACTATAAATGAAAAAATTATTCTGAGAGAACAGGCAGATAGTTTATTTGTTGATGCCGGGAAAGCCAGAGTTAGAGTTAATGGCCGCAGATTTAATCCAAATAAGCCGCTACCATCCAGTGGGGTTTTGCAGGTTGCGGGAGTGGCTATCGCGTTTGGTAAACAGGATTGTGAACTTGCTGATTATCAAATACCCGTTTCCAGATCAGGGTACTGGTGGTTGGCTGGCGTATTCTTGATTTTCATCGGTGGAATGGGTGTCCTGTTAAGTATTGGCGGTCAGCCTGAAACGGTAAATGATTTACCTTTGCGGGTTAAGTTTTTATTAGACAAAAGCAATATTCATTATGTGCGGGCGCAATGGAAAGAAGATGGAAGCCTGCAGTTGTCCGGTTATTGCGCGTCAAGCGAACAGATGCAAAAGGTGAGAGCGACTCTCGAATCATGGGGGGTCATGTATCGGGATGGTGTAATCTGTGATGACTTATTGATACGAGAAGTGCAGGATGTTTTGATAAAAATGGGTTACCCGCATGCTGAAGTATCCAGCGAAGGGCCGGGAAGCGTGTTAATTCATGATGATATACAAATGGATCAGCAATGGCGTAAGGTTCAACCATTACTTGCAGATATTCCCGGGTTATTGCACTGGCAGATTAGTCATTCTCATCAGTCTCAGGGGGATGATATTATTTCTGCGATAATAGAGAACGGTTTAGTGGGCCTTGTCAATGTTACGCCAATGCGGCGCTCTTTTGTTATCAGTGGTGTACTGGATGAATCTCATCAACGCATTTTGCAAGAAACGTTAGCAGCATTAAAGAAAAAGGACCCCGCTCTTTCTTTAATTTATCAGGATATTGCGCCTTCTCATGATGAAAGCAAGTATCTGCCTGCGCCAGTGGCTGGCTTTGTACAGAGTCGCCATGGTAATTACTTATTACTGACGAATAAAGAGCGTTTACGTGTAGGGGCATTGTTACCCAATGGGGGAGAAATTGTCCATCTGAGTGCCGATGTGGTAACGATTAAACATTATGATACTTTGATTAACTATCCATTAGATTTTAAGTGAGTGGAAAATGACAACTCTGACCCGGTTAGAAGATTTGCTGCTTCATTCGCGTGAAGAGGCCAAAGGCATAATTTTACAATTAAGGGCTGCCCGGAAACAGTTAGAAGAGAACAACGGTAGGTTACAGGATCCGCAGCAATATCAGCAAAACACCTTATTGCTTGAAGCGATCGAGCAGGCCGAAAATATCATCAACATTATTTATTATCGTTACCATAACAGCGCACTTGTAGTGAGTGAGCAAGAGTAAAGTAAAAATATCTTAGAGCCTATCCCACCAGGCGTTATTGGCGCAGCCAGCCTGGACACGGACAGCGCGCAAAAACCGGAGCGTACACGTAGCACGTGAGGTTTGACTCGCTACGCTCGCCCTTCGGGCCGCCGCTAGCGGCGTTCAAAACGCTAACGCGTTTTGGCGAGCACTGCCCAGGACCAAAATGGCAAGTAAAATAGCCCTAATGGGATAGGCTCTTAGTTAGCACGTTAATTATCTATCGTGTATATGGAGGGGAATGATGATAAAGAAAAAGGCTGCGTTTAGTGAATATCGTGATTTAGAGCAAAGTTACATGCAGCTAAATCACTGTCTTAAAAAATTTCACCAAATCCGGGCTAAGGTGAGTCAACAGCTTGCTGAAAGGGCAGAGAGCCCCAAAAAGAGCAGAGAGACAGAGAGTATTCTTCATAACCTATTTCCACAAGGCGTTGCCGGGGTTAACCAGGAGGCCGAGAAGGATTTAAAGAAAATAGTAAGTTTGTTTAAACAACTTGAAGTACGACTGAAACAACTTAATGCTCAAGCCCCGGTGGAGATACCTTCAGGAAAAACAAAAAGGTAAAGCATAATGTCTTCAGGAAACATCTTATGGGGAAATCAAAACCCTATTGTGTTTAAAAATAGCTTCGGCGTCAGTAACACTGATACCGGGGGGCAGGATGACTTATCCCAGCAAAATCCGTTTGCCGAAGGGTATGGTGTTTTGCTTATTCTCCTTATGGTTATTCAGGCTATTGCAAACGATAAATTTATTGAAGTCCAGAAGAACGCTGAACGTGCCAGAAATACCCAGGAAAAGTCAAATGAGATGGATGAGGTGATTGCTAAAGCAGCCAAAGGGGATGCTAAAACCAAAGAGGAGGTACCTGAGGATGTAATTAAATACATGCGTGATAATGGTATTCTCATCGATGGTCTGACCATTGATGAATATATGGCTAAATATGGCGATCATGGGAAGCTGGATAAAGGTGGTCTACAGGCGGTCAAAGCGGCTTTGGATAACGATGCCAACCGGAATACCGATCTTATGAGTCAGGGGCAGATAATAATTCAAAAAATGTCTCAGGAGCTTAACGCTGTCCTTACCCAACTGACGGGGCTTATCAGTAAGTGGGGGGAGATTTCCAGTATGATAGCGCAGAAAACGTACTCATGAAAAAAGACCCGACCCTACAACAGGCACATGACACGATGCGGTTTTTCCGGCGTGGCGGCTCGCTGCGTATGTTGTTGGATGACGATGTTACACAGCCGCTTAATACTCTGTATCGCTATGCCATGCAGCTTATGGAGGTAAAAGAGTTCGCCGGCGCAGCGCGACTTTTTCAATTGTTGACGATATATGATGCCTGGTCATTTGACTATTGGTTTCGGTTAGGGGAATGCTGCCAGGCTCAAAAACATTGGGGGGAAGCGATATACGCTTATGGACGCGCGGCACAAATTAAGATTGATGCGCCGCAGGCGCCATGGGCCGCAGCGGAATGCTACCTCGCGTGTGATAACGTTTGTTATGCAATAAAAGCGTTAAAGGCCGTGGTGCGTATTTGCGGCGAGGTCAGTGAACATCAAATCCTCCGATTGCGTGCAGAAAAGATGTTACAGCAACTTTCTGACAGGAGCTAAAAATGAATCGAATTCACAGTAATAGCGATAGCGCCGCAGGAGTAACCGCCTTAACACATCATCACTTAAGCAATGTCAGTTGCGTTTCCTCGGGTTCGCTGGGAAAGCGCCAGCATCGTGTGAATTCTACTTTTGGCGATGGCAACGCCACGTCTCTGCTATCAGGGAAAATTAGTCTTCAGGAGGCAAGCAATGCGTTGAAGCAACTGCTTGATGCCGTACCCGGAAATCATAAGCGTCCATCATTGCCTGACTTTTTGCATATCAATCCCACTGTTTTATCAATGATGATTACGACATTAATACTCAACGTCTTTGGTAATAACGCTCAATCGTTATGCCAACAGCTTGAGCGGGCAACTGAGGTGCAAAATGCATTACGTAATAAGCAGGTAAAGGAGTATCAGGAGCAGATCCAGAAAGCGATAGAGCAGGAGGATAAAGCGCGTAAAGCGGGCATTTTTGGCGCTATTTTTGACTGGATTACCGGCATATTTGAAACCGTGATTGGCGCCTTAAAAGTTGTGGAGGGTTTTCTGTCCGGTAATCCCGCAGAAATGGCTAGCGGCGTAGCTTATATGGCCGCAGGTTGTGCAGGAATGGTTAAAGCCGGAGCCGAAACGGCAATGATGTGCGGTGCTGACCACGATACCTGTCAGGCGATTATTGACGTGGCAAGTAAAATTCAAGTTGGTTGTGAAGTCGTCGCGATGGCACTGGATGTTTTCCAGATTGGTCGTGCTTTTATGGCGACGAGAGGCTTATCTGGCGCAGCTGAAAAAGTGCTTGGCTCCAGTTTAGGCGAAGAAATGGTTGAGCGTATGGTTGGTGCAGGGGAAGCAGAAATAGAGGAGTTGGCTGAAAAATTTGGCGAAGAGGTGAGCGAAAATTTTTCCAAACAATTTGAGGCGATTGAGCGTGAAATGGTTTCGCCGGGCGAGATGGAAGAGGAGTCTGCTGAGTTTTCTCGTAAGGTAGAAAATAATATGACGCGAAGCGCGGGAAAAAGCTTTACGAAAGAGGGGGTGAAAGCCATGGCAAAAGAAGCGGCAAAAGAAGCCCTGGAAAAATATGCGCAAGAAGGGGGAAAGTTTCTGTTAAAAAATTTTCGTAATAAAGTTCTCTGGAATATGTTCAAAAAAATCCTGTATGCCTTACTGAGGGATTGTTCATTTAAAGGCTTACAGGCTATCAGATGTGCAACCGAGGGCGCCAATCAGATGAATACTGGCATGGTTAACGCAGATAAAGCGAAGCTCGAAAAGAAAATAGAGCAATTAATAACTCAGCAACGGTTTCTGGATTTCATAATGCAACAAACGGAAGACCAAAAAAAGATAGAACAAAAACGCTTAGAGGAGCTTTATAAGAGTAGTGGTGCCGCGCTTAGAGATGCATTAGATACCATTGATCACTATAGTAGCGTTCAGGCGAGAATAGCTGGCTGTCGCGCTTAATCTGAGGATAAAAATATGGAAGCGAGTAACGTAGCACTGGTATTACCAGCGCCTTCCTTGTTAACGCCTTCTTCCACTCCATCTCCCTACGGGGAGGGAATGGGTACTGAATCAATGCTTCTGTTATTTGATAATATCTGGATGAAGCTAATGGAGCTTGCCAAAAAGCTGCGCAATATCATGCGCGACTATAACGTAGAAAAACAACGACTGTCCTGGGAACTGCAAGTCAATGTTTTACAGACGCAAATGAAAACAATTGATGAAGCGTTTAGAGCATCAATGATTACTGCGGGTGGCGCAATATTGTCGGGAGTGCTGACGATAGGATTAGGGGCCGTAGGCGGGGAAAGCGGTCTTATAGCGGGTCAAGCCGTAGGACACACTGCTGGGGGAGTCATGGGCCTGGGGGCCGGTGTAGCGCAACGTCAAAGTGATCAAGATAAAGCGACTGCCGACCTGCAACAAAATGGGGCCCAATCTTATAATAAATCCCTGACGGAAATTATGGAGAAAGCAGGTGAAATTATGCAGCAAATCATCGGTGTGGGGTCGTCACTGGTCGCGGTTCTTGCTGAAATGCTCCGGGCATTAACGAGGTAAATATGGTGCAAGAAATAGAGCAATGGTTGCGTCGGCATCAGGTGTTTACTGAGCCTGCATATTTAGGGGAGACCGCCATATTACTTGGGCAACAGTTTATATTATCGCCTTACCTGGTGATCTATCGTATTGAGGCAAAAGAAATGATTATTTGTGAGTTCAGGCGCCTGACGCCCGGGCAACCTCGACCACAGCAATTGTTTCACTTACTGAGACTTTTACGCGGGATATTTGTGCATCACCCGCAGTTAACATGTTTAAAGATGTTGATAATCACCGACGTTCTGGATGAAAAAAAAGCCATGCTACGCAGGAAATTATTGCGCATCCTGACAGTAATGGGCGCGACCTTTACACAGCTTGATGGTGATAACTGGACAATTTTATCCGCCGAGCATCTTATCCAGCGACGTTTTTAAATGACCTTCCTGACGTAAATCATTATCACGTGAAAATAACAATCAATAGGTATGATGATGAAAGAAGATCAGAAAAATAAAATACCCGAAGACATTCTGAAACAGCTATTATCCGTTGATCCGGAAACCGTTTATGCCAGTGGTTACGCCTCATGGCAGGAGGGGGATTATTCGCGCGCCGTAATCGATTTTAGTTGGCTGGTGATGGCCCAGCCATGGAGTTGGCGTGCCCATATTGCATTGGCTGGCACCTGGATGATGCTTAAAGAATACACGACAGCCATTAATTTCTATGGACATGCCTTGATGCTGGATGCCAGCCATCCAGAACCGGTTTACCAAACGGGCGTCTGTCTCAAAATGATGGGGGAACCCGGGTTGGCGAGAGAGGCTTTTCAAACCGCAATCAAGATGAGTTATGCGGATGCCTCATGGAGTGAGATTCGCCAGAATGCGCAAATAATGGTTGATACTCTTATTGCTTAAATAACAGAACGAAATATGAAAATTCATATTCCGTCAGCGGCAAGCAATATAGTCGATGGTAATAGTCCTCCTTCCGATATACAAGCGAAGGAGGCATCGTTTCCTCCCCCTGAAATTCCAGCCCCTGGCACCCCCGCAGCCCCTGTGCTGCTTACGCCTGAACAAATAAGGCAGCAGAGGGATTATGCTATACATTTTATGCAATACACTATTCGTGCGCTGGGCGCGACAGTCGTGTTTGGATTATCGGTTGCTGCAGCGGTAATTTCTGGCGGGGCAGGATTACCCATTGCTATTCTTGCGGGGGCGGCGCTCGTGATTGCTATTGGGGATGCTTGCTGTGCGTATCATAATTATCAATTGATATGTCAGCAAAAGGAGCCGTTACAAACCGCCAGTGATAGCGTTGCTCTTGTGGTCAGTGCGCTGGCCTTAAAATGTGGGGCAAGTCTTAACTGCGCTAACACCCTTGCTAATTGTCTTTCTTTATTAATACGTTCAGGAATCGCTATTTCTTCGTTGGTTATACAACTACAGTTTCCACTGCCCGCCGCTGAAAATATAGCGGCCTCTTTGGACATGGGGAGTGTAATTACCTCCGTTAGCCTGACGGCGATAGGTGCGGTACTGGATTATTGCCTTGCCCGCCCCTCTGGCGACGATCAGGAAAATTCTGTTGATGAACTTTATGCCGATCCCAGTGCGTTATTGGCGGAACAAATGGCATCGCTCTGCCAATCTGCTACTACACCTGCATTAATAGACAGTTCTGGTCATACATCTCAGGGAGAACCATGAAACCTGTTAGCCCAAATGCTCAGGTAGCAGGGCAACGTCCTGTTAACGCGCCTGAGGAATCACCTCCATGTCCCTCATTGCCACATCCGGAAACCAATATGGAGAGTGGTAGAATAGGTCCTCAACAAGGAAATGAGCGGTTATTGGCCGGACTTGCGAAACGAGTGATAGAGTGTTTTCCAAAAGAAATTTTTAGTTGGCAAACGGTCATTTTGGGCGGACAGATTTTATGCTGTTCCGCTGGAATAGCATTAACAGTGCTAAGTGGTGGAGGCGCACCGCTCTTAGCCCTGGCGGGAATTGGCCTTGCTATTGCCATCGCGGATGTCGCCTGTCTTATCTACCATCATAAACATCATTTACCTATGGCTCACGACAGTATAGGCAATGCCGTTTTTTATATTGCTAATTGTTTCGCCAATCAACGCAAAAGTATGGCGATTGCTAAAGCCGTCTCCCTGGGCGGTAGATTAGTCTTAACCGCGACGGTAATGACGCATTCATACTGGAGTGGTAGTTTGGGACTACAGCCTCATTTATTAGAGCGTCTTAATGATATTACCTACGGACTAATGGGTTTTACTCGCTTCGGTATGGATGGGATGGCAATGACCGGTATGCAGGTCAGCAGCCCATTATATCGTTTGCTGGCTCAGGTGACGCCAGAACAACGTGCGCCGGAGTAATCGTTTCAGGTATATACCGGATGTTCATTGCTTTCTAAATTTTGCTATGTTGCCAGTATCCTTACGATGTATTTATTTTAAGGAAAAGCATTATGGATATTGCACAATTAGTGGATATGCTCTCCCACATGGCGCACCAGGCAGGGCAGGCTATTAATGACAAAATGAATGGTAATGATTTGCTCAACCCAGAATCGATGATTAAAGCGCAATTTGCCTTACAGCAGTATTCTACATTTATTAATTACGAAAGTTCACTGATCAAAATGATCAAGGATATGCTTAGTGGAATCATTGCTAAAATCTGAAGTTATTAGCGACGATGTTCGACGGTTGTTGCTGGAAATCATGTTTGCGGGCGTTAACCATAGCCTGATTTCCCAGGTACATGCGATGTTACCAGCGCTAACGGTTATTGTTCCGGATAAAAAATTACAGTTGGTATGTCTGGCATTATTATTGGCGGGTTTAAATGAGCCGCTAAAAGCCGCAAAAATTTTATCGGATATTGATTTGCCAGAGGCTATGGCGCTGCGCCTGTTATTTCCTGCACCAAATGAGGGATTTGAAAATTGAATATTTCTGATATGAGCGTAGTGCCTGTAAGCACTCAATCTTATGTAAAGTCCTCTGCAGAACCGAGCCAGGAGCAAATTAATTTTTTTGAACAATTGCTGAAAGATGATGCATCCACCAGTAACGCCAGTGCTTTATTACCGCAGGTTATGTTGACCAGTCAAATGGATTATATGCAGTTAACGGTAGGCGTCGATTATCTTGCCAGAATATCAGGCGCAGCATCGCAAGCGCTTAATAAGCTGGATAGCATGACATGAAGGTTCAGCGTATAGTATTTCTTACTGTCCTTACGTTCTTTCTTACGGCATGTGATGTGGATCTTTATCGCTCATTGCCAGAAGATGAGGCGAATCAAATGCTGGCATTACTTATGCAGCATCATATCGATGCGGAAAAAAAACAGGAAGAGGACGGTGTTACCTTACGTGTCGAGCAGTCGCAGTTTATTAACGCGGTTGAGCTACTTAGACTTAACGGTTATCCGCATCGGCAGTTTACAACGGCGGATAAGATGTTTCCGGCTAATCAGTTAGTGGTATCACCCCAGGAAGAACAGCAGAAGATTAATTTTTTAAAAGAACAAAGAATTGAAGGAATGCTGAGTCAGATGGAGGGCGTAATTAATGCAAAAGTGACCATTGCGCTACCGACTTATGATGAGGGAAGTAACGCTTCTCCGAGCTCAGTTGCCGTATTTATAAAATATTCACCTCAGGTCAATATGGAGGCCTTTCGGGTAAAAATTAAAGATTTAATAGAGATGTCAATCCCTGGGTTGCAATACAGTAAGATTAGTATCTTGATGCAGCCTGCTGAATTCAGAATGGTACCTGACGTACCCGCGAGACAAACATTCTGGATTATGGACGTGATCAACGCCAATAAAGGGAAGGTGGTGAAGTGGTTGATGAAATACCCTTATCAGTTGATGTTATCGTTGACAGGACTGTTATTAGGAGTGGGCATCCTGATCGGCTATTTTTGCCTGAGACGCCGTTTTTGAGTCGACCTGATCCCGAGGTGTTGCAACTTTATCGTTATTTCTGGCAACCTGCTCGTTACGCTGTACCGGAATGGCTGGATAAGCTGGGTTTTCATCCTTCAAACTGCTGGCGTTATGGCGATCGGCCCGAGTTGGATCGTCTTCTTGACAGAGCGTTAAATAGACTAAGGGGAAGCTCTGTTATTCCAGCCTGTTTAAATGACAGGCAAAAACGGCAGGTTCGTCTTGCGCCGCGTATATCGGCATTTGCCTTTGGGCTGGGATTATTCAAACTCAGGTGTAGTGACTATTTTATGCTACCAGAGTATCGGCAATTGCTTCTACAGTGGTTTAGCGAGGATGAGATCTGGCAGCTATATGGTTGGTTGGGGCAAAAAGATGGCAAATTACTTCCTCCGCAAGTGATGCAACAAACTGCATTGCAGATCGGTACCGCCATTCTTAATCGGGAAGCGCATGATGATGCGGTTTTACATGCGCTATTAGTATTATTACCCCCTCCGCAGCGTATACTTTGGCCGAAGACTTCTCTTACCGAGATTATCTTCATGGAGCATTTGCTATGAGTTTTACTTCACTTCCTCTGACGGAAATTAACCATAAGCTACCCGCTCGAAATATTATTGAGTCACCGTGGATAACATTACAATTAACTTTATTTGCACAAGAGCAACAAGCTAAGAGAGTTTCACATGCTATTGTGAGCTCCGCTTACCGTAAGGCTGAAAAAATCATCCGAGACGCCTATCGTTATCAGCGTGAACAGAAAGTTGAGCAGCAACAAGAACTAGCGTGGTTGCGTAAAAATACGCTGGAAAAAATGGAAGTGGAATGGCTGGAACAGCATGTAAAACATTTACAAGAAGATGAAAATCAATTTCGTTCATTGGTCGATCAAGCAGCGCATCATATTAAAAATAGTATAGAACAGGTTCTGTTGGCCTGGTTCGACCAACAGTCGGTAGACAGTGTTATGTGCCATCGTCTGGCACGCCAGGCCACGGCTATGGCGGAAGAGGGAGCGCTTTATTTGCGTATTCATCCTGAAAAAGAGGCATTGATGCGTGAAACTTTTGGCAAGCGGTTTACGTTGATTATCGAGCCTGGTTTCTCTCCCGATCAGGCTGAACTTTCCTCAACACGGTATGCCGTTGAGTTTTCACTTTCTCGTCATTTCAACGCGTTACTGAAATGGTTACGTAATGGTGAAGATAAAAGAGGTAGCGATGAATATTAAAATTAATGAGATAAAAATGACGCCCCCTACAGCATTTACCCCTGGTCAGGTTATAGAGGAACAAGAGGTTATTTCGCCTTCAATGTTAGCTCTCCAGGAGTTACAGGAAACGACGGGGGCAGCGCTCTATGAGACGATGGAAGAAATAGGAATGGCGCTGAGTGGTAAACTGCGCGAAAGTTATAAATTCACGGATGCTGAGAAACTGGAGCGCAGACAGCAGGCTTTGCTGCGTTTGATAAAACAAATACAGGAGGATAATGGGGCAACGTTGCGTCCGCTTACCGAAGAGAATAGTGATCCTGATTTACAGAATGCGTATCAAATTATCGCTCTTGCAATGGCGCTTACTGCCGACGGGTTGTCAAAAAAGAAAAAACGCGATTTGCAATCGCAACTGGATACGCTTACAGCGGAGGAGGGATGGGAACTTGCCGTTTTTAGTTTACTGGAACTTGGCGAAGTGGATACCGCTACGCTGTCCTCGCTGAAGCGTTTTATGCAACAGGCGATAGACAACGATGAAATGCCCTTATCGCAGTGGTTCAGACGCGTGGCAGACTGGCCGGATCGCTGTGAACGGGTCCGTATTTTGCTAAGAGCAATAGCCTTTGAACTTAGCATATGCATCGAACCCTCGGAGCAAAGTCGTTTGGCCGCAGCATTAGTACGTTTGCGTCGTTTGTTGTTATTCCTTGGCCTTGAAAAAGAGTGCCAGCGTGAGGAGTGGATTTGCCAGTTGCCGCCTAATACATTACTGCCGCTACTACTCGATATCATTTGTGAGCGTTGGCTTTTCAGTGATTGGTTGCTTGATAGACTTACCGCTATAGTTTCTTCATCGAAGATGTTCAATCGGTTACTCCAACAACTTGATGCGCAGTTTATGCTGATACCCGATAACTGTTTTAACGACGAAGATCAACGTGAACAAATTCTCGAAACGCTTCGTGAAGTAAAGGTAAATCAGGTTTTATTCTGATACCTGGCTTTCAATATTTAGGTAAATTGGCGTTCTGGCTCATCATGAGGCGGCAGGATGGATTGGGATCTCATTACTGAACGTAATATTCAGCTTTTTATTCAATTAGCAGGATTAGCTGAACGGCCTTTAGCAACCAATATGTTCTGGCGGCAAGGACAATATGAAACCTATCTAAACTATCATAACGGTCGTATTCACTTATGTCAGATACTCAAGCAAACCTTCTTAGACGAAGATCTGCTTTTTAAAGCCTTAACTCACTGGAAACCTGCAGCGTTCCAGGGTATTCCTCAGCGATTATTTTTGTTGCGCGATGGGCTTGCAATGAGCTGTTCTCCTCCTCTTTCCAGCTCCGCCGAGCTCTGGTTACGATTACATCATCGACAAATAAAATTTCTGGAGTCGCAATGCGTTCATGGTTAGGTGAGGGAATCAGGGCGCAACAGTGGCTCAGTGTATGCGCGGGTCGGCAGGATATGGTTCTGGCGACGGTGTTATTAATCGCTATTGTGATGATGCTGTTACCTTTACCGACCTGGATGGTTGATATCCTGATTACTATCAACCTTATGTTTTCAGTGATCCTGCTCTTAATTGCTATTTATCTTAGTGACCCTCTCGATTTATCGGTATTTCCGTCTTTATTACTTATTACTACATTATATCGTTTGTCACTCACAATCAGCACATCACGGCTGGTACTGTTACAACATAATGCCGGTAATATTGTGGATGCTTTCGGTAAGTTTGTCGTAGGAGGAAATCTCACCGTTGGGCTGGTCGTATTTACCATCATTACTATCGTGCAGTTTATTGTCATTACAAAAGGTATCGAGAGGGTGGCGGAAGTTAGCGCGCGTTTCTCGCTTGATGGGATGCCAGGCAAACAAATGAGTATCGATGGCGATTTGCGTGCCGGAGTTATCGATGCAGACCATGCCCGTACATTAAGACAGCACGTCCAGCAGGAAAGCCGCTTTCTCGGTGCGATGGACGGTGCGATGAAATTTGTTAAAGGCGATACGATTGCCGGTATTATTGTTGTTCTGGTGAACATTATCGGCGGTATCATTATCGCTATCGTGCAATATGATATGTCGATGAGTGAGGCTGTTCACACTTATAGCGTACTGTCAATCGGAGATGGTTTGTGTGGGCAAATTCCATCGCTGCTGATTTCCCTTAGCGCGGGAATTATTGTCACCCGTGTTCCGGGTGAGAAACGCCAGAACCTGGCGACAGAGTTGAGTTCTCAAATTGCCAGACAACCTCAGTCGCTCATATTAACCGCTGTGGTTTTAATGCTCCTCGCTTTAATTCCTGGCTTTCCTTTTATCACTCTCGCTTTCTTTTCAGCGTTGTTAGCATTGCCAATTATCCTCATTCGCCGCAAAAAGTCTGTGGTTTCCGCAAATGGCGTCGAAGCACCGGAAAAAGATAGTATGGTTCCCGGCGCATGTCCTCTAATCTTACGTCTTAGCCCGACGTTACATTCTGCCGACCTGATTCGTGATATTGACGCCATGAGATGGTTTTTATTTGAGGATACCGGCGTCCCTCTCCCTGAGGTGAATATTGAGGTTTTGCCTGAGCCCACCGAAAAATTGACGGTACTGCTATATCAGGAACCCGTATTTAGTTTATCTATTCCCGCTCAGGCGGATTATTTATTGATAGGCGCGGACGCTAGTGTGGTGGGTGACAGCCAGACGTTACCGAACGGGATGGGGCAGATCTGTTGGCTTACAAAAGAGATGGCCCATAAGGCGCAAGGTTTTGGACTGGACGTTTTCGCGGGCAGCCAACGTATCTCTGCCTTATTAAAATGTGTCCTGCTTCGGCATATGGGAGAGTTTATTGGTGTTCAGGAAACGCGTTATCTAATGAATGCGATGGAAAAAAACTACTCTGAGCTGGTGAAAGAGCTTCAACGCCAGTTACCCATTAATAAAATCGCTGAAACTTTGCAACGGCTTGTATCAGAACGGGTTTCTATTAGAGATTTACGTCTTATTTTCGGCACCTTAATTGACTGGGCGCCACGTGAAAAAGATGTCCTGATGTTGACAGAATATGTCCGTATCGCGCTTCGCCGTCATATTCTGCGTCGTCTTAATCCGGAAGGAAAACCGCTGCCGATTTTGCGGATCGGCGAAGGTATTGAGAACCTCGTGCGTGAATCCATTCGCCAGACGGCAATGGGGACCTATACTGCGCTGTCGTCTCGTCATAAGACGCAGATCCTGCAACTTATCGAGCAGGCGCTGAAGCAGTCAACCAAATTATTCATTGTCACTTCTGTCGACACCCGACGTTTCTTGCGAAAAATTACAGAAGCCACCTTGTTCGACGTACCGATTTTGTCATGGCAGGAATTAGGAGAGGAGAGCCTTATACAAGTGGTAGAAAGTATTGACCTTAGCGAAGAGGAGTTGGCGGACAATGAAGAATGAATTGATGCAACGTCTGAGGCTGAAATATCCGCCCCCCGATGGTTATTGTCGATGGGGCCGAATTCAGGATGTCAGCGCAACGTTGTTAAATGCGTGGTTGCCTGGGGTATTTATGGGCGAGTTGTGCTGTATAAAGCCTGGAGAAGAACTTGCTGAAGTCGTGGGGATTAATGGCAGCAAAGCTTTGCTATCTCCTTTTACGAGTACTATCGGACTTCACTGCGGGCAGCAAGTGATGGCCTTAAGGCGACGCCATCAGGTTCCCGTGGGCGAAGCGTTATTAGGGCGAGTCATTGATGGTTTTGGTCGTCCCCTTGATGGCCGCGAACTGCCTGACGTCTGCTGGAAAGACTATGATGCAATGCCTCCTCCCGCAATGGTTCGACAGCCTATCACTCAACCATTAATGACGGGGATTCGCGCTATTGATAGCGTTGCGACCTGTGGCGAAGGGCAACGAGTGGGTATTTTTTCTGCTCCTGGCGTGGGGAAAAGCACGCTTCTGGCGATGCTGTGTAATGCACCAGACGCAGACTGCAATGTTCTGGTGTTAATTGGTGAACGTGGACGAGAAGTCCGCGAGTTCATCGATTTTACATTGTCTGAAGAGACCCGAAAACGTTGTGTCATTGTTGTCGCAACCTCTGACAGACCCGCCTTAGAGCGAGTGAGGGCGCTGTTTGTGGCCACCACGATAGCAGAATTTTTTCGCGATAATGGAAAGCGAGTCGTCTTGCTTGCCGACTCACTGACGCGTTATGCCAGGGCCGCACGGGAAATCGCTCTGGCCGCCGGAGAGACCGCAGTTTCTGGAGAATATCCACCAGGCGTATTTAGTGCATTGCCACGACTTTTAGAACGTACAGGAATGGGAGAAAAAGGCAGTATTACCGCATTTTATACGGTACTGGTGGAAGGCGATGATATGAATGAGCCGTTGGCGGATGAAGTCCGTTCACTGCTTGACGGACATATTGTGCTATCCCGACGGCTTGCAGAGAGGGGGCATTATCCTGCCATTGACGTGTTGGCAACGCTCAGCCGCGTTTTTCCAGTCGTTACCAGCCATGAGCATCGTCAACTGGCGGCGATATTGCGACGGTGCCTGGCGCTTTACCAGGAGGTTGAACTATTAATACGCATTGGGGAATACCAGCGAGGAGTTGATACTGATACTGACAAAGCCATTGATACCTATCCGGATATTTGCACATTTTTGCGACAAAGTAAGGATGAAGTATGCGGACCCGAGCTACTCATAGAAAAATTACACCAAATCCTCACCGAGTGATCATGGAAACTTTGCTGGAGATAATCGCGCGGCGTGAAAAGCAATTACGCGGCAAACTTACCGTACTTGATCAGCAGCAACAGGCGATTATTACGGAACAGCAGATTTGCCAGACGCGCGCTTTAGCAGTGTCTACCAGACTGAAAGAATTAATGGGCTGGCAAGGTACGTTATCTTGTCATTTATTGTTGGATAAGAAACAACAAATGGCCGGGTTATTCACTCAGGCGCAGAGCTTTTTGACGCAACGGCAGCAGTTAGAGAATCAGTATCAGCAGCTTGTCTCCCGGCGAAGCGAATTACAAAAGAATTTTAATGCGCTTATGAAAAAGAAAGAAAAAATTACTATGGTATTAAGCGATGCGTATTACCAAAGTTGAGGGAAGTCTTGGGTTGCCATGCCAGTCTTATCAGGATGATAACGAGGCGGAGGCGGAACGTATGGACTTTGAACAACTCATGCACCAGGCATTACCCATTGGTGAGAATAATCCTCCTGCAGCATTGAATAAGAACGTGGTTTTCACGCAACGTTATCGTGTTAGTGGCGGTTATCTTGACGGTGTAGAGTGTGAAGTATGTGAATCAGGGGGGCTAATCCAGTTAAGAATCAATGTCCCTCATCATGAAATTTACCGTTCGATGAAAGCGCTAAAGCAGTGGCTGGAGTCTCAGTTGCTGCATATGGGGTATATAATTTCCCTGGAGATATTCTATGTTAAGAATAGCGAATGAAGAGCGTCCGTGGGTGGAGATACTTCCAACGCAAGGCGCTACCATTGGTGAGCTGACATTGAGTATGCAACAATATCCAGTACAGCAAGGGACATTATTTACCATACATTATCATAATGAGCTGGGTAGGGTGTGGATTGCAGAACAATGCTGGCAGCGCTGGTGTGAAGGGTTAATTGGCACCGCTAATCGATCGGCTATCGATCCTGAATTGCTATATGGAATAGCTGAATGGGGGCTGGCGCCGTTATTGCAAGCCAGTGATGCAACCCTCTGTCAGAACGAACCGCCAGCATCCTGCAGTAATCTACCACATCAGCTAGCGTTGCATATTAAATGGATAGTTGAAGAACATGAGTTCCATAGCATTATTTTTACATGGCCAACGGGTTTTTTGCGCAATATAGTCGGAGAGCTTTCTGCTGAGCGTCAACAGGTTTATCCTGCCCCTCCTGTCGTAGTCCCTGTATATTCAGGCTGGTGCCAGCTTACGTTAATTGAACTTGAGTCTATCGAAATCGGCATGGGCGTTCGGATTCATTGCTTCGGCGACATCAGACTCGGTTTTTTTGCTATTCAACTACCTGGGGGAATCTACGCAAGGGTGTTGCTGACAGAGGATAACACGATGAAATTTGACGAATTAGTCCAGGATATCGAAACGCTACTTGCGTCAGGGAGCCCAATGTCAAAGAGTGACGGAACGTCTTCAGTCGAACTTGAGCAGATACCACAACAGGTGCTCTTTGAGGTCGGACGTGCGAGTCTGGAAATTGGACAATTACGACAACTTAAAACGGGGGACGTTTTGCCTGTAGGGGGATCTTTTGCGCCAGAGGTGACGATAAGAGTAAATGACCGTATTATTGGGCAAGGTGAGTTGATTGCCTGTGGCAATGAATTTATGGTGCGTATTACACGTTGGTATCTTTCCAAAAATACAGCGTAAACCTGATAAGAAAAATAATATGCGAACAATATAATAGCGTTCCAGGTCGTGTCATGAGAGATACAGTATGTCTTTACCCGATTCGCCTTTGCAACTGATTGGTATATTGTTTCTGCTTTCAATACTGCCTCTCATTATCGTCATGGGAACCTCTTTCCTTAAACTGGCGGTGGTATTTTCGATTTTACGAAATGCTCTGGGTATTCAACAAGTTCCCCCAAATATCGCACTGTATGGCCTTGCGCTTGTACTTTCCTTATTCATTATGGGGCCGACGCTATTGGCTGTAAAAGAGCGCTGGCATCCGGTTCAGGTCGCTGGCGCTCCTTTCTGGACGTCTGAGTGGGACAGTAAAGCATTAGCGCCTTATCGACAGTTTTTGCAAAAAAACTCTGAAGAGAAGGAAGCCAATTATTTTCGGAATTTGATAAAACGAACCTGGCCTGAAGACATAAAAAGAAAGATAAAACCTGATTCTTTGCTCATATTAATTCCGGCATTTACGGTGAGTCAGTTGACGCAGGCATTTCGGATTGGATTACTTATTTATCTTCCCTTTCTGGCTATTGACCTGCTTATTTCAAATATACTGCTGGCTATGGGAATGATGATGGTGTCGCCGATGACCATTTCATTACCGTTTAAGCTGCTAATATTTTTACTGGCAGGCGGTTGGGATCTGACACTGGCGCAATTGGTACAGAGCTTTTCATGAATGATTCTGAATTGACGCAATTTGTAACGCAACTTTTATGGATCGTCCTGTTTACGTCTATGCCGGTGGTGTTGGTGGCATCGGTAGTTGGTGTCATCGTAAGCCTTGTTCAGGCCTTGACTCAAATACAGGACCAAACGCTACAGTTCATGATTAAATTATTGGCAATTGCAATAACCTTAATGGTCAGCTACCCATGGCTTAGCGGTATCCTGTTGAATTATACCCGGCAGATAATGTTACGAATTGGAGAGCATGGTTGAATGGCACAACAGGTAAATGAGTGGCTTATTGCATTGGCTGTGGCTTTTATTCGACCATTGAGCCTCTCTTTATTACTTCCCCTATTAAAAAGTGGCAGTTTAGGGTCCGCGCTTTTACGTAATGGCGTGCTTATGTCACTTACCTTTCCCATATTACCAATCATTTACCAGCAGAAGATTATGATGCATATTGGTAAAGATTACAGTTGGTTAGGGTTAGTCACCGGAGAGGTGATTATTGGTTTTTTAATTGGGTTTTGTGCGGCGGTTCCCTTTTGGGCCGTTGATATGGCGGGGTTTCTGCTTGATACTTTACGTGGCGCGACAATGGGTACGATATTCAATTCTACAATGGAAGCTGAAACCTCACTTTTTGGCTTGCTTTTCAGCCAGTTTTTGTGTGTTATTTTCTTTATAAGCGGCGGCATGGAGTTTATATTAAACATTCTGTATGAGTCATACCAATATTTACCACCGGGGCGTACTTTATTATTTGACCGGCAATTTTTAAAATATATCCAGGCGGAGTGGAGAACACTTTATCAATTATGCATCAGTTTTTCTGTTCCTGCCATAATATGTATGGTATTAGCCGATCTGGCTTTAGGTCTTTTAAATCGGTCGGCACAACAATTGAATGTATTTTTCTTCTCAATGCCGCTCAAAAGTATATTAGTTTTACTAACGCTCCTGATCTCATTCCCTTATGCTCTTCATCACTATTTGGTTGAAAGCGATAAATTTTATATTTATCTGAAAGACTGGTTCCCATCTGTATGAGCGAGAAAACAGAACAGCCTACAGAAAAGAAATTACGTGATGGCCGTAAGGAAGGGCAGGTCGTCAAAAGTATTGAAATAACATCATTATTTCAGCTGATTGCGCTTTATTTGTATTTTCATTTCTTTACTGAAAAGATGATTTTGATACTGATTGCGTCAATAACTTTCACATTACAATTAGTAAATAAACCATTTTCTTATGCATTAACGCAATTGAGTCATGCTTTAATAGAGTCACTGACTTCTGCACTGTTGTTTCTGGGCGCTGGGGTAATAGTTGCTACTGTGGGTAGCGTGCTTCTTCAGGTGGGGGTGGTTATTGCCAGCAAGGCCATTGGTTTTAAAAGCGAGCATATAAATCCGGTAAGTAATTTTAAGCAGATATTCTCTTTACATAGCGTAGTAGAATTATGTAAATCCAGCCTAAAAGTTATCATGTTATCTCTTATCTTTGCCTTTTTCTTTTATTATTATGCCAGTACTTTTCGGGCGCTACCGTACTGTGGGTTAGCCTGTGGCGTGCTTGTGGTTTCTTCTTTAATAAAATGGTTATGGGTAGGGGTGATGGCTTTTTATATCGTCGTTGGCATTCTGGACTATTCTTTTCAATATTATAAGATTAGAAAAGATCTAAAAATGAGTAAAGATGACGTAAAACAGGAGCATAAAGATCTGGAGGGAGACCCTCAAATGAAGACACGGCGTCGGGAAATGCAGAGTGAAATACAAAGTGGGAGTTTAGCTCAATCTGTTAAACAATCCGTTGCGGTAGTGCGTAATCCAACGCATATTGCGGTTTGTCTTGGCTATCACCCCACCGATATGCCAATACCACGCGTTCTGGAAAAAGGCAGTGATGCTCAAGCTAACTATATTGTTAACATCGCTGAACGTAACTGCATCCCCGTTGTTGAAAATGTTGAGCTGGCCCGCTCATTATTTTTTGAAGTGGAACGTGGAGATAAAATTCCTGAAACGTTATTTGAACCCGTTGCAGCCTTGTTACGTATGGTGATGAAGATAGATTATGCGCATTCTACCGAAACACCATAAATGCTTTTGGTATGCTTCTTCAGGCCACTGCGAAGGTTAAGAGGGTAATAGCGTATAGAGCAGCGCTTGACGATAAAGGTGAGGGACTGAAAATAATCGCTTTTAGCCTGGCACAAGCACCAGGTAGCGTATTATAAAATTAAACAAGATAATGGATTGGTGCGTCTGAATGGACTCGAACCATCGACCCCCACCATGTCAAGGTGGTGCTCTAACCAACTGAGCTACAGACGCATTAAAATGATGGTGCGTTCAATTGGACTCGAACCAACGACCCCCACCATGTCAAGGTGGTGCTCTAACCAACTGAGCTATGAACGCAACGTTGTAGGTGACAACGGGGACGAATATTAGCGTCACAACTGCAATGAGGCAAGAGGGAAATCGCAATTTTCTTCCTGAAATCACCTGATTGCGGTGGAAATATGCAACATGTCGAGAAAATAGCCGCCATGCGACGGCTATCGTCGTATTATCGCGCAGCGCGCTGCAAAATGATGGCGGACGGCTGACGTTGTAGATAGCGCATCCGTAGCATCATTAACACCGCCGCCGAGGTCAGGCCGATGATGAACCCCATCCAGAAGCCTGCCGGTCCCATACGATCCACCACCAAATCCGTTAACGCCAGGATATAACCGCTGGGTAAACCTAACACCCAGTAGGCAGTAAAGGTGATAAAAAAGATGGAACGCGTATCTTTATAACCGCGCAGAATACCGCTGCCAATAACCTGTATAGAGTCGGAAATCTGGTAAACCGCAGCGAGCAGCATTAATTGCGCGGCAAGCGCCACGACCTCGGGGTTGTCATTGTAGAGCAAAGCAATATGCTTACGCAGAGTCACGGTAAAGATCGCGGTAACCACAGCCATACAAATGCCGACGCCTAAACCGGTACGCGCTGCGGTTTGCGCATCCAGCGTTGAGCCCTGGCCCAGACGATAACCCACTCGAATCGTCACCGCCGCAGCCAGCGACATCGGCAGTACGAACATCAGCGAGCTAAAGTTAAGCGCAATCTGATGACCCGCGACATCCACAATACCTAATGGCGAAACCAGCAGCGCAACGACCGCAAATAACGTCACTTCAAAGAACAGCGCCAGCGCAATCGGCAACCCCAGTTGAATCAGGCGCTTCATGACGACGCTATCAGGTTTGCCAAAGCCTTTTTCATTACGAATATCACGCATTGAACGCGCGTGTTTAATGTAAGAAAGCATGGCGATAAACATCACCCAATAGACCGCCGCGGTCGCAACGCCGCAGCCGATACCGCCGAGTTCAGGCATACCAAAATGGCCATAGATAAAAATATAGTTCACCGGAATATTCACCAGCAGGCCCAAAAATCCCATCACCATACCCGGTTTGGTTTTGGCCAGACCTTCGCACTGGTTTCGCGCTACCTGGAAGAAAAGGTATCCTGGCGCGCCCCACAGTAGCGCGCGAAGATAACCCACGGCTTTATCGGCCAGCGCCGGATCAATATTATGCATAGAGCGGATAATGTATCCGGCATTCCACAGGACGATCATCACCAGCACGGAGACAAAGCCCGCCAGCCAGAACCCTTGTCGAACCTGATGCGCGATACGCTCACGACGGCCGGAGCCATTGAGTTGCGCAATCACAGGCGTCAAGGCCAGCAGTAAGCCGTGACCAAACAAAATGGCGGGAAGCCAGATAGAGGTGCCGATAGCGACGGCAGCCATGTCCGTAGCGCTATAGCCTCCTGCCATGACGGTATCGACGAATCCCATTGCGGTCTGTGCCACTTGCGCAAGGATCACCGGTATCGCTAACGCTAATAACTGACGCGCTTCACTGGTATACTTCTGCACGTATTCACCTTTTATTTTGTTGTTATATGAAAGACTAAAAAGCCGCCGTAGTGGCAGCCAAAAGAAATAGCAGGGGAAATTTCAGTCTATTGTAGCGGGGTATTACTATTTCTCCAGCGAAAAAACAGTTGTTAACGGCGCATTGCTGGCAAGCTGTTTTTCCACCTGCTATTGTGCTGAACAGTTCTGCTTTTATTTATTTCAGGAGTTGAAGATATGTTTACGGGGATCGTACAGGGTACCGCGAAACTGGTATCGATTGATGAAAAACCCAACTTTCGCACCCATGTGGTGACGTTACCGGACTACATGCTGGAGGGGCTGGAGACGGGGGCGTCGGTAGCGCATAACGGATGCTGTTTGACGGTGACTGAAATAAACGGCAACCAGATAAGCTTTGATCTGATGAAAGAAACGTTGCGCATCACCAATCTGGGCGCGTTGAGGGTGGGTGATGAGGTCAACGTAGAGCGCGCCGCCAAATTCAGCGATGAAATCGGTGGACATCTGATGTCGGGGCATATTATTACGACGGCGGAGATCGCGAAAATCCTGACCTCCGAAAATAACCATCAGGTGTGGTTTAAAGTGCAGGATGCGTCCCTGATGAAGTATATCCTGTACAAAGGCTTTATCGGCGTCGACGGCATCAGTTTGACCGTCGGCGAGGTAACGCCAACGCGCTTCTGCGTGCATCTCATTCCGGAAACGCTGGAGCGTACTACGCTTGGCAGAAAAAAACTGGGTGAGCGTGTGAATATCGAGATCGATCCGCAAACGCAGGCGGTTGTCGATACCGTAGAACGCGTACTGGCTGCGCGAGAAAATGCGGTCAGAAATCAGGCCGACATTGGCTAACGGAAAATAAGATTCCCCCGCATGAAATGCGGGGGAGATGATTAGCGAGGAACGCGCAGACCGTTTTCAACGCCGCGCGTAAATACCACCTGCCAAAGCTGGATATCACGCGCGCGAAACGCACCCGCGCAGGCGTTGAGATAATAGCTGAACATACGTTTAAAGCGCTCGTTATAATTGCCCGCAATCTCTGGCCAGGCATTGATAAAGCGCTCATGCCACGCCATCAGAGTCGTGTCATAGTCGGCGCCAAAGTTATGCCAGTCTTCCATTACAAAGTGTGATTCGCTGGCCTCGGCGATTTGACGAACAGACGGCAAGCAACCGTTGGGGAAAATATACTTATTGATCCACGGATCGACATTATGATCGGTTTTTTTAGAACCAATAGTATGGAGCAGGAAAAGACCATCCGGTTTTAAATTCCTGTCAACGACCTCAAAATAGGTGTTGTAATTTTTTGGCCCGACATGTTCGAACATGCCGACAGAGACGATTCGGTCAAACTGATCGTTAAGGTCGCGATAATCTTCCAGGAGAATGGAGACATCCAGACCTTCGCAACGCGTCTGCGCCATTTTTTGTTGTTCAGCGGAGATCGTTACGCCCACCACGCTAACGCCATAATGGGTCGCCATATATTGTGACAGGCCGCCCCAGCCGCAGCCGATATCCAGCACACGCATCCCCGGTTGTAGCTGTAGCTTTTCGCAAATTAATTTCAGCTTGGCTTGCTGTGCCGCTTCCAGCGTATCGGCATCTTTCCAGTAGGCGCAAGAATATTGCATATAGGGATCGAGCATACGGGAAAAAAGGTCATTACCAAGATCGTAATGTTCCTTGCCGACAATCCAGGCGCGTTTTTTACTTTGTAGATTAATCAGACGCGCGCCGAGGATACGGAGCGTATCTTTAACATGGTGGGGGAGTTGATTTTCAAGACCGGCACGTAAGACTTTGCTGAAGAAAATATCCAGACGCTCGCATTCCCACCAGCCATCCATGTAACTCTCACCTAACCCCAACGATCCTTCCTGAAGGACGCGTTTAAAAAAATCGGGATTCTTAACACGAATGTCAGACGGGGCGGAACCATTAATTGTAATATCCGCGCGACTTAACAATTCGTTGGCGATTCGGTACCAGTTATCATCCGGTACGCTGACTTCTTCTATACACGATGAACTCATAGTTTCTCCATCACTGGACGGTGATCAGAACCTTAAAACAGCGTAGACGCTTTTTTGGCTTTGTGAGAAATCCCACGGACAATTCCGTGAGCCAGTTATCCGACGTAGAACAGAGGAAGGGAGGAGCCCTTGCCGAAAAGGCCATCCATGGTGAATCGGGAACGCTCCGGTTCCCGTTAATGCCTAATAATTATCGTAATATAAACAACCGTGAATCAGTATAGGCCGCAATTTTTGATGATTCAACCGAAAATTGTTAGCGTGCTAATTACCAGCGGTTAACAAGCTTTTAGTGAGACTTGTCGTGGGCGACATTGGCATGAGGAAACCTGGTCTCAGCGCACTCTGCATGAGACTGCATTTTGTAACCTAACGCCGCCAGAACAACGGTAGAGAGCATTACGCTGGTGGTAGTCAGTAGCGGCGTACTGATGAGCCATGAAACCACCAGGCTTGCCAGGAAACATAACCCCAGCTGCAGCGTATTTTGTAGCGCCGCAGCGCGCCCAGTGGCTTGAGGGAAAGGGCGTAACGCTTGCGCGACGACGATAGGGTAGATGGCGCCATTAGCAATCGCCATTACGCAGAAAGGAATCAGGATCTCCACCAGTGAGGCGTTATTCAGAAGGCCCGCTCCCCATGTGGCGATAACGCTCAGCGCGTACAGCCCTAGCAGCCACGGAAGCAATTGGTAGCCCTGCCATTTTTGTAGCGCCGCGCGGCAACCATATCCGCCAATCAGAAAAGCGATGGTTTGCGGAACATAGCTCAGGCCAATCACTGCCGGGCTGTAACCCATCGCGCTGAGAATAAACGGGGACCCTGTTAGCCACGCAAAAAAGCTGGCGGAACAGGCGGCATAAATCAGCACATTACCGCGATAGGTTTTAGAGCGTAACAACGTCGCGAAAGTGAGTTTATCCTGTCCTTCGGTACGCGCTTTTACCGATGGTTTTAAGCGCAGCGCCGGCAACATCAGCAACAACGTAATCACGAACAGGGTGGCGAAAATCGCCTGCCATGAGAAATGCGTCAGTATCCAGCTTCCCAGTAAGGGCGCAAGCGCCGGGGATAATCCCACCAGTGGCATGATAGTGGCGAAGATACGGTTAATTTTTTGCGAAGGATAATAATCGGTCACCAGCGCTTGCCAGATTACCGTTGCCGCGCAAACGCCGACGGCCTGCACAAAGCGCAGCGTCAGCAGTGCTGCCGCGCTTTCTACCCACAGCATCCCCAGACTTCCGAGCGCAAAGATAGATAACCCCAGCAGTAAAATCGGTTTACGGCCATAACGATCCGATAGCGGTCCCCAGAGGAGTTGCGCGACGGCAAAGCCAGCTAAAAACAGGCTGAGGCTGGCGCTGACCGCGGCGGCAGGCGTTTGTAAATCCGCCTGTATGGCGGCAAACGCGGGCAGGTACATGTCCGTAGCCAGAAACCCCAGCACGCTAAGGCCGGCTAACCAGACTAAAAAACCTTTTCCAGGTTGCATATTTGTTTCTCTTTCTTATCAGACAGACATTGTCGCAGAGTGTAGGGAGTGAAATTACGGTTGTGAAACGTTAATATTTGTCCAGTGAATTCAAAATTTTTGTAGGCAAATTATGTGGTCGGAATACTCGCTTGAAGTGGTTGACGCCGTGGCGCGCAATGGCAGTTTTAGCGCGGCGGCGCAAGAACTGCACCGTGTGCCTTCAGCAGTCAGTTACACCGTTCGTCAGCTAGAGGAGTGGCTGGCCGTACCGCTTTTTGTACGACGTCACCGTGATGTTGAACTGACGCCTGCTGGCGTCTGGTTTTTAAAAGAAGGGCGTTCTGTTATCAAAAAAATGCAGATCACTCGCCAACAGTGTCAGCAAATTGCTAATGGCTGGCGCGGGCAGTTAGCTATTGCGGTGGACAATATCGTCAGACCAGAACGTACCCGGCAGATGATCGTCGATTTCTATCGCCATTTTGACGATGTGGAACTGCTGGTTTTTCAGGAGGTGTTTAACGGCGTCTGGGACGCGCTCTCCGACGGGCGTGTCGAACTGGCGATTGGGGCGACGCAGGCGATTCCGGTAGGGGGGCGTTACGCTTTTCGGGATATGGGGACCCTGAGCTGGAGCTGCGTAGTGGCAAGCGATCACCCGCTGGCGTCGATGCCTGGGCCGTTAAGCGATGATACCCTGCGCAACTGGCCGTCGCTGGTCAGGGAAGACACTTCGCGAACCTTACCGAAACGGATTACCTGGTTGCTGGATAACCAAAAAAGGGTCGTCGTACCGGACTGGGAGTCATCGGCAACCTGCCTGTCGGCAGGACTATGCGTGGGAATGGTGCCGACGCATTTTGCCCGACAGTGGATAGACAGCGGAAAATGGGTGGCGCTGACGTTAGAGAATCCGTTTCCCGATGCGGCCTGTTGCGTGACGTGGCAGCAAAACGAAGCCTCGCCCGCGCTGGCATGGCTGCTGGACTATTTGGGCGATAGCGAAACGTTGAATCGGGAGTGGCTGCGGGAGCCAGAAGAGGCTCCCGACAGCGGGGATTAACGCCGATAGTCGCGGAACGGGCCGTCAGCGACCGAGCGACGCTCAACCAGGCGTGGATGAACTTCAATAGACTGTGACTCTTCGCGCTTATTGACGATGCGATCCAATAGCATATTAAATGCGGTTTCGCCTAAAGAGTCTTTGGGCTGGTGAATCGTCGTCAGCGCCGGGGTAAAGAAACGGGCGTTACGCACATTATCATAACCGATCACCGAAACGTCCTGCGGTACGCGAAGCCCCATTTCGTCAGCCGCGCAAAGCGCGCCCATCGCCATAATATCGCCGCCGCAGAAAACGGCGGTAGGGCGATGTGACTGCGATAAAATTTGCTGCATCGCGTGGTAACCGGATTCCGGCTCGAAGTCGCCCTGAACAATCCAGTTGTCCGGCACGTTGATCAACGCCTCCTCCATGGCTTTCATAAAGCCTGCCAGCCGGCCCGCGCCGGTGTTGCGCTCCAGCGGGCCGGGAATAACGCCGATATCCCGGTGGCCGCGCTCAACCAGATAACGACCCGCCATATAGCCGCCTGCAAAGGCGTTATCAATCACCGTGTCGGTAAAATCGGCCTTCGCTTCACCCCAGTCCATCACCACCATCGGAATATGGCGATACTCTTCCAGCATGGAAAGCAGAGGTTCTGGATACTCAGAACACATCACCAGCAGGCCATCCACGCGCTTTTGCGCCATCATGGACAGGTAGGCGCGCTGTTTTTCCAGGTTATTCCAGGCGTTGCCTAAAATCAGCGTATAGCCTTTCTGGAAACAGTTTTTTTCAACCGCCTCGATAATTTCGGCAAAATAGGCCGCTTCGCTGCTGGTCGCCAGTAAGCCTATCGACTTGGTATGGTTAACCTTCAGGCTACGCGCGACGGCGCTGGGAGAGTAGTGCAGCTCTTTAATTGCCGCCCAGACCGCGTTACGCGTTTCTTCAGCGACAAAACGCGTTTTGTTGATTACGTGTGATACAGTTGTAGTGGAAACGTTTGCTCGTTTCGCTACATCTTTAATTGTTGCCATTACATTTCACTCCAGACCCTCGCTAAGCTCCTGAGAAACGCCAGGTAAACGTTTGCCTACACACACCCTAATCGCAACATCAGGGTTGCGGCACGCCGGAAAAACGACACGGAACGTCAGGAAGGGGTCAATGGCCGTTACGCTAATTCAGTAAGCCTGGAATTTTGTCTGATCTTGAGGAAAAGGGGAAGCGTTAAAAACAGTTATCAATATAAAACATGAGAGATTTTTGTGCGGGAATGTGCAAAAATGCGCTATATCACTTTTTGTGTGGGAATAAAAAGGAGAAAACTTGATGAGTACCGACCTGAAATTTTCGTTGATTACTACGCTGATTGTTCTGGGCGTGATTGTCGCAGGTGGATTAACGGCCGCTCTGCACTGATTTCCTCTCTTCTGAGGGTGGGCGTCTCCTCTATTCTATCCCTCTCTAAAACGCAGAAGGCGTACCTTCTGCGTACTCAGACTTATGCGGCGAGATTTTTCGCAACAAATTCCCAGTTAACCAGCGCCCAGAAATGCTCCAGATAGTTTGGACGGGCGTTGCGGTAGTCGATGTAATACGCGTGTTCCCACACATCAACCGTCAGCAACGGCGTTGCATCCGTAGTCAGCGGCGTACCGGCATTTGAGGTAGAAACGATAGCCAGTTTGCCATCAGCGCTTTTTACCAGCCATGTCCATCCGGAACCAAAGTTTTTGATAGCGGCATCGGTGAACTGCGCTTTAAATTCCGCGAAGCTGCCAAAAGATGCCGCGATAGCATCAGCCAGTTTCCCGGTCGGTTCGCCGCCAGCGTTTGGCGCCAGGCAGTTCCAGTAGAAGGTGTGGTTCCACACCTGAGCGGCGTTATTAAAGATACCACCTTCGGAAGTGCGCACGATCTCTTCCAGCGATTTGCCTTCAAACGCCGTGCCTTTGATCAAATTGTTAAGATTGGTCACGTAAGTCTGATGATGTTTGCCATAGTGATATTCCAGCGTCTCAGCAGAAATATGCGGCGCCAGAGCATCTTTGGCATACGGTAATGCAGGTAATTCGAACGACATTGCTTCTCTCCTTATTATTAATATTGCGCACGCACAATACCCCTGGTGCGCGTAAGGATAGGGTAGCAAATTGAGAGGTGGCGCAAAAGAAGAAGTTATCCTGTCGTTAAACGACAGGATAAAATATTAGCGAATTGTTTTAGGCGTCATCACCCGGCGGGCGCCGACATAATGACGTTGCCAGTACTCTTCGTTCAGTGAGGTGATCTTAATTTCCTGACCGCTGCGCGGGGACTGAATAAACTTACCGTTGCCGACATAGACGCCAACGTGATCGGCGGTGCCGCGCCCCTGCGTACGAAAGAACACCAGATCGCCGTTTTTCAACTCGCTACGCTCAATGGGCGCCGCGTCACGCAGGTGATACATCTCATTCGCCGTTCGGGGGATACGGATCTTCACTAAATCTTTATAGGCATAATAAACCAGACCGCTGCAATCAAAACCGGTGCGCGGCGATGCGCCTCCCCAGTGATACGGTTTACCAATCTGGTTCATGAGTTTGGACATCGCGGTCTTCGTCGCTTTTTGTACTTTTGCACGATGCGCATCGGCAATAGAGACCGGCAATGTTCCTTTCCCCTTCACGCAGTGCGGCTTACGGCCTTTACGCGTCGTGCATTTTTCCGTTACGTCGAGGGCGGCGATTGACGTGGGCGCGGTTCTGTTACGACGATGCGTCGTATGACGAGATTTCGTGGAGGCGGTGGTACGTTTTGGCGTAGAAGCGGAAGAAGAACGGCTGGTTTTTGAGGTTTTTTTTACGTTTTTTTTGCTGGTCTTACTGATCTTTTTCGTTGTGCTTTTCTTTTTATCTGCCGTTTTCGTGACATGAGAAACAGCAGGCGTCGCTTTGGCTTGCCTGGAAGCATGGGCCATTGGCGTAAAGGGGAGAGTAGTAAAAAGTAAAGCACAGAGCGTGATCGAGATTTTGTTTATCCGCGCCACTGAGCAATCCTCTGTTAAAGGCAGGCGATTCATGCCTGCGTATGATTTACAAAACCTGATAATTCTAATCTACAAAAGCACAGATTGGTAATTGCTTTTGGTTTCTGAAGCTGTGTTTCGTTAACAGATGTAAAAATATAGCAATTAATGCTAAACACGAACGCGTTATCTACAAATCACTGAGCGGCAACCCGCTTAAAAGATATTTTGTATACAACTTATTCCCGCAGACGGTAAAATAATAAGGCATGATGAAAATGTTATTTTCCGTTGCCAGCCTGACCCGTTACAATGACAGGCTTCAGTCGTAAAAGTAGTTTAAGGAAGCGAGACAATGAGCACCACTATCGAAAAAATTCAGCGCCAGATCGCTGAAAACCCGATTCTCCTGTATATGAAAGGTTCACCGAAACTGCCAAGCTGTGGTTTCTCTGCGCAGGCCGTTCAGGCGCTTTCAGCCTGCGGGGAACGTTTTGCCTATGTTGATATCCTGCAAAACCCGGATATTCGCGCTGAATTACCGAAATACGCCAACTGGCCGACATTCCCACAACTGTGGGTGGACGGCGAGCTGGTCGGCGGGTGTGATATTGTGATTGAAATGTATCAGCGTGGCGAGCTGCAGCAGCTTATTAAAGAAACTGCGGCAAAATATAAAACTCAGGAGCCGGACGCAGAGTAATCTGTGAAAGGGGAAAGCGACCTGTAAAGGTCGCTTTTTTACCGCCATCGTGAGCAAGAGCGGCGTTGTTAGCCTCGTTATTTGTCCGTCGGCAAAGGTAACGGCCAGCCGCCCAGGCGCTTCCAGCGATTGACAATTTCACAAAACAGCACCGCTGTCCGCTCGGTATCATACAAAGCGGAGTGGGCCTTTTCACCGTCAAACTCCATACCTGCCGCCAGGCACGCTTTTGATAACACCGTTTGTCCCAGCGCCAGTCCGCTCAATGCCGCAGTATCAAAGGTGACGAACGGATGAAACGGGTTACGTTTCAGCGAGGCGCGCTCTGCGGCGGCCATCATAAAACTGTGATCAAAAGTGGCGTTATGCGCGACCATAATGGCGCGGCTACAACCGCTGTCTTTGATACCTTTACGCACCATTTTGAAAATAGCATGTAGCGCCTCATATTCACTCACCGCGCCGCGTAGCGGGTTAGAGGGATCGATACCGTTAAACGCGAGCGCTTCCGGCTGTAAGTTGGCTCCAGCGAACGGCTCCACATGGAAATGTAGCGTCATGTCCGGCATCAGCCAGCCTTGTTCATCCATTTTCAGCGTGATGGCGGCGATTTCGAGCAGCGCATCGGTTTTAGCGTTAAATCCTGCAGTTTCAACGTCGATGACGACAGGATAAAAACCACGAAAACGGTCGCACAGACCGGAAAGTTGAGCGTTATCGGACATCTGAGTCTCTTAATACGAAAAAATGCAGTGCGTATTATGGCAAATTTTACGCCGGGATGCAGTAAAACAACGGGCGCAGTGACCTGCGCCCGGCGTGGGATCAGTTACCCAGACCGCGGCCTGCGTCTTTAGCTTCAATCAATTCGATTTTATAGCCATCCGGATCTTCAACGAAGGCGATGATGGTCGAACCGCCTTTTACCGGCCCCGCTTCACGGGTCACGTTGCCGCCGTTCTGACGAATGCGTTCACAGGCTTCAGCAGCATTGTCAACGCTCAGCGCGATATGCCCGTACGCATTGCCCATGTCGTAGCTCTCAACGCCCCAGTTATAAGTTAGTTCGATGACCGCTTCTTCCGTTTCCGGACCATATCCCACAAAGGCCAGCGAGTATTTGTATTCCGGATTCTCACTGGTACGCAGCAATTTCATGCCCAGAACGTTAGTGTAAAAAGCGATGGAACGCTGCAAATCGCCGACGCGCAGCATAGTATGCAATAAACGCATTTTCGTTGTCCTTAAAATAGTCAAGATATTCAAAGTATAGCGGCGATGTGCGGCCGCTATCAATGAAATTACAGAGTAGGGTAGTCAGTGTAGCCTTCCGCGCCGCCGCCATAAAAACTTTCGGGACGCTGTGGATTAAGTTCCGCTTTACGTTGCAGACGCGCCACCAGATCCGGGTTAGCGATGTAATCGCGACCAAACGCCACGGCGTCAATCAGCCCTTTTTCGATCAGATCTTCCGCTTTTTCTGGCGTATAGGCGCCAGCGCCGATGATGGGACCGTGGAAACGCGCGCGCACTTTTTCACGGAACGCGTCGCTGTACGGTTCGCCGCCCGCCCAGTCTGGTTCAGACATATGCAGATAAGCAATGCCGCGTTTGCCTAACGCTTCAATCAGATAAAGGGCGTCAGCTTCTTCATTCGGGCCGTTATCGACATTCTGGAAAGTGCCGACAGGAGAAAGGCGGATGCCGATACGGTCCGCGCCCCATTCCTTAATGCCGGCATCAACCACCTCCAGCACCAGACGGGCGCGATTCTCTACGCTGCCGCCGTACTGATCGGTACGGTGATTAGAAGAAGGTGAGAGGAACTGGTGTAGCAGATAACCGTGCGCGGAGTGCAGCTCCACCAGGTCGAAGCCTGCCTCTCGGGCATTGGCGATAGCCTGGCGGAAATCGTTGACGATCCCGGGGATCTCATGAGTATCCAGCGCGCGCGGCGTGGAAGTCTCTACGCGGATGGCCTGGCCGTTTTCGTCACGCAAAGAGGTGCGGGTTCCCGCATTGATAGCGGATGGCGCGACGGGCGCTTGTCCGCCTGGTTGCAGGCTGGCGTGTGAAATACGGCCCGTATGCCACAGTTGCACCGCCATATGGCCGCCCTGGGCATGGACTCCCTGAGTGATTTTTTTCCAGGCGGCGATCTGCTCATCGCTGTGTAATCCCGGTGCGCCGGCATAGCCTTTCGCCTGTGCGGAGATTTGTGTGGCTTCGCTGATGATCAATCCAGCGCTGGCGCGTTGACGGTAATATTCCGCCATTAACGGCGTAGGAATGTCGCCCGGTTCAATACTCCGCAAACGCGTCAAAGGCGCCATAAATACGCGATTTGTCGCCGTGATGGCACCCACCTTGAGGGGGGTAAACAGTTTTGCTGATGACATAGTGGCTCCTGATATAAGTAGACCGGTCGTCTTGTAATAAAGGAAATAAAAACGCCTGTTAATGCTCAGGCGTTGCAATGATGGTCTTAACATGCGCCAACGCATTTTCCAGCGGCGCGGCGCTACGGGATATTTTGGCCTGCAAATTGGCGCCCAGCCACAGGGCATAAAGTACCTGCGCCTGTGGCAACGACTGGCCGGTGAAATGTAAACAGTGGCTATTACGGCCATCTTCCAGCGCGCGTGCAAGCAGTGCCATGATCTCCTGCGCCCCTTTATCCATCGTAGAGCGCATATCCTCCGACAGATCGCAGACCTCCGCTGACAGTTTCACCGTCAGGCAACCGCTAATGGCGCCTTGCTGGCAAAACTGCTTTAACGTTTCCTGATACCAGGCGAGAAGACGATCGCGATGATTACCGGGACCGGAGGTGAAGTGCGCCGTAAGACGCTGATGATAGCAGGCGTAATGTCGCTCAAGCATGGCGACGCCGAAGGCTTCTTTCGAGCGAAAGTAGTGATAAAACGACCCTTTAGGCACCTGGGCGGTTTTGAGCAACTCGCTAAGCCCCATGCCGGTAAAACCCCGTTGCATACAAAGCTGCTCGCCGGTGGCCAGCAGATGTTCGCGGGTATCGTGTTCGGTTTGCTTATTCATGACAGGCAGTATAGTAGACCAGTCGGTCTACTGCAAGCAGAGTTGCCATAATGTCAGTTAGCGTCTTCAATAGTCATAAGCGCCAAACGTTGAGGAGGGGATGTGGCCGAGCAGTTGGAGTTTTTTCCTGTAGCAAGCCCATGTCGCGGTATCTGCCAGTCTGATGAGCGTGGCTTTTGTCGGGGATGTATGCGCAGCCGCGACGAACGGTTTAACTGGCAAAAAATGAGCGATGCCGAGAAACAAAATGTACTGCGGCTTTGTCGCCAGCGTTTCTTGCGTAAAATACGCGCAAACAAGCCTCTCCCATCGGAAGATCCTCAACAACCTTCACTCTTTTAAACGCGGAATTGCGTATACTCAACCTCATTATTCTCTATGAGGAATCTGTTATGGTTCAGCGTGTCACCATCGCTCCACAAGGCCCGGAGTTTTCGCGTTTTGTCATGGGTTACTGGCGTTTGATGGACTGGAATATGTCCGCGCGTCAGTTAGTGAGTTTTATCGAAGAACATCTGGATTTGGGCGTCACTACCGTTGACCATGCGGACATTTATGGCGGTTATCAGTGCGAAGCGGCGTTTGGCGAGGCGCTAACGCTGGCGCCGCATTTGCGGGAAAAACTGCAAATCGTTACCAAATGCGGTATTGCGACCACCGCCAGAGCGGAAAATAGGCTCGGTCATTATATTACCGATCGCCGCCATATTATTCTGAGCGCCGAACAGTCATTAAAAAATCTGGCGACAGATTATCTGGATATGTTGTTAATTCACCGTCCCGATCCGTTAATGGATGCGGATGACGTCGCCGAGGCGTTTCAACATCTGCATCAAAGCGGCAAAGTGCGCCATTTTGGCGTTTCTAATTTTACGCCAGCGCAATTTACGTTGCTGCAATCGCGCCTGCCGTTCACCCTGGCGACCAACCAGGTGGAGATCTCGCCGGTTCACCAGCCTTTGTTGCTGGACGGCACATTAGATCAATTACAGCAACTGCGTATTCGTCCGATGGCCTGGTCATGTCTTGGCGGCGGCCGGCTGTTTAATGATGAGGCTTATCAGCCGTTGCGCCAGGAACTTTCCGTTATCGCGCAAGAACTCAACGCCAGTTCTATTGAACAGGTGGTCTATGCCTGGATTTTACGTTTGCCGTCGCAGCCGCTGCCGATTATTGGCTCGGGTAAAATCGAACGCGTACGCGCCGCACTAGAAGCGGAAACGCTGTCATTGTCGCGTCAACAGTGGTTCCGAATCCGCAAGGCGGCACTGGGTTATGACGTGCCGTAATCGCCAACTCGTTGACTTTCCGTACATGTTTTCGCCAGTGGTTTACACTTAACAGGCGACCACATGTAACGGAGGTTTTATGAAGCGATTAAGTTTAGCGATGGTGACGCTGCTGGCCTGTGCGGGTGCGCAGGCTGCCAGCGAGAAAGTAGAGATGAACCTGGTGACGGCGCAAGGCGTAGGACAGTCTATCGGCACCGTCGTCATCGATGAAACCGAAGGCGGCTTAAAATTTACCCCACACCTTAAAGCGTTGCCGCCGGGCGAGCATGGTTTTCACATTCATGCCAACGGTAGCTGCCAGCCCGCGATTAAAGACGGCAAAGCGGTTGCCGCAGAAGCCGCTGGTGGTCATCTGGACCCACAAAATACCGGCAAGCATGAAGGGCCGGAAGGCCAGGGGCATCTGGGCGACCTCCCGGTGTTAGTCGTTAATAATGATGGTATCGCCAGCGAACCGGTTACTGCGCCACGTCTGAAGTCTCTTGATGAAGTGAAAGATAAAGCGCTCATGATCCATGTGGGCGGCGATAACATGTCCGATCAGCCGAAACCGCTCGGCGGCGGCGGAATGCGTTACGCCTGCGGCGTCATTAAATAACCCGGAGACAGTGTTCCCTGCGCTGGAGCCTGTTCCAGCTGCGACAGCGAACAGTGTAAACGCCAGATAATCGCCGCCAGCTCATGCGCGGCGGGTTGATGATGATGTGCGAGCGTGTCGCAGATACGCTGTAGTTCCTGTAGCGTGACGGCAAGCGGGCGTTGCTGCACGCCGCGCTCGCTCATCACATCGCGCAGCAGGGATATACAAATATCCCGCACCCGGGAAAGCGGATCGGAACGCGACTCCCAGGCGCGCAGCTGCCACACCACATGCGAGCAGTTCAGCAGTACCACTCCCCAACGTAATAACCACCGGCGCGCCAGCGCATCCTGGCTATTGCTGAGCTGACTGACGTGATGATAGGTCAGCGATTCAAACTCGCTTTCGTTATGGGAAGGGTGACGGCTAAGCTGATCGACGAAATCCCGGCGTAGCGCGCGGATATGGCGGCGGCTTTTTACGGCATCGGAACCGGGGCGCAAAATCGCAAACGCCAGCCAGGAAATCGCGACGCCGACGATCTTGGCGGTATTATCGTTAAGGAAGTCGGCGAAGTCGTACACCGGTGGATTGGTCACGGCGATGAATGAGCCCATAAAAACGATAAGCTGCCCCCACAGTCCCGCCAGCTTAGGCATCTGCAGTTTAAGCAGTTGCATCGTGACGAACAGCGGAAAAAGGAAAAGTAAGAATTGCCACAGATCGGTGATTTGCACCATCAGGCCAAATTTCACCACGAAGCTGAATAAGGACAGCAGCACTAAAGTACGCATCAATAAGGAAAGCGACTTAAACGGCGTGGCGACGATGGAGTAGAGGACGCAACTGATCGCCGCCAGGGTTAATGCGCCGGGCCCGGATTCCCATTGCGCGCCAATACTCCAGGCGCCAATCACCGTGAGCGTGCAAAAGGTACGCACGCCGCTCCAGATGGCCTCTGCGTTATCCGTATGCCGCGCAAGGCCGGGAGTGCGGCGGATATGGATTTGATCCACCGGCGCGCCGCTTTCGATCAGATATAACTGGCGGCTGCTGCGCAGATATAAGTGGCAAAAATAGCGTAATCGCTGCCAGAACGCGAGGTGACGATAATCCTGTTCATCCTCCGGGCGTAGCGGCGCAATAATCCGCGCCACGGTGTAGCTGTCCGCGCGCGGTTTTGCCAACTCAGCTAAGAGTTGTTCAATGACTTCGCGGCTGTTTTCCGGCGGCGTCGGCCAGTTTAAAAGCATTCTACGCAGACTGGAGATCACGCTGGTTAGCCGTAATTGCTGGTGTAACAATGCATTTAGCAATGCATTCTGGCGGCGAAAACGGTAATGACTCCAGAAGGCCTGAATACGCAGCAGGTTCATGGTCAGGATTTGCCCAATGACGCCCTCATGCGCGGAGCGGATGGCGTCGTTAGTCTCCGGCTGCCAAAGTAGACTGGCATGTTCCAGCAAGCGCGCATGCATGTTTTTCAACGCGGTGAGCAGGGCTGTGCCATCCGATGTGCTGGGCAGGATCATCATCATCATGCCGCCACAGAGGATGCCGACGATAACTTCACATACACGTGCCTGGGCGATATCCCACAGCTGCGTGATTTCTACAATATTAACCATCGGGAACGCGATGATCGCCGCCGTGTAGCCGGACAACTGGAAAGCATAAGCGGCATTATTAGTAAAATGCGCGCAGGCCCAGGTACAAAAACCGATCCAGGCGGCCATGCTAAATAAGAACAACCAGGGTTCATTCAGCGTATGGCCGGCAATAATCAGCGCGGCGGTCGCGCCGAGTAAACTCCCGGCAATACGCCCCAGACTTTTACTGATTACGCCGCCTACGGTCGGAAAGCTCACCACTGCGGCCGAAGTCATCGCCCAGTAGGGCTCATCCAGATTGAGATAATAAGCGAATGTCAGCGCGAGACACATGGCAATGGTATTGCGCAACGCGTAACGCCACTGGCCGGAGGTCGCTTTAAACCAGGGCGTATTTCGCAGGGCCGGCAGGGAGAGTTTCATTACCGCTGTCCAATGGCTACGCTGCAGGTAGTGCCGGAGACGAGCGTGATATCCTGCGGCAAAGCGTCAAATTCGATACGTACCGGTACGCGTTGCGCCAGACGTACCCACGGTACGTTGGGTTTGATATCGGGCACTAAACCGGAGTCACTTTCCACGCTTTGGTCGTAAATAGCGCGCCCGATACTGCCAACGTGACCCTGTAACTTAATATTGCCACTATACAGTGTTATTAATGCAGGCTCACCTTCGCGGATATGGCGTAGTTTGGTTTCTTCGAAATATCCCATTACATAAAATGAATGGCTATCTACCAGGGCGAAAAGCGGCTTACCGGTACTGGCATAATCACCGGTACGTGTGGAAAGGTTAGTCACCCAGCCGGATACCGGCGCTTTTACTTCCGTCTGGCTAAGTTGCCACTGCGCCTGTTTTAACGTTGCCAGTGCGACATCTACGTTGGCCTGCATCGCTTTAACATTCAGATTGGCGCTATCCAGATCTTCAGCAGAGATGTAGTTACGCGATAAATGTCGACGTCGATCGGCTTCATTATTCGCTTTTGCCAGATCGGACTGCGCTTTGGCCAACTGCGCCTGCGCGTTAAGTTCTGCAATATGGAAGGGCGTTTTATCAATGACAAAGAGAACGTCCCCGGCGTTGACGAACTGATTATCTTTGATATTGAGTTGGGTAATGCTGCCAGAAACCTGCGGCGTTACGCTGACCTGTTCCGCGCGGATTTTACCATCGCGTGTCCACGGTGACTGCATATAGTAATTCCATAACCACCACGCGGCCAGAACGGCGACGACGGCGACAATGAGAGTAGAAAAATATTTTATTGTTTTTAACGACATATTTACCACGCGATCAGTAAAACGAGGCCCAGACATACGCAAAGCGTAAAGAGGGAGAGATCCATTAACAGGGGATGCCAGATTTCATCAGAGTATATCCGGTCACGCAGGAGTCGGTGAATAAACAACCAGATAACGAACCCAAGCGCAAAGGCTTTAAAGAATGGCGGAAAGTAAACAGATGCTCCCAACATGAGATCTTGTAAGGGCAATCCTGTGGCGTTGAGTATACACTTCACAAGCAATGTTCCTTTGCGTCAGACATCGATGCTTTAGTTTTAGTCAAAACTGAAGCTACAGGTGCCAGGTGCGCACTATGTCTGAAAAAATGTCTATTGGTAAGCAAATTTAGCAATACATTTGTTTTGAGAATACAAATACTGCACACTATTCTAAAATCAGCATAATAACTTAGCAAGCTAATTATAAGGAGATGAAATTGGAATCGCCACTAGGTTCTGATCTGGCACGGTTGGTGCGCATTTGGCGTGCTCTGATTGACCATCGCCTCAAGCCTCTGGAATTGACGCAGACACATTGGGTCACGTTGCACAATATTCATCAATTGCCGCCTGACCAGTCGCAGATTCAATTGGCTAAAGCGATAGGCATTGAGCAGCCATCGCTGGTACGCACGTTGGATCAACTTGAAGACAAGGGGCTAATTTCGCGGCAAACCTGCGCCAGCGATCGTCGCGCTAAGCGCATTAAACTGACCGAGAAAGCGGAGCCGCTGATCGCTGAGATGGAAGCGGTCATTCATAAAACGCGCGGTGAAATTTTGGCTGGGATTTCTTCAGAGGAGATTGAGCTTCTGATTAAACTTGTTGCTAAACTTGAACACAACATTATGGAATTGCACTCTCACGATTGAGGTGCAGGGGCATACGTGTGGCCATGTGACCACACGTAAAGCCTGGTTTAGCGTGGAGAGACAGTAACCTGGCTGCCGTTGCTGGCCAGCACGACACGCTGACCTGCCGAGAAACGCGTATTTCCTTGTTTCTGCACAACCATAATGGTGTTGCCATCGTCTTTACGAATTTCCAGTTCCACACCCTGGGTTTTATTCATTGCGCTCTGGACGCCCTGGCCCGCTACGCCGCCAGCCACCGCGCCTGCCGCGGTCGCCAGTGAACGACCCGTACCGCCGCCGATAGTGTTGCCGAGGAATCCGCCCAACACCGCGCCGCCGATAGCGCCAATCACGTTAGAATCATCACCGCCCTGAATTTGAACCGGACGAACGTTAACGATAGTACCGTACGTTACATTCTGAACTTGTTTAGCCTCGGATGCGGTATAAACATCACCCGAAAGGCTATCATTGTTAACACACCCAGCTAAGGATAACCCCATCAGTGAAACGGCCAGTACACGTTTAATCATTTACCCATCTCCTGTTCTTCACGAAACGCTATTTCAGCATCCCTATAGCTAAATTATATGGCATTTATGCAGTTAAGGTCATATCTTCTGCCGAAAGAATGTAAAAATCATAATCAGAAGTTAATTAACTAATCTTAAACGAAGTGGGAAGCAAGAAAAGATAGGTTATTGATATCCGTGGACAGCACGGCAAAAAACGTGACGCGGGCATCGCATTGCAAAATACGTTATGCCGAGTGTTAAGGCTTAACCCAGCTTAATAAGGAAGAGGTATGAAATCGGGCCGTTTTATTGGCGTTATGTCCGGGACCAGCCTTGATGGTGTGGATGTTGTACTGGCGGCAATTGATGAAACCATGGTTGCGCAACAGGCAAGTCTCACCTGGCCCATTCCCGTTCATCTGAAAAAAGGCATTCTCGATATTTGCCAGGGACAACCGCTTACGCTCTCGCAACTCGGCCAGCTGGATACCCAGTTAGGCCGGCTTTTTGCACAGGCGGTTAATGCGCTGTTAGCGCAACAACGTTTGCAGCCGCGGGATATCGTCGCCATTGGTTGTCATGGGCAAACGGTCTGGCATGAGCCGACCGGCGAGGCCCCGCATACGCTGCAAATTGGCGATAATAATCACATCGTCGCCCATACGGGGATTACAGTGGTCGGCGATTTTCGGCGGCGGGATATTGCGCTGGGCGGACAAGGCGCGCCGCTGGTGCCCGCTTTCCATCACGCGCTGTTGGGACATCCGACGGAAAAACGTATGGTCCTGAATATCGGCGGCATCGCCAATTTATCTCTGCTTTTCCCCGGACAGGCGGTGCGCGGGTACGACACGGGGCCGGGTAATATGTTGATGGATGCGTGGATTTGGCGACAATGCGCGCAGCCCTACGACAAAGACGCGGCATGGGCGAAAGAAGGTCAGGTTATTCTTCCCTTGCTGCAAAAGATGTTGCGCGATCCGTACTTTGCTGCGTCGGCGCCCAAAAGTACAGGACGCGAATATTTCAACTATGGCTGGTTAGAGCGTCATCTTACGGCTTTCCCTGGCGCAGACGCGCGCGATGTACAGGCCACGTTGGCGGAGCTGACGGCGGTCTCCATCGCCCAACAGGTGCTGCTCAATGGCGGCTGCGAGCGGCTGATGGTCTGTGGCGGCGGAAGTCGGAATCCGTTAGTGATGGCCCGTCTGGCGGCGCTGTTGCCCGGTATCGAGGTTTCGACCACCGATAAGGCGGGGATCAGCGGCGATGATATGGAAGCGCTGGCCTTTGCATGGCTTGCCTGGCGAACGCTCGCGGGCCTGCCGGGAAATTTACCTTCCGTGACGGGGGCTACAGAAGCCAGTGTTTTAGGCGCTATTTACCCGGCTAACCCAATAACTCAGAGTTAACTGAATTTTTCCCGGACCCTATATCGGTAAACTAGCAAGGTCAGGAAGGGGCGTTTGCCCTTCCAGAAGCAGGAGAGCTTTCGGGATATGCCTATGAAAAAGATCGCAATAATGTGTTTACCTGTGCTGCTGACCGGCTGTAGCGTTTATCAACAATTTGTTGAACGTATGCAAACGGATACGCTGGAATACCAGTGTGATGAGAAGCCGCTTACCGTTAAAGTCAATAACCCGCGTGAAGAGGTCAGTTTTGTCTATGACAATAAGCTGCTGACCCTGAAGCAAGGAATCTCGGCCTCGGGCGCGCGTTATACCGACGGGATTTATGTTTTCTGGTCGCAAGGCGAGAGCGCCACGGTCTATAAACGAGACAGAATTGTGCTTAATAACTGTCAGTTACAAAATCCGAAGCGTTGAGATTTTCAGTATGGGGGCGCACAATAGCGCCACCCACTGATTATTTCTGATCAACGCCATGTCTGATAACGACCAATTGCAGCAGATCGCGCATCTGCGCCGTGAATACACGAAAGGCGGCTTGCGTCGCCGCGATTTACCCGCTGAACCGTTAACCTTATTTGAGCGCTGGCTTGGGCAAGCGTGCGACGCCAGACTGGCCGATCCGACGGCAATGGTCGTGGCGACCGTAGATGACAAGGGGCAACCGTACCAGCGTATTGTATTGCTCAAGCATTATGATGAAAAAGGCCTGGTCTTTTATACCAACCTGGGAAGCCGCAAGGCGCATCAGATTGAGCACAATCCGCGTATCAGCCTGTTATTTCCCTGGCATATGCTTGAACGCCAGGTGATGGTGACAGGCAAAGCCGAGCGTCTCTCCACACTTGAGGTGGTGAGGTATTTCCACAGTCGTCCGCGCGACAGCCAGATTGGCGCATGGGTCTCTAAACAATCCAGCCGCATTTCCGCGCGCGGTATCCTCGAAAGCAAATTCCTGGAGCTCAAGCAGAAATTTCAACAGGGCGAAGTGCCGTTACCCAGCTTCTGGGGCGGTTTTCGCGTGAGTATCGAACAGATGGAGTTCTGGCAGGGCGGCGAACATCGTCTGCACGATCGCTTTTTGTACCAACGCGACGACGGCGCATGGAAAATCGACCGTCTTGCGCCCTAAAGATGCAAAAATCTTGTTTTAAGCACTGGTGCGGATGAATCCGCCGTTTTATGCTATGTCTCTTTCGCGTCTGGCGAAAAGTCGTGTACCGGCAAAGGTGCAGTCGTTTTATACATGGAGATTTTGATGGCAAGCAGTAACTTGATTAAACAATTGCAAGAGCGGGGGCTGGTAGCCCAGGTGACGGACGAAGACGCGTTGGCAGAGCGACTGGCGCAAGGCCCGATCGCGCTCTATTGCGGCTTCGATCCTACCGCTGACAGCTTGCATTTGGGGCATCTGGTTCCATTGTTATGCCTGAAACGCTTCCAGCAGGCAGGGCACAAACCTGTTGCGCTGGTAGGCGGCGCGACCGGTCTGATTGGCGACCCGAGCTTCAAAGCCGCCGAGCGTAAACTGAACACTGAAGAGACCGTTCAGGAGTGGGTGGCGAAAATTCGTAAACAGGTTGCCCCATTCCTGGACTTTGATTGCGGCGAAAACTCCGCCATCGCGGCCAATAACTATGACTGGTTCGGCAGCATGAATGTGCTGACTTTCCTGCGCGATATCGGTAAACATTTTTCCGTTAATCAGATGATCAACAAAGAAGCGGTGAAGCAGCGTCTGAACCGTGACGATCAGGGTATCTCTTTCACGGAGTTCTCTTATAACCTGCTACAGGGGTACGACTTCGCTTGTCTGAATAAACTGCACGGTGTTGCCTTACAGATTGGCGGTTCTGACCAGTGGGGGAACATCACTTCCGGTATCGACCTGACCCGTCGCCTGCACCAGAATCAGGTATTTGGTTTGACCGTTCCACTGATCACCAAAGCTGACGGCACGAAATTCGGTAAAACCGAAGGCGGCGCTGTCTGGCTGGATCCGAAGAAAACCAGTCCGTACAAATTCTACCAGTTCTGGATTAACACCGCAGATGCCGATGTTTATCGCTTCCTGAAATTCTTCACTTTTATGGATATTGAAGAGATCAATGCCCTGGAAGAAGAAGATAAAAACAGCGGTAAAGCGCCGCGCGCGCAGTATGTGCTGGCCGAGCAGGTGACGCGCCTGGTTCATGGTGAAGAGGGGCTGGTTGCGGCGAAACGGATCACCGAATGCCTGTTCAGCGGTTCACTGAGCGCGCTGAGCGAAGCTGACTTTGAGCAGTTGGCGCAGGACGGCGTACCGATGGTTGAAATGGAAAAAGGCGCCGACCTGATGCAGGCGCTGGTAGACGCCGAACTCCAGCCGTCGCGTGGTCAGGCGCGTAAGACTATCGCCTCCAACGCTGTCACTATCAATGGTGAAAAACAATCCGATCCTGAATACATCTTTAACGATGAGGACCGTCTGTTTGGCCGCTATACCTTATTACGTCGCGGCAAAAAGAACTATTGTCTGATTTGCTGGAAATAAGGCATTAAGTAACAGGGAGTGAGAAATCACTCCCTTATTTTTGATGTTCAGGTAAAAAAATGAAGAATATCCTCGCTATCCAGTCCCATGTTGTTTTCGGACATGCGGGCAACAGCGCCGCCGAATTTCCCATGCGCCGTCTTGGCGCGAATGTTTGGCCGCTGAATACCGTTCAGTTTTCTAACCACACGCAATATGGTAAATGGACCGGCTGTGTTATGCCGCCCAGCCATCTGACTGAGATTGTCCAGGGGATTGCGGACATTGGCCAGTTAGCGCACTGCGACGCCGTACTTAGCGGTTACCTGGGATCTGCCGAGCAGGGAGAACACATTCTCGGTATTGTGCGCCAGGTTAAAGCAGCAAATCCGCAGGCAAAATATTTCTGTGATCCCGTAATGGGGCATCCAGAAAAGGGTTGTATCGTGGCGCCTGGCGTCGCAGAGTTCCATGTGCGTTATGCGCTACCCGCCAGCGATATTATCGCGCCTAACCTGATTGAACTGGAAATTCTCAGCAAACATAGCGTGAATAATGTGAATGACGCCGTGCAGGCGGCGCGAGAACTGATTGCTCAGGGGCCAGAAATTGTACTGGTAAAACATCTCGCCCGCGCCGGTTACAGTTCAGAACGCTTTGAAATGCTGCTGGTGACAGCGCAGGAAGCCTGGCATATTAGCCGTCCGCTGGTGGATTTCGGCTCACGTCAGCCGGTTGGCGTTGGCGATGTCACCAGTGGTTTATTGCTGGTCAAACTTTTGCAGGGCGCGACGTTGCAGCAGGCGCTGGAGCACGTTACGGCGGCAGTCTATGAGATTATGATCGCCACCAAAACGATGCAGGAGTACGAACTGCAGGTCGTGGCGGCCCAGGACAGGATCGCTAACCCTGAACATTACTTCAGCGCAACGCGGCTGTAATTATTGCTGCTAAAAAGAGGCCGGATGGCGCTACAGCGAGCTATCCGGCAACATGACATTAATTCAGTCCTTCCGCTTTAAGCGCTGCCGCAACGGTCGGTCTTTTTGCGACACGCTGCATATAACTTTCAATATGCGTCAACCCGTCCATATTCAGTTTTACGCCATAGGCCCAACGCAATACGGTAAACAGATAAGCGTCTGCGATGGTAAAACGCTGGCCGCAAATCCACTGGTCGTCTGAAAGCGACTCATCCACATACTGCAATTTCTTTTCCAGACCGGCGCGAACGGCGGGTTTGAGTGTTTCTGGCGTGTCAGGGCGGAACAGCGGGGTAAAGCCTTTATGCAGTTCCGTTGCAATATAGTTGAGCCATTCCAGCGTATGATAGCGAGCAAGACTACTTACTGGCGCCAGAAGCTGGCGGTCGGGAACGCTGTCGGCGAGGTACTGCATAATGGCGACGCCTTCAGTCAACAGTGTGCCGTCATCCAGCAGCAGAGCCGGAACCTGTCCTTTAGGGTTGACTGCCAGGTAATCATCACCGTTTTCCAGGCGTTTTTTTGCGAGATCGACGCCATCAAGCGTAAAGTCTTTGCCAATTTCGCGCAGGGTAATATGGGAAGCAAGAGAGCAGGCACCCGGTTTGTAGAACAGTTTCATCGGTAACTCCTTTTTGCTGAGGTTTAAAGTATGGTAGTGCGGGGACGAGCAAAAAAAAAGCCGCTAACGCACAGTTAGCGGCCTGAATGTTGTTTCCCGGAAAATTAAACTGTAGCGGCTTTAGAGCCTTTTTCAGCGGTATCATCGTCCTGGGTCATACGGTTCAGCTTAGGCGCTGTCAGCAGCATCAGGACGGCGATAACGGCGGTTGCTATGCCAATCTGCATAAATACGCGACCATAGACTTCCAGGGACATCAGTGGGTCAGTCACGTCGCTCGGCACAGCCATCAGGTTGGCGACATAACCGCCGATGATGTTAGCGCCTGCCGTTGTCAGGAACCAGCTACCCATGATGAAACCCATCAGACGCTGCGGAACCAACTGTGCGACCATTGCCAGTCCCAGACCGGAGATCATCAGCTCACCGATACTTTGCAGGCCGTAGCTTGCGATCAGCCAGTTTACGGATACGATGCCGGCATCGTTCGCAAATTTGGCGCCCAGCGGCAGAATCAGGAACGCGCCGGAACACAGCACCATACCAATGGCGAATTTCATCGGCATCGGCAGCGTATCGCCCATCCTGTTATAGATAGCGGCCAGAATCGGGCTGCCGATAATGATCCAGAATGGGTTCAGCGCCTGATACTGTTCCGGTTCGAACGCGATACCGAGAATAGAGTGCTCGACGTTACGAATGGCAAAGAAGTTCAGCGACGTCGGCATCTGGCTGTACAGTACGAAGAAGATAATCGCCTGCAGCATCAAAATAAAGGCGACGATCATTTTACGGCGAGCCGCGCCGTGCATGGAAAACGCTTCTTTACCGAAGATAATGACGATGCCAAGAGCGATTACGCCCAGCACCATACGCGCGATATCCTGGTTGTGCAGCAGCCAGGTGGCGACCGCAATCAGAACGACAATACCGACGATTGTCAGCAGCAGATTACGGAAGTTGATCGGTTCAAAGTCGGGTTTGGAACCGTAGCTTTTCACCCAGCGCTGGCAGAAAGCAAAGTTAACGACGGTTATCAGCATACCGACGACGCTAAGCGCAAACGCGGTGCTCCAGCCATAACGCGCCGCCAGCCACGGCGTCGCCAGCATAGAGAAGAAGGAGCCGATGTTGACGGACATATAATACATCGTAAATGCGCCGTCGAGACGCGGATCATCCTTCGCGTAGCAGGTAGACAGCAGGGAAGACGGGTTAGCTTTAAACAGACCGTTACCCACAGCGATAGCCGCCATGCCCATATAGACGATGCCAGCGTCATGACCAGACCATGCGACCAGCGCATAACCGATAGCCAGCACCACGGCACCCAGCATAATAACGCGTTTGGTGCCCAGAATTTTATCACCTAACCAACCGCCAATGGCGACCAGGCCGTACACCAGCGCACTGAAGGAAGAGAAAAGGGTGATGGAATCCGCTTCTGACATACCCAGTTGTTTTACCAGGTAGACGGCCATAATGCCTTGCAGGCCGTAATAACCAAAACGCTCCCATAACTCTATCGAGAAGATGAGATAGAACGCCTTCGGTTGTTTGAAAGCGTTCAAACTGACGCTTTCAGTTGGTTTTTTGTTTGCAGTAGACACTTTTACCTCTTTTTTACGCCCCGTATTAACAGGGATTGTCTGGCGCGTGATGAGTCAGACTCATCCGTCCGATTGTTATATTGGAGGGGAAACGGCAGGTAATGTTCACTATCTTTCCTCTCCAGACAAGAGCTTTGTAATAATCTGTTACATATAACTCTTCTGGTTGAATCGTCCGATGTCAGAAATGTTATCCAGCGTTAAATTTCTTCATTTGAAGAATGGCAGATTTTTACACTGCAAAAAGGCCATTAGTTTGGGTGAAAGGCGATATCTTCTGCTATTTAAGGTGAAAAGCAGTGATATAGGCCATTATCTGAAAAAATGGCAGAGTAATGTTTTGTAGTGAAAACGGGGCGTCAGTCTATCCGGTTGTAAATGTAACCTTAGGTGTCATTAAATTTTACATGAAGTTATCAAAGTGATCCTGATCACGGATAGATAGAATTTTTTGCGATTAAAAAAATGATTAACCTGACGTGGAGTGAAAACGAAAGCACATTACATCAGAAAAAGGACAGAGACTGGAATGATTGATGGCTAAAATAGATCCAGGCCGAAGGTGGGAGCGCGCTGGCGTGACGGACGCACTCCGACCATATCAAATATCGACTTTTTCTTTGTATTCGCAAAGATCTTCAATGAGGCAGGAGCCGCAGCGGGGTTTTCGGGCGATACAGGTATAGCGGCCATGCAAAATTAACCAGTGATGGCAGTCCACTTTGAACTCATTCGGCACCACTTTCAGCAACTTCTCTTCTACCTGCTCGACATTTTTACCCGGCGCGAACTGTGTTCGGTTGCATACACGAAATATATGCGTATCAACGGCGATGGTCGGCCAGCCGAAGGCGGTATTTAGTACTACGTTAGCGGTTTTACGCCCCACGCCGGGAAGCGCTTCCAGCGCCGCCCGATCCTCCGGCACTTCGCCATTATGCTTGTCCAGTAAAATACGGCAGGTCTTAATCACGTTTTCCGCTTTACTGTTAAATAAACCGATGGTTTTGATATAGGATTTCACGCCATCTACGCCCAGTTCCAGCATCGCGGCTGGCGTATTGGCGACCGGGTAAAGTTTGGCGGTAGCCTTGTTCACGCTGACGTCGGTTGCCTGCGCGGAAAGCAACACGGCAATCAGCAACTCAAACGGCGACGTGAAATTGAGTTCCGTTGTGGGGTGCGGATTGTTGTCGCGCAGGCGCGTCAGAATTTCCAGCCTTTTTGCTTTGTTCATCAGACTTTCCCTGTTTCACCTGCCGGAACAGCGGAAGGCACGGTTTCGGCGCGGCGTTTCTTCATTTTTTCATCAATAAGATATTTTACCGCCAGCATGAGCCCCAGGCCGATAAACGCGCCTGGCGGCAGCATCGCCAGCAGGAAAGGCGAGTCGGTGTGAAATATCTCGACTCGTAATACTTTTGCCCAGCCTCCCAGCAGGCTATCCGCGCCATCGAAAAGCGTACCATTCCCGAGGATCTCGCGCAGCGAACCCAGCACGAACATCGCACCTGTCGCGCCCATGCCGATGGAAAAACCGTCCAACGCGGAAAGCCACGGTCCTTTTTTCGCGGCAAACGCTTCGGCGCGACCAACAACAATGCAGTTCGTTACAATCAGAGGAATAAAAATCCCTAAAGACTGATACAAACCGAACGCATACGCATTGATCAGCATCTGTACTGCGCTTACCACCGAGGCAATGATCATAACGTAAATCGGGATACGGATTTCTGCCGGCGTCCAGCGACGTAGTGCGGATACCGTAAGGTTGGTCAGCGTTAATACCAGCGTTGTGGCCAGACCCAGCCCCAGAGCGTTGGTTGCCGTAGACGTCACCGCCAGTAAAGGGCACAGGCCAAGTAGCTGCACCAGAGCAGAGTTATTTTTCCATAACCCCTGAACAACAATGTCTTTTATTTCGCTCATGGCTATTCTCCACAGGCGGTTAAATGGGGGAGCTGAGCGGGCAGTGATTCGGCGTACAGCCCGGCGCGTTTAACCGCATTCACCACGGCGCGCGGCGTTATTGTCGCCCCGGTAAATTGATCAAAATCACCGCCATCTTTTTTCACCGCCCAGTGCGTATCATTTTCACCGCTGATGGTTTTACCGCTAAAGTGGGTAATCCAGTCAGACAAACGGCGCTCAATTTTATCACCTAACCCTGGCGTCTCATGATGTTCCGTCACGCGCGTCCCCAGGACGGTACCGTTGAAATCTGCACCAACAATAAGCTGGATAGCGCCGGAATAGCCATCTGGCGCGGTGGCCTCAATGATGGCCGCTACGGGTTTATCATCCTTGCGAGCGATAAAAACACGGTGTGTGCCTTTGCCGAGGGCGGGCGCATCGACCAGATAACAGCTCTCTTGCAGATTATTATTGTAACGATCTGGCGGCAATACCTGATCGAACAGGGCATGCTGTTGTTGCAGCGCTTGTTCGTGGATGGTTGATTTTGTCATCTGATTAATCACCGCGGTCAATCCCGTAGAGCCTGCGGCAAAAAGCGCCAGCGTAATACCGTGTTTACGAATCGTTTTCAGCATGGTTTATCCTTTGCGATGTCCATAGACGCGGGGGCGCGTGTAGTAGTCGATCAGAGGAACCGTGATATTCGCCAACAGGACAGCAAAAGCAACGCCGTCCGGATAGCCGCCGAAGCTACGAATCAGCCACACTAATACCCCAGCCAGCGCGCCGAAAATTAAACGTCCACGGTTGGTCGTGGAGGCGGTAACCGGATCCGTCAAGATAAAAAATGCGCCCAGCATGGTGGCGCCTGACAGCAGATGAAGCTGCGGCGAGGCCAGCGTAGCGGGCGAGAAAAGCCAACCTAACGCGGCGCATAGCGCCAGCGTCAGTAGAAAACTGACCGGGATATGCCAGCGGATGGCTTTTTGCCACAGCAGGAATACGCCGCCGACAAGCCAGGCGAGGTTAATCCACTGCCAGCCCACGCCAGCCAGCGCGCCGCTGTATATCGGGTACTGCATGATTTGCTCAACGGAGTGCCCGGCGCGCAAGGACGTTTTAAACGTATCCAGCGGCGTCGCCTGGCTGATACCGTCAATACCAATACGTAGCAGTGTCATATCGCCGCCGCTGGCGGTATGCCCGGTAAAAATCATCCGCAACGTGTCCAGCATATCGGGCGTTGTTGCGGCTATTTCATAAGGCGGCAACCAGCTTGTCATTTGCACCGGAAAGGAAATTAATAGCACCACGTAGCCGATCATGGCCGGATTAAAGGGGTTTTGTCCCAGCCCGCCATATAACTGTTTAGCGATAATAATGGCGAATCCGGTTCCCAGCACGACCATCCACCAGGGCGCAAGCGGAGGGATGCTGACCGCCAGCAAAAGCCCCGTCAATAACGCGGAATAATCCTGCAGGTGACTGGCGACCGATTGTTTGCGCAGTCTAAGGACAATGGCTTCTGCGACGAGCGCCGTGATGGCAGCCAGAACGATCTGGAAAAGCGTTCCCCAACCAAAAAACCACGTCTGCGCGGCAATCCCCGGCAGAGCGGCGATTAATACCAGCAACATGATTCGCGATGTCTGGCGCTGGTTATGGGTATAAGGCGAGCTTGCGATTCTGAATACCATTTAGTCCTCGTTAACAACCTGCTGCTGTGCTGCTTTTTTTGCCTGAACGCGGGCGATAGCCGCAGCAACCGCGGCTTTACGCGGGTCTACCGGTTCGGCAGGTTCGCTTCCGGTCTGCTGCTCCTGCTTGCGGGCTTTGGCGCGGGCGATGGCCGCTTCCACCGCAGCTTTACGCGGATCGACCGGTTCGGCAGGTTCGCTTCCGGCCTGCTGCTCCTGCTTACGGGCTTTGGCGCGGGCGATAGCCGCTTCCACCGCGGCTTTGCGCGGATCGACCGCTTCGGCAGGTTCGCCTCCGGCCTGCTGCTCCTGCTTGCGGGCTTTGGCGCGGGCGATAGCCGCTTCCACCGCGGCTTTGCGCGGGTCGACCGGTTCGGCAGGTTCGCTTCCGGCCTGCTGCTCCTGCTTACGGGCTTTGGCGCGGGCGATGGCTGCCTCCACTGCAGCTTTACGCGGGTCGTCGCCGGGTATCGCGCTGTCAGCCATCGGATGAGCGGCTTGTTTAGCGCGCGCTTGCGCTTTACGCGCTTCACGGGCCGCGATGACGGCGCTATTGTCTGGCAGACTACCCGCCTGAATAACCACCGGTTGCGTGGCCTGCGCCTGTTTCTCTTTTACCCGCGCCAGCGCAGCGGCAATGGCATCCTGATCTTTTGCCGCTGGTTGTACCGCTGCGCTCTTATGACGTGCAAGGCGGGCGGCTTTTTCGCGCTCCAGTCTTGCCTGACGAGCCTCAAAACGTGCTTTGGCTTCGGCGGCGCGTTTTTCTTCAAGCCTGATCGCATTAATCTCCGCTTTTTCCTGACGGAAATATTGGACGAGCGGAATATTACTGGGGCAGACCCAGGCGCAGGCGCCGCATTCTATACAATCAGCAATATGGTGAGCGGTAGCCTTGTCATGCTGCTGCCCTTTGCTGAACCAATAAAGCTGCTGCGGTAAAAGGTCGGCAGGGCAAGCGTCAGCGCAAGCGCTGCAACGAATACAGCTTTTCTCTTCCTGAGGCGCTCCCATTTCAGTCACGGATGGCGCCAGCAGGCAGTTGGTGATTTTTACGACCGGTACGTCAAGCCAGGGAAGGGTGAATCCCATCAACGGGCCGCCCATGATGACCATCTGGTCAGCAGAAGGGCAGAACCCGGCATCGTTAAGCAAATGACGAACGGGAGTGCCGAGCCGCGCCCAGACGTTACCCGGGCGGCTTACCGCTTCACCCGTTAAGGTAACGACGCGTTCTGTGATCGGTTCGCCGTCAATCACGGCGCGTTTAACGGCATAAGCCGTACCGACGTTTTGCATCAGCACGCCAATATCAGAGGAGCGCCCGCCGTGGGGAACCTGTTTTCCCGTCAGTATTTGGGTAAGCTGTTTTGCGCCGCCGGAAGGGTATTTGGTTGGGATCACACGTAACGAAATATCGTGGGCGTCAGCCAGTACGGCGCGCAGCATGGAAATAGCCTGCGGTTTGTTATCTTCAATGCCGATTAATACCTCACGCGGTTGCAGAATATGCGCCAGGATGCGAACACCTTCCACAATCTGCGCGGCGCAGTCCTGCATCAGACGATCGTCCGCCGTAATGTAAGGTTCGCACTCTGCGGCATTGATAATAAGCGTGGTGATTTTATCGCCGCCGCCCTGCAATTTAACGCCGGTGGGAAACCCTGCGCCGCCAAGCCCGGCAACGCCATACTGATGAATGCGTTCAATGAGCGCTTCACGGTTGTGGGCGCGGTAATCAGACCAGCCCTCGCGTTCAATCCAGCGGTCCTCGCCGTCGGCATCAATGATGACGCTTAACTCCGCCAGCGCCGAAGGATGTGCCGTCGAGTGGGGGGCAATAGCGATAACCGTCCCGGAGGTGGGCGCGTGTACCGGCAGCATTCTCCCACGTCCACGGGTAAGCGCCTGGCCGCGTAGCACGCGATCGCCGACGCTAACGCACAGCTCGCCCTCAGCGCCAATGTGCTGTTTTAAAGGGATAACAAAGCGCGGCGCTAAAGGCACCTGGCGCAGCGGCGTGCCGTTTGACTGGGACTTCATTTCGGGCGGATGAATACCACCGTCGAAATCCCAGATTTTATCTTTTCTGAAAGCGGAAAATAGTTTAAGCATGTTGTTCCACGGGAATGATGCGAACGGGAATGGTGTTCAAATCCCATTTCCAACTGTCGGGCGTCTCATTCACCGGACGTAATTCGATGCAGTGCGTCGGACACGGATCGACGCACAGATTACAGCCAGTACAGAGATCGCTCATGACCGTGTGCATGGCGCGCGTTGCGCCAACGATGGCGTCAACCGGGCAGGCCTGAATGCATTTTGTGCAGCCAATGCAGTTATTTTCATCAATAACTGCCAGCATACGTACTGGCGCGGCCTGCTGTTCTTCACCATCGCATGGTTGCGGCTCTACGTTTAGCAGCTCTGCCATTTTCAGCATGACGGCTTCGCCGCCGGGCGCGCAACGATTGATTTTCTCGCCCTGGAGGCCCACGGCTTCGGCGTAGGGGCGACAGCCGGGATAGCCGCACTGACCACACTGGCTCTGCGGCAAAATCGCATCGATTTTTTCAACAACCGGATCATCTTCAACCGCGAATCGGCGGGAGGCATAACCCAGAATGGCGCCGAACACCAGGCCCAGAAGGGTCAGGGCGCCAACGGCAATCCAGATAGTATTCATTACAACTTCACCAAACCACTAAAGCCCATAAAGGCCAAAGACATTAACCCTGCGGTAATCAATGCTATCGCGTTACCACGAAAAGGGGCGGGCACATCCGCCACGGCAAGGCGTTCGCGGATGGCGGCAAACAGAACCATCACTAATGAAAAACCGACGGCGGCGGAAAATCCGTACAGCGCCGACTGAAGAAAGTGATGACCGAGATTAATATTCAGTAACGCTACGCCCAGAACCGCACAGTTAGTGGTAATCAGTGGTAAGAAGATGCCTAACAAGCGGTATAACGCCGGGCTGGTTTTCCGTACAACCATTTCGGTAAATTGCACGACCACAGCAATGACGAGGATAAAGGCCAGCGTCCGCAGATAAATCAGATCCAGCGGAATAAGTATCCAGGTGTCGATAAGCCAGGCGCATATCGACGCCAGCGTCATGACAAAGGTCGTCGCGAGGCCCATCCCCATGGCGGTTTCCAGTTTTTTGGATACGCCCATAAAGGGACAAAGGCCCAGGAATTTGACCAGTACAAAGTTATTGACCAGTACAGTTCCGACAAAGAGCAGCAGGTAATCAGTCATGTTTCGGCCTGAAATAAAAAAGCCGCCTATTATCTGTCAAACTACCACAGGCGACAACAGGTTAACTGTAGGGTTATTACGGATTAACAAACGTTGTTTTAACGCGAGCTGAACGTTTGAGATAAGGCACAATGAGCGCCGTCGCCAACAGTGGGAAGAGTAACTGACGCACGGCAAAGGCATCTGAGACGGGCGAAAAGGCAAATGCTTTAACCGCCAGTAACACCGACACCAGCAGCCAGATAATGTAATGCTTCGGCACGCAGCGTCTGCGTTTGAAGAATGCGATTGTCAACCACAGGGTATAGTACCACATGGCGATAGCGGTAATAAATGAAATGCCCCATAGCAGTAAATTACCGGTTTCCTGTCCGCTAAGCGTCTTGAACGTTTGCGGTGTGGCAAGCGCCATAACGTAGAGTAATAACGCCAGCGAGGCGCTCAACAACGCGACTAACAGCCAGGCTAACGGGCCAAGAAGCCAGCCTCCAATTCGTTGTGGCGGTGTTGTAGTCATATCTTCTCCGGGGTTACGCGCATTAACGGTCATGCCGCTCATTTTGGGGCAAATATTATAAGGTTTTTGATGTTAAACGCTACTTTCTTTATTGCACATAGCGCCAGACGGATTGCGGGACCTGACCTACATCAAACAGACGTCCTCCGGAAACCAGTTCGGCACGGCGGTGATCTGCAGCGCGATACATATTAACAATGTCCATGTCATCAGTAAGGGTATAGTTAAGGTGGTCGAACAGTTTTTCCAGACTTTCGAGCGAACTAATTTTGCGGAATTTTAATAGATAATCCTGAACAGTCATATAAAGTTGATCCATATTAAATATAATGCCAACGGAGTAGTCACTGATAAAAAATAAACAAAACCGCACCAGTGAGAGGTCAGGGGTGCAGGTAAAAAGGGAATATTCTTACCGGTAAAGAGTCAGGCGCCACATGGCGCCTGGGGCGAAAGGTTAACGCGCTTTCCTACAACAGGCAATAAACGTCAGACCAGATAGGACATACTTTCGTTTTTTTTGCCGGTTTTTGACTTTTCTTTGCCCCCCCCGGGGCGCCGCTTACCGTGCCACGCGAAAATGCCTTTACATTATCTGACGCTTACTTCTTCTGAACGGAAGCCGTGGGCTCTGGTGGTTGGTAATTGTCAATATGGTTGGCAATACCTAAAAGAATGACTGAGATAACGAGAACTATCCACCCAGTTAATTCAATAAGACGATTCATTATTGACGACATTTGCTTTGATTTATCCATAAACACAGAGGGTAAATGTTACTTTCCTGGCGAACGGTCGGCAAGAGGGAGGGAAACGTTTTCAGCCTCTGTTCTGTAACAAGTTAATCATTTGATGCTACGTTGATGGTCAGGACGCTATTGCGGCTAATCGCACGATGGTGTGGAATAGCGATATCTAAAACCGGAGGCAGTGAGATGAATGACAAAATCCGCGTTGGGTTAATCGGTTATGGCTACGCCAGTAAAACCTTTCATGCGCCCTTAATTATGGGAACGCCAGGGCTAGAGCTTGCGGCGGTATCCAGCAGCGATGAAACAAAAGTGAAAGCAGACTGGCCGGCGGTTTCCGTGGTCTCTGAGCCCCGACATTTATTTAACGATCCGCATATCGACCTGATCGTGATCCCGACGCCCAACGATACCCATTTCCCGCTGGCGAAAGCTGCGCTGGAAGCCGGTAAGCATGTGGTGGTTGATAAACCCTTTACCGTGACACTGTCACAGGCGCGAGAATTGGATGCGCTTGCGCGGAGCACTGGTCGGGTACTTTCCGTCTTCCACAACCGACGCTGGGACAGCGATTTTTTGACGCTGAAGGCCTTGCTGGCGGATGGCGTGCTCGGCGAGGTGTCCTTGTTTGAATCCCACTTTGATCGTTTCCGTCCCCAGGTGCGCGACCGCTGGCGCGAGCAAGGCGGGCCAGGAAGTGGTATCTGGTACGATCTGGCGCCGCACTTGTTGGATCAGGCCATTCAACTTTTTGGCCTGCCGGTCAGCATGACAGTGGATTTAGCGCAACTGCGTCCGGGCGCGCAATCTACAGATTATTTCCACGCGATTTTATCCTACCCCCAGCGCCGCGTGATTTTGCACGGTACGATGCTGGCCGCGGCGGAATCCGCGCGATACATCGTTCATGGTTCGCGCGGTAGCTATGTAAAATATGGCCTCGATCCCCAGGAAGAACGGTTAAAAAACGGCGAGCGTTTACCGCAGGAAGACTGGGGATACGACATGCGTGACGGTGTATTGACCCTGGTTGAGGGAGAGACGCGCAAAGAAGAAAACTGGCTTACGTTGCCGGGTAACTATCCGGCATATTATGCCGCCATCCGCGATGCGTTAAACGGTAACGGTGAAAATCCCGTGCCGGCAAGTCAGGCGATTCAAATTATGGAGTTGATTGAACTGGGCATGGAATCGGCAAAACATCGCGCGACGCTGTGTCTTGCCTGAGATGTCGCATTTCTCCGCCTGGGATAGCATTAAACCGCAGGCGGAGAGAGGGCGTTAGCATCAATAAAGCAATTTTACGCCGCGGCCACTTTTTCGCGCAGCGCACGTTTTTCGCCATCGCTCAGAAAGGCGATTTCCAGACCGTTAATCTGCGCCTGGCGAATCTGTTCGCGGCTCAATCCTGCTGCTGGCGCGGCGACGTGATATTCATGGATAATATCTACGCCCTGAACAGCCGGATCGTCCGTATTAAGACTGGCGAGAACGCCATGCTCAAGGAAGGTTTTGAGCGGATGATCTGCCAGCGATGCGACGGTACTGGTCTGAATATTCGAGGTCAGACAGGATTCAATACCGATACGCTGCTGTGCAAGAAAATCCATTAACGCGCGATCTTCGACAGCTTTTACGCCATGTCCGATACGTTCGGCCCCCAGTTCGCGAATCGCCTGCCAGATACTTTCCGGCCCTGCGGCTTCGCCAGCGTGAACGGTAATATGCCAGCCCGCATCGCGCGCCCGATTAAAGTGCGACAAAAACAGACTGCCGGGAAAGCCCAGCTCATCACCGGCTAAATCCAGCGCGGTGATTTTCTCTCTGTGCGCCAGCAGCGCATCAAGCTCCTGTAAACATGCCGCCTCGCCGAAGGTACGGCTCATAATGCCAATGAGTCGCGCCTCGACGCCAAACGTGTTACAGCCGTCGCGTACGCCGTCGATAACGGCTTCAACCACGCCTGCGATCGGTAACTGATGCGCCATCGCCATATAGCCGGGCGAAAAGCGAAGTTCGACGTAATGCAGGCCGTTACGTGCGGCATCTTCAATATTTTCAAAGGCCACACGGCGGCAGGCGTCAAGCGATGCCAGGACTTTTACCCCCCAATCGAGCTTCGTGAGAAAGCTTACTAAATCGGGTTCGGTTGAGGTGACCTGGACATGCGGAATCAGCGTTTCCAGCGTTTGGGCGGGAAGGGCGATGTTGAACTGCCGACCAAGATCCAGAATTGTTTGGGCGCGAATGTTGCCATCAAGGTGGCGGTGGATGTCAGTCAAAGGAAGCGTAATATCAATCATGGGCGCACTCAATTTTTAATAAAAGTGCGCACCATTATACTACAGATTGATAATGCTCTGGAAATTTTGCAAAAACGGAGTCATTACGTTGCAACTTCGCGAGAGCGCGGGAGAAATTTTGTATCATTCTCTTTAACGCGCCCCCGGTCAGCTCACCGGTGGCGTCTCTGTTATCGCATCTTAGGATAAAGGGTCAACCCCCCGCTTGTAGACGGTATCAGCGAACGGTGCGGATAGCGTTAATCAATCCGTTGACGCCTTTTTCAAGTTTCAGACGAGGGCATCCGGCATTCAGACGTACAAATCCCCGGCCTTCTGCGCCATAGGTATCGCCGGGCATAATGGCGACTTTCTCCTGATGAATGAGCGTGTGCTGTAATTTTTGATCGTCAATGCCGAGTGGACGGAGATCAATCCAGGCCAGATAGGTCGATGGCGGCGCTTGCCAGTTCAACGTCGGAAAGACGCCATTCAGCGCCTGCTCAATATAGCGCATATTAGCCGCCAGCGAGGCGCGTAACGCATCCAGCCACGGCGCGCCGTGCTGATACGCGGCAATATGCGCCGTGAGCGAGAGCACCGCTGGCGAAGAAGAGCGCAGGCCGACGCACAAGGAATTCCGGTCGTGTTTGCGTCACGTGCCAGCTATCTTGATGATGCGGATACCGTTCGGCCTGACAACATGCAGGCGGCGCAGCTCCTGACGGAGTACCTTATTCGTCAGGGCCATCAGCGCATCGCCTGGCTGGGTGGACAAAGCGCATCTTTAACCCGCGCGGAGCGCGTGGGCGGCTATTGCGCGACGTTGTTAAAATACGGTCTACCGTTTCACAGCGAGTGGGTCGTGGAATGCGCTTCCAGTCAGAAGCAGGCAGCAGAAAGCATTACCGCGCTGTTGCGATACAATCCGACCATTAGCGCTGTCGTTTGTTACAACGAAACCATTGCGATGGGGGCGTGGTTTGGCCTGCTGAGAGCCGGACGACAGAGTGGCGAGAGCGGTGTCGATCGTTATTTCGAGCAGCAGGTGTCGCTGGCGGCGTTTGCTGATGTGGCGGAGAACGCCCTCGACGACCTGCCGATTATCTGGGCCAGTACGCCGGCGCGAGAAATAGGCTATACCCTGGCCGAACGAATATTGCAGCGTATTGCTCACGACGAGCACCATGTGCGGAGTCAAACGATAGCCGCTCGCCTGGTAACGCAAAAGTAGAGGCTGCGCGTCGTTCGGCGCAGACCGGGTGCAGCGTCGCGACACCCGGCAAGGCGATTATTGTTGAGGCAGCGCCGGAACGTCCGGAACGGAAAGCGCCGGCATCCCAAACAGGCCGACAAAGTCTTCCAACGGCATTTTTTGTCCGTTGAGCGTGATCTGGCCATTGGCGTACTGCAAACTGGAGGCGATAGTATTATCCTTCAGCGTTGTCAGTCGGAACATCTGACCCATTGCGGACAGCCCCTGCACCTGCTGTTTTGCCAGTTTTTCCGCATCATCCTGCTGATAGCCTTCCAGTTTTGCTATCTGCGTCATAAACTCGACCGCCATGTCCATTGGAATTGCCAGTTTCGCATCCAGCGATTTCACGGAGCGGTCGACTTCCTGCGCCAGCGTTTGCGGTTGTGCCGTTGTGGTTGCCGGATCTTTGAGGAACAGCGACAGATTCAGCGTGGTTTCCCCTTTGGCGTTTTTCCAGCTAAGCGGCGCCAGGGTCAGTACCGGATCGCCTTTTAACAGCACGGGGAGAGCGCTAAAGAACGCTTCAGTGACTTTTTGCTGATAAAGCTCAGGATTCTGCGCCACGTCCGGCTGATTCAACAGCGCCTGCGTTTGCGCATGATATTGCTGACTAAACTGGTGCCAGGCTTCGCCGTCGATTTGACCGACTTTCAGCGTTAATTTACCGCTGCCCAAATCCTGATTCTGCACTTTCAGGCTGTTAAGCGAGTAATCCAACTGGCTGTTAATGGTTTTTCCGTCGTTGACGAGATCGGACTTGCCGGCAATTTCCATCCCTTCCAGCACCGCCATCTCTTTACCCTCAATGGCGATGGACAGTTTATCCAGCGTTAACTTTTGGTCGCCCACACGTTCGCCAAAGCTTGCCAGTTTACTGGTACCGTCGGTTTTCAAATTATTAAAGGTGAGTTGGACCTTCTGATTATATTCGTTAACGGCATCGACCAGGCCGCTCTGCGCTTCGCCTGACAGCGAAACCACATTACCGTCTTTATCGGCGTTAAGCTGGAACTCGCCGCCGCTAAAGGCGACCTTTTCACCGGCATTCTCGTAGTTTAACGGCTTGAGAGAGATATCGGAGCGGGTATCGCCGCCATAACCAATGCGGGTATTGATAACAAAGGGCGTGTCGCCTTTCGCGATATCAAAGAGGGGTTTTGCCGCATCGTTATTCACCAGGGTGGTTTTTACCGACGCCATAGAAGGGATCAGATTGAGCGTTTTGAGCTGGGCGAGCGGGAAGGGACCATGTGAAACGGACTCGTCCAGCACAATGCTTTGCCCGGGTTTCAACCAGGTAGTGTCTGCGCCGGCAACCGGTTTGACAACCAGTTGCAGATGGCTACTGAACACGCCACGCTGGTAGTTTTGATAACTTAATTCGACACCGGCCTCCGGCGCAGTACGCTTGAGCTGTTCATTGGCCTGAGTCACCATTTCTGAAAGATGGTTCTCCAGCTTTTTCCCCGTATACCAGGCGCCGCCTGTCCAGACGATGCCAAGTGCAATTACTACACCTGCAGCTACCAGTGTTTTTTTCATATCAATTGTCCATAAAAATGAAACCAGGCGGATTAAACCGCCTGGAGGAGTTTTACGTCTGTTATAAGCTTAGCAAGAGTTGTTAAAAAATTCAGTACGTTGCTACAGCTTGTTATAAACACGCGCTAAACGGCCCGTGCCGCTGGCGTTAACCGGAGACTCATCCGCGCCGATAAAGGCCGATTCACCCGGCTTCAGTACCAGACGCTGTTCATCTTTACGTAACACCGCCTCACCCTCAACGCAGAACAGAATCGCGGCGCTGTGTTGGCCGATGCTCGTCTCCTGAAGCGCCAGGTCGTGCAGTGAAAAAGCAAAATCGTCAACCGGAATTGGGAAGTCCAGCTCCGCGCCGCTTTTCACCGGGGCAGTCAGCAACTCGCTGGCAGGTTTAGGTTCGAACTTCACGTTCGCGACCAGTTCAGGGATGTCGATATATTTTGGCGTAAGGCCAGCGCGCAGAACATTATCGGAGTTCGCCATGACTTCCAGCGCAACGCCCTGCAGATAAGCATGAGGCGTTTCGGCAAACAGGAACATCGCCTCGCCGGGATTCAGTTTGACCACATTCAGCAACAAAGGAGAGAAAAGCCCGCTGTCGTCAGGATAACACTCTGAAATCACGCGGATCGTTTGCCACGGTTCGCCTTGCTGGCTGTTAAGCGCCGCTTTGAGTACGGCTAACGCGCGGGATTTTTCTTCGCCTTGCATATTCAACAGGCTGGCGAAAAGCTGGCTCAGACGTTCAGCATTCGGCGCCTGCAAAAAGTGGGCGATAGCGGAATGCGCGCCAGCGACAGGTTGCAGTAAAGAGACAATGTCAGAAAATTCGCGGAACGCGTTCATCGCCAGGAAAGGCGTCAGGGCAAAAACCAGCTCTGGTTTATGATTAGGATCTTTATAGTTCCGCTCTGCGGCATCCATGGGGATACCCGCCGCATTTTCTTTCGCGAAACCGATTTCGGAATTGCGCTTATTCGGGTGCACCTGAATAGAGAGCGGCTGCGCGGCGCACAGTACTTTAAACAGAAACGGCAGTTCGCCGAAACGGTTGGCTACCGCTTCGCCCAGCATGGCGGTTTTATTCTTTTCGATGGCGTCACGCAGGGAGACGGTTTCGCCGTTGGCGGTGGTGATTCGCGAGCTGCTTTTGGGATGCGCGCCCATCCAGAGTTCAGCCATTGGCTGCTGCTGCGGATTGGCGATGCCATAAAGTTCCGTTAACGCAGTTTTACTTCCCCAGGCATAGTTTTGCACTGAGTTAATGAGTTTTTGCATTATCAAGCCCTGTTTCAATGTGGAGATCAATGGGAGGTATTAAACCAAGAAACCCGCATGAAGTAACCTCCGCGCGTAAAAAGTCGTACTTGTCTCAGTTTTTGTTAAAAAATTGTGTAGGATAGTGTTACTCGCTTTGAGTCGGGCAATGGAACACCTGCCCATAGAATAACCATACCGAGCGGTAAGTGAGAGCACAATGTCAAACAAACCCTTCTTTTATCAAGACCCTTTTCCCCTCAAAAAGGACGATACCGAGTACTACTTGTTGACCAGCGAACATGTTTCCGTCGCCGAATTCGAAGGACAAGAGATCCTGAAAGTCGCGCCGGAAGCGCTAACGTTGTTGGCGCGTCAGGCCTTCCACGATGCGTCTTTTATGCTACGTCCCGCGCATCAGCAGCAGGTGGCGGATATTCTGCGCGATCCGCAGGCCAGTGAAAACGACAAATATGTCGCGCTGCAATTCCTGCGAAACTCCGATATCGCGGCCAAGGGCGTGTTGCCCACCTGCCAGGATACCGGTACGGCCATTATTGTCGGCAAAAAAGGCCAACGCGTCTGGACTGGTGGAGGTGATGAAGCGGCGCTGGCTCGCGGCGTATATAACACCTATATCGAAGATAACCTGCGCTATTCACAGAACGCGGCGCTGGATATGTACAAAGAGGTCAATACCGGTACTAACCTGCCGGCGCAGATCGATCTCTACAGCGTCGATGGCGATGAATATAAATTCCTCTGTATCGCTAAAGGCGGCGGATCGGCGAATAAAACCTACCTCTATCAGGAGACAAAAGCGCTTCTGACGCCGGGTAAGCTCAAAAATTATCTCGTTGATAAAATGCGTACGCTGGGTACCGCCGCCTGTCCGCCGTATCACATTGCGTTTGTCATTGGCGGCACCTCGGCGGAAGCGAACCTGAAGACCGTTAAGCTGGCCTCGGCAAAATACTATGATGCGCTACCGACCGAAGGCAATGAACACGGGCAGGCCTTCCGCGATATTGAGCTGGAAAAAGAATTGTTGCTTGAGGCGCAAAATCTTGGCTTAGGCGCGCAGTTCGGCGGCAAATATTTCGCTCACGATATTCGTGTCATCCGATTGCCGCGCCACGGGGCATCGTGTCCGGTAGGTATGGGCGTGTCCTGCTCCGCGGATCGAAACATTAAAGCGAAGATCAACCGGGAAGGGATCTGGATCGAGAAGCTGGAGCGCAATCCCGGTAAATATATTCCTGAGGCGCTGCGCCAGGCGGGAGAGGGCGAGGCGGTGCGCGTTGATCTTAACCGTCCCATGAGCGAGATACTGCAACAACTGTCGCAGTATCCGGTATCAACGCGCCTGTCGCTGAACGGCACGATTATTGTGGGCCGCGACATCGCGCACGCTAAACTGAAAGAACGGATGGACAGAGGCGAAGGTTTGCCGCAGTACATCAAAGAGCATCCTATCTATTATGCGGGGCCGGCAAAAACGCCGGAAGGGTACGCCTCCGGGTCGCTTGGGCCGACTACCGCAGGACGGATGGACTCTTATGTTGATCAGCTCCAGTCGCAGGGCGGCAGTATGATCATGCTGGCGAAAGGCAACCGCAGCCAGCAGGTGACCGATGCCTGTAAGAAACATGGCGGCTTCTACCTGGGCAGTATCGGCGGCCCGGCAGCCGTTCTGGCGCAGGGCAGTATCAAGCGCCTGGAGTGCGTGGAATATCCTGAACTGGGTATGGAGGCTATCTGGAAAATTGAAGTGGAGGATTTTCCGGCCTTTATTCTGGTGGATGATAAAGGTAACGATTTCTTCCAGCAGATTCAGTCATCGCAGTGCGCGCGCTGCGTTAAGTAATGTCGCCGCCCTGCGGGGCGGTAACATGATTCGCTATTTTGCCGGAGAACGGCGCAAGCGCCTTATCCGGTCTACACCGTTGTGTTGTTATCGTTAATACTCATAAGACCGCAAACATGTGAGCAATGTCGACACATGATCTCATCAACTTGAGTAAGGAGCAGGTAATGGTAACGGTACGCCGCGAGAAAGATTCAATGGGCGCGATTGAAGTCCCGGCAGATAAACTGTGGGGGGCGCAGACTCAACGTTCGCTGGAGCATTTTCGGATTTCCACGGAGAAAATGCCCGTCTCGCTCATTCACGCTCTGGCGTTGACCAAGCGCGCCGCTGCGAAGGTCAACCAGGACTTAGGGTTGTTGGCGGCGGAAAAAGCCAGCGCGATTATCCAGGCGGCTGATGAAGTGCTGGCGGGAAAACATGCTGATGAGTTTCCGCTGGCGATTTGGCAGACCGGGTCCGGTACGCAAAGCAACATGAATATGAATGAGGTGTTAGCGAACCGCGCCAGTGAAATTTTGGGCGGCGTTCGCGGTATGGAGCGCAAGGTGCATCCCAATGATGACGTCAATAAGAGTCAAAGCTCAAACGATGTGTTCCCAACCGCCATGCACGTGGCGGCGTTACTGGCGTTACGCGAACACCTCATCCCGCAATTATCCGCATTAACGGATACGCTTCGCGATAAATCCCACGCTTTCGCCGATATTGTCAAAATTGGCCGTACTCACCTGCAGGACGCGACGCCGCTCACCTTAGGCCAGGAGATTTCCGGTTGGGTAGCCATGCTGGAACATAACCTCAGACACATTGAGCACAGTTTACCGCACGTCGCGGAACTGGCGCTCGGCGGAACCGCAGTAGGGACAGGGCTTAATACCCACCCGGAATATGCCCGGCGCGTGGCCGAGGAACTGGCGACGATTACCGCGGCGCCGTTTGTTACCGCCCCGAATAAATTCGAAGCGCTGGCGACCTGTGACGCGTTGGTACAGGCGCATGGCGCATTAAAAGGGCTGGCGGCCTCGCTGATGAAAATCGCCAACGATGTTCGCTGGCTGGCGTCCGGCCCGCGCTGCGGCATTGGCGAGATTGCTATCCCGGAGAATGAGCCAGGCAGTTCCATTATGCCTGGTAAAGTGAACCCGACCCAGTGTGAAGCGGTAACGATGCTATGTTGCCAGGTAATGGGTAACGATGTGGCCATCAATATGGGGGGCGCATCGGGCAACTTTGAGCTCAACGTCTATCGTCCGATGGTTATTCATAATTTTCTGCAAACGGTGCGCCTGTTGGCCGATGGCATGGCGAGTTTCAATCAACACTGTGCATCAGGAATCGAGCCAAACCGCGAGCGTATTACGCAGTTGCTGAATGAGTCGCTGATGCTGGTCACAGCGCTCAATACGCACATCGGTTACGATAAAGCGGCGGAGATTGCGAAGAAGGCGCATAAAGAAGGGCTGACGCTCAAAGCCTCAGCCGTGGCATTAGGATACCTTAGCGACGAGGAGTTCGACGCCTGGGTACGTCCGGAGTTAATGGTTGGCAGTATGACGCCGGGACGTTAATCCGCCACATACAGGTGCAGTCGCGGAATAATCAGTCGCAGCGGTTGCGCCTGTGGTTTAAAACGGTGCTGAATATTATCGGCGTCATAGTTTTCCAGCCCGCCAATATCCGGCACGCCAGCGCCGTTGTCCGTGTTGATTAATGCGATAATCGGCGTGGGGCAGGCGTGTTGCACCTGTTTCTGCTGGCCTTTATACCAGATGCGGGCGATCGGCTGTACTTTAACCGGACGCTTAATCTTGAGTCGGGCCTGCTGCGGTAAGGCAGCGATATCCTGATATTCCCGTTCCAGCTTGAATTGCCATTGTTCGCGCGTCCACGGCGGGACGCTGCGCGGCGACGCGAGGCTTTTTTTCAACTGGCTCAGAACCTCATCCCGGCTTAAATTTTTAATAATATGTTTATTTGCCCAGCCGAAACGTATGGTGGCGGGGTTATTGATAAGCGTCAGCGTGCGGTAAGCGTTCAGCGTAATTAAGCCGGGTAGATGCCGATGCACCCACTCAAAACGCGCCGCTGAGGGAAGACCGGACTCTACCGTAACCATCTGCTCGAAGGTGGTTTTCAACTGGTTAATGCGCTGTATCTGATTTTCCAGATCTAACTGTGTCGCATTATCCACTTGATAGCATAAGACGCCAGGCAGGCGGACGGCGGCTTTACTGCTGCGGTTTTCGGACTGCTGTTGAATAAACAAATGGCGATAGTGATGTAGCGCCAGCGTTTCGGCCTCTTTCCCCAGATGTTGCGTTACCTCGATAGTATCCAGCGGCGCATGTTCCGCCTCTTTGGTCACCTGCGGCAGTGAAAAGACACGGGCGATAAGTAGCGAATGCTGCTGTAGATTATCCGTCAGCGTCGCCAGGTGTTGTTCTATCTGGCGAAAAGTGCCATTCAGGCGTTCAACGAGATCGTAGCGGGACATGGTATCACTCACTTTAGTTACAACATACTATCTGTATAGCACAGTTCCCGCCGCTCAACCAGCGTGCAAAATGCGTCAGGCAGCGGTCATGTCGGGCATCGCGTGCCAGACCGGCCAGCGAAAGCTAAATTTTGCGCCGCCCAGTTCGCTCTCGTCACAGACGACGCTACCGCCCATCGCCAGGGCGATAGAGTGTACGATGGCGAGTCCAAGCCCGCAGCCGCCTGTCGCCCGGTCTCTACTGGGGTCGAGTCTGACAAAAGGTTCAAATACGCGCTCACGCGCATCCGCTTCAATGCCGGGGCCGTCATCTTCAACTATCAGCGTTGCCTGACTGCCGTCGAGTAACAGACTGACCTGAACGGTGGTATGACTGTAGCGCAAGGCATTATTCAGCAGGTTATCCAGCACTCGCGACATTAACCGCATATCAAGCGCGCCATAATCGCCGATTACACATGTGACAAGGTTTACGGCACGTTCCGGGGTCACGCTCTGCACATCCTGCAAATGCGCGAGCAACCAGGCGGGGAGGTCGGGTTCGGTCAACATCAGTTCATTTTGTGGTCGGTCAAGGCGCGCATAGGTGAGCAGTTCTTCAATCAGCGCTTCCAGTTGACCAATATCGCGATTGAGCGCCTGTGATTCCGGCGGTGTCAGATTTTCACTCATTTCAAGCCGATAGCGTAAACGTACCAGCGGCGTGCGAAGCTCATGGGCGATACCGTCAATCAGCTGTTTTTTACTGGCGATCAGGGCATTAATGTTATCCGCCATCTGGTTGAACGCGACACCCAGACGTTCGAAACTGGAGCCATTATCGAAGTGCAGGCGTTCAGTCAAGTGACCCTCGCCAAAGCGCTGCGCGGCGGATTCGAGCCTGAGCATTTCTTGCCAGTGCGGGCGCATCCAGATAAACACAGGAAAGGCGAGAGAAAAGGCAATGAGCGCCATTAAGGCGATATCCAGCAGTCGCATTTGATGCAGGAAATAGAGATAGGGAACCGGGCCAACCGCCAGGACGTAATGGCTGCGCGGGATACGTTGAATAAAGGTGTATTGATCGTCAAGCGCGACAATATCGCCTTCACGCAGTCGCTGCGTGGTGGCGGCATCAAGCTTATAGTGATTTAACGGTTCAACGCGTAAATCGAAAGAGAGGTTCAGGTCCATCTCTTTTAACGTTTTCCCCCATTCACGCGGCGGGATTTCCCGCAGTTCGCTGCGCATCAGATAGAGCGAACTTTTCATCAGATCGTCGAGCGATTGCCTGCCCGCGCGTTCGGCGGTGAATTTGTACACCAGTCCGACCAATAAGGTCATGACCAGAAAACAGACGAACAGCAAAAGGTAAAACTGCACAAACAGCTTTTTCATCAACGCCCACCGGATCTTAATACATTAGCTCTATCGCACGCTGACGGAAAAGATTTCCCGTCAGCGCCGCTGGTGGGTTATAAAAGCAGGCTTTGCGTCAACTGACAACCTCATTGTCCGGCGTTAAGGTCCGGACTTTCGTGAACAATGCGTCCATCGACAAGCGTCAAAACAGCGCGAATGGTATCAATTCTGTCTTCCGGCATCGTCATAAATGGCTGATTGAGTACCGCCAGATCGGCCTGTTTTCCGACGCTAAGCTGGCCCCGGTGTTGTTCGGCAAAGGCGAGCCAGGCGGCATGACGTGTATATAACGCTAGCGCTTCCAGACGCGTGAGCCGCTCGCTGGCGGGTTTACGTACGGAACCGCCTGACGCTATACCGGTGATATGATATTCGATAGCGTGCCAGACACCGGCAATGCCAATACGCGTCGAATCGGTGCCGCCAGCTACGACAAGCCCTTTATCCAGCGCCAGTCGAACCGGTGGCGAATTGTCCGTCGCGCCGGGTGGATTGGCGTCACGGATGGCAAGCCCCTCAAAGTAAGGCCCCATTTGCACAGTGTATGCCAGACCCAGCTTACGCATTCGCTCAAGCGTCTGTGGCGAACCGGTATTCAGGTGCGCAATAGACCAGCGGAGAGGGCGCAGATCGTACTGCTGCGCTACCTGCTCAAAAATCGTCAATATCGCGTCGGCGCTGTCATCGGTATATGCATGGATCTCAAGCGGTATTCCCCGTTTTGCCGCAAATGTCGCGACCTGGCGAAGCGCGGTTTTGTCCTGCTCTGAGGAAGAAAACCCTGGGGCCATCCGCACGCCGTCATTCATTCCGGCCACCAGGCTTTCCCCCAGGCCAAGAAAAGCCAGTTGCCCGTCATCGGCACGCGCCGGGCGAAAGGCCATCAGGTTGCTGAACCACTGCGCTTCATGACCTTTCGCTTCTGGCTGTACCGGAATGCGATACCCCACGCGCAGCGGTAAATCCCCCTGGTTTCGCATTGCAAATAAAGGCTCATAAGCGGCGGCAGGCCCGGCAGAGGGGTCAATGATGCCGGTCACGCCGCGAGCGTTCATATCAGCGAAAAATTGCCGCAGACCGCCCTCGCGATCGGCGTTACTACTTATGCTGGCAAAAAGCTGATTGAACGCGGCGATGTCACCAAATAATTTCCCCGTGGCGCTACCTTTTGCGTCGCGCTCTACGCGGATTCCCGCTAAATCAGGAGGAGGGGTGTTGTTAAGGCCAAGTACGTCTATACCGCGCTGATTCACTAACGCATAGTCGTAAAGATACTGAATATAAGCCGGATGATCGGGAAGGGCGTGGCTCAGTTCGGCTACCGTCGGCGCCCGGTTTTCTGCAAATTGTGCCGGTATCCACGATCCCACTACGGCTACCCATTGAGCGTGGGGACGACGGTTAGCGTCGGCGCGTAATTTATCCAGCGCGTCTTTAAGCGAAGGGCTGTCGTACCAGTAGGTTTCGAATGTCCAGGTTTGTCCGCCGCGAATGGCGTGGATATGGGTATCGGTCAGACCGGGTATCACGGTTTTACCCTGTAAATCGATGGTACGGGTATGGTCGCCGCGCCATTCATTTGTCGCCGTATCATCGCCAATCGCCACAATGCGCGAGCCGGAAATCGCCAGCGCGCTGGCCTGCGGTTGGGCATCATTCAGAGTGATGATATTACCGTTATGCAAAATAATATCCGCTGCCGGGCGGGCGGCGGTGGCTGCGCCTGTGGCCGTGAGCAGAAAGAGAAGCGCGGTTCTGGAAAGCAGAGGCGGGACGAGACTGATCATTAGCATGTTCCTTTTGTCGGGCGATAAGCAAACCATAGAGAGCGAACAAGAATTGTTCAATCTGTGCCCAGGGAACAGTGCGTTCTGTTTTTAGAACGGTGGTGATGAAAAAAGAAAAGCCCGCCGAAACGGCGGGCTTGAGAAGAATTAATGAATAATTAGAACTGGTAAACCATACCCAGCGCGACAACGTCATCGGTATTAATGCCGTTATCTGCATAGAAGTTATCGTCGTCATCCAGCAGGTTGATTTTATAATCAACATAGGTGGAGAAGTTTTTGTTGAAATAGTAGGTGGCGCCGACATCAGCATATTTGACCAAATCTTTGTCTTCATTTACGCCTTTATTGACAAGGTCTTTACCTTTAGACATCAGGAAGGAAACTGCCGGACGTAAACCGAAATCAAATTGGTACTGCGCAGTAACTTCAAAGTTTTGTGTTTTATTAGCCACACCACCCTGAGCATCAGAATCCAAAGAGCCATATGGCGTCATATTCCGGGTTTCAGAATACATAGTGGCTAAATAGATGTTGTTGGCATCATATTTCAAGCCAGCAGTCCATGCATCTGCTTTATCGCCTTTTGCATACTGTTCGCCATGCGAAACCTGATCGTTTGTACGGTCAGATGTTGTGTAGGCAGCACCTGCGCTAAAGCCCATACCAAAATCGTAAGTGGTAGAAATACCAAAACCATCTCCGTTTTCTCTACGGAAATCGTCATCATCAGTACGGTTATTTGTACCTTCATTACCGTTACCGCTATTTTCATTATTGCCCTGGTATTGTAGAGCAAAACTCAGACCGTCTACCAGACCGAAGAAATCAGTGTTACGGTAGGTGGCCACGCCGTTAGCACGACCGGTCATGTAGTTGTCAGCGTAAGTATAGGAGTCGCCGCCGAACTCAGGCAGCATATCGGTCCAGCCTTCCACGTCGTACAGGACGCCGTAGTTACGACCATAGTCGAATGAGCCGTAGTCGCCGAATTTCAGGCCGGCGAATGCCAGACGAGTCCAGGAATTAGCGCCCTCGCCTTCGGTAGTGTTAGCCTGAACGTTATATTCCCACTGGCCGTAACCAGTCAGTTGGTCGTTAATCTGCGTTTCGCCTTTAAAACCGAAACGAACATAGGTTTGGTCGCCGTCAGAGCCACTATTGTCAGAGAAATAGTGCAGGCCGTCTACTTTCCCGTAAAGGTCCAGCTTATTGCCGTCTTTGTTATAAACTTCAGCGGCGTGTGCCGCGCCAGCAGCCAGCAGAGCCGGGATGACAAGTGCCAATACTTTTCTTTTCATTTTTTTATCCTTAAAAACTTAACTTATTTGCAAAAGATTGAACTTCTACAGATTCGTTGAATCAAAGGCATCCTAATCTGAATAATATTATTTCAGCAAATGCTAACTTTTCTTATATGTTATTAATTAATACAAAAGTTACTATCGGAAACGCATATATTTATGGTGAATATATTTGTTATTATATATTCATAGTTGTGATTTGTTTGATTTCACAATTTGCGAAAAAAGATGGCAATATAGCGGCGGGCAGACATTCTGTTATCAATTTTGTGAACTGGCTTCGAGTTTTTTTAATTTAATTTTTTTGGCGAAAAAGACGTAATGAAGAACCGCAACGCAGAGAAAACGGTAATAAAGGGGCTGTTCCGACTAATAAAAATAGCATCCATGTATGCAATGCCTGTTTTTTGAACAGTGGCGGTGATGAGCATCGCCACTATGACTTGATAAAGGCAGGTAAAATCTGTCGGCTAACTTATCCCGTCGTTTCGTCCCAGGCATGAGGGGCAAAAAGATAGCCTTTATTGCGAATGGTCTTTATACGATAGGGCTCAGCAGCGCTATCCAGCAGTTTCTTACGCAGGCGGGAAATCGCCACATCCACGCTGCGATCCAGACCATCATAATTGACGCCGCGCAGCGTTTTTAGCAACGCGTCGCGATCCATAATTTGTCCGGCGTGTGTCGCCAGTTCCCAGAGCAATTCAAAATCGGCGGTGGAGAGCGATATGAAATCGCCATTGAGCTGGACCGCCCGGTTAAGGGGATCGATGGTTAACGCGCCAAAACGCAGCGCTTTATGCGGCGTAAGCGCGCTCTCCTGAAGACTTTTTGCCTGTTGCGTTTGTTCGCTTTGCCGCAGGTGTAAGCGCAGACGCGCCAGCAAAACGGCCGGAGGCGTGGTTTTGAGGATGTAGTCGCAAGCGCCCATCTCCAGCGCCAGAATATGATTCATATCACTGTCCAGCGAGGTGAGCAGGACAATCGGGCCTTGCCAGCGGTGGCGCAGATCGCGGCATATCGTCATGCCATCTTTACCTGGAAGCATAATATCCAGTAAAACCAGATCGGGCTGAGTGGTGAGGATAAGATCCTCCGCCCGGTCACCACGCGGCTCAACAATGACATCAATATCATGTTTCGCCAGATAAGCGGCAATGAGAGAACCCACTTCAGCGTCGTCTTCAACAAATACAATGCGGTTCATATTATAAATGGAGAATAGAAAACGCCAACATACACCGCCTCTGTTTTCCCTTCCATAAATCTTTTCTAAACGAGAGCGGTTCCGTTATGCTACACGCTGTTGTTATTAGCATGTTAAGGCAAGGTAATGGGACTCGTGATTAAAGCTGCCCTGGGGGCGCTGGTCGTCGTATTGATTGGTCTGCTGTCAAAAACGAAAAATTATTATATCGCCGGATTAATTCCTCTGTTTCCAACGTTTGCGCTTATCGCGCACTATATCGTGGCCAGCGAGCGGGGCATCGACGCGATGCGTACCACCATCGTCTTTAGCATGTGGTCGATCATTCCTTATTTCATTTATCTTGCAACGCTATGGTATTTCAGCGGCGTGATGCGCCTGCCCGTCGCGCTTGGCGGTGCGGTGGTCTGCTGGGGGCTAAGCGCGTGGCTGCTGATTTTTTGCTGGATTAAATGGCATTAATATTGGCAAAGACCGTGGTTTCCCCATCGTAATACAGACGGATATTACGATGGGGAGGTTGTTAACCCACCAGCATCCACGTAGCCGGAACCGCCGCGACCAGCAATAAACCAATCAGCACGACTTCCTGACGATTTAATACGTTGTCATGCTTGTGCGTCCGACGCGCATACAGGAAAACCAGTAATCCAGGCGCGTACAGCACGACGGACAGCAGCAGGTGCATGGGACCCGACGCGTATAACAACCATAAGCCATAAATACAGGCTCCGATACCGACCGCCCGATGGAGGGGACGCGTTGCAATCTTCAGCAGAAATGCGCCGACCAGAAAGTAGGGCACCAGAATCATTTCTGACGCAATCGTCAATAGCGTGTTGTAGTCTGAACCGGTAAGCCAGATCAGCACCAGACAGATTTGCACACAGATATTGGTGAGCCATAACGACGCAGAAGGCGCGCCTTGCGCATTTTGTCGCGCGAAGATGCCCGGGAAGGATTTATAGGCTGCCGCCAGAAATGGCACCTCCGCCGCCATAATAGTCCAGCTTAGATAAGCCCCGCAGACAGACACAATCAGTCCCGCTGCAATAATAATTTCTCCCCACGGCCCCATCATTTTCACCATCAGACCGGCCATCGACGGGTTGCGCATCTCCGCCAGTTCCGGACGCGCAAGAACGCCAAGAGAAAGCAGCGTGACCAGGAGATATATTCCCAGCGCTGCGAGTACTGCCAGTAGCGTGGCGCGGCCTACATCGCGTTTATTTTTCGCTCGGGCCGAGACGACGACGGCGCCTTCAACGCCAATAAACACCCACAGCGTAATAAGCATGGTGTTCTTGACCTGTTCCCATACGGGAATACCGAGTTCAACACCGGTGAAGTCCAGTGTGAAGGTATCCAGTTTGAACATCATGATAGCCAGCACAATAAACGCGCCGAGCGGCAACAGTTTCGCCAGAGTCGCGACCAGATTGATGCTGGCTGCCGTTTGTACGCCGCGCAGGATGAGGAAATGGACAATCCAGAGCAGGACTGAAGCGCCGACAATAGCCTGCCAGGTATTACCGTCGCCAAACAGACGCAGGGCAGGCGTATCGGTAAAGAAACTCAGCGCTGAAAAAACGATAACCAAATAGGATACGTTGGCGATGACCGCGCACAGCCAATAGCCCCAGGCAGAACAAAAGCCAATCAGTTCGCCGAAGCCTTCGCGGGCGTAAGTAAAGATACCGCCGTCAAGCTCGGAGCGAATGCGTGTAAGGATTAACATGGCGAATGCCAGTAAGAGTATCCCCACGCCGGTAATGGCCCAGCCAATTAACAACGCAGCCGGACTGGCAACGGCGGCCATATTCTGGGGCAGACTGAAAACACCTGCGCCAAGCATTGAGCTTAAAACCAGCGCGGTCAGCGCGCTCAGTCCCAGTTTTTTTTCCATTGGTATCCAGCTATAAAAATGAAATTGGAAGAATAATTATTATGGCAAAACGCATAAAAATGGTGAAAGCCACTAAGGCGCGGGATTTTACGGAGAGAAGGGACCGCATGCAACGGCCTGGATAAGATTTATCGCCAAAAAAGCGAAAAGTGAGATTCATCGCGATATTTGACGGAACTGGCATCCCGCGAGAAAGTGCCGGATGGCGGCTTATCAGGCCTGCCGTTGAACGATTGTGTAGGCCTGATAAGGCAGTTATGCCGCCATCCGGCGAGAAAGCCTGATGGCGACGCGCGCCTTATTTATAGAGGTCGGCGCTGATGGTGATGTTATTGCCGCGCTCCTGCCACTGACGCGTAATATGATAATACTTAGCGCCTTTCTTCGCCGCGCGTTTGGCGACCTGATAGGAGATTTCTGTCATATTGCCGTAGTTGCCGGTGAACTTAACGCTGTCGAAAGGCACCATCATCGCAGCCGTCGCTTTATTCAGCTCCTCAACTTTTGTGCCATCCGGAAGTGTGACAGTGTAACGTCCGCCTTTGGAGGATTGCGTTTCGAAGAAACGGCCTACTTCGGCGCTCGGCGAGGCTGACGTGGCGACGCCTGGAATTTCGACTTTCTTCGCAGCTTCGCCGCCCTGAGCCAGCGCGGCGCGGCCAGCTTCAGAGTCTGCCGGAATAGCGTCCGGGCTCTGGACGATGCGTTTTTTCGCATCTTGTTTATAGATAAATGCAGTGATGCGCTGGTTTCCGCCCTGATTCGCATCTATCTGACGAACAATATAGAAAGCGTATGCGCCTTTTTGTTTCGCCGCTTTCGTAATGGCATCGTTAACTTCCGGCTGGCTACGGTAGAAGCCCTGAACGGTGACGGTGTCATACGGTTCTAATTGTACGGCCTGGTCTTTCGGTAATTCCACGATGCCATTAATGACACGATTTTTGGGCGCGTCGGCTTTCGGCGCGTCGGCTTTATACACGTCCGCCACAACACGCCAGTTACCACTATTGCCGAACTCCGAGGTGTCGACAACATAGAAGGAGGCTGCGCCTTCTTTATCTGCGCGGCGGGACACGGCGGAGACCGCATCGCCAATAGCATTAAAACGACCGGTAATAACGATGCGGTCATAAGGTTTTAGTGCAGCCGCTTGCTCCGGCGTCAGTTCTGTTGCTGCATGGACAGAAAAAGCAGCCGCAGAAAGCAGAGCCGACGCCAGGAGAGTGTTCTTAAGCTTCATAAAAATAATCCTTCGCCTTGCGCAAACCAGGTACTGGTATTGTTATTGACTAGAAACGTGGCTGATTATTGCATTTAAACCATATGGATGTCTGCGGGATTTTTCACGCATCGTGTCATGTATCCTATCTTTGATGATAACATTTACCGATATGTCGAAAAAAACGGCGTCCGGGCGGCTAAGCTAATGAAGCGCATAAATTTAATAAGTTAATTTAATGTTAATTTCTTGATCCCGGCAGGGGTTTAATGATGTTTTGCTGTCAAATTTGAGCGAATTATCAGCCCTCGCAGGCCATTTTCAAGGCATTATGGCTGCTTAGTGGCTGAATCGTTCATGTTTTGCAAATTTGATAAAAAATTCTGTTTTTTGGCGCTAGATCACAGGCGTTATTTTCAGTAGGTTATAGAGAGTTTGTAACGGTTTTATTCTGCTGGGGTAACATTTACCTCAAACGCGGGCAGGCGTACGCTTCTCGCGCTTACTGACAAACCATCATCAAAAATACCGATGGAAGGGAACATTTATGCGAATTGGCATACCAAAAGAGCGGTTACCCAATGAAACCCGTGTCGCTGCGACGCCGAAAACGGTAGAGCAGCTACTGAAGCTGGGGTTTAGCGTCGCTATCGAAAGCGGGGCGGGTCAACTGGCAAGTTTTGACGACAAAGCGTTTGCGCAGGCTGGCGCGGATATTGTAGACGGCAATGCTATCTGGCAGTCGGAAATTATTCTCAAGGTTAATGCGCCTGAAGAAGATGAAATCGCTTTACTGAACCCCGGAACTACGCTGGTCAGTTTTATCTGGCCTGCGCAAAATCCTGGGTTAATGGAGAAACTTGCCGAACGTAAGGTTACGGTGATGGCGATGGACTCCGTGCCGCGTATTTCCCGCGCGCAGTCGCTCGACGCGTTAAGCTCAATGGCGAATATCGCGGGTTATCGCGCCATTGTAGAGGCCGCGCATGAATTTGGGCGCTTCTTTACCGGCCAAATCACCGCCGCCGGGAAAGTGCCGCCGGCGAAGGTGATGGTGATTGGCGCGGGCGTTGCCGGTCTTGCGGCTATCGGCGCGGCAAACAGCCTGGGGGCGATTGTCCGCGCGTTTGACACTCGTCCTGAAGTCAAAGAGCAGGTCCAGAGTATGGGGGCTGAGTTCCTCGAACTGGATTTTAAAGAGGAAGCCGGTAGCGGCGATGGTTACGCCAAAGTGATGTCCGAGGCGTTTATCAAAGCGGAAATGGCGCTCTTTGCCGCCCAAGCCAAAGAAGTCGATATCATTGTTACCACCGCGTTGATTCCGGGCAAACCTGCGCCGAAGCTGATTACCCGCGATATGGTCGATTCTATGAAGGCTGGCAGCGTGATTGTCGACCTGGCCGCGCAGAATGGCGGTAACTGTGAATATACCGTCGCCAATCAGGTTGTGACGACGGACAATGGCGTAAAAGTGATTGGCTACACCGATCTACCGGGGCGTTTGCCGACGCAGTCATCCCAGCTTTATGGCACCAACCTGGTTAACCTGCTGAAGCTGCTGTGCAAAGAGAAAGACGGCAATATTGACGTGGATTTTGACGATGTCGTGATCCGTGGCGTGACGGTGATTCGCGACGGCGACATTACCTGGCCTGCGCCGCCAATCCAGGTTTCCGCGCAGCCACAGGCCGCGCCTAAAGCAGCACCTGCGCCAAAAGAGCCGGAAAAGCCCACTTCACCCTGGCGGAAGTATGCGTTAATGGCGCTGGCGATCATTCTTTTTGGCTGGCTGGCCGATGTCGCGCCAAAAGAGTTCCTCGGCCATTTTACCGTGTTTGCGCTCGCCTGCGTGGTTGGTTATTACGTGGTGTGGAACGTGTCTCATGCGCTTCATACGCCATTAATGTCGGTGACCAACGCAATTTCAGGGATTATTGTTGTCGGGGCATTATTGCAAATTGGTCAGGGCGGCTGGGTCAGCTTCCTGAGCTTTATCGCGGTGCTTATCGCCAGCATTAATATTTTCGGTGGCTTCACCGTGACTCAGCGTATGCTGAAAATGTTCCGGAAAAACTAAGGGGTAACACATGTCTGGAGGATTAGTTACAGCTGCATACATTGTTGCCGCGATCCTGTTTATTTTCAGTCTTGCCGGGCTTTCAAAGCATGAAACGTCCCGCCAGGGGAATAACTTCGGTATTGCCGGGATGGCGATCGCGTTGCTGGCGACCATTTTCGGGCCGGATACCGGCAATGTGGCATGGATTCTGGTCGCCATGATTATTGGCGGCGCGATTGGCATCCGCATGGCGAAAAAAGTTGAGATGACCGAGATGCCGGAGCTGGTCGCGATTCTGCACAGTTTCGTGGGCCTGGCAGCGGTACTGGTTGGTTTTAACAGCTATCTGTACCATGACGCCAGTCTGGCGCCGGTGCTGGTGAATATCCATCTGACCGAAGTCTTCCTCGGTATCTTTATTGGCGCAGTCACTTTCACTGGATCGATCGTAGCGTTTGGTAAACTGCGCGGCAAAATCTCTTCTAAGCCGTTGATGTTGCCTAACCGTCACAAAATGAACCTGGCGGCGCTGGTTGTTTCTTTCCTGTTGCTGCTGGTTTTTGTTCGTACCGAAAGCGTGGGTCTACAGGTACTGGCGCTACTGCTGATGACCATTATCGCGCTGGCGTTTGGTTGGCATCTGGTCGCTTCTATCGGCGGGGCGGACATGCCGGTGGTTGTTTCAATGCTGAACTCCTATTCCGGTTGGGCTGCCGCGGCGGCTGGCTTCATGTTGAGCAACGATTTGCTGATTGTGACCGGCGCGCTGGTCGGTTCGTCAGGCGCGATCCTGTCTTACATTATGTGTAAAGCGATGAACCGCTCTTTCATCAGCGTTATTGCCGGTGGGTTCGGTACTGACGGCTCCTCAACAGGCGACGATCAGGAAGCTGGCGAACATCGCGAAATCACAGCGGAAGAGACCGCTGAGATGCTGAAAAACTCCCACTCCGTCATTATTACGCCGGGGTACGGGATGGCGGTGGCGCAGGCGCAGTATCCGGTGGCGGAAATCACCGAAAAACTGCGTGCGCGCGGTATCAACGTGCGTTTCGGCATTCATCCGGTGGCAGGGCGTTTGCCCGGTCATATGAACGTGCTGTTGGCGGAGGCGAAAGTGCCTTATGACATCGTGCTGGAGATGGACGAGATCAATGATGATTTCGCCGATACCGATACCGTGCTGGTGATTGGCGCGAACGATACGGTGAACCCGGCGGCGCAAGACGATCCCCGCAGCCCGATCGCCGGTATGCCGGTTCTCGAAGTGTGGAAAGCACAGAATGTCGTGGTCTTTAAGCGTTCAATGAATACCGGTTATGCTGGTGTGCAGAACCCGCTGTTCTTTAAAGAGAATACGCAAATGCTGTTTGGCGATGCAAAAGCCAGCGTGGATGCAATTCTGAAAGCGCTTTAATCTTTTAAACGTGCGGCGGCCTCTTCGGAGGCCGTTTTTATACACTTCATCCTTTAAGCTGCCTCTTTGTTGGCTGCGCTCAGAACCCCCGGTCACATAGTTATCTATGCTCCCGGGGATTTCTTCCCTTGCCGCCGCGATGCACCTTGAATGATTTTGTGTATGTATTGCATTTTATCTTTTGTTTAAATCGCTAAGCAGAACGGCGATACTCTGCCCGCCGGTGGTCTGTTCGAGGGCGATTTTGACAATGATGGTTAACGGAACGGAGAGCAACATGCCCACCGGACCTAATAGCCAGCCCCAGAAAATTAACGACAAAAATACCACTAAGGTTGAAAGGCCTAAACCACGTCCCATGATTCGTGGCTCAAGGATATTGCCGAAGACCAGATTAATCAGCAGATAGCCTGCCAGCACCAGCAGCGCATCATAAAACCCGTTAAATACCAGCACCTGAATAATGGGCGGCAGGGCAGCGAGCACCGATCCAATATTAGGAATATAGTTCAGCGCGAAGGCCAGTAGTCCCCAGACAAAGGCGAAGCGGACATCCAGCGCGGCCAGCATTCCCCATGCGACCAGTCCCGTCACGATACTGATCGCTGTTTTTAACACCAGATAATGGGAAACGCTATCAAGCGCGCGTTGAATTGCCGCCATGCCTTCCACCGGACGGCTCATCATCTGCTGCAGTTTTTCAGGCAATTGTGGAACCTCCAGCAGCATAAATACCACGGTCAATAACAATAAAAAGATGGACGACATGGCATTGGACAGCTGGGTGAGCAGGTTCGTTACCAGAGTCATGGCGGCGTTTGGATCGATATATTTCGCCAGCTCATCAACCGACACGCCAATGCCAGCTCGCTGCAACCACGGTTCGATACGTTGCAACGGTATCACCAATGAGGAGCGATATTGTGGTAGGGTACGAGCCAGTTCATTTAATGATGTTCCCAAATAGGCCAGTAGCAGTACCATTAACATAACAATAATCACAATGAGCAATGATACGGCGATAACGCGCGGAATTCGGCATCGGGTCATCCGTTGCACAACGGGATTGAGAACGACTGCAATAAATAACGCCAAAATAAAGGGAACAATGATATCTGCGGCGAAGCGGATACCGCTCAGAATAACTACCAGCATTCCCAGCATAATGACGATTTTTAGACCATTGAGCGTGATGATCGGTTTTGCCATATCAGTCCCTGTTTTCTGATGCCGACTCGAATAATAATGTGATGTCGGTCGACCTGTTCTGGTTAAAATCAAACACTTCAGGTAAAGAAGTGAAAATATTTTGAGTTAATTCCTGGCTTATGATACAAATCAGGCGTGTTCAACTACCGAGGACAATTATCATCCGCGATGACGAGAAGCAACACTGCGGATAATTGTAATATTATGGACAATATGTTCAGCGCTTTTTTCTCCACGCAAACGCATCTTCACTCTACCTCCTTTTTCCTGCTTATCGGCGAGCAGCACTGGCGTAACGCGCTTTAGTCTCTCACTTCTGCCTGAGCTGGCGCAACGCGCTGTGCTAACTGATTTTATTTTTTAGTTTGCTGCGTGCAGCAGACTCGAAAGAGTATATTCTCATGCAGGAGAAGTGTCATGTTTTACTGGATTTTATTAGCTCTGGCTATCGCGACTGAAATTACCGGCACGCTCTCAATGAAATGGGCTAGCGTGGGTAATGGCAATGCGGGTTTTATTTTAATGCTGGTGATGATCACGCTGTCATATATATTTCTTTCTTTTGCGGTAAAAAAGATTGCCCTGGGTGTAGCGTATGCCTTATGGGAAGGGATCGGCATTTTATTTATTACCATTTTTAGCGTGCTGCTATTTGATGAAGCATTATCAACCATGAAGATTGCCGGCTTGCTGACGTTGGTCGCCGGCATCGTATTGATCAAATCAGGGACGCGTAAACCCGGCAAACCAGTAAAGGAGGCGGCTCGTGCAACAATTTGAATGGATACACGGCGCCTGGCTTGGGCTGGCAATAATGCTGGAAATCGCGGCTAACGTACTGTTGAAATTTTCGGACGGCTTTCGCCGTAAATGCTATGGCATCTTATCGCTTGCCGCTGTTCTGGCCGCCTTCAGCGCGCTTTCCCAGGCGGTTAAAGGGATAGACCTGTCGGTGGCGTATGCGCTATGGGGCGGTTTTGGTATTGCCGCCACGCTGGCGGCGGGCTGGGTGCTCTTCGGCCAGCGCTTAAACCCCAAAGGCTGGGTTGGCGTGATATTGCTGCTCGCCGGAATGGTCATGATCAAATTTGCCTGAGACGATCGCTGCCTGTCGGTTCAGGCAGCGATTCCCGCATTAATCCTGCGCCAGAGCTTTCAGCTTATCGCGAAAGCCGGTGACGGATATAGCGCGGTTATCGGCGCGCCAGCGATCTTTAGCCGCAGGGGCGGAGCTTTGTACGCCAATGAGCTGCCATCCGCTATCCGTGTGCAATAATAACGGCGAGCCGCTGTCGCCAGGTAACGTGTCGCACTGGTGTGAGAGTACGGCATTCTGCGCCCAGCCGGTCACGACGCAATCCTGATGGGAATAGAGCGCATTCAGATGATCTTCCGGATAACCGGACTGCGTGACTTTTCGGTCTGCGGCTTTCAACGCCGCAGTGAGCGCCGCTTTATCGCCGGTAAATAAAGGCACTGGCGTGATACCGGAAGGTGGGTAGCGCAATATTACCAGACCAAAATCCCAGCTTGCCGCGGCAGGCGGCACAATCCAGCCATCGCCATCCGCTTTCAGACGTCGGCCCAGCGACGGTTCAACGCGGCCTTCAATGCCGTGGATTTCATAGCGCCATACTCCTTTTCGCGCCACAAAACGCAGCGCAACCGCCTTGTCTGGTTTTCCTTTCGGTGGCGTTAGCAGGCAGTGACCTGCTGTCAGGGCGATATGCGGGGAGATAAGCGTTGCCGTACACAAATTACCGCTGGCGGTCTCTAGTTGACCGATGGCATCCCACGGCGATTGGGTAGGATCGGCGACGGGCACCCGATCGTCATGGTTAAAAAAAAGCGTTTTGACGTCGCTGGCATCCGTGGCGTCTGTTTCAGCCCCCCTGGCTTTCGCCATAACCGGTAAAAAACACACTATGCCCAGTAATACAGCAATGGTTTTATGCATATCACACTCTGGTGGGTAATTATGATTATTAACAACAAACCCTCAGTACTACTATAGACGTGACGGTAAGAAAGTGGGAGTAAAATCAGATAACTACACTCAGGAAAGATAGAAATGCGTGGCAATAACGGCGCATAAAATAAGCACGATAAGAATGAGCTCAAAGCGGTAGCGAGACACTTTTTTGCCCTCCCGGAAGGCGGCGCTAAACCAGAACAATTTAGCGCCGTAAAAACGGGCGCGGGGGCGCGCCGCAGCATGTTACGACTTACGCAGCCGGCTGCGAAGTTGTTTTTGACACAGATTTGGCTGGGGCTTTTTTGCCATCTTTTTTCTGGTGTTTTTTAGCCGCCTGCGCTTTTTGCTCAACGGTTTTTTTATGCTGTTTTTTGTGGTGCTGGGTGTTCTGGGTTGTTTTGGCAGGCGTTGCGGTTTTCGCAGGCGTTGCAGTCTCAGCCGCGAATGCTGCGGAAGAGAGACCCATTGCAGCGGCAACAACCAGAGCTAATACTTTTTTCATTTTGATACCCTCGATTTGGTTTTCATTCAACCCCACTGCGGGGCCGGTGAAATGACTATATCGCTGTTATCAAAAGGCTTCCGTGAGTGATTGGTTTCGGCATGTAACGCTATGTACAATCCCCCGGTAACGCGATGTCAGCCCCCACCATAATAGGTAGCTTTACGTTACCGGCCGTTATTTTTGGCCGCAGAGTCGGTAATATCCGCCCTCCAGAATAACAGGCACACCGTATATGAATCCGATAATCTGGGTGGTATTTACGCTTCTGGCGCTGGATGCAATCAGAGAAGTTATGGGCGTATCAAGCCTGACAGGTCTGTGGTGAACAGTGAGTCGTGGCGTGAAACCAGCCCGGCGATAGCGCACGTTGCTATCGCCGGATTATTTCTTTTCAGGCGTGAAGACGGTGATGTAACCGCGTCCCGACCAGGATGGCCAGCACCAGCATTAGCGCGATAAAACCGCCTACGCCGTTCCAGCCGTAACTATGCCAGAATACGCCGCCTAGCGTCCCGGCGATACTGGACCCCAGATAGTAGCTGAAAAGATAAAGTGACGAGGCCTGTCCCTTCGCCCGGCGCGCACGCGGGCCAATCCAACTACTGGCCACGGAGTGCGCGGCGAAAAAGCCGGCGGAAAAAAGCAGCATCCCGGCAAAAATCAGCCAAAGCGAGGTAAAAAGCGTCAGTAAAAGCCCGCCCAGCATTACTGCGGTAGAGAACAGCATCACCGGCCCCCGGCCATAGCGTGAGGTCATTGCGCCAGCTTTCGGCGAGCTCCATGTGCCGGTGAGATAGGCTACGGATAACAGTCCGACCACGGCCTGGCTTAATTCCCAGGGGGAGAGCATCAGGCGATAGCCAATGTAGTTAAACAGGGTGACGAACGCGCCCATCAGTAAAAAACCTTCCGCAAACAGCAGAGGTAGCCCCCGATCGCGCCAGTGGAGACGGAAATTAATAAATAGCGTTTTAGGCCGTAGCGACGTGGGACGGAAATGTTGCGAGGCGGGTAAAATCTTCCAGAACATCAGCGCGGACGCCAGCGCAAAGCATCCGATGGCCGCCAGCGCGATGCGCCAGTTAAAAAAGTCGGTCATGACGCCGCTTAATAAACGCCCGCTCATCCCGCCGATGGAATTACCGCTAATATAGAGTCCCATAGAGAAAGCGACAAAGCTGGGATGGATTTCTTCACTCAGGTAGGTCATTCCCACCGCGGCGACGCCGCTTAACGACAGACCGATCAGCGCACGCATAATCAGAATACCATGCCAGCTGGTCATCATGGTTGATAACAATGTGCAGCAGGAGGCTAATAACAAGGCGGTGACCATCACCGGTTTACGGCCTATCGCATCAGAAAGCGGGCCGGTAAAAAGTAAGCCGATAGCCAGCATGGCGGTAGAAATAGAAAGTGAAACGCTGCTGCTGGCGGGGGAGACGCCAAACTCCTGGGAAAGTACCGGTAGTATAGGCTGGACGCAATAAAGGAGCGCGAAAGTCGCCAGGCCCGCGGAAAAAAGAGCCAGCGTGACGCGCATGAAAGGCGCTGTACCGCGTTTAATAAATTGAACCGGCTGAGAATGGCGTTGTTCATCGATATCGCTCGCCGTGGCGTCATCGAGAATAGTTGTACGACTCACGTTAAATCCTTGCTTTACATCTCCGTCAACAGGAGACGGGTATAACCGACATGTAAAGCATAGAAAAAGCAAAATATTCTGTCTAATATATTAATTGTCTCAAATAAGACGTTAAAAATATGAATATCGAATTACGTCATTTACGTTACTTTGTGGCGGTAGCAGAAGAGCTGCATTTTGGTCGCGCCGCCGCGCGCCTCAATATCTCGCAGCCGCCGTTGAGTCAGCAGATACAAATTCTGGAGCAGCAGGTCGGCGCGCGATTACTGGCGCGGACCAACCGCAGCGTAGCGTTAACCGCCGCCGGGCGACAGTTTCTGGTGGATAGCCGACACATCCTGAGTCTGGTAAACGACGCCGCCGCTCGCGCCGAGCGGTTGCATCAGGGCGAAGCGGGTGAAATCCGTATTGGCTTTACGTCTTCAGCGCCTTTTATTCGGGCGGTATCGCATACCTTTTCGCTGTTCCGCCAGTCCTATCCGGGAGTGCATATGCAAACGCGTGAAATGAATACGCGTGAGCAAATCGCGCCGCTCAACGAAGGCGTACTGGATATTGGCTTACTGCGGAATACGCCGCTGCCCGACACACTTAATCGTGAGGTAATTTTGCATGAGCCGCTTATGGCCATGATCCCGCGCGAACATCGGCTGGCGCAAAAGCCGGTCGTCAGTCTGACAGAACTGGCGGAAGAACCTTTCGTCTTTTTCGATCCACATGTCGGGACGGGCCTCTACGACGATATTCTCGGCCTGATGCGGCGCTATAACCTGTCGCCGACCATCACGCAGGAGGTTGGCGAGGCAATGACCATTATCGGTCTGGTGGCGGCGGGGCTGGGTGTCTCGATTCTGCCGGCATCCTTTAAGCGTGTACAGATGAGCGAGATGCGCTGGGTTCCCCTGGCGGAAGAGGACGCCGTATCTGAAATGTGGCTGGTATGGCCAAAGCATCATGAACAGAGTCATGCCGTACAGCGGTTTTGCCAACTGCTATTACTGGCTGCCCGACGGGATTAATTACGCTTAAAAAGGGTGAAAATGTGCAGTTAATCACACGGCTAAGCAAAAAGTTGACGGCGAGTATTGAAGTGTTTCACCATAGCACACAGATTATTTCGGAGCGCGAAAATAAAGGGAGTGAGCGGTGGTTGCTGATAGTCAGCCTGGGCATATCGATCAAATTAAGCAGACCAATGCTGGCGCAGTGTATCGCCTGATTGATCAGCTCGGACCGGTATCGCGAATTGACCTGTCTCGTCTGGCGCAGTTGGCGCCTGCCAGTATTACGAAAATTGTTCGCGAAATGCTGGAAGCGCATTTGGTTCAGGAACTTGAAATTAAAGAGGCGGGCAGTCGCGGACGTCCCGCCGTCGGGCTGATGGTGGAAACGGAAGCCTGGCACTATTTATCTATTCGTATTAGCCGTGGCGAAATTTTCCTTGCGCTGCGCGATCTTAGCAGCAAACTGGTGGTAGAAGAGTGTCTGCCGCTGCCGTTAACCGAAGCCACGCCGTTGCTTGAGCGAATTATTACGCACGTTGATCGGTTTTTTACCCGCCATCAGCAGAAACTGGAGCGTCTGACCTCCATTGCCATTACGTTACCGGGCATTATCGATACCGAAAACGGCGTTGTGCACCGGATGCCGTATTATGAAGATGTCAAAGAGATGCCTTTGGGAGATGCGCTGGAGCGGCACACCGGCGTACCGGTTTACATTCAGCATGATATTAGTGCCTGGACGATGGCAGAGGCGCTTTTTGGCGCCTCACGCGGCGCGCGCGACGTTATCCAGGTGGTGATTGATCATAATGTGGGGGCGGGCGTTATCACCGACGGTCATTTGCTTCATGCGGGCAGTAGCAGTCTGGTAGAGATTGGGCATACCCAGGTCGATCCTTATGGTAAGCGCTGTTATTGCGGTAATCATGGCTGTCTGGAGACCATCGCCAGCGTCGATAGCGTGCTGGAACTTACGCAGCTTCGGCTTAATCAGTCGATGAGTTCAATGTTGCACGGCCAGCCGTTAACGGTAGATTCACTGTGTCAGGCGGCGATGCAGGGAGATCTATTAGCAAAAGATATTATTAGCGGCGTTGGCGCGCATGTCGGACGCATTCTGGCTATCATGGTGAATTTATTTAATCCGCAAAAAATTCTTATTGGTTCGCCGCTAAGTAAAGCGGCTGATATCCTTTTTCCGGCCATTGCTGACAGTATCCGTCAGCAGGCGCTGCCCGCCTACAGTAGGAATACGGTAGTGGAAAGCACGCAGTTTACCAACCAGGGCACGATGGCCGGGGCGGCGTTGGTAAAAGACGCGATGTATAACGGCTCTTTGTTGATTCGTCTATTACAGGGTTAACATTTTTTAACTGTTGTACAAAAATTTGCGCTAACTCAAGCTGATTGCCCTTGCCATATCTTAGACTTTCTCCACTGTATTATTTTCCTGGCTTATATTTTCGAAGCATAACGGTGGAGTTAGTGATGCTGAAGCGTTTCTTTATTACAGGTACAGACACTTCTGTTGGGAAGACGGTGGTTTCCCGCGCATTACTACAAGCGTTAGCGTCGGGTGGTAAGAGCGTTGCAGGGTATAAACCTGTCGCTAAAGGGAGCAAAGAGACTGCAGAAGGGATGCGCAACAAAGATGCGCTGGTATTGCAAAGCGTCTCTTCGCTGGAGTTGCCGTATGAGGCGATTAATCCAATCGCGTTAAGCGAAGAAGAAAGCAGCGTCGCGCATAGCTGTCCTATAAATTACACCTTGCTGTCCAACGGTCTGGCGAACCTGAGCGATAAAGTGGACCACGTGGTTGTGGAGGGCACTGGCGGCTGGCGTAGTTTGATGAATGATTTACGTCCATTGTCCGAATGGGTGGTACAGGAACAGTTACCGGTATTGATGGTGGTAGGGATTCAGGAGGGGTGCATTAATCATGCGCTACTGACTGCGCAAGCTGTCGCTAACGATGGACTGCCATTAATTGGCTGGGTGGCGAATCGTATCAATCCTGGCCTGGCGCATTATGCTGAAATTATTGATGTGCTTGGGAAAAAACTGCCAGCGCCGCTGATTGGCGAGTTACCGTACCTGCCGCGCGCCGAGCAGCGTGAGCTGGGGCAGTATATTCGTTTGTCAATGCTCGGCAGCGTGCTGGCGGTAGATAGAATCATGGCGTAACGTTCGCGAGAGCACTGACGCGACTACACAGGCAATCAGCAGACCGGGGAGTAACTGATACTCGCCGGTCATTTCACAAATCATCAGGGTGGACATTATCGGCGCATGGGTTGTCGCCGCCAGTAGCGTCGCCATACCCGCCAGCCCCAATAAAATTGCTATTTCATCCGAGCCTGGCAGCCAGAATCCCCATATCCGACCCAGAAACATTCCAATTGATAATCCGACAAATAATGTTGGCGTAAAGACGCCGCCCGGCGCGCCAGACCCGCTGCTGGCGAGCACCGCCAGGATTTTGCACACAAAAATTCCGCCAATCAGCGAGAATAGCGGCGGAGAGAGCAAAAATGATTGTACGACGCTATAGCCGTTTCCCCATACCGTGGGCGTGAGTAACGACAGTAATCCGACAATAAGCCCGCCCAGCGCCAGTTGCCAGGGCGGGGACAATTTTAAGCGTAAGAAACTATTATGGCTGGCCGTCATCAGCCACATCAGCAACGGACCGCACAGACCGGCGACCAGGCCGGTACTGACTATCATGACGTACTCCCGCGCGTGGAGATCAACGGTCAGATGTACGGTATAGAGTAGTGAATCGCTACCGTTTAATACATGGGTGGTTAGCAGGGCGACGACGGCGGAAACGACAACCGGGCCGAGGGAAGCCAGCATTAAGGTACCGAACAGGATCTCCGCGATAAACAGGCTGCCCGCCAGCGGCGCATGGTAAGCGCCCGCCATGCCCGCAGCGGCGCCGCTGGCGATCCATAATTTCCATTCCTCACGCGGCGTGAAGCGTCGGGCAAAGCTGGATGCCGCCAGCGCGGCGAGGAGGATCATTGCGCCTTCGCGACCAATTGCGCTGCCGCTGACCACGACCAGCAGCGAGGCCAGCGATTTCACCAGACTGGCGCCAACGTCAAATTGCCCGTCGGTTTGCAATGCTTCCATATAGTCAGTGGGCGCATGGGGGCGCTGTTGGTTCATTTTTTGCCACCCCCACAGCAACAGACCAGCGGCCAGGCCGCCAAGCGCTGGCGTAATCAGCCGTCGCCAGGGCGAAAGCCCCTCAGCCGCATTCACCAGACTGCCGGTGTCATTACTCAGGAAAATCCACTCCAGCAATTGCATCGCATGACGGAAGGCGGCGACAGCCAGCGCCGCGAGAATACCGATGAGCGTAGCGATCAGCAGGCGACGAAACATCGCGCGCAGATCCGGGTAAGCGTGTAAACGATGCATGAGCGGGTAAACAGGGAGTTTCAGGATAGCCTATTCTGCGGGGAAATGGCGTCAGACGCAAAAGCACTATGTGCGATATAATATTGCGTACAATAATGATATTGCCGGATAGCGAGAGGCCATCCGGCGGCAACGTTAGCTGCTTTCGTGAATATTTAGCGCCCGACGCGTGCGGCCTGAGCTGAGATAGTCGGCGATGTAATCCTGAGAGATTTCACCGTTATAGCGTCCGTCTTCATCAACGATCGGCATCCAGCTGGTATTACTTTCGTACAATCTGGACAGCACAATACGCAGATTATCTTCCGCTTTGCCCGTAATACGGAAAGGATGGGTGATATCGGCGCAGATTCCGCTGGCGTTCCGCGCCTCCCGGCGCTTCACAAATCCCAGTGGCTTACCGTCGTTGTCAATGACGGTAATGGCGCGAATATCGTGATCATCCATAATGCCGAACGCCTCGCTTAACGGCGTGGAAGGCCGCGCGGTAATGGTTGGCTGTTGGTCGGTAACATCGCCTGCGGAGACCAGTAGCAAACGCTTTAACGTTCTGTCCTGACCGACAAACGATCCGACAAACTCGTTAGCCGGTTTGGCCAGCAGTTCATCAGGACTGGCGCACTGTACAATTCGCCCCTGACGGAACACGGCGATACGGTCGCCGAGTTTTAGCGCTTCGTCGATATCATGGCTGACCAGCATCACGGTCTTTTTTAGCTTACGCTGCATATCCAGAAACTGGTTCTGGATCACTTCGCGGTTAATGGGGTCCACCGCGCCGAAGGGCTCATCCATCAGCAGTACCGGCGGATCGGCGGCCAGAGCGCGGATCACGCCAATACGCTGTTGCTGTCCCCCGGACATCTCCTTTGGATAGCGATGCAGAAATTTTCTGGCATCCAGCGCCACCATGTCCATCAACTCTTCGGCGCGTTGCTTGCAGCGTGCTTTGTCCCAACCCAACATGCGCGGCACAACGGTAATATTTTCTTCAATCGTCATATTAGGAAACAGGCCGATCTGCTGGATAACATACCCAATATTGCGGCGTAGCGTTACCGTATCCATATCGTTGGTATTCTCGCCGTTGATAAGAATATTACCGCTGCTGGGCGCGATCAGCCGGTTGATCATCTTTAACGTGGTGGTTTTGCCGCAGCCGGAGGGACCGAGCAAGACGCACATTTCGCCTTCCGGCACGTTCAGGTTGACGTTGTCGACGGCTTTTAGCGGCTGACCCTTCTTCTGTACAAATTGTTTGGTGAGATTTTCCAGTTTTATCATTATCGTATCCCCTTAGGTGTCAGTACGACCTGCAGACGATGCAACAGCCAGTCAAGTACAATTGCCAGTAGACAGATCATCAGTGCGCCGGCAATTAACATGCGAATATCACTGCCGCTAATGCCGTTTAACAGTAGCAGCCCCAGACCGCCGGCGCCGATCACCGCGGCAATCGCCATCACGCCGATATTCATCACTACCGCGGTGCGGATACCCCCGAAAATAACCGGTAGGGCCATTGGGATTTCGACCCAGCGCAGCCGTTGCCAGAAAGTCATACCGATGCCGCGTCCCGCTTCACGCAGACCGGGCGGCAAACTATCAAGCGCAGTATGGGTATTACGGACAATCGGCAGTAAAGAGTAGAGAAAAACGGCCGTCACGGCGGGCAGAACGCCAATACCATGCCCGATCAGCGAAAAGAGCGGGATCATTAATCCAAACAGCGCGATAGACGGAATGGTAAGAAGTAGCGTGGCGGCGCCCAATACCGGCGTTGCCAGCCATTTGTGGCGTACAATCAAAACGCCTAACGGTACGCCGATGATAATCGCCAGACCGACGGCCAGCGCGACCAGCCAGAGATGCTGAAAGGTAAGGCTGGCGAGATAGCCTGCGTTATCCAGCATATAATGTATCGTATCCATAGGCGCTCCTTACAGCAGACCTTTGTCCTGCAAAAATTGATGGGCTACCTGTTGCGGCGTGCGATGCTCGATATCGACCTGGGCGTTTAGGGTCGATATCACATCGTTATTGAGCAGGCCGGAAAGGGTGTTTAAGGCGTCATCAAGGCCAGGATTGGCTTCCAGCACCTCTTTACGCACCACGGGCGTGACAGCGTAACTTGGGAAGAAGCCTTTATCATCTTCCAGCACTTTCAGATCAAACCCTTTCACCCGTCCGTCGGTGGTATAGACCAGCCCGGCGTCAACCAGCCCATCCCGAACGGCGTTATAGACCAGCCCTGGGTCCATTTGTCGTATTTGCGGGCGATCGAGCTGCATCTGGTAGGCTTGCTGAAGGGGCTTCATCCCGTCGCTGCGCCCGGCAAATTCCAGATCGAGGCCGAGCATCCAGTTGTGGTCAGGATCGTTCTGCCGGACCTGTTCGATTTTTGCCACCATTTGCGAGATGGTGGTGATATTTTCCGACTCGGCGCGTTTGCGCTGCATCGCGAACGCGTAAGTATTGTTCATGTCAGCCGGTTTGAGCCATACCAGGCCCAGCTTCGCATCCAGGCGTTTTACCGTGTCGTAGGTTTCCTGTGGACTCATGCGCTTATCGATACGGTTGAAAATAATCAGCGATGTACCGGTGTATTCCCAGGTAATATCAATTTGTTTATTCACCATCGCATTACGTGAAATCACCGCGGCGATATTGGTTTGCGGCTGAACCTGAAAGCCTTTCTTCTGCAAATACTGAACGGTCATAGCGGAAAGAATATGCTGCTCGGTAAAGCTTTTGGTGGCGAGAACCAGCGGCGCGGCCTGCGTCTGGTTACTGAACAACAGCGTTGCGGCAAGCCATCCTAACAGGTGTTTTTTGAATCTCATTTAACGCTCCTTATTGTTATTTATGCGTTCAGACGGTATGAGGGCTAAGGCGTCGCCCAAACCAGGCAAGCAGAGTGTCAAGAATCAGCGCGAATAACGCCGTGGCCGTTGCGCCGAGGATCAACGTCGGAAAATCGTTGAGATAAATTCCCGGGAAAATCAGCTCGCCGTAGCTGCTGGCGCCAATCAGAAAGGCCAGCGGCGCGGTGCCGACATTGATGGCGGTCGCGATGCGAATACCGGACAGCATCACTGGCCACGCATTAGGTAGCTCTACCTGACGAAGCCGCTGCCATTTTGTCATCCCAATCCCGTTCGCCGCTTCAATCAGTGAGGCGGGAACGGAACAGAGGCCCGCATAGGTGTTGCGGACGATAGGCAGAAGGGAGGCCAGAAATAGCGCGACAATGGCGGGCGTATCGCCGATCCCGATAATCACCATCGCTAAGGCCAGAACGGCCAGCGGCGGCAAGGTATTACCAACATTAAAGATTTGCATGACATATTCAGCAAATCCTTTTGCCGCAGGTCGGCTGAGTAAAATCCCGCTCGGGATACCGACCAGTAAAGCAAAAAACATGGACGTAAAGACCAGCATCAAATGCCGTTGTCCGAGATACAGCAGATCGACCTGACGCGCTTTCAGCGTCTCCAGACCGATTCCCCAGATAAACAGCGCCAGTAACAGCAAAATGACGATAGTGAACCCAAGTACGCGTTTTAGGGTGAGGGTGTGCATTGCGGTGTGTCTCCCTGTTTGCATGTGTTATGGCGACGTTAAGAGTCGCGTGTTGTTATGCCATGTTCCGGCAGGGTACTTTGAGCTATAGCAACAGGTTGGGAAGGACTCCAGCGGAGCGTGATGTTTAACACTGTTAAACATCTATTAACAATTATGTTTTGCCCTTATGCGGCTTAGCGTGAACATTCACGATAAAGAATTATCTTAAAAATAGAAGCGTAGTGTGACGTTGTCACTTTTTGTAGATAAAAATAGGCCGCAATGGGAGAAAAGGCAGGTAAAATCCTGCCTTTTGTGGGGGTTAACGGAATAACGGTTTTACAGCGACGGGAATAATAAGTTGAGCTTGCCATTGCGCCAGCGTCAGACGCGCCAGTTGCCCCAACGCCTGATAAAACGGATGCCTGGCATGATCGATAAATACGTCCAGAAAGCGGGACGACCACGGAAACAGATGCCAGGCCAGGAGTTGTTCGCATTCATGATGACGATCATTCTCGGCAAGCCAGGCCGCCAGCAGCAACAGCGACCCAAAATGATCTTCTGGCTCGTTTTGTTGCATTTCAAACTGAATCCCGTTTTCGCGCATCCACTGACGTAGCGCCAATGTAGAATCGCCAAATAATACGCTCTCACGATCCAGCCAGACGGAACCCCACGGCGGAGACGGCAGAGCGTAAGGGCCGATAAACAGACGCTGCCAGGCCTGTGGCAACGACTCTTCGCTGTGGGTCTTAAACATAGCCGCCACAGGCGCAAGCGCCTCGGCATCAAGCGGCCACTGCGCCTGCCAGTCGTCGGTTAATAGCGCCTGAACCAGAGGAGCGGTTTCGTGGCTTTCCGGCGAATAATAAAACAACGCGCCAAGAACACGCGCCGTTACTGCAAAATCATCACGTTGTAAAAAAGTGGTCATTCAAACAATCCCGAAAGGTGCGGGTCGCCCCGCACGCATAAATTAACCTGCGACGGCCATACCTACGGTCATATGCAGGCCATAAAAAAGTCCGCGGCCAATAATTTCGCCTGCCAGCACCAGCACGACTCCGAGCAGCAAACCAACGGTATGCGGTTCGCGGCGACGGATTAGCGGACATAGCCAGCAGCCTAATCCGGCAGCAAGCAAGACAATGCGCCAGACCTGTAGCATACCGTAATCCGGTGCGAGATGGCTGGCCTGTTGCACGGAACTGTGAATGGTTGAGAGAGACAGTCCTTGTAGTACGATGACCGCCACGCACACCACCAACGCCAGGCCGCTAATACTGGCAAACGTCACGCTGCAAAATGGGACGCGCGCGATGCGTAGCAGTAGCGCCGCAAACACCGGGCCGCACAGGAATGCCGTGAGGAAAAAGGCCAGCGTGGTGTAGCCATTATACCAGGTTGGCACGGTATCTATCTGATAAACGAGCGTCATTGCCCAGATGAATGCAACGCCGAGCGCCATACTGATCAGCAGCCACACTTTACCCAGCACCGGGGGCATTTTACCGAGTACCGCCACCAGCCACCAGATGCCGCCTACGGCAAAGAACACCGATCCTGCGGCGATTTCATTGCTCAGTGCGGAAGCGCCTACGCGGTTAAGCGAGTTAAACGCGCGCATCGGCGAGCCGAGATGCATAATCGACGCGAGGAATCCCAGTCCCATCACCAGCCACAGAAAAAACATGCTACGCACGATGCGCTGACGGGCGATGGTATCGTCTTTTGCCGTCAGCCAGCCCAGTCCGCTAACGATTAACGCGCCGACCACGCACTGACCAAAGACCGTGAAGATCATCAACGGCCATTCATGCCATCCACTTCCCATCTTATACCTCCTTCGGATTGGCCAGATAACCGGTAGTGTCCCCGGTCGGGCGGCTGTTGGCGTTGGGTTTAATCACAATATTCGGCTTCGTGAAATGCGCGCGCGGCAACGGCGCGACGGCAGCCAGCTCTCCGTGTTTTTTACGCAGTTCGTCTATCGGGCCAAAATCCAGCGCCCGCAGCGGGCAGGACTCCACGCAAATCGGTTTCTTGCCTTCCGCCACCCGGTCATAACAGCCATCGCACTTGGTCATATGACCTTTGGCCGCGTTGTACTGCGGCGCGCCGTACGGGCAGGCCATATGGCAATAGCGGCAGCCGATACAGACCTCTTCATTCACCACCACAAAACCGTCATCGCGCTTGTGCATCGCGCCGCTCGGGCAGACTTTGGTACAGGCCGGGTCTTCGCAGTGGTTGCACGAAATGGAGAGATAGTAGGCAAAGACGTTCTGGTGCCAGACGCCGTTATCTTCCTGCCAGTCGCCGCCTGCGTATTCATATATCCGCCGGAAACTGACGTCGGGAGTGAGATCTTTGTAGTCCTTGCAGGCCAGTTCGCAGGTTTTGCAACCGGTGCAACGACTGGAATCAATAAAAAATCCATACTGGGTTGTCATCGGTTACTCCTTACGCCTTTTCAACCTGAACAAGATTACTGTGTGACGGATTACCTTTCGCCAGTGGGGAAGGCCGGTGCGACGTCAGAATGTTAATGGAGCCGCCGCGATCGACTTTGTCGCCAAACATGTCGGCATTTAACCAGGCGCCCTGGCCGATAGCGGTGACGCCAGGCAATATGCGCGGCGTGACTTTTGCCGGAATGAGCATCTCTCCGTTCTGGTTAAAGACCCGCACGGTGTCGCCGTGCTGAATGCCGCGTGCTTGCGCATCAATCGGGTTGATCCAGATCTCCTGCGGACATGCCTGTTGCAGGACGTCGATATTGCCGTAGCTGGAGTGGGTACGCGCTTTATAGTGGAAGCCGGTTAGCTGTAGCGGGTAGCGCTGACGAAGCGGATCGTCCCAACCGTCAAAGCCTGGCGTATAGGCGGGTAAAGGATGGATAATCTCATCTTTCTTCAGCTCCCATGTGTCGGCGAGGGTTGCCAGACGCTCGGAATAGATTTCGATTTTACCGGACGGCGTTTTCAGTGGGTTGGCGGCAGGGTCTTCGCGGAAGGCGCGGAAAGCGACGTAGTGCTCCTCCGGGCATTTTTTCTTGAAAATCCCTGTCTGTTTCATCTCTTCGTAATCCGGCATTTCCGGGTTACGCGCTTTGGTTTTTGCGTGCAGGTATTTGACCCACTCATGCTGCGTGCGGCCTTCTGTGAAGGTCTGGTATACGTCCGGACCAAGCCGTTTAGCCACTTCACTGAGCGTCCAGTAAATGGGCTTTCTTTCAAATTTCGGCGAGGTGGCGGGCTGACCAAGAATGACATAGCCCATATTGCCTGCGGATTCGTGGGAAATCAGATCTTCCTGCTCGGTCGGCATTAAATCAGGCAGCAGAATGTCGCAATATTTTGCCGACGCGGTCATAAAGTGCTCGATGCCGACGATCATTTCACATTTACTGTCGTCCTGAAGCACCTCGTGGGTGTGGGCGATGTCGCCATGCTGATTGATCAGCGTATTACTGGCGTAGCACCACAAAAATTTGATCGGCACGTCGAGCTTGTCTTTTCCCCGCACGCCGTCGCGTGTGGCGGTCATTTCCGCGCCATGATCGATAGCGTCGGTCCAGGTAAAGACCGAAATCTGGGTTTTTACCGGGTTCTCCAGCATAGAAAACCATTCGACGCCCAGATCCCAGGTGCCTTCGCGCACGCCGGAATTACCGCCATTTATGCCGACGTTACCGGTGAGTACAGACAGCATGGCGATTGCGCGTGCGGTCTGCTCCCCGTTAGAGTGGCGTTGCGGTCCCCAGCCCTGGCAAATGTAAGCCGGTTTCGCCGAGCCGATTTCCCGCGCCAGTTGAATGATTTTTTCCGCCGGAATACTGGTAATCTGCGCGGCCCATTGCGGCGTTTTAGCAATACCGTCTTCGCCCTGACCCAAAATATAGGCTTTATAGTGCGCGTTACGCGGGGCCGAGGCGGGCAGAGTGGTTTCGTCGTAGCCGATGCAGTATTTATCCAGAAACGGTTTATCAATAAGATCTTCGGTAATCAGCACCCAGCCGATTGCCGCCGCCAGCGCGCCATCGGTACCTGGGCGAATCGGCAGCCACTCGTCTTCGCGGCCGGCGGCAGTGTCGTTATAACGCGGGTCAATGACGATCATCCGGGCGTTGGAGCGCTCGCGCGCCTGTTCGACATAGTATGTCACGCCGCCGCCGCTCATACGTGTTTCCGCGGGGTTATTGCCAAACATCACCACCAGTTTTGTATTGGCGATATCATCCGGACTGTTGCCGTCGTTGCCGCCGAACATATAGCTCATGGCCGCGCTGATTTGGGCGGTGCTGTAGCTACCGTAACGGCTGAGATAGCCGCCGCAGGCATTCATCAGGCGATACGGTACGTTAGAATTGGTAATATTGCCGCCGTCCACGCCGGTACCGTAAAGCACATGTACCGCTTCGTTGCCGTAGTCCTTGAGGATACGTTTCAGGTTATCGCCGATGGTATCCAACGCTTCATCCCAACTGATACGTTCGAATTTGCCTTCTCCTCGTTTACCAACGCGTTTCATCGGATATTTCAGGCGATCGGGATGATTCATCCGGCGACGAATAGAACGACCGCGCAGGCAGGCGCGTACCTGATGGTTGCCATATTCATCGTTGCCCGTGGTATCTGATTCAACCCAATATACGGTGTCATCTTTTACGTGCAGGCGCAGCAGGCAGCGGCTGCCGCAGTTAACGGTACATGAACTCCAGACCGCTTTTTCTGCCACATTGCCAGATGCGAGGTCTGCTGCGGCGTGGGCGATGCGGGAGAACGGAAGGGTGAAAGCGCTACTGGCAAGCGCAAGGCTACCGATAGCGGAGGTTTTCACCAGGCTTCGTCGGCTGATACTGGCCGCCATTAATGCCTCAGGGTTGGTGATTTTCATAACAGCTCACTATGCTCATCCAAAAAAGAGTTTTAAATGTCGTTGTGTTCGCAAAACGGGGAGCTCCGGGCGCGTAAAAACGTCCCGGAGCAGGCGGCTTAGATTTTTTCGATTTCCACCAGATTTGTATGTTGAGGATTCCCTTTTGCCAGGGGGGAAGGACGCAGCGTCGTGAGCGTATTGATGCAGGCGCCGTGGTCAATTTTATCGCCAGCCATATCCGCATTATGCCATGCGCCCTGACCCATCGCGCTGACGCCCGGCAGAATACGCGGCGTGACTTTGGCGGGTAGACGCACCTCTCCACGATCGTTAAAGACGCGAACCTTATCGCCATTCGCGATACCGCGTTTTTGCGCATCGAGCGGATTTATCCACACCTCCTGGCGACAGGCGGCCTGCAGAACATCAATATTGCCGTAGCTTGAATGGGTACGGGATTTATAGTGAAAGCCAAACAGCTGTAGCGGGAAGGTGCTCCGTTTCGGATCGTCCCATCCTTCAAAAGTAGGGGTATAAATCGGCAGTGGGCTTATCACGTCGCCTTCCGCCAGCTCCCAGGTACTGGCGATGTGAGCGAGTTGGCTCGAGTAGATTTCGATTTTACCGGACGGCGTTTTTAACGGATTGGCCTGCGGATCTTCACGAAATTTTTTATAGGCGACAAAATGGCCGTTGGGATCTTTGCGTTTATAGATGCCCATTTTTTTCAGCTCGTCATACGCGGGCAATGCCGGATCTCTTGCCTGCATTTTGGCGTACAGATATTGCAGCCATTGCGCCTGTGTACGGCCTTCGGTAAACCGCTGATACACATCGTCGCCGAGGCGTCTGGCGATTTCGCTGAGTACCCAGTAGATGGGCTTGCGTTCAAACTTAGGCGTCGTCGCCGGTTGAATAAAAATCAGATATCCCATATTGCCGGCGTAATCATTGGGGATGATATCTTCCTGTTCGACGGTCATGAGATCCGGCAGTAAAATATCGGCGTACTTCGCGGAAGAGGTCATAAAATTGTCGATGACCACAATCATTTCGCATTTCGCTTCATCCTGAAGAATTTCATGGGTTTTATTAATATCCGAATGCTGATTAATCAGGGTGTTGCCAGCGTAGTTCCATAGAAATTTGATCGGAACATCCAGCTTATCTTTGCCGCGTACGCCGTCGCGCAGGGCGGTCATTTCCGGGCCGCGCGCAATGGCGTCCGTCCAGCTAAAGCAGGAGATGGCGGTTTTAACGGGATTCTCCAGGACCGGCAGACGTTCAATGGTAATGGTGTAAGTGGATTCGCGTGCGCCGCTATTACCGCCATGAATGCCGACGTTGCCGGTCAGAATCGGTAACATGGCGATGGCGCGAGCGGTTTGTTCGCCGTTCGCCTGACGCTGCGGTCCCCAACCCTGACAGATGTAGGCCGGCTTGACGCTACCTATCTCGCGCGCCAGTTTGATAATCCGATCGGCGGGGATGCCGGTAATGTGTGACGCCCACTGCGGCGTTTTGGCGATACCGTCCTCGCCCTGGCCCAAAATATAAGCCTTATAATGGCCATTGGGGGGCGCGTCAGCCGGAAGGGTCTTTTCATCGTAGCCGATGCAATAGTTGTCGAGAAAAGGCTGGTCAACGAGATTTTCGTTAATCAATACCCAGGCAATTCCCGCCACCAGCGCGGCGTCGGTGCCGGGGCGAATCGGTATCCACTCGTCTTCACGTCCGGCAGCGGTATCGGTATAGCGCGGATCTATCACGATCAAGCGCGCATTTGAGCGTTCACGCGCTTGCTCCAGAAACCAGGTAATGCCGCCGCCGCTCATGCGTGTTTCAGCCGGATTATTGCCGAACATGACCACCAGTTTACTGTTTTCGATATCAGACGTGCTGTTGCCGTCGTTGGAGCCATAGGTGTAGGGCATGGCGCAAGAAATTTGCGCGGTACTGTATGAGCCGTATTGATTCAACGAACCGCCGTAGCAGTTCATCAAACGCTTCACCGGCGAGGCGGCAGGCGACGAGCGGGTTATGTTGCCGCCTACGATGCCGGATGAATAGTGGATATAAACGGCTTCATTGCCGTAGGTCTCTACGGTCTTTTTCAGGCTGGCGCTAATGGTGTCCAGAGCTTCCTGCCAGCTAATGCGTTCAAATTTGCCTTCGCCGCGGCGGCCAACGCGTTTCATGGGATAGTTAAGGCGATCCGGATGGTTAATGCGCCGACGGATTGAACGGCCCCGCAGACAGGCGCGAACCTGATGATTGCCGTAGACATCGTCGCCAGTATTATCAGTTTCAACCCACCAGACTTCATTATCTTTTACATGCAGACGCAGGGCGCAGCGACTGCCGCAGTTGACCGAACAGGCGCCCCAGACGATTTTATCTTCTTCGTTGCGCATGGCCTGCTGCACCGCCGCGGCCGCGGTACGCATCCCAAACGGTAAAGATACGCCTCCGGCAGCCAGCGCCAGTGAGCCAAGCGCCGCTGATTTCACTAACGTCCTGCGGCTAACGCCTGTTTGTTGCTTTTCTCCGGGCATCACTCACTCCATTGTCGTTATTATTTCGCTATATATTGATAACTATAACGAAATTATTAACATGCTAATGATGTAATGAGTTTACCCCTTTGGGAGTAAGGATTATTAATCCATGTCAAAGAGCGTTACCCTCCGGACCCGGAGGGCAGGAGGAGATTATTGCGGTTCGGCGGATGAACCGTCCTGAGCGGGAGAGGTATTGGCTGGCGCATTGCCGCTGCTGGTGCGGGTATAAAGAATTTTATGCGTGTCGTTCGCGCAATGGCCCACCACCTGTGAGTCCGGCTGATCGGCCTGGTCGTTAGGAACGATAGTGAGCGTAAAATTATCCGCCGGCACGCCGTTATTGATGATACGTTGTTCAATATCGCTTTTTACTCTCTCGCACGATCCCGGTGCCGCCATCACCAGCGAGGGGGCGCTGACTAACGCCAGAGCGGCTATTGCAGTTGCGATTTTCATCATGAACTCCTGTGATTAATGACGATGTTCTAAGCTTAGCATTTTTCGTGTAAATAACTGTATTTGCTAATATGATGATAAATATCTTTTCATCCTGGTGATACGTGTGAAGAAACCCCTTTTACTGACGTTATTGTGCATGATACTGGCAGGTTGTGATAACCCGAAATCCCTTGAGTCTTTTACGCCGGAAATGGCCAGTTTTTCGAACGAATTTGATTTTGATCCATTACGTGGTCCGGTAAAGGATTTCAGCCAGACATTGATGAGTGAGAATGGCGAAGTGGCGAAGCAGGTCACCGGTACGCTTTCACAGGAAGGCTGTTTTGATACGCTTGAGTTACACGATCTGGAGAATAATACGGAGCTGGCGCTCGTGCTGGATGCCAATTATTACCGGGATGCTCAGACGCTGGAAAAAAAGGTGCAGTTACAGGGGAAGTGCCAGCTGGCGGCGTTACCTTCGGCGGGCGTGACCTGGGAAACGGACGACAACGGTTTTGTGGTATCGGCGACGGGCAAAGAGATGAAAGTCGAGTATCGCTATGATAGCGAAGGTTATCCGCTAGGTAAGACAACCATAAACTCGCAGAATACGCTCTCTGTGACGGCAAAACCCTCCGCGGACCCGCGTAAAAAGCTGGATTACACGGCAGTCAGCCGGGTGGATGATCGACAGGTCGGCAACGTCACACAGAGCTGCGAATATGATGCGTACGCGAACCCTGTTGACTGCCGGCTTGTTATCGTCGATGAGAGCGTTAAGCCGGCAGTGTCCCACCATTACACCATTAAAAATCGTATCGATTACTACTAAACCGGGCGCGGTGCGATTCTCCGTGACTACCGCGCCGCGTTTACTGCGCGGTGGGTTTCAGGAGCGTAGAACCGGACGTTTTATGTTCATCCAGATACTGCTGCTGGAAGATACACATGCGGATGGTGTTACGGTATTCGCCGTTAATGAAGAACTCATGAATCAGCTCGCCTTCTACTCTAAACCCGAGTTTACTGTAGATGTGAATCGCTTTTTCATTCTCTTTATCGACGATCAAATACAATTTATAGAGATTGAGTACGGTAAATCCGTAATCCATCGCCAGTTTGGCCGCGCGTGACGCCAGGCCTTTTCCCTGGTACTCCGGCGAAATAATAATCTGAAATTCCGCCCGCCGATGCACATGGTTAATTTCCACCAGTTCTACCAGTCCGGCGTTTTCACCATCGCATTCGACAACAAAGCGCCGTTCGCTTTGGTCGTGGATGTGTTTGTCGTAGAGATCCGACAGTTCGACAAAAGCCTCATACGGCTCTTCAAACCAGTAACGCATAACGCTGGCATTATTATCAAGCTGGTGGACAAATCGTAAATCTTCACGCTCAAGCGGGCGCAGTCTGACCTTGTAGTCACTTGTCATACTGTATCCTTACACTTCCTTTTAGTTATCCTGCATCAGGGCGTAATAACGCGACCTGTACGACGATCCAGACACCGCAGCGTATTGGGCTCCCAATAGGCGTTGATGTTGGCGCTTTGCTCGCATTTATCGCGGTTATCAAAGGCGGCATCGGCTTTGTCCCACTCTTTTTCTGCGCGGGTATTCACTTTCTGACGCAGACTGCGAGTGTCGTTCCATTGTTCCTTTTCCATCGCCGCTTCCTGACGACTTTGTGCGCTATCTCCCGATTCAATCACCAGTTTACTGGTTTCAGCGAATGCGGAAGTAGTATATACAACGGCCGCCAACGTAAGCATTGCCGTCAGGCACAGGCGTTTGCTCAGCGTATTGTTCATCACAACATCCTTTCATTAGAGGGGAAAAAGCGGTAAACCACCTGTAAATTCTACACCAATCCTTATGCCTGGCATATACACAAGAATGGCCGGATAACCGTAACGATATTCTGTTGTATTATCACTTATCATTTCGTAACCAAATGAATCTCATGCTAAAGACGACTCTGCTTTTCTTTGTCACCGCCCTCTGTGAAATCATTGGATGTTTTCTTCCCTGGCTATGGCTTAAGCGCGGCGCCAGCGTGTGGTGGCTTCTGCCCGCCGCCGCGTCACTCACGTTATTCGTCTGGCTTTTGACCTTGCATCCGGCGGCGAGTGGGCGGGTTTATGCGGCTTACGGTGGGGTATATGTCTGTACTGCGCTCCTGTGGTTACGTGTTGTCGATGGCGTCCGGCTCACGGTTTATGACTGGTGCGGCGCGCTGATCGCGCTGTGTGGAATGCTGATTATCGTCGTCGGATGGGGACGTACGTAACATTGCCGCGCGACCAGAACATTTTGTGATCTGGCAGCGCTTTTTACATCAATATACTTGTATGGTAGTAGCTCAGTTGGGTAAATTTCCTGCATCCCATAATGCGATGTAAGGAATAAAAATGAAGATTGTAGGGGCTGAAGTTTTTGTTACGTGTCCAGGGCGTAACTTCGTCACCTTAAAGATAACCACGGAAGACGGGATCACCGGTCTGGGGGATGCCACCCTGAACGGACGCGAGCTCCCGGTGGCCTCGTACCTTACCGATCACCTGTGCCCACAGCTCATCGGGCGGGATGCTCGCCGCATCGAAGATATCTGGCAGTTCTTCTACAAAGGCGCGTACTGGCGCCGTGGCCCTGTCACCATGTCCGCCATTTCCGCGGTTGATATGGCGCTATGGGATATTAAAGCCAAAGCCGCCAATATGCCGTTGTATCAGTTACTCGGCGGCGCTTCGCGTGAAGGCGTCATGGTGTATTGCCATACCACAGGCCACACCATCGACGATGTGCTGGAAGACTACGCGCGTCATAAAGAGCAAGGGTTCAAAGCAATCCGCGTGCAGTGCGGCGTTCCGGGGATGAAAACCACCTACGGCATGGCGAAAGGCAAGGGGCTGGCCTATGAGCCTGCGACAAAAGGCCAGTGGCCGGAAGAACAATTGTGGTCAACGGAAAAGTATCTCGATTTTACGCCAAAGCTGTTTGACGCCGTGCGTAATACGTTCGGGTTTAATGAACATCTTCTGCACGATATGCATCACCGACTGACGCCTATTGAGGCTGCCCGCTTTGGCAAAAGTATTGAAGACTATCGTTTGTTCTGGATGGAAGACCCGACGCCGGCTGAAAATCAGGCGTGCTTCCGCCTCATCCGCCAGCATACGGTCACGCCGATTGCGGTAGGCGAAGTCTTTAACAGTATCTGGGATTGCAAACAGCTCATTGAAGAGCAATTGATTGACTATATCCGCACCACGCTTACCCATGCCGGTGGTATTACCGGGATGCGCCGCATTGCCGATTTTGCCTCGCTCTACCAGGTGCGTACCGGTTCGCATGGGCCGTCCGATCTGTCGCCGGTTTGTATGGCCGCGGCATTACATTTCGACCTGTGGGTGCCTAACTTTGGCGTGCAGGAGTTTATGGGCTACTCCGAACAGATGCTGGAGGTTTTCCCGCATAACTGGACGTTCGAGGGCGGCTATATGCATCCGGGCGACAAGCCAGGACTGGGCATTGAGTTCGATGAAAAACTGGCGGCGAAATATCCGTACGATCCAGCCTATTTGCCGGTGGCCCGCCTGGAAGACGGCACACTGTGGAACTGGTAAGGAGCGAAAAATGAAAAGCATCGTAATCGAAAAACCGAATACATTAACTATCGAAACGCGCGCGCTTCCGCAGCCTGCGCCGGGCGAAGTTCGCATTAAAGTGAAACTGGCGGGTATCTGCGGTTCCGATAGCCATATTTATCGGGGACATAATCCCTTTGCAAAATATCCCCGTGTCATAGGCCATGAATTTTTCGGTGTCATCGACGCGGTAGGCGACAACGTCAATCGCGACCGGATAGGAGAACGGGTATCCGTCGATCCGGTGATCAGTTGCGGGCATTGTTACCCTTGTTCAGTCGGTAAACCCAATGTGTGTACCTCGCTGGTGGTGCTGGGCGTGCATCGTGACGGCGGTTTCAGCGAGTATGCGGTGGCGCCGGCCCGTAATGCTCATCGCATACCGGACAACATCGCAGATCATCATGCCGTCATGGTTGAGCCGTTTACCATTGCGGCAAATGTGACGGGGCAAGTGAATCCGACCGAGCAGGACGTGGCGCTTATCTATGGCGCAGGCCCGATGGGACTGACGACCGTACAGGCGCTGAAGGGGGTTTATCAGGTCAAAACGGTCATAGTCGTTGATCGCATTGAAGAGCGTTTAGCGATGGCGAAGCAGAGCGGCGCTGACTGGACCCTCAATAATGGTCAACATTCACTGGCGGAATTTCTACAGCAGAAGGCGCTAAAACCGACCTTGATTGTCGATGCCGCCTGTCATCCCGCTATCCTGCAAGAGGCGATTACCCTTGCATCGCCTGCGGCACGCATTGTCCTGATGGGATTTTCCAGCGACCCGTGTGAGATTGTACAGCAGGGTATTACCGGAAAAGAGCTGGCTATTTATTCATCGCGTCTTAATGCCAATAAATTCCCGGTCGTGATTGACTGGCTGAATAAAGGGCTTATTGATCCGGATAAGCTGATAACGCATACATTTGATTATCAACATGTCACCGACGCGATTGAGCTTTTCGAGAAAGACCAGCGTCAATGCTGCAAAGTCTTACTCACGTTTGCGAAATAATATAAATAATTGCGAGTAAGTGGTACGCATCTTACCTCTTAGAGATTGCCTATATGACACAAATAAAGCATGAACGATCGACTCAGGATTTAGTGCGCGCTGCCGTATCTGGCTGGTTAGGCACCGCGCTTGAATTTATGGATTTTCAGTTATATTCACTAGGCGCGGCTCTGGTCTTCCATGAGATATTTTTCCCGGAACAGTCTGCCGCGATGGCGCTTATTCTGGCAATGGGCACCTATGGTGCAGGTTATATAGCCAGAATTATCGGCGCCTTTGTTTTTGGTAAAATGGGCGACCGCATCGGACGAAAAAAAGTATTGTTTATTACTATCACCATGATGGGGATCTGCACCACGCTGATTGGCGTACTGCCGACGTATGCGCAAATCGGCATTTTTGCGCCAGTATTACTGGTAACATTGCGAATTATACAGGGGCTGGGCGCCGGGGCGGAAATTTCCGGCGCGGGTACCATGCTGGCCGAGTATGCGCCGAAAGGAAAGCGTGGCATCATTTCCTCGCTGGTCGCGATGGGCACCAACTGCGGTACGTTGAGCGCGACGGCGATCTGGGCGGTGATGTTCTTTGCGCTTGAACGCGAACAACTGATCGCCTGGGGATGGCGTATTCCTTTCCTGGCGAGCGTCGTTGTCATGATATTCGCGATCTGGCTGCGAATGAATCTGAAAGAAAGCCCGGTATTCGAAAAAGTAAGCGAAGGCGAAAAATCGCCAGCGTTAACGCCTGCGTCAGAAAATACATTGGGCGCGATGTTTACCAGCAAATCTTTCTGGCTGGCCACCGGTTTGCGTTTTGGACAAGCGGGGAATTCGGGGCTTATTCAAACCTTCCTTGCCGGATATTTAGTTCAGACGTTATTATTTAACAAATCTATCCCAACCGATGCGTTAATGATAAGTTCCGTAATTGGTTTTATCACTATCCCACTCTTGGGGTGGTTGTCCGATAAATACGGTCGTCGGCTGCCGTATATAATATTGAATATCTCCGCGATTATTCTCGCCTGGCCGATGCTGTCTATTGTGGTAGATAAAACGTATAGCCCTGGCGTAATTATGGCGGCGCTCATTGTTATTCATAACTTTGCCGTACTGGGATTATTTGCGCTGGAAAACATCACCATGGCAGAAATTTTCGGATCGCGTAATCGCTTCACCCGGATGGCGATTTCAAAAGAGGCAGGAGGCCTGGTGGCGGTTGGCTTTGGCCCTGTTCTTGCGGGGATCTTTTGTAACATGACCGATTCCTGGCTGCCCATCTTAATTATGCTGGTGCTCTACTCGTGTATTGGTCTGATTTCTGCGCTGTTGATGCCGGAGGTCAGAGATCGCGATCTGAGCTTGCCTGAGGATGCGGCGGAAGCGACAGCGGCAGAGAAGTTACGCCACTCCGCAACCCAGACGAGTTAAATCGTGTCGACGGTATGGCCGGAACGCTAATGCGGTTTCGGCCATGCTGTCCGGTCACTTTTGTTTAATTAGCGTAAATCCAAATGCACCAGGGCAGGCGTTACTCTGCGACTGTTCCGCTTTCAGAATATAGAGGTTATAAAATGCAAAACAGGCTTTTATCGGCAAAGGCGACGCTTCCTGATTACGATCGCACGGCGCTGGCGGCGCGGATGGTCCATCTCGGTTTTGGCGCGTTTCATCGCGCGCATCAGGGGGTTTATACAGATATTCTGGCTGCGGAGCAGCATAGCGACTGGGGCTATTATGAGGTTAATCTTATTGGCGGCGAACAGCAGATTGCCGATCTAAAGCAGCAGGATAACCTCTATACCGTGGCGGAGATGTCGGCGGAAGCCTGGACGGCGCGTGTGGTGGGCGTCGTCAAAGCGGCGTTGCATGTTCAGGTTGATGGTCTGGAACGTGTGCTGGCGGCGATGTGCGAACCGCAAATAGCGATTGTGTCTCTGACCATTACCGAGAAAGGGTATTGTCATTCGCCAGCCACGGGCCAACTTCTGCTGGAACATCCCATGATTGCAGCCGACCTGCAAAATCCGCATCAACCGCTAACGGCACCGGGTATTATTGTCGAAGCGTTAGCGCGTCGTAAAGCCGCAGGCTTACCGGCATTTACCGTGATGTCCTGCGACAACATGCCGGAAAATGGGCATGTGACGCGTCAGGTTGTGACGGCTTACGCCCGGGAGGTGGATGCGGAACTGGCGATATGGATCGAGCAAAACGTGACATTTCCGTCAACCATGGTTGATCGGATTGTCCCTGCGGTCACGCCGGAGACGCTGGATAAAATCGAACAACTGACCGGCGTGCGCGATCCGGCGGGCGTTGCCTGTGAACCGTTTCGCCAGTGGGTGATAGAAGATACGTTTGTGGCGGGTCGTCCGCAGTGGGAAAACGCGGGCGCGACGTTGGTCGCCGACGTGGTTCCGTTTGAAGAGATGAAACTGCGAATGCTTAACGGCAGTCATTCATTCCTGGCTTATCTGGGGTATCTTGCCGGCTATCAGCATATTAATGACTGCATGGCTGACGACAACTATCGTCTGACCGCGCAGGCGTTAATGTTACGCGAGCAGGCGCCAACGCTGAAAGTCCAGGGGGTAGATTTACAGCGTTATGCCGATCAGTTGATTGCGCGTTACTGTAATCCGGCGCTGCGTCATCGTACCTGGCAGATTGCGATGGATGGTAGCCAGAAACTTCCGCAGCGTATGCTGGACTCCGTTCGCTGGCATCTTGCTAATCATAGCGATTTTGATTTGCTGGCGCTGGGCGTGGCGGGGTGGATGCGTTACGTTGGCGGCGTGGATGAACAGGGCAAGGCGATCGACATTAGCGATCCGCTATTGCCGGTTATTCAGCGCGCCGTGGCAAACAGTGAAGAAGGCGCCAGTCGTGTTAAGGCGCTGCTGGGAATGGCTGAAATTTTCGGCAACGATTTGCCACAGGCGGCGCGGTTTACGCAAAAAGTGCAAGAAGCCTATGACAGTTTACTGACATATGGCGCGAAAGCGAGCGTGGCGAAATATGCCGAGCGCTTGAAATAGCGTAACAGAGACCCGGTAGCATTATGCTACCGGGAAGGCCGGAACGGTTCCTGGCGGCCTGTGGTATCAGTTCATGCCAAGACGAATCAATTCGACCGGCGCGAATTTACCTTCACAACCTTCGACAATCACCGTTTTGCCGCGGCGAATTTGACCTGCATCCAGACCTTCGCTCTCAATGGCTTTGATAATCCCGGTATGGCCCGTGCCGCTTATCATGACCCGGCTACCGGTAGTGATTGCGTTACGGTTACGATCGTATGTCATCATGGTGTTTTCTCCTTTCAAACTTACTGCCAAAGCCCGCAGGTTTCCCCGCATGACGGGCGACATATAAATACGCTTATCGTTGCGAATTTTTTTTGTTTTTGATCAAGCTCACGGCTTTTTAGGCGGGAATGTGCAGGGTGAGAAAGCGGAGAAGGCGTCTCACCCCGACGTTAAAGGGGGTTACTCTTCGCTAAACCAGCCGCTGTTTTCCTGACGGATAAGCTGAACGGATTCGCTAATTTCCTGCAAATGCTGGGTCATTGCGCTCTCAACCGCATTGCCGTCACGATTTTCCAGCGCGGAGAAAATATCATGGTGCTGGCGCAACAACATCTCCGGCGGAGAAACATGATCCAGACTCATATAGCGAACCCGGTCGATTGTCGCTTTGATATTTTCAATGGTATCCCACGCTAACTGGCAATCGGCGATCTGCGCCAGTTTTTGGTGGAAATCGTCATCAAGCTGGAAAAAATCATCAATCTGTTTGCGCTCGATGGCAATATGTTGCAGGTGCAGGTTTTGCGCCAGTTGATAGCACTGGTTGTCGGTGATCATCGCCGCCGCACGGCGGACCACCGCGCATTCGATCGCCTGCCGTACAAAACAGCCATTCTGTACCTGAGAAAGCGAAATCTTATTCACATAACTACCGCGCTGAGGGCGGATCTGAATCAACCCATTTTCCGCCAGCTTTATAAAAGCCTCGCGCACCGGTTGACGCGAAACGTTAAAACGGGTTGAGACCTCTTTTTCTGATAGCGGCGTGCCAGGCGGGATAAGACAATGCACGATATCACGCCGAAGAATACGGTAAATTTGCTGGTTGACAGGCTGTGTAGGGTTAAGCTGCGTTTCGACGGTCATTCATTCTTACTTTTTAGGCGGTTGACCCGGATACTCTACCACTTTTCCGTGGCGGTCTATACCGATCATGTTTCTGGTTGCAGATACGTTTGCCAGGGATTACCCGGCCCGCAGACCGGGTATAACCCCTTAGCTACGGTGGACGCTGAGCCCTGCGAAGGATTGGGTAACAGGCATCATTTCAACGGTATTAATATTCACATGCGCGGGGAGCGTGGCCACCCACCATACCGCTTCGGTAATGTCTTCTGGCGTGAGCGCGGTGGTATTTTCGTAAGTTTTACCCGCTTTCTCATCGTCGCCTTTGAAACGGACGCTGGAAAACTCGGTACCGCCAACCAGACCCGGTTCAATGTCGGTCACGCGAACCGCCGTGCCGTGTAAATCCGTGCGCAAATTCAGGCTAAACTGGCGCACAAAGGCTTTCGTCGCGCCATAGACGTTGCCACCAGCATAAGGCCAACTGCCGGCGGTTGAACCGATGTTAATGATATGACCGCGATTACGTTCGACCATTCCTGGCAGCACGGCGCGGGTCATATAAATTAAGCCTTTATTATTAGTATCGATCATAGTTTCCCAGTCTTCTACGCTGGCTTTATGCGCCGGTTCAAGACCCAGCGCCAGACCGGCGTTATTGACCAGCACATCAATATCGCGCCACTGCGCAGGCAGAGAGGCCATCATCTCTTCGATGGCCGCGCGGTTGCGCACGTCCAGTTGGGCGGTCAATACGTTCTCGCCAAGCTCATCTTTTAACGCTTGCAGGCGTTCATGACGACGTCCCGTGGCAATGACTTTATGTCCATTCTCAACAAAACGGCGTGCAATGCACTCGCCAAACCCTGCGGTTGCTCCAGTTACTAAAACGATCATCACACAGTTCCTCAACGCTTTTTGTGTTGTATTACCATAGCACGCGGCGTTTATGAAAGGGTAATCCTGGTTAACACGGTTGCGGTCAGCATAGGGGGAAGCTTACTCTTATGATCAACCTATTTTCAGGAGTGAAAAATGTCGACGAATCCTTTGTTAGACCAGAGTATGTTGCCTTATCAGGCACCGCGTTTTGATCGGATCAAAGATTGCCATTATCGTCCTGCTTTTGATGAGGGCGTGCGGCAAAAACGCGTGGAAATCGAGGCCATCGTCAATCATCCGGCGGCCCCTGATTTTACGAATACGCTTCTGGCGCTGGAGCAAAGCGGGGCGCTTCTGTCACGCGTCACCAGCGTTTTTTTCGCGATGACGGCCGCGCATACTAACGATGAACTCCAGCGGTTGGATGAGGCCTTTTCTGCCGAGCTGGCGGCGCTCTCCAACGATATTTATCTGAATAGCGCGTTATTCGCTCGCGTGGATGCCGTCTGGCAACAGCGTCACTCACTGGGGCTGGATGATGAGTCGCTACGGTTGGTCGATGTGATCCATCAGCGTTTTGTGTTGGCAGGCGCGCAGCTTGCCGAAGAGGATAAAGCGCGACTGAAAGTATTGAATACTGAATCCGCGACCTTAATGAGTCAGTTTAATCAGCGTCTGCTGGCGGCAAGTAAAGCGGGCGGGCTGGCGGTAGATGATGCGCATTGCCTGGCAGGATTAAGCCCGGAAGAAATGACCGTCGCTGCCGAAGCGGCGCGTGAAAAAGGCCTGGAGGAGCGCTGGTTCATTCCGCTCCTTAATACGACGCAACAGCCTGCGCTTGCTACACTGCGCGATCGCCAGACTCGCGAAAATTTATTCGCAGCGTCATGGACTCGGGCGGAAAAAGGAGATGCCCACGATACCCGCGCTATCGTTCAGCGTCTGGTAGAGATTCGTCGCTGTCAGGCAAAACTGCTGGGTTTCCCCAATTATGCCGCATGGAAAATGGCCGATCAAATGGCGAAAACGCCGCAAGCCGCACTGAGCTTTATGCGTGGCATTGTGCCGCCAGCGCGTCAGCGGGTACTCAATGAACAGGCGGAAATTCAGAACGTCATTGATGGTGAGCAGGGCGGCTACACCGTTCAGGCCTGGGACTGGATGTTCTATGCCGAACAGGTACGGCGGGAAAAATATGCGTTAGATGAAGCGCAACTGAAGCCCTATTTTGCCTTAAATACGGTGTTGCAAGAGGGGGTTTTCTGGACCGCCAACCAGCTATTCGGCATCACCTTCGTCGAGCGTTTTGACATTCCGGTGTATCACCCTGATGTTCGGGTGTGGGAGATTTTCGATTCCGATGGTGTCGGCATGGCGTTATTTTATGGCGACTTCTTCGCGCGGGACTCGAAAAGCGGCGGCGCGTGGATGGGGAATTTTGTCGAGCAATCCACACTCAATGAAACCCGGCCCGTTATATACAACGTATGTAACTATCAGAAACCTGTTGATGGGCAGCCTGCATTACTGCTTTGGGACGACGTTATTACACTCTTCCATGAGTTTGGTCATACGTTACATGGTTTGTTTGCCGTCCAGCGTTATGCCACGCTTTCAGGTACCAATACGCCCCGCGACTTTGTCGAGTTTCCCTCCCAGATTAATGAGCATTGGGCGAGCCATCCACGTGTGTTCGAACGCTACGCGCGTCATGTCGACAGCGGTGAAAAAATGCCTGCTGATTTACAGGAAAAAATGCGCAAGGCGAGTTTATTTAATAAAGGTTACGATATGACTGAATTGCTCGGCGCCGCATTGCTGGATATGCGCTGGCATATGCTGGAGGAGAGCGTAGCAGAGCAGTCTGTCGCTGAGTTTGAGCAGCAGGCGCTGGCCGCCGAGCATCTTGATTTACCGGCAGTGCCGCCCCGCTATCGCAGCAGTTATTTTGCCCATATCTTCGGCGGCGGCTACGCAGCGGGATACTACGCCTATCTTTGGACGCAAATGTTAGCGGATGACGGTTATCAATGGTTTGTAGAGCAGGGCGGCCTGACGCGTGAAAACGGGCAGCGTTTTCGTGATGCTATCCTTTCCCGGGGGAATAGTACTGATTTAGAAACGCTTTATTCAGCCTGGCGTGGACATGAACCGCATATTGACCCCATGTTGCAATATCGTGGGCTCGATCGCTAAGCTGATACGGTTGTTCGGCACTGTCGAACAACCGCCTGAAAATGAATCCTGCACTTCTGATGACAGCCAGTTAAATTTATGGGGTTAAGTTGTCTGAATATAACAAGGGCGTGCATTCGGATTTTTCTACTTATTTTCCCGTGGTGGCTTGATTGCCAAAGATTTATTACCGCTTCGCTGTTGATGTTTTCAAAAAATATATTTTCCGCCATGCATTGGCATTATGTAAATAATGCAGAAATGAATTTGACACTGCGCACAGGGCGACTAGATTTAGAACTGTATCACATGATATGAGAAGACATATCATATTTAAAACGCAACATCATCATGAGGATTATATTATGGCAGAACATCGCGGCGGTTCCGGTAATTTTGCAGAAGATAAAGAGAAAGCCTCAGAAGCAGGTCGTAAAGGCGGCCAGCATAGCGGTGGGAACTTTAAAAACGACCCACAGCGTGCATCTGAAGCGGGTAAAAAAGGTGGCCAGAATAGCCACAGTGGCGGACGGAAATCCGGCAATTAATTTTACTCCTGATATTTCATAAATATATTCTGAAATATTGCACATACGATGCGGGCCATAGGCTCGCATTTTTTTATTCTGACCGGGAGTTATTCTGACCGGTCAGATGAAATTATTGTTTATGCTTTCTTCGTTAACAGAAAAAGCAATTCAGCGAGGGCGAAGCGTACGCATTTTTCCAATACTTCCTGACAATCTCCGTTGAAATGTTGTCGGCTTGTAAAAGTTGTATTGTTAATATTCCAGGCAAACCAAACGGTGCCCGCCGGCGTGCCATCTTCGCCGCCTTCCGGACCGCCATAGCCGCTGATCGCTATGCTGATATTGACCTCAGCCTGATCCTTAGCGCCCTGTGCCATTTCAGTAACGACCGCTTCGCTGACGGCGGTATGTTCGGCAAGGCTGTGGCGTTGTACGCGTAAGATTTTTGCTTTGGCTTCATCAGTAAAGGTGACATAACCCACACCGTAAAATGAGGGCGTATCTTCTGCTGCGCACAATGCTGAAGCCAGTTTCCCGCCAGTGCAGGATTCTGCAGTGGTCAGACGGAGTTTCTGGTTAACCAGTAAATCACCAAGTTTTTTTGTCAGGCTATCGAGGGATTCGGCTTCATCAAGGGTGACAATATCGTGCTGTTCTAATCTCATCGTTTATTTTTCCGTTACAGAGACAAATGAAATCTGTTCGTTCTTCTCAAGTATGGCATATTTATTTTATGACATTGTCAGTGAATGATTATTTTATCCAGTTACCAACAAGCCCGCTGTTGCATAACTTGCTTACTTTCCTGCGGCGATGACTGTCATTGATTATGCATAAGGCCATTATCCTCAAAAAATAAAGCCGATTATTCTGAATTGCTATCCAGACGTTGATGCATATGACTTCAGCTATGTGGCAAGTTAACTATTACGCCGTTACGCTTTCGCGCTCACCGGCGCTGATGTCGGTTGCATATTAATCCGGATGGGTTGATTTTATTGCTTAATATTCTGCGGGTAAATTCATGTTTGTAAAAACTAAAAATAGCGGCCAGACTTAATACGTCAAATAGACGTTATTAAGGAGAGAGCATGAAACTACAGGTGGCTGCATTTTTAAGTTTTCTGATAATGCCTTACGCGCTAGCGGAAGATCAGGGGGGATTAAAAAAAGACGTGGCACCGCCGCCGCCTCATGCTATTGAGGATGGTTATCGTGGTACGGATGATGCAGAAAAAATGACCATCGAACAGGCAAAAACCCTGCATGATGGCGCGACCGTTTCGCTGCGCGGCAACCTTATTGATCATAAAGGCGACGATCGCTATGTATTTCGTGATAAATCCGGCGAGATTAACGTGATAATTCCTTCCGCCGTATTTGATGGGCGGGAAGTTCAGCCGGATCAAATGATCAACATTAACGGTAGTCTGGACAAGAAAGCGAAGGAACCGCTTGTTCGCGTGAACCGATTGCAAAAATAACGCGCGCTAACCGGCAATCTCCAGGTCAGCCATAGGGGGCACGCGGCTGGCCTGATACTATGGGTCTTGTAAAAGCGCCCTGGGGACAAAAAGTCCCATAATGTCTTATTCAGGTCTGGTTGCGTATCGTTTAAGCTTCATTGATATTGACGGTGCTACAGTCGTTAGCGATCCGTTATCCTCGCAAGAATTTGCCCGGTAGCGTATAAGCAAAACACAAATCTATCCATGCAAGCATTTACCGCTGGTGAACCGGCGGTTTTTTTTGCCTGCCATCCAGACAAAAGCGGCCCCTTGCGCAACGATGCAGCAAGGGGCCGGCTCTGCGAGGGATTATCTCCGTTCATTAATCATCCCATTTGTGACTGAACCAGGCGGCCAGAAATCCGGAAAATAAAATAATTCCTAATACAACGATAAAAAGGTTAATACTGCCTAACATCTCGTTTCTCCTTATTTTAGCGTGCATCCTCTTTTTTAAAAAACCTCGTACAGACTATAGTACTAATTTATGCTTAAGCAAAGTCTGAATTGCGTATTTATTTTACTGGAAGGGTAAAGCATTAGAATATTTTCGTCAGCGCCCAGGAATATTCCTGAATTACCGCAGTGACAGCAGATAATTAGCCTGCAATATATAGGGTTAACCCGGTGCGCCAGAAACTGCGCACATCACTGGCTGCAGATAATTAACAGGTGATAGCCTGTTGCGTAGGGGTAATCCGCATTCCTTTTAACATCAGTGCCCAGGCGAACACAATGGCGATTATCAGGACAACGAAAAGCGACCAGGCGGGAAGCGTCGTCAGGATGACGCCGCTGGCCAGCGGGTTTACCGCCGCACCCAGCCAGCCCAGCGATTGCGCTGAAAAATAGCTGGCTTTCATCCCGGCAGGCGCAATGTTGTCAATTAACATATATTCGCCGGGGGCATAAATAATTTCGCCAATCGTGAATACTGCCGCTGAAAGCCCCCAAAAAAACAGATTGTCGCCTGAAAAAATAAATCCGATGAGCCCGGCGATAAAAAAGACGGTGCCGGTCGTCATCATTGGTCGAATATTGACGGCGGTAAGTCGACGGCCCACGGCGTATTGCAAACTGACCACAATAACCGCATTAACCGGCAGGACGACGGCTACCACTTTTTCCGCGAAGCCGCTATCGGCAACGACCATAACGTACTGTGAAATACAGGACGCAAAGGCGCCCCCCACAAAGGAGGCCAGAAATGCCGAAAGCGTAAACCACAATAATGCTTTGTCGCGCAGCAGAACGGAGGGAGACCAGATAGCGGCATTTTTCCCCTCGCTGGCGTCAACCGAACGTGTCACCCATACCTGAATAAAGACCAGCGGAAATGCGGAACAGATAGCGGCAAGCCAGAAGGGTAAATTGATGCTTTGCATCACCAGCAGCGTGCCGAGCGGCGGGCCAACCGTCCAGCCGATATTGAGTACGGTATAGTTGAGCGAAAAAATCCGTGTTTTTGTTGTCGCGGTGAGATTATCGGCGAACCAGGCCTTCAGGACGGTAGAAAAAACCGAATAGGCACAGTTAATAAGCGCAAAAAGCAGGACAACCAGTACGACATTATGCACCATTGGGATGGCGATAAATCCGCAGGCGAAGGCGATAATCGCGAGTAACATGTAGCGCTTTTTATCAAACTTGTCCGCCAGAATCCCAAAGCCAAGACTAAAGATGACGCCGATCGTTAACGCGCTGGTCAGCGCGTAGCCAATCAGATCCACGCCTAAACCGTACTGACGGTTAAGATAGATGGTCATAAAGGGGAGCGTGGCCCCGCGTCCAATTGTCAATAACAGCGATGAGGCGAGTAGAGCCAACGTCGAACGTCTCAATCCTGGATTCATTTTTCCTGCCTGAAATGGAGGTTACGTATCGGGACGTTTTAATCTACCGTGCCCGCAAAAGCATGATGTCTGTACGCTATAGCGTAGTCTTAACATACCATAACGCAGGATTTTGCCCATCGTGTGTTGTTCAATGCCATGCTCACGGTAAAAAGAAAAGTCCTGTTATGGCGCACTGATTTCCGATAACTTACCTTTTTACAAAATTTTAATAATGACAGGGGCCGATGATGTCGCGTAAAGACGGTTTTTTGGCGTTACTGGTGGTTGTCGTATGGGGGCTCAATTTTGTTGTCATCAAAGTAGGCCTGCACCATATGCCGCCATTATTGCTGGCAGGATTACGATTTTTACTGGTGGCGTTTCCGGCAATTTTCTTTGTCGCCCGGCCTAAAGTCCCGCTTACGCTGTTGCTGGGCTATGGCCTGACGATAAGCTTTGGGCAGTTCGCCTTTCTCTTTTGCGCGATAAAGTTTGGTATGCCCGCAGGACTGGCGTCGTTGGTATTACAGGCGCAGGCCTTTTTTACCATGGCGTTAGGGGCGTTTGTTTTTAGTGAGCGGTTACAACGTAAGCAGTTAGCGGGGATCGCCCTGGCGATTATAGGTGTACTGGTATTGATTGAAGCCAGTCTCAACGGACAGCATATAGCGATGTCGGGATTTATGCTGACTCTGGCGGCGGCATTTAGCTGGGCCTGCGGCAATATCTTTAATAAAAAAATTATGCAACATAGTCTGCGCCCGGCGGTGATGTCGCTGGTGGTCTGGAGCGCGCTGATCCCGATCCTGCCGTTCCTGCTGTCATCGCTGCTACTGGAGGGGGCGGATCACATTACGCAAAGCCTTATTACCATCGATATGACGACGATATTGTCGCTGCTTTATCTGGCTTTTGTCGCCACTATACTTGGCTACGGCATCTGGGGCGCGTTACTGGGGCGTTATGAGACCTGGCGCGTGGCGCCGTTATCATTGCTGGTGCCGGTAGTCGGGCTGGCGAGCGCCGCGGTGTTACTCGGGGAAACGTTGACCGGGATGCAGCTTGCGGGCGCAGTACTGATTATGGCTGGACTCTATATCAATGTGTTTGGATTTCGTGTGCGCCGTACTGCGCGCGTCAGGGGATGAGGCATTATGTTACTAAGAAGACAAACGCTAATTTCAGACCATGCCGCGAGGTAATAGCGGCGGACTTGTCATCGCCAGACGGTACTAAAAAAATGCCCCGCAAAACGGGGCAAAGAGGTTAAAGGTGTTGGTCGTTATAATAGGGCACGCCTAATTCATCTGACTTATCGCTGTTCACGCTCACGGGGTGAAGGTCATTTGGCGGATCGCCCACACAGGGCAGAAGCATCACATCGCGGCTATTTTGCGCCACAGGTAACAAAGTTTGTTCTGCAATGCCATATCCGGAGGCGATAAGTAACAGACCCGGCAGGGCGGGAAACAGCATTTTCATGGTGCTCTTCGCGTGGCGCATAAACAAACTAGTAGTTGCCATGGTTCAGCGGCAGCATATACCGTGATTCGCCATGCATATTGGTGATCCGGTATTTGTGTGGCGGCACATCAAAATAGTTTTTGAACGTCCGGGTCAATGTTTGCTGTGACTCAAAGCCATAGCGTTCCGCCAGATAGAGAATGGGCTCGTTGCTCTCTTTTAATTTTTGCGCGATTTCCGTCATCTTACGGCTGCGGATGTATTGACCTAATGAATGACCGGTCTCTTTTTTAAACATCCGTTGCAGGTGCCATTTGGAATATCCTGAACGCTCAGACACTTTTTCCAGTGAGAGCGGCGACTCCAGGTTATCCTCGATCCAGTCCAAAATGCTATGAATAGTAATAGCGTCAGTGTTGCGTCTGGACATCGTCATACCTCTTTTTTGTCTACGGCAGAATTTTCTTGAGCAAATACTCAAGCGTTGCCACTTCGTCCGCCGTTAAGTTTTTTGTTAATTCCTGATGCAGGTCTTGCCCTGGTCGTTGATGACATTGCTCACAAATTGCCGCGCCGTCCGGCGTTAGCTTCACCAGTACGCCGCGTTTGTCATTAGGATTTGGCAGTCTTTCGATCCAGCCTTTGCACAGCAGGCGGTCGAGCATCCGCGTCAATGCGCCGAGATCGACAGACAGCACTTTTTTAAGTTCAACCGGGGTAATACATCCCGCGCAGCGTATCGAGCACAGCACTTTAAACTGTGTTGCGGTGATATCCAGCGGGGATAAATAGTTATTTAACAGGCGATCTTTTTTTTGATTTACCATGTAGATCAAGCGACCCAGCGGAATGATTTCATTGAACAGATCACTGGTGCTTTTCAAAATGGTTGCCCCGGCAAGTAATTAATTTCGTCAGATACTATTGCCCAGGCAAGTATAAGTCAACTAAATGAATTGGCCGATGCCACGATTTGCTAAAAGGCGTCCGGGGTATTGTGCTGTGATAACTTGTAACTAATTGATAATTACAGGTTATAGGTTGTAGAGGATATTAATTTGCACACTGGCGAAATGGCGCGCCTGGGTAATTTCACTTTATACTTCCGGTTCATGAAACGCTGATGGGTAAGAGATAGTATTATGATGGATTTGTTTAAAGCGATTGGATTGGGGCTGGTCGTACTGCTCCCGTTAGCCAATCCGCTAACCACCGTGGCGCTGTTTCTTGGCCTTGCGGGCAATATGAATAGTGCGGAACGCAACCGGCAGTCCTATATGGCTTCGGTTTATGTCTTCGCTATTATGATGGTGGCGTACTACGCCGGGCAGTTAGTTATGAACACCTTCGGTATTTCGATTCCAGGGCTACGGATCGCCGGGGGGTTAATCGTGGCGTTTATCGGCTTCAGAATGCTTTTCCCGCAGCAGAAGGCGCATGAGTCGCCGGAAGCGAAAAGCAAATCGGAGGAGCTGGCAGACGAACCGACGGCCAATATTGCGTTTGTTCCACTGGCGATGCCAAGCACCGCAGGACCGGGGACCATCGCAATGATCATCAGTTCCGCTTCCACGGTGCGTCATGGCGGCGAGTTTCCCGACTGGGTCATTATGGTCGCGCCGCCGATTATTTTTCTTGCCGTGGCGGTGATCCTGTGGGGATGCTTACGCAGTTCTGGCGCTATTATGCGGCTGGTGGGTAAAGGGGGGATTGAAGCGATCTCCCGCTTAATGGGATTCCTGCTGGTGTGTATGGGCGTGCAATTTATTATCAACGGCGTGTTGGAAATTATTAAAACGTACCACTAAGGCGCATTGTCGTCTGCCGGAAACCTGTTCCCGGCAGACGAATGTCTTAATGCGGTTGTTCTTCCAGCGTCACTGGCCATTTGCGGAATATGAGCACAGCCCATACCAGCGCGGCACAGGCGGGTATGGCGCCAATATAGCCGATGGCTGACATTGACCAGTGCAAACTCACCTGATTACCTACCAGCGCGCCAGCGCCAATACCAATATTAAAGATGCCTGAAAATAGCGCCATTGCGACATCGGTCGCGTCCGGGGCCAGCGCCAGTACTTTCACCTGCATACCGAGCCCTATCACCATAATCGCGATGCCCCAGAAAATGCTCAGTATGGCCAGATGCGCTTCGCTATCCGCCGCAGGCAGCAGCAGAAGCAGACAGACAACCAGCAGGGCAATAGCGATACTGACGAGCGACGAGGCATGGCGATTACCCAGTTTACCAAACACGAGGCTGCCGATGATCCCGGCGCCGCCGAGGATCAGTAACAGGACGGTAGCAAAATTCGCACTGAGCCCGGCGACATTCTGAACGAACGGTTCAATATAGCTATAAGCTGTGTAATGCGCAGTCACCACAACGACGGTCAGTACATAGAGGCTCATCAGCGCCGGGCGTCGGAATAGCAAAGGTAAACTTTTTAGTGAGCCGGAATGCTCGCTCGGCAATTTCGGTAGAAGCTTAATCAGACATAGCAGCGTAATTAATGCGCCCATGCCGATGGCAAAAAAGGTGGTGCGCCAGCCAAAATACTGACCAACAACGCGACCTATCGGCAGCCCAAGCACCATGGCCAACGCGGTGCCGGTCGCTATCAGACTTAATGCCTGCGCGCGTTTCCCGGCAGGGGCCAGGCGGATCGCCAGCGAGGCGGTTATCGACCAGAAAATAGCGTGGGCGAAAGCGATACCAATACGGCTAATGACCAGCACGGTAAAGTTCCATGCCAGAAAGGAGAGTACATGGCTGGCAATAAACAAAACAAACAGACAAATGAGTAGCTTACGGCGCTCCATTTGACTGGTAAGAAGCATAAAAGGCAGCGACATGACGGCAACTACCCAGGCGTAAATGGTTAGCATGATGCCGACCTGCGCGGTTTGCATATGAAAGCTTTCAGCAATGTCTGATAGCAAACCAACTGGCACAAATTCTGTGGTATTGAAAATAAAAGCGGCAATAGCAAGCGTAACTACCCGTAGCCACGCGACCTTGCGGGAAACTGGATTGATTGTCATAAAAATATTTCGGGTTAGTTGCGAGAAGGTGAGACCGCGATCTTAAAACGTTTACTGGCGAAAAGACAATCATTTTGTGACCTGCTTCTCATTTACTTCGCAGGCCGTTTCGTCTTCAGTCGGTGCTCGCCAGTTGGGCGTTAAGTAACTCGATAAAGGCCTCAAGCTGACGCGTCATCGCCCCGCGCCGCCACATTAGCCATGTGTTAAGCCAGCGCCACTTCTCCGCCAACGGCCAGGCTTCCACCTGATGATGTCCTGGCATACTGTTGAGCATACTTGCTGGCATCAGCGCAATACCTGCGCCGGCAATTACGCACGCCAACATTCCATGATATGACTCCATTTCGTGAATCGTACCGGGGGTCGCGCCATCGGCATGAAACCAGCTTTCGAAATGCCGTCGGTAAGAACAGTTGGCGCGAAAAGCATAGATGTTATAACCATTCACCTCGCTGGCCCGCGAAACGACGGAATGGCCGTGTGGCGCGACGATCATCATCTCTTCCTGGTAAGCCGGTATACCTTCCAGCCCCGGATGCATTAGCGGGCCATCAATAAAGGCGGCGTTCAGCTTTCCTTCGAGCACGCCATCCAGCATGGCGCCGGAAGGACCGGTCGTTAACGCGAACTGAATTTTAGGGTAACGCTGGTTATAACCCGCCAGCAGCGCGGGGATACGTACGGCGGCAGTACTTTCTAACGCGCCGAGTGAAAACAGTCCTTGCGGTTCCTCTCCGGCAACCACCATGCGGGCTTCATCGACCAGCGCCAGGATCTGCTGGCTGTAACGTAAAAAGTTATGCCCGGCTGGTGACAGCCTGAGTCGCTGGTTTTCGCGAATAAACAGAGAGACGCCCAGGTCGGCTTCAAGCTGGCGGATACGCGTGGTCAGGTTGGACGGAACGCGGTGCACTTTTGCCGCCGCCTGCGTAATGCTGCCCGTCAGAGCGACAGCGTTAAACATTTCCAGTTGCGTCAGGTCCATGGTTTTCTCAATTCGTGAATAGTCTGGTTAATATTATTCATTTTTCAGAAAGGGTAAAGGGCGTCATGATGGTACAACTCCCCTGATAACGAGAGAAAGAACATGACCATGATGACTGCAACACAGGCGTTATCCGTGAATCCTGCGACCGGCCAGACGCTGGCGGCAATGCCCTGGGCTAACGCGCAAGAGATTGAACATGCGCTGAGTCTGGCGGCGAGCGGTTTCAAGAAGTGGAAATTGGCATCAGTAGCGCAACGGGCGCAAACATTACGCAATATTGGTCAGGCGCTTCGCGCTCATGCAGAAGAGATGGCGCAATGTATTACGCGTGAAATGGGGAAACCCATAAAGCAGGCGCGTGCGGAAGTGACGAAATCCGCCGCGTTATGCGACTGGTATGCGGAACATGGCCCGGCAATGCTGAATCCTGAGCCTACGCTGGTAGAAAATCAGCAGGCGGTGATTGAATACCGTCCGCTGGGCGTCATCCTGGCGATAATGCCGTGGAATTTTCCTTTATGGCAGGTGTTACGCGGGGCAGTGCCGATACTGTTGGCGGGGAATAGCTACTTGCTAAAACATGCGCCCAATGTCACGGGTTGCGCGCAGATGATAGCCCGAATCTTGACGGAAGCCGGTACTCCCGCTGGCGTCTATGGATGGGTGAACGCTAATAATGAGGGCGTGAGTCAGATGATTAACGATCCGCGAATCGCGGCGGTGACGGTGACCGGTAGCGTGCGCGCCGGCGCGGCGATTGGCGCTCAGGCTGGGGCGGCGCTGAAAAAGTGCGTACTGGAACTGGGGGGCTCGGATCCGTTTATTGTACTCAATGATGCCGATCTCGAACTGGCGGTAAAAGCCGCAGTTGCCGGACGCTATCAAAACACCGGACAAGTCTGCGCCGCCGCCAAACGTTTTATTGTCGAAGAGGGCATTGCGCAGGCGTTTACCGATCGCTTTGTGGCGGCTGCCGCAGCATTAAAGATGGGGGATCCTCTGGTTGAAGAGAATGACCTGGGGCCGATGGCGCGCTTTGATCTGCGTGATGAACTCCATCAACAGGTGCAGGCTTCCGTCGCCGAAGGCGCACGGCTACTGTTGGGCGGGGAGAAAATCGCCGGGGAGGGCAACTATTATGCCGCGACCGTTCTGGCGGATGTCACACCTGACATGACGGCATTTCGTCAGGAACTTTTTGGGCCTGTTGCCGCCATTACCGTTGCAAGAGATGCGGCGCACGCCCTCGCGCTGGCGAATGACAGTGAGTTTGGCCTGTCGGCGACGATCTTTACCGCCGACGATACGCTGGCCGCGGGGATGGCGGCGCGTCTTGAGTGCGGCGGGGTATTCATTAATGGGTACAGCGCCAGCGATGCGCGTGTGGCATTCGGCGGGGTGAAGAAAAGCGGCTTCGGTCGCGAGCTTTCGCACTTTGGTTTACACGAATTTTGTAATGTGCAGACCGTCTGGAAGAACCGCGTCTAATCGCCCTGACGTCGCGTGGCGCCCTCTGCTATACTCGCAGGCCTTTTCAGACCTGCGAGCAAGGAGCATGTTGTGGCCAGGGCCATGGATAATGCAATTTTAGAGACGATTTTACAGCGCGTTCGCCCCCTCATTGGCCAGGGCAAAGTCGCTGACTATATTCCGGCATTAGCGTCCGTCGAGGGTTCAAAGCTGGGGATAGCGATTTGTACCGTGGACGGGCAGCATTATCAGGCGGGCGATGCGCACGAACGCTTCTCTATTCAGTCTATTTCGAAAGTGCTCAGTCTGGTGGTGGCGATGCGTCATTATCCGGAAGAGGAGATCTGGCAGCGCGTCGGAAAAGATCCTTCCGGCTCGCCGTTCAATTCGTTGGTTCAGTTAGAGATGGAACAAGGCATCCCGCGTAATCCATTTATTAATGCGGGCGCGCTGGTGGTATGCGACATGTTGCAAGGGCGGCTTAGCGCGCCGCGTCAGCGGATGCTGGAAGTTGTGCGCGCGCTTTGCGGCGTATCGGATATTACGTATGACGCTACGGTCGCGCGCTCTGAATTTGAGCATTCCGCCCGTAACGCCGCGATTGCCTGGCTGATGAAATCATTCGGTAATTTTCATCATGATGTGCCTACCGTGTTGCAAAATTACTTCCACTATTGTGCGTTGAAAATGAGCTGCATGGAACTGGCGAGGACGTTTGTCTTTCTGGCGAATCAGGGCGAGGCGTTTCATCTCGACGAGCCGGTAGTTACCCCCATGCAGGCCCGGCAGATTAATGCGCTAATGGCGACCAGCGGTATGTATCAGAATGCCGGAGAGTTTGCCTGGCGGGTGGGATTGCCCGCTAAATCCGGCGTGGGCGGCGGTATTGTCGCCATAGTGCCGCATGAAATGGCGATTGCCGTCTGGAGTCCGGAGCTGGATCCTGCGGGAAACTCTCTGGCAGGTATCGCCGCGCTTGAGCAATTAACACAAACGTTAGGACGTTCGGTATACTGATGAATGCGCTTGAACCGCTCTTTGCCCGCCTGGCGCGATCGACATTTCGTTCGCGTTTTCGTCTCGGGATAAAAGAAAGACAATATTGCTGGGATAAAGGCGCGGAGGTGATTGATAAACACGCCGCCGATTTTATCGCCCAGCGACTGGCGCCAGCTCACCCGGCGAATGATGGTAAGCAAACGCCGATGCGGGGCCATCCGGTATTTATCGCGCAACATGCGACGGCAACCTGCTGTCGCGGGTGCCTGGCGAAGTGGCACCAGATACCTCAGGGAGAACCGCTGAGCGAAGCGCAGCAACAGTATATTGTCAGCGTTATCCATTACTGGCTGGTCATACAAATGAATCAGCGGTAGGGCAGTGCGTCGTTGCTGACGCTTTCCCCGATAAATCCCCCTATACCACTGATAGCAGCCGTTGACCGTCATATATCTCATGTGCTGAAGTGTCTTTTTAGTTACAACATACATTTGGTTGTTTTTTTTTCAATACCTGTCAACACCGTGCAAAAAAATGTTCTACAGGGCAGGGAACCCGTGTATCACCAGAAGCTTGCAACCTTGATCTGGATCACGTTTAATGACAGTGCTTTTTCACCTGCTGAAGATAATCATGATCGTTAGACCACAACAGCACTGGATTCGCCTGATATTTGTCTGGCATGGTTCCGTGTTATCTAAAATCTTTTCACGACTGCTCCTTAACTTTCTTCTTTCTATCGCCGTTATTATCATGCTGCCCTGGTACACAATGCTGGGTATTAAGTTTACCCTTGCGCCGTTTAGCATACTGGGCGTCGCTATCGCCATTTTTCTGGGGTTTCGCAATAATGCCTGTTATGCGCGTTACGTCGAAGCCCGACATTTGTGGGGGCAGTTGATGATCGCTTCACGCTCAATACTGCGTGAGGTGAAAACAACCTTGCCTGATGAACGCGGTATCGAGGATTTTGTTCGGTTACAAATCGCTTTTGCCCACTGTTTGCGTATGACATTGCGTCGACAGCCTCAAACGCAAGTTCTGGGCAACTATCTTGACCAGGACACGTTACAGAAAGTTGTCGCTTCCCATTCCCCCGCTAACCGTATCTTATTGCTGATGGGAGAGTGGCTGGCGATTCGCCGCCGCAGCGGAAAGCTTTCCGATATTTTATTTCATAGCCTCAACAACCGCTTAAATGATATGTCGTCAGTATTGGCCGGCTGTGAGCGCATCGCCAACACGCCGGTGCCTTTTGCCTATACGTTAATTTTGCATCGTACGGTTTATCTTTTCTGCATTATGTTGCCATTTGCACTGGTGGTTGATCTGCACTATATGACGCCGTTTATTTCGGTGCTTATTTCTTATACGTTTATCGCGTTGGATGCGTTAGCGGAAGAGTTGGAAGATCCGTTCGGTACTGAAAATAATGATTTACCGCTGGATGCGATATGCAATGCGATAGAAATCGATTTACTGCAAATGAATGATGAAAGGGATATTCCGGCAAAACGGATACCGGATAAACGCTATCAACTGACCTGAGCTCGACTTAACTGGCGCAGAATGTTCATCTGCGCCATAACCTGAAGAGCAAAGCTTAATAGCCTTCTCCAACGCCGGTTTTGGCTGGACCGGAGTAGTGGACATGAACGATTCGCCATCCTGTGTTTGGTATCTTCGCCCACACCTGGCTTTCTCGGCCTGTCGTGTGTTGAGTTTGCCCATTATCACGGCGTACCGCGGTAAAATGCCAGTCGAACTCTGCAACGGCGGCATTGCCATACACGTGAATAGCCGGGGGAGCGTCCAGTTTTAACGTGCGTTTGCTGAAGGTTTTACCCATAGTGGTGCCATAAAAATTTTCAGCGATCTGCGACCATCCGCGTTCGTGACCGCGTGGATGAATAAAACTGGTATCCGGTGAAACATAAAAAAGCTGCTTGCCTAACGTTGGGTCTGCCTTATCTATTGAATAAAGGTAACGGTTAATGCCTTCTGTAATTTCTTGTTTAACGGTCGACGTAGCTTCATTTTGTGCGGCGGTTGGCGTTGCCGCTAATGCCGATGACGCCATCAGAGTTAACGTTATCGCGGCGGCAGAAAACAATAGTGACGTTTTTTGCATAATAGCTATACCCATATGGTCTGTTTTTGAGACGCTTTATCTTTCCTGTTACGTTCACTTTTATACTAAAGGAGCATGGCTCACGAACAATAAAAAACATCCTTCTATAAAATTACCCCGAAAAGGGAGTAGTGCAATTAAGAATATCGTATTTGTTTGTAACGACATGACTCAAAATATCAACATTTAGAGTTTCAGTATTGTTGTTGTCCATTGACTTACTTTTATGTTTATTACCGCTGGTAAATAGTTAATCTTATGAATAGTGATACACAAATGACCGTTTGCGCTATGTGATAATTAACCATAGTAAAAATACACGAAGCGAAGAAGTGCTATTTCAGTAGTACTGATATTTTCATAACGCTAATTTAAAAATAAATGTAAACGTAACAAATTATACACAAAAATAAGAAGGGCTGTGGCCTCAACTGACTTGATTATGATTCCGTCTTAACGAATGCCAGCCGAGTGTTCAGTGCCATTCTCTCCCTGGCATCCCCGACCGTAAGCCAGTTCTCTACTGGTAACCCCCTTGTTATTACAGCAGAAAACAGGGCATATCATTGATGTAGTCATGCTTAACTTGCATTTTAACATCACTAATACATAGCAAGCTAATATTACACTTTGAAACTTAACGCACGGTAATTGTTAGTGATATTGTCCTGGACAGTTCCGCGAGCAGGTTTTGCGGAAAGTCCAAAAATAAGACAAATAAGGCATATAAAATGAAAAAAGTAGTGGTGTTATCTGCGGTAGCCGCAGCCGTGATGATGGCTGGAGCCGCCAACGCAGCAGAAATCTATAACAAGGATGGCAATAAACTGGATTTGTATGGCAAGGTCGACGGCCTGCATTATTTTTCCAGTAATCATAGTACGGATGGCGATCAATCTTATATCCGTATGGGTATTAAAGGCGAGACTCAAATTACCGATCAACTAACCGGTTTTGGACAGTGGGAGTATCAGGTCAACGCCAATCGTCCGGAAGATGGTGACTCCAGCGGTTCCCCGCAAAGCTGGACGCGTCTCGGTTTTGCTGGTTTGGCATTTGCCGATATGGGGTCTGTTGATTATGGTCGTAACTATGGCGTGTTATACGACATTGGTTCATGGACTGACGTACTGCCTGAATTTGGTAATGATTCGTATGAAGCTTCCGATAATTTTATGACCGGACGCGCGAATGGCGTTCTGACTTATCGCAATAATGATTTCTTTGGTCTGGTTGATGGTCTGAATATTGCGTTGCAGTATCAGGGTAAAAATGACGGCCTGTCGAAAGAAGGTGATCCTTTAAGTAATAATGCCAGAAAAAGTATCGCGTACCAGAATGGCGATGGTTTCGGGGCATCAGCGACATATGATTTGGGCATGGGAGTGAGCCTGGGGGCAGCCTATACCAGTTCCAAACGCACGCTTGATCAGATGACGCAAGATAAATACGACAATGGCGACCGTGCTGAAGCCTGGACTGGCGGCGTGAAGTATGATGCCAATAATATTTACCTGGCGGCAAACTATACCCGTACTTATGATATGACCTATATGGGTGATACATTGGGCGGCTTTGCACATAAAACCGATAACTGGGAAATGGTAGGGCAATATCAATTTGATAATGGCTTACGCCCATCACTGGCGTTCCTGCAATCCAGAGCCAATGATGTTAATGGACTGGGTTCGTTCGACCTTGTGAAATATATTGATGTGGGTTCCTATTACTACTTCAATAAAAATATGTCCGCGTATGTTGACTACAAAATCAATCTGCTAAAAGATGGCAACCCATCGAATCCTAATACAGACAACACCGTGGCGCTCGGCTTAGTCTACGAGTTTTGATAAAACTTGCTGATTAAGACAGTTTAGGGATACCCTCCTTTTCCCAAAACTGTGTCACTGCTTAACCTTTATTATTGTTAATTTATTCTTTTATTATTTCAGGACGCTTCTGGCGTCCTTTTTTATTGATTATTCGTTGACTATTCGACTTCGATCTCGCGAATGCGCATTCTGCTACTGTCATCTATCTGCACTTTGCCTGAATGACAAAAGGGGCAACAGAGTGTGGATGTTTGAGAGGTGAAGGGTTGATTACAGGACAGACACCAACCTTGCGCCGGTGCGATAGTAATGTGGAAACGCGCATTGTCAGCAAGGGTATGACGAGCGGCGACGTCCAGGCCAAAATGCAGCGCCGGCACCTCAACACAGGCCATAACGCCAATCTCCAGCCAGACTTGCTTTACCTTGCTGAACTGGTGATTTACTGCCTGTTCCTCCAGCAATTCGATAATATTTTGCGCCAGGGCTAATTCATGCATGGGCCAGCTCCTTCATTCAACAATATTTACGGCGACACAAGGATCAATTACCTGTAACTGTTGCGACCACAATGAGAGCGGAATAGTGGCCAGTTCGCGAGCAATGACGCCGTCAGATTGGGCGTGACGTGTGGTAGGCGAGATAATACGGTAATCAAGAATATTGCCTGACGTCGTCAGTCTGGCCTGATGAACTAACCATCCTCGCGCGGTTTCCACTACCGCTATTTTCCATTCGCCATCATCAAAACGATTCCAGCGCAGGGTAGGAAGGGCGCTCAAACTTCGGGCGAGCGTAATGCAGCGGGCCAGCAGACGTAGCGCAGTCGTTTTTCCGCTAAGACAACAGGCTGACAGTAGCGGATATTCGATAGCCAGAGGCGAGACATCCAGGGGACCATGGGTTATTAACGTATGGTCCGGGGACGATGCCATCGGTAGTGTAGGTGTAATGATATTCTGTACTGCCGCCAGCCAGCGGGCGGTTTCAGAACGCTCTTGCAAAAACCAAGCTTCCCAGCCCTTTACGCCAGCGGCAAGCCAGGTCTGAGGATCATCGTCAAAAAAAATTGTGCTTGCCAGCGGGGATAACTCTCCACGACGTAACAACGCCCATTCTTCAGCGGTTGCCTGTCGGTGGCTAAACAGGGGGAGCCAGTCGGTCAACGCGCGACGGAGCGTTTCTCGCGCCAGCTCTTGTTGTGCGGCCTGCATATCTGGCTTCTCTTCAGGAAACAACAGTAAAGCAGCCGCCGCGCTGTGCGCCTGAGCGCACAACGTAAACAAACGTGAAATAAGCGTTTTTGCGTATACCGGCGTTGCGCCCTGTAGCAAACGACCGATCGGCACCTCCTGCCAGATAATCCGTAGCGGGTGAGAATAGACGGTCAATCTTTGCACGAATTATTACCTTCATCGATCACCATAAACCCGGACTTACTGGTTTCGCAAACCGGACAGCACCAGTAATCAGGTAACTGGTTGAAGGGCACGCCGGGTGGAATTTGCCATACGTCATCGCCCAGCGCAGGGTCGTAAACCCACCAACATACTTTGCACTCCATGCGCACCACTGGCTCATTTTCTGTGATCGGGTATTCTTTCAACCATTCCAACGTATTTTTTAGCCCCGCGTAGGCATCTTCGATATCGTCGATGCCTGCAACGGCGATATCAGGAATGTCCGCTATCTCAATCATATCTTGCAGTAATGTGTTCATATCATTGAAATAATTGACCCGCCATACGCCGGGAAAATGCGTGCTTACAATCCGGCATTTACCATATCCGCGTGAAAAAATAGCGCTACAGCCTTCGCCTAAAAAATGATCCAGATACTCGCGGTCGGCATCGTTTACTGGCAACAGCGTTAAATTAATGATATGCGGCTCTTTTACCGGCTGTTTTACGCGCTCGGCTATTTCATGCGCGATAAAGGCGCCATTCATCAATCCCGCCGGTTGCGGCGGCAATTCTGGCGTAATCGGCGGCTGCGGATGCGTCTGCCAGATGCTCTCCGGGATCGGGCCAATGATAATTTCATCGGCAACCCGTTGCTGGTCAGCGTTATATTCACGTACACGCCAGACGCCCGTAAAAACCGTCTCCTGAATACGCTGTTCTTTTCCATCGGGTAATAGTACCCGGGCGGATATTTCACCTTCGCCGAGCAGTTGATCCAACAAACCGCTATTCTGTTGCTCAGTGGCATTCAGCTTATAGCTCAGGGGAAAGGGGAGCGTTGCCACCGGGTTATTCATATCGCGAATAAGCGTAGTCAGGATGTGTCTGGCAACACGAAGCTCAGCGGGCAGCGCCTGTTCCGGTAAAACCGGCGTCAGTGGTAGATTAATGCCGGCGGGGATAGGAAGAAAGTTAAAGTCTTCCTCTTCTGGCTGCGAGCCTGGTCCGGCAATATTAACGACTGGAATAGTTCTGGAATGATTCACGTGTGTTACCTTTCATTCTATTGCGTGATAACGGGAATATCCTGACGATAGCCCGGTGTGGTCAGCAATGCGGCCACCCGCTGAGAGTATTCTTGCCAGCTATATAATCCCGCCAGACTGCCGACAAAACGGTGCTGGCGAAAGATAAGCAGCGCCGGATATTTCAGAATGCGATACTCCCGGGCGATCAGTTCACTCTGTTCGCTATCCGCAAATGCCGCGGTATAAGACGTCGCCGGAAATTGCTTGAGGATCTCCGGGATGATGACCCAACTGTCGGCGACTTCAGGATGTTTGTTGGGGTCACTTTGCAGCAAAACCAGCAGAGTCGGATGCGCATTAATCAACGACGGGAGCGTTTGCGCATCGGTAACCAGAAAGCCTTTATCCGCCAGTGGACAAACAGGATTTTGGGGTGAGATAGTCATTTTTTTAAATGCTCCGGTAATTCAGGCGTGCGAGACAATAAATCGGCAAAACCGGTCAGCGGATCGCTTTGCGTGAGCATGGCCTGTTCCAGCGAGTCCAGCGCCGCCAGTACCTCAGCGGCTTCCGCTTCGTCCATTTCGCGTCGTGCTGCGCCGCCAAATGTCAGCAGCCATGCGCCTGCTAAGGGGGGAGCCACAAGCCGAATATCAACGTCGATAAGCTCGCCATGTCGGTCGCGGCATTTGGCGAACCACTGACCGGGTGAAATAACCTGCACAGGAACGCCGATACACATTATGATTTCTCTCTCTGTAGCACCCGAATATCGCCGACCCGGCAAGCGCTTTGCGCATCTGGGCGTTCATCTTCGTAGCGTTCCATACACAGGCTGTAATGATTGAGCCTTTCAGTGGGCAAGGCCGCTGAAGAGGCGGTGATACCCCATTGCGCCAGCACTTCCTGCGCAAGATAGACCGCAGGCATCAGTTGCGCCTTTACCTGCGGCGTGAGACTTCCACCATAGTCATCCAGACATTCCGGCTGCACGCCAATCAGCACAATCTCCGATAACTGGCCGCCGGTTAATTGCAGCAATGCCAGCACTTCAGAAAAACTGGTCTGATGTAAACTGAGTTTTTTCGCCGTCAGATAGGCGGGAACCTGTTCATCACGAAACATCGCCAGCGAACCTGGCGCCATACCAAAATCGATAGCATCCATGATTAACAGTTTTTCGGTTTGTTGCAGCCAGGGCAGCAGCGCCAGCCCCTGCGTACCGCCATCAACAACGTCAACTTTCTCGTTATCGGCATACTGTTCAAACAGCTTTTCCGCCGCTCTGACGCCAAACCCTTCATCTGCCCAAAGCAGGTTGCCAAGCCCTAAGATTGTTACTTCTGCCATTGTTATCACCTGAACCAGCGCCAGCCGCTTATCATGACGGAAATCACGCTTTGTCGGCTCATAATGTCTTCACGGATAGCGGTATAAACATGCGCAATGACGAAGGCGATAATGAACCACATGCCCAGCCGGTGCCAGAAATGTAGCGCGAGGCTATCGTTGCCAGTCAGGCGAATCATCCAGCCAAACCATTGATACGCCCAACTGTCTGTTCCAAGTCCTTCGCCATAGAGCGCAAAGCCGCTACACACCATCAGTACGGACATCCAGAAATAGAACATTACCGCCAGTCCCGCTACCGGATTATGTCCATAGTAACGATGGGCCTCTTTTTCGAGGAAAAAATACCAGCGGATTTCGCTGATAACGCCTTTGCGCCAGGCGCGGCGCCAGAACGGAACCAGAAACATCTCCCTGGCGTACTCATTGCCGACACATGCCCAGTAAATACGAAACAGCAGCGCGACAGTAAAAATATACGCCGTGGTAAAATGGATCAGTCGTATCCAGCCCATCCAAAACATAAAGGTCGCTTCACCTTGAATCGATGGCAGGGGGCGGCCAATGAAATATCCTGTAACAGCCAGGACGACAATGGATAACGCCGTGATCCAGTGCCATAAACGGACCGGCGCTTCATAGATATAGTACCCCTGGCTGGTTATTTCTTTGAGATGCATTGAGACCTCCGAATCGTCGTCATCGTACCTGAACCCTGACCAGCTCCCCTCCATGATTATCAATAACATGGGTGGAGCAGGCCAGGCAGGGATCGAAGCTGTGCAGAGTACGTAAAATCTCCAATGGTTGATCGGGAACGGCGAGTTTAGTCCCCATTAACGCCGCTTCGTACGCGCCAATTTGACCTTTATCGTCACGCGGCCCGGCATTCCAGGTTGTCGGTACCACACATTGATAGCTGTCGATTTTCTGATTTTCAATTTTTATCCAGTGCCCCAGCGCGCCGCGCGGCGCCTCGCTGAAACCAACGCCTTTTGCCGATGTAGGCCAGGTATCGGGTTCCCAGAGCGTGACGTTTGCCGTCGCCGTATCGCCGGACTTGAGGTTACGCATCAGACGATCGAAGAAATATTGCAGCGTATTGCCTGCCCATACGGATTCCAGCGCACGCGCGGCAGTACGTCCTAATGTAGAAAAGAGCGCTTCTTTAGGCAGCTTTAATACACTAAGCAGTTGATCCACAGGTTCTTTAAATTCCGGTTTATTTTGATGATATCCAATCAGATAACGCGCCAGCGGACCTACCTCCATCGCATGTCCCTTCCAGCGCGGCGATTTAATCCATGAATATTTAGCGGACTCATCCACCTGTTCGATAAAGGTTTTTGTGCCTTTATAGTGTTCGCCCATGACCAGTTGCGGTTCGGTCAGACCATCCCAGGGATGCAGGCCCTTATCGTTATTGCCGTTACCATAGGTATACCAGGAGTGAGTGACAAACTCCTGAATCTCATCGGGGGCGGTTAAATCGACAGGATGAATTTCGTCGAAACGACCGTTAATGATAGCCCCACGCGGAAGCAGAAGATTACTGGCGGAATAATCGTTAGGGTTATCCGGAAACTCGCCATAAGCCAGCAGGTTCATGCTCGATAACCCGCCGCCGATTTTTGCCCAGTCTTTGTAATAACTGGCAATCAGCAAGACGTCCGGAAGATAAACCTGTTCGCAGAACTGGCGAGCTTTTTGGATGATGGAACTGACAAGGTTCAGGCGTTCCATATTCACTGCGCCGACCGCGCCCGTTTCGTCAAGGTTGATGGCGCAAGGAACGCCGCCCACCAGCCAGTTAGGATGCGGGTTTTTACCACCGAAAACGGTGTGAATTTTTACGATCTCTTTTTGAAAATCGAGCGCTTCAAGATAGTGGGCGACCGCCAGCAAATTGGCTTCCGGCGGAAGTTTCATCGCCGGATGTCCCCAGTAGCCATTACGGAAAGGGCCAAGTTGACCGGACTCGATAAACCGCTTCAGTCGATTTTGCAAATCGCGGAAATATCCCGGCGAGGATAGCGGCCATGCGGAAAGGCTTTGCGCGATGGCGGAGGTCTGATGCGGGTCGGCTTTCAGGGCCGCAACCACATCAACCCAGTCCAGCGCGTGCAGATGATAAAAATGCACCAGGTGATCGTGAACGTGTAGCGTAGCCTGCATCATATTACGGATACAGTTTGCGTTGTCAGGAATCGCGATTCCCAGCGCATTTTCTACGGCACGGATTGAGGTCAGAGCGTGTGTACCGGTGCAGACGCCGCAAATGCGTTCAACGAATGCCCAGGCGTCTCGCGGATCGCGACCTTTCAGGATAACCTCCAGGCCGCGCCACATGGTGCCGGTCGACACAGCGTTAGTAATGACATTATTACTGTCGATATTCACTTCGCAACGCATATGCCCTTCGATGCGAGTAACCGGATCGACCACAATTCGCCGTCCGCTATTGTCCAGCGTAAAACCCTGAGTCTGATAAGGATATGCCATAATTATTTTTTCTCTTCCGGAGCGTTTTCTGATGACGTGTTGTTTTTATTACGGGCGTGTTTTATGGCGCTCACCGTGGCGTGAGCGATGGCGGCAGCGCCCGCGACGCCAGCAACGCCCAGTCCAATTTTATCGGCGGTAACCTCAATGCCGGTTTGCGGAATGCCCGTTGCCCGGCTGTAAAAAGAACCGTAATCCCAGAATCCATCTTCCGAACATCCGAGGCATCCATGACCCGACTGGATAGGAAAAGACACGCCATCATTCCAGCGAACGGTTGAACAGGCGTTATAGGTGGTCGGGCCTTTACAGCCCATCTTGTACAGGCAATACCCTTTTCTAGCGCCTTCGTCATCCCACGCTTCCACAAACTGACCGGCATCGAAATGCGCGCGTCGGTAACATTTGTCATGAATTCGCTGGCCATAAAACATTTTTGGTCGTCCAAGACGATCAAGGGGAGGGATGCGATCAAATGCCAGCATATAGGTGATAACGGCGGACATCACTTCAGGTATAGGCGGGCAGCCTGGCACTTTAATAATGGGTTTATCGGTAATTAATTTGTGAACCGGCGTGGCTTTAGTTGGGTTGGGACGGGCTGCCTGCACGCAGCCCCATGATGCGCAGGACCCCCAGGCGATAATCGCTTTAGCATCCGCGCTGACGCGTTTTAACTTCTCCAGGAACGGCTCGCCAGCCAGTATGCAAAACATCCCATCTTCATTCAGCGGCGCGTTACCTTCCACGGCAACGATATAATTTCCTTTGTACTCACGCATCACATCCGCCAACGCCTGCTCGGCTTGTTGCCCTGCGGCGGCCATAATGGTGTCGTCATAATCCAGGGAAATGAGCGACAAAATGGCATCTTTTGCCAACGGGTGCGCAGAGCGAATGAAAGATTCGGTACAACAGGTACATTCGAGACCATGCAGCCATATCACTGGCGTACGCGGTTTATTCTCCAGGGCATAAGCTATCTGAGGAATCATCGAACTGCTCAGGCCTAAAGACGTTGCGGTAAGGCTGCAAAACTTGAGGAAGCTACGCCTTGTCACGCCGTGTCTACGCATAACTTGATAAAATGTATCTTGTGTTTGCATAACGTTTATCCCAAACCACTATAGTTAGTGTGGGCATCATATGTTGCATTTCTTGTCTTTCTCAACGTGTTTTAGTAGCAATTATGTTTCTAATTCGTAACAACCGATTACATGTGTGCTACTCACATTCCTCAAAAACATAAATTAATTTAATGTTATTGGTGATGTGGAGTAAATATAGCGTTGTGAAGGTATCTATTAATGTTGATAAGATTTATTTATAACATGATGGGATTTTTTTAAATGGTCACACGGATAACGCGTTTTCATGTTAGTTCGCTGTGTTTAACTCTCCTTTAAACCCGTCAGTTAAATTTATTAGCTTGTAAAATAAGATCACAATTAATTACGTGCTGCATAACCATTGATAGGTTTAATTTAATATATTCATCCAATCCATTTTACAAACAAGGAGAGCATGATGAAAAAAAGTAAAGCAATGTTATTTATCGCTCCGGCGTTGTTTTCATACGCCCTGGCTGCACAGGCCTGCACAACCCTTGCTATTCAGGATAAACAAGGCGATGTTTTTCATGGACGTACGCTGGAATATATGCAGGATTTACCCTCATGGTTAACGTATTACCCGGCGGGAACACAGTTTGATAAAAAAACGCCGGATGGCAGCCAGGGGATAAGCTATCAGGCGAAGTATCCGATACTGGCCATTACTTCCACCATTACTGATGGCGATAGCAGAGACATACTTGAAGGCATGAATAGCGCGGGATTGTCATTTAGTGAAAACATGATCATGAATGCGCAGTTGCCGCCATTGCCGGCGAGTGAATATAAACAGGCAATTCCTGTCACCTCGTTGGGAGAATGGGCGCTGGCCCGTTTTGCTACTGTCGGCGAGGTAAAACAGGCAATAAAAGAGGGCAAATTCTGGTCACCGGAACTGCATCGGTTTGGCGATCTGAAATCGCCATTTCATTATGCGTTTTACGACAAGAAAGGAGGAAGCATTGTCGTTGAAGTTGAAAATGGCAAATTCCATGTCTATAACAATCCCACTCGCGTGATGACAAATGGTCCCGCATTCCCCTGGCATCTGACAAATCTGAATAATTATACGCAATTAACCAATGTGGACCGCTCTTCAGGCACATTGGGCGGGATAAAAGTGATGCAGCCTGATAGCGGGATTGCTATTGCAGACTTGCCATCGTCCGATACGTCGGTTTCCCGTTTTATACGCGGCGTTTATTACACCACATATGCGCCGCAAGCGACATCCGCCCACGATGCAATGAATACGCTTGCGCATATTATGAGCCGTTTCGATCGTCCGAAAAATATTACGGTTGATTATATGGGGAGTGAAGGGGAAGGCAACGCCACCCGCAAACCGGTCTCAGAATATACGGTCTGGACAACGCTATCTGACTTAACGCACGGTGAGATGATGGTGCGCGGCTACAATGATATCAACTATAAAACCTGGTCTCTTTCTCAGTTTAAGAACGCGACAGCGCCCGTGTTCGAGAAAATCAACGTCAAAGGATAAATAGCTCATCTCGGTTTAGTTTCCCCGGTAGTCTCGGCGAAGGTAATGGAGGCTACCGGCGGTTGCTTCTCTTTATCATGCACGGTAATTAATTATCACGATCACCAGCGCCAGGATGGTATGCTAAATCCATTCAAAATCCCCTGGATATGGATTGGAGGGCGCATGGTTATACCTGAGGTCAGGCAGGAGAGGCTCTATCAGAAGATAGCCAACCTCATCATTAAGCTGATCAATGATAATATTTTTCCACCGGGAACTTTTTTACCGCCAGAACGCGAACTGGCAAAACAGCTTGGCGTGAGCCGCGCCTCCTTGCGAGAAGCCCTTATTGTACTGGAGATCTCGGGATGGATCGTGATTCAGTCCGGTAATGGGGTTATCGTTTCAGATAAAAAACACCTTGCCAGCGACTATACCATCGAAGAAATTCTCTCTACTCGCGAGCTGGTCGATAGCCATTGTGCGCGCTTAGCCGCACAAAACGATAACGTTGACGTCATCAACCAAATAGAGGCGATTTATCATCGTATGGATCAAGCCATTAACGATAATAATGTCCACGGCTTTTACTCGCTGGATAAAGAGTTTCACCTTGCGATCTCTGAGGCCAGCCGTAACCGGGTGTTGTTCGATATGTCCCGTATGTTATGGGAACAACGGATTAATATCCCTTATGCCGGGCTTGATGAGCAGTCTGGAGACAGAAATGTTTTACTTAATCTCAACAAACAACATAAAGCGATAGTGGATGCGATGCGCCAGTCTGATGCTGACAGCGCCTATGAGGGATCGCTGGAACATTTACGCTATGTGAGAAAGATTGTCGGCGGCTAAGTTTGTCGGTAAATAACACCGCATGGCGGTCATGCCATGCGGTGGAGCTTGCCGTAAATCAATGGAAAACAGCATTAATCTTTAAGTAGCGCTCCGGATAGCGATCAAGTTCTTTAACTGCATCAGGGATCTCATCAAGATTGACGACCTTACTGACAACATCTTGCGGATTAATCTCCAGCGTTGACAGCATGCGTAATGCCTCATCAAATTCACCGGCACTGGTGCGGGAGCCGCGTAAATCCAGTTCTTTGTAGGTGATCAGGTTCGTCGGCAGCGACGTTTCCTGTTTTGGCCATCCGGTAAACGAAATACGACCAGCAAACGATGCTAAATCAAGCGTATTTCGAATAGCGCTATTTGCGCCGGAGGCTTCTATCACGACCTGCGCCATGGTGCCGTGGGTGATATTTTTAATAACGTCGATAACCTGATCGTCAGCGGCGTTCAGTACATAAGGAACGCCAAGCTTTTGCGCATAGCGTAGCCTTTCTTCCACAATATCGATCAGAATAGGCGTTGCCTTGTAATGACGCGCGCTTAATGCCGCCATAAGACCAATGGCCCCCGCGCCGATGATGGCAACATATTCCCCAGCCTTAACGTTTGCCCGATGCAGCGCGTGCAGAGCGATAGTCAGCGGTTCTGCCAGCGGCGCCATTTCAGAAGGCACATTATCTGGTATTTTATGAATTAAATGTGCGGGATGAGTAACCACCTCCTGCATTGCGCCATCGACATGCACGCCAATGACGTTTAAATTTTCACAACAGTTAGTTCTGCCGACAGAGCAAGGGTAGCAGTGACCACAATAAATATAGGGGTCAACAATCACGCGGTCGCCTTTTTTAATATTGTCCGGCATTCCGGTACCTTCCTGAAGAACAATTCCGGTCACTTCATGCCCAATAATTCTTGGGTAAGTAACCAGTGGGTTCGTTCCACGAAAAGCCCCGATATCCGATCCGCAAATGCCTGCGGCATCAACCTTAATTAATACTTCATTTTCTTTCTTATGGGGATAATCCACCCAGCGGGTTTCAACTTCACCAGGCTTATTAATGAACACAGCTTTGACTTTCATTGGCTTTGAATCCTTTACTTTTTACAAACACGAAGACCAACAGGCTTGAAACGATAGCGATAGCACCAGCCAGATAGAACGCATAGTCATATTTACCGCTAAATTGAACGATAAAACCGGTGACAAGCGGACCGATAATGCCGGATATATTAGCCAGGCCATGCATGGCTCCGCCGACGCTCCCTACCTTATCTTTATGAACAACATCCTGAATAACCGCCCAATAAATTGGGCCCGTTAAATAGAGCAGGAAGAGTGAAACTGACATGAGCGTAATTGCGCTACCGATAGTGCTAACAGTACCGGAAACGGCAACACATACCGCTGCGCCTGCCAGACATACGCCCAGAATAAGTCGACGTGAGAGCAGAGCATTACCGGTAATCCGATAAATTACATCAGAACAGACGCCGCCGAGCACCATACCAATCGCGCCGATGACCCAGGGAATTACCGTGGCGATACTAATTTCTTTAATATCGAGATGTAACGAATGGTTCAGGTAACTTGGGAACCAGGTCAGGAAGAAAAAAAGAATATAGTTGTAGCTGAAAAAAGCCAGAGTTGTTGCCCATACCATTGGTTGTTTCATGTAATAGCCGAGTGAAGGCGTAGCCCGGCCATCATCAGATAAAATAACGTCCTCATGATTTTCAAAATCAATGCGTTCTTCCGGCGCCAGGCGTTTACTCATTGTTGGCTTATCGCTAACGATAAAGTACCACAGTAGTACCCAGACCAGGCCAAATAAGAAAATAATGCCAAATGCGGGGCGCCAGCCTAAGGATAACGCCAGCAGGCCCACTATCGGCCCGGACACCGCGCCGCCGAGCGGGGAACCGGCGCTAAAAATTCCGATCGCCGTGGCAGACTCCTTTCGGGAAATCCAGTTATTGATGATTTTATTTCCGGCAGCGCTGACCGGTCCTTCAGCCATACCGAAAAGAACGCGCACGATAAGCATTGTCCACAATCCGGTGACCAAACCAGTTAAGCCACAAAATACAGACCATAGTAACGCTGCGATGAGAAAAACCGTTTTTGGCCCAACTTTATCGCTGGCCCAGCCACCAATAAAATTAAACAGGGCGTATCCGATAAAAAATGCGCTGAAGATCATTCCCATCTCCGCGGCGTTAAATCCTAACTCCTTTTCGATCAAGGGGGCAGTTATCGACAATGCTGAACGATCCATATAGTTGAGCATGTAAACTATAAATAGAAGAAAAACGATAAGCCATCCCATTGTTTTTCTTTTCATGATTAATCCTCTTATTGTGGTCTAGCGGCCTGACCACAATATTTTAAGGTTATTTTCAAATCACCTCTCTTGTGGTTAGAACGTGATCAATATAACAAAAATTTATCGCAGAGGATTTTTATCCATCGCAAGCGTGATGGATAAAATTATTTAAAATCAGACAATTACTTGAAAATTCAATCGAGGCTATCGTTTTCCCCTAATCCACGCCCCGGTAACGTTTGACATGCGGCGTTAACGGAAGGTGGTGCTGTCTGTGGGTATTTTTCATCGGGCGTAATATAAACCTGACTCGTGGCGACATAGCCATCATTAAAAGTGGCTTCGATATAGGTAGCTTCCCAACCTGTCTTCGGTTCATTTAACGTAATACTGATCTTATTGTTGGCGGGAATATCTATTGTAAGCGGCTGATAGCGGATGCCACAGGCATAACGGAAATCACGCGCATTTGGATTGTTGGCTGTCCAGCGAACGACTTTTACCGGCGCTTCTGAGAAATAGACCGTAAGAAGATGGTGGTGAATAAGGCCGATCAACTGTGGTAATGTTTTTTTACTTTGGAACCTATTAATAAATGGAACGAGGCTTTCTTCAGCGAACTGGTTAATTGAGTAGTGGTTCATATTAGGCACTATACGTAATGATTTTACGCCAGGAAGTTTGCTATAATAAAAGCGAGTATTGTCTGGTACGAAAAAATCATCGCCACTTGCATTAATAATATATTTCGGTATTGCAAGGCGGGGTTGATAAATAGTGTTGAGATATCTTAGCGGATCTATTATTTGCCTTAGTTGGGTAAAAGTGGGGGATTTTATTTTCTCATCTATGCCTTGCTGGTAGTAGGGATAGAATGTAATGGGCCAATTTCCACCGTATGATTGATAAATATGCTCAAGTGAAGCATCAATATCAAGTAGATCAATGGCGAAGGGAACAATTGCTTCAACATCAGGATCGGCAATAGCTGACAACCAGGTGGTCCACCCACGCTTTGAAATACCTGTAATGATAAATGAATTTATATTCCATTGCGTTAACTCCTTTTTTGCTAATCTCATCGCTTGCGATATGGCAGTGACCATAGGAATATTTAAAGGCATTAACTCACGTTGCTCCGGCGCTTCCATAAATAATGCCCAGCTTCGGGAAACGCTCTCGTCCTCTTTCAGTGGTTTTTTATCATCCTGAAAGGTTAAATATTGGTTAGGTATATCACTCACTGATATTACGATGGTATTCGTATCACGGGCGATGCTTACCAGTGTTTCCTGAGGGAAATCACCAGGTTTACCAGTGATTTGTACGCCTTTATCATAATTAATTCCGTTGTTTACAACCACCAAAGCATGGTGCTCTTTTGCCGTTTCAGGGATATAAATATCAACGTTATGTCGCCATTGCGCAGGGGTTACCATGTCATCTGGCGACCAGTGTTGCGATAGTAATTCATAGTGTCTGACTACCACCTGTGCTAATGGAGCTGTATTAATCAAGGTATATTTTAGCGGTGTGCCTGAAATCTGCTCCCGGTAGTCGGGGAGAACATGAGACAAATCACACTCCGGGCTGTTTCGACAAAAGAAGATGTTGTTATGAAGTAGTGTATAAACTTTTGTAGAAATAAAAAACAGTACGATAACAACGAGATATATTTTTTTCATGCTTTCCCCGCGCGTTACAAGGGCAAATGCCAGCCAGCATAATTTCCATAAATACCTCTTAAACATTCAATATAAGTACAATACTTTTGATAAATAACGGAAGAAGGGAACAATAATATTTGTGACGTTGTCACATTATTCTGTTTCTGGTTTCACTATTAGCGGTGAACTTTTTGAAAGGTAAATCATTGCCGTCACCAGACCAATAATGGCGACAGCGATAGCTATACCGATCCAGACGCCATACAGGGCATAACCCAGGACCAATCCGCCCAATACGGGGGATATAAAATCAGCGATTGCGATTAATGCCTGTGCCGTTCCGATGACGATACCTTGTCGGGCAGGCGATACATGGACGGACAAGGCGGCAAGATAAGTGGGTTTGGCTAGCGCATCAGCGATGCTAATACAAACGATAGCAAAAATAAGCACTGGTATGGTCGTGGCGATACCCGCAGTGAGAAATCCAGTACAAAGAAGGGCGAAGATGAGGATAATTAGCTTTCGCTCCGAAAAATATTGGCTCACCCAACCTAACAGAAATAGCTGAACGAAAATATTAATAACCCCGTCCGCCATTAACAGGTAGCTTAACGCTTTTGGCCCAAAGGGAAGCCCATTCCAGATGAAGGTGTCAGAAAGAAAAACAGGTAATTGTGAAGAGTACATGCCATAGGCGAAGAAATGACAAAGCATTACGATGATTAAGACGCGAAGGACTGGTATCTTTAAAATAGCGCGGGCAGAGAACGCCGCTATTTTATCTGTGGTACGTGATGTTGTGGAATGGTCTTTTAACCCCCAAATCGCGACCAGGGCAGACCCAAGGACAAGTATAAAGGCGGCGTAGATCGGCGCGCTCAGACTGATACGCGATAGCCACCCGGAAACGCCTGCCCCGACAATACCGCCTAAACCAATGCAGCCTGTGAGGATACCGATTGCCTGACGCCGATTTCTGACGTGTGTACAATCGGCAATATAGGCTGCGGCGGCTGACAAATTCCCGGCGCTAATGCCAAAAAGCGTGCGGGCGAGCAGGATAAACAGGATACATTGCGCGTTGGCGAGTAATAGTAGACTTATCGCCGCAATAGCCAGCGTGACAATCAGTATTCGCTTGCGGCCAACGCGATCGGAAAGGTGGCCAATCAGGGGCGCTGCACAAAATTGGCTAAAAGCCTCAGTGGCGATGATGATTCCAATGATAAGCGGCGAACCGCCCATCTCGCGGATATAAAAAGGCAGTACCGACATCACAGCCGCTGTACTGGCGGCGTAAAGGCCGACAAGCAGGAAAACAGGCAAAATACGCCGCTTGTTGAGCGGGGTGATAGTTTCGCTGTCGGTGTTCTCATAGACATTAGTATTCATCTTTAATCCCAATGGCAAAACGAGAGAGATAATTTTCAATATCGTTGCTCTGTTTGCCGTGAAAGAATGCGCCGACATAGCCATCGGGTCGGATCAGCACGCATTGACCCGGGGCCAGATGATAGGACTCCCGGAAGTGCCCCAGGGTATCGATGAGCTCGTCCTGCTCGCCAATGTGATGAATACGCAGACCTCGCCGCGCATCGATGACCTTACCGTGGGTTTCGTAGGCCAACAGATTCCAGTCCGGACCTTGTAGTAACTGAAATAATCGTAATGATTGGCCGCCGGCGCCCAAAAGAGGAGCATCCGGAGCTCTTTCTCCCGCTTGTAACCCATGCTGACGTTCGGGCAACGTGTGGGCTAAGGGGGAGTTGGTATACTGGATGTCAAGTTGTTGAACGTCGCGTTCTCGTTTGATGCCACCCTGTTTTTGAGAGTCAAGTAATCGGGTAGAAAGGTGGAGCAGTGATTCGGCTACCGGGCGGCGTTCCTGTTCATAGCTATCGAGAAGCTCTTCTCCTGCGCCCCGTAGCGAGGCTGCCATTTTCCATCCCAGGTTATAGGCATCCTGGATGCTGGTATTTAACCCTTGCCCACCCGTCGGCGGATGCACATGAGCGGCATCACCGGCTAAAAATACCTTACCCACACGGTAATGTTCCGCTATGCGCGCATTCATCTGGTACTTCGATACCCAGGGAATCGAATGGATGCGAACATCCGTCCGCCCGATTCGTTCAGTAAGAAAAGCCGTGAGCACGTCGGCTGAGAAATTCTGCGAGTCGTCCGGGGCCAACAACGCCTGGATTTGAAAGAGCTGCGTGCCGGCGAGAGGGCAAATCGTTATCATCCGCGCCATATCGCCATCGTTAAAATGGTGCCATACATCCCGGTTCAGACCGGAAAGCGAAGCGTCAGCCACAAGCGCATGGATTCCCAACGTACGGCCGGGGAAGCTGACGCCTAATTTCTTTCTGACAAAGCTTCCGCCGCCATCCGCGCCTATCAAATAATGCGCGATGATGACCTCTTCTCCAGCCGGCCCGGCAACATACGCGGTGACCGTGCGTGGGGTTTGCGCAAAATGTCGTAACTCGCAGCCGAACTCCACCCGGTGTCCCCACGCTTTTAATTGCTCCCGCATAATCGTTTCTGTCACGTTCTGTGGAACCATCAATGGCAGGTGGTAGGGTTCGGCGTGGGTCGGTTTTGTATGATGCGCAATATCTGAATCTACGTAGCTTCCGTCGTGACGGTAGGTTCGTAATCGGGGATAGAGCCCGCCGGCGGCGACCACTTTATTGAGTATCCCAAGATCCTCGAAGATTTCTTGCGTTCGCGGCTGAATACCCTTACCGCGGGAACCGGTAAAAGGCGTCGTTCTTTTCTCAATCAGGCGAAATGAGATCCCGTGACGCGCCAGTTCGATGGCTAAAGTAAGCCCGGTTACGCCAGCGCCGCAGATCAGTACATCTGTAGTGGTGTATCTTGTCATCGTCTCTCCGATATGTGTATTATGCACATAAGAGGAGACATGCTATGTCAGAAAATAAAAATGTGCAAGATACACATATTTCCGAGCAAATGAAGGCGCTTCACGGTGCGTTGATTCGCGTGGTAAGCGCGCTTAACCGGCCTCGTAATGATGAGAAATTAATTGCAGAAGCGGGGATTCAACTCGATCGCGCGCTATTTTCGATCCTTATTAGTATCGAACGTTTAGGGCCGATTGGCGTTGTTGAGTTAGCCGAACGTGCCGGTCGTGATTATACGACGGTAAGCCGACAGGTCGCCAAACTGGAGAAGCTGGGATTGATAATACGGCAACATAATGCCATCGATCGTCGTATACGCGAGGCCGTTATTTCCCGGACAGGAAAGGCGATGACGGAGCGTATAGACGCTGCGCGAGAGCAAATGGGCAAAGTTGTTTTTAAAGACTGGCCTCAGGATGAACTTGATGTCTTTGTTCGGTTAATGCAAAAGTTTGCCGATGCAATGGATAGCGATGCTTCAATGCCGGAATAAGCAAAAGAAAAGGGCGGTCAAATCCGATCGTCCAGGTTAATATCGGTATCTGACATTGATTAAATAGCCAGCAAAGTAAATATAATAACAACATTTATTGAGTTAATTTTCACCCTTTGAAAGGCCAACGTATACTGCAGAATACGGCTATATAACAATCGCCGTATCAATGGTTTTTCAAAGGGTAAATATATGCTTACCGAAAAATATGATTTTCGCATTACCGATCAGATGACTATCCCACTCAGACCTCATTGGATAGCCAATGATTCATACAGGGAAAAGTGTAAAATGCTTGTCCTCAACCGGAGTAAAGGGGAAATTCATAAGGTAGACTTTAGTAAATTAACAGATTATATCAAAGAAGGTGATGTAATCTGTTTTAACGACAGTACTATAATAAACCATATGTTTATCTGTAAAACAAGACAGAATAAGTTAATTAAAATTGTTTTAGAGGGATTTTTACCAAATAATAGAGTAATTATTTCCGGACTTTTAAAAGAAAGGCTTAACGCGAATGATGTTTTCTATTTGGTTGATAACCCTGAAATTTCCATTAAGATAGAGCAAAAGTTTAGCGAAGAGAGCCAGTACCGGGCCGTCGTGGAAAATCATGAGGCCTTAATTTGCTATTTAGCCAGTCATGGTGAGCGTCTTGATGAGTATGTGGATTCCAGCCTATTTTATAAATATCCAGATGCTTACCGTTCCGTTTTTTCTAAAAAGTATGGTTCTTTGGAAATACCTTCTGCCGGCATTCATTTTACCTGGGATCTTATCCAAAAAATCAAAGATAAAGGTGGGTTAATATCTTTTATTACTTTACATGTTGCATCAACAGAAATGTTGTCCAACAGAAAAATACAAACAAAATGTGTAGAGGAAGTGACTATCAACGAAGAATACTACGAGGTTCCGCAAGCAACAGCGGATATCATTAATACTGCGAAGCAAAATGGCGGACGTATTTTTGCCGTAGGAACTACCGTTACACGATGCCTGGAGTCCGCGTATTCGAGGGAGCACAATTGCCTAAAAGCAAGTTCTGGCTGGACTGCGCTTTATATACATCCAGGTTATCAACTGAAAGTGGTTGACTGCCTGCTAACGAACTTACATCAGCCAAAAACGACGCATATGGTGTTAACCGGTCAGTTTGCTGGGGTTGATCTACTCATGAAGGCCTATGCCTCAGAAGATATCCAGTCATGTCAGTTCGATATGTTTGGTGATTGCATGTTAATCATACAGGATGTAGGGTAGGGATGAATAAAATAAAACCGGTACACATAATGCTACCGGTTTTACCGAGAATAAGCATCAGGGGATTCGGGCAATAACCTTTATTTCGAAATCAAAGCCGGCCAGCCAGTTAACGCCAACAGCGGTCCAGTTAGGATAAGGGGGATGGGCAAATATCTCCTGTTTCACCGCCATCACGTCGTTAAGTTGTTGCTCTGGATCGGTATGGAAGGTGGTGACATCCACTATGTCATCGAAGGTGCATCCTGCTGCAGTCAGTGTTGCTTTCAGGTTTTCAAAAGCAAGCCTCACTTGTTTTTGAAAATCAGGCTCCGGCGTTCCGTCTGTGTGACTGCCTACCTGGCCTGAAACAAACAGTAAATCACCAGAACGGATGGCTGCGGAATACCCATGTTCCTCATACAGAGAATGGCGGTCAGCAGGAAAAACCGCGATACGTTGCGTCATAATGTTATCCTCAGATAGCGTAAACACTCCGGGCGGGAATAAAATGAATGTCACATACACAACGTAGGCCATAGTTTCATATACGTGGCATATGTCAAGGTGCCGTCACATAAAAGAACTGGGCCTGTTTGTCGTATCGCTTGACGGGAAAGAGAGCATTTTCTGAGTGATTAGCTTCTGTGTCGTGTCACTTTGTAGACGGCATCATTTTCACGCTTTCCAACACCAATGACAGTTACCGTGATAATTTCATCTTCGACGCTGTACACCAGTCTGTATCCTGCACCACGCAGCTTAATTTTGTACTGATCCTTTCTTCCATGTAATTGAGAAGCCGGAACCCGAGGGTTTTCAAGCACAACATACTATCCGCCAGAACCACCGCTAAAGTATTTGCTTAATCTGTTTCGCAAAAACGATATTCCTCAGGTGCCGGAGTTCACGATAGGTATGCTCATTGCGTCTGCCAGGGCTGGTCGCTGGTTGTATGACTGATTCACGCTTGGGGGCTGCTTTTCGCCTTTCGCTATTATAGTGCGCATAATGTATATTATGTTAAATGAACCAGAACATTTAAAAGACATGTTAAGGCGGCTGGATTCGTGCATGTCAAAAAACTTCTGGCCCATAAGTTTGATCCCTTCCCTGCCGTGACGCTGCGTGAATTCTGTTGATTTGCACCCGCTATCCTGCACATGATTTCACGCAGCATACGCCGCGCAGGCATAAAAAAACCGGCCATTGTGACCGGTTCGTCACTGTCAGTATGTCAGTCCAGGATGAAATCGTCGCGCAGCGCATCAGCGAGCGCCCACGGCATTTCAGACGGGAAACTCTTTTCACGCGCTGCAGATAACACGGCATCGCCGTAGGACTCAACAGCCATTTCCGACAGTTCCCGTTTTAATAACGGGCTTTTTTCCAGACGACGGGCAATTTTCCTGCGCTGCGCTGACATGGGCTAAAAAATTAATGGGAACCTCATTTCATGAGGTTTGATTATTCACTGTCTGCCATTGTCTTGCATTCATACTCGCCACCTACACTGGCGGCGGTCAAACATAATTCATCGGTTATCAGTTCGTATTTTAACGTCGCGCCTGGCATGACCTGCACATGCGTAACCGTATCGCCTGGCCTGTTTGTTTTTGTATACGACGCCGCCGAACATCCAAAAAAGTTGGGAAGAATTGGTAGCGATTCTACAAATGACATGTCTTACCTCAACCACCCGGTAAAAGTCATATATCGATAGCAGTATGTTACTCCAGATGAAACAATCGGTTCAGAAAGGGATATGTTCCAGCAGACAGGAATGTTATAAGGAGCTTCCCCCTTCGACACAAATAATGGTTGAGGACTGAGAACAGATGCAGCTGAATATGCTGGAAGCCATGAATATTTATGTCAATGTGGTAGAGCAAGGGAGCTTTATCCGCGCGGCGGAGGTGCTTGAGCTGCACCGCCCTGCTGTTACCCGCGCCGTTCAGAATCTGGAACATGATCTGGGCGTTAAGCTCCTGCATCGTACAACACGACAGGTCAGTATGACGGATGAAGGGGAAGAGTTTTACCAGCGTTGCCTGTCGCTCTTAAGCGAGCTGGACGACGTCCGGCGATTATTTTCCAGCACGCAACCGCCGAAAGGCCGCCTGCGCCTTGACGTCCCTATTACGCTCGCCCGGGCAGTCATCATTCCGGCTCTTGGAGATTTTCAGAACCGATACCCGGATATTGAGATTGTACTTGGCACGTCCGATCGCAAGATTGATTTGATTGCCGAGCGTGTGGACTGCGTCATCCGACTTGGTGAGCTTAATGACTCCAGTTTTGTTGCCAGACGTCTGGGTACGGCAGCCATGGTGACTTGTGCTGCGCCATCTTATCTTGCGAAGCATGGCACGCCGCACTCTATCGATGAGCTGATGAAGTCCCACCGGGCTGTAAATTTTTTCAGTAATCACAGCCTGCAGATAATGGAGTGGAAATTCACGGTTGATGGCAGTATCGCGTCAATAAAAATTCCCTCCAGCATCCTGGTAGACAATTCAGAAGCGTTTCTTTCATGCGGGCTGGCGGGGTTGGGTGTTCTACACGGATTGCGTCCGTCTCTTGCACCCTTTATTGCCAGTGGAGAGCTGACAGAGATCCTCACTGATTTCCCGCCCCCGCCAAAACCGGTTTCACTGCTTTACCCGGATCGTCGGTATCTGGCACCTAAAGTCCGCGTATTCATCGACTGGCTGTGCGAGGTTTTTGGTCCGGATGCACATCTCTGATAACGCTCTTTCGTGCATATCCGACCTGACTATTGTTACTTTATCAGTAATTCTGTTTTAAAGATTGGATGGTTTTTCGTAACAATAAAGAGGCTTAAGATCTTCTTCAGATTAATTAACTACCACAGTCGCCTAAAAGGCTGGCTGAAAATTTGTTCGAAGGAGATCACCTCATGAAGTACAACCGTATCTGCCAGATCCTGGGTATCGAAAAACCTGTTATACAAGGCCCACTGTCCTGGCTTACCGATGCAAGACTGGTTGCAGCCGTAAGCAACGCCGGTGGTTTGGGTGTGCTTGGCCCAAATGCGGGCTTAACAGCGGAAACTGCTGTATCAACGCCTGAAGAAACAGCAGAAAAAATGCGTGAAGAAATTCGTAAAACCAAAAAACTTACCGAAAAACCATTCGGGGTGAACCTTATTCCAACCCCTGAAAACGACATCTGGACTCCGCCTATCCTACAGGTAATAAAGGAAGAGGGAGTAAAAGCTGTTGTTTATACCGGTTACGGAGAAGGAGCTATTATCACTTCGCTGTTTAATGAACTAAAAGAGTCGGGTATTGCAATTATTTACCGCGATATTAATCCGACACCTGAAAATACACGTTTAGCGGAAAAAGCCGGCGCCGACATTATTGTTGCAACAGGTTTTGATGAAGGTGGCACATTGCCTGGCACCGCGCTTGGCACCTTTTCGATCGTACCGCTGATTGCGGACTCGGTGCAAAGTGTTCCCGTCATGGCTGCAGGCGGGATTGCCGATAGCCGTACCGCCCGTGCTGCTCATGCGCTGGGAGCAGAGGGTGTCTTTGCTGGTTCGGTGTTTATTGGGACAGAAGAAAGCCGTGTGCCGCAGTCAGTAAAGGATAAAATCATTAATGCTAACGGCCTGGATTTGCTGCTTTTCCGTACCCTGCCAGATTACTACCGCTCACTTCCTGGCAAGCTGGCTGACAAGCTCGTGTCGATGGATAAAGCTGGTGCAAGCAATGAAGAACTGGCCCAGACGATGGGAGGTTTACGCGGGTTGCGTATCGGCATGCTGGAAGGTAATACAGATGAAGGATACATTGCGCTGGGCACGGGCATCGGAAATATCCGCAGCATCAAGAGCGTAGCTGAGGTCGTGAACGAGCTGGCTATTTGTTAAGGGCAGTACTGACTGCAAAAGCAATCGAACTTTGCGAAACGGCCTGGCGCGCAGCGGCCCTCTGACACAAGATGTGGTAGTGTTTTCAGACATTGAAACGCCATAGGATGTATTCCTCCCCTACCCTGTGACTACCGGCTCACCACCGGACAAGCCGCTGTGCTTATCAGCAAAGCCGAAATGATTGTTTGAGTAACTTTACGACAATTGCTTCAAAAACTGACTTCCGCTACCAGACGGTATACACAGTATGACTATTTCTTTTTATATGCCCCATACAAAAGCGATACGGGTGTTTTTTCTAATATCTGGATTTCATTTTTATGTGCTTTATGTTCACTAAAAATATCTGCCAGACTTTTACCTCCAAAGGCCAGGCCAATTCCCGTTGCTGCTGCTGAAAGTAATGTCAATTGCGGCATGGCAAGTGAAGCTATACCTAACGTGGCTGTTCCTGCAAAAATTAATCCAGATGAGATCTTTTTTTTCTTTGAGTTCTTAATGGCTGATTCATGCGATTTTCCATACTCTTCGACCACATTGATTAAATGTTTTGAAAAATTATCTGCCGCATCTTGCATTTGATCTGGTGTTTTTCCTTGCAAGTCATGCCTTGAGATTCTTAGTTCATGCCTTAAGGATTCCAGTTGACCTCTTTCTCTAATCTTTTTTAATTCCAGATCGGAAAGCGCAGTAAGGAATTTTACTTCCGCGGCTGAAAGGCCCATTGTAATCGCTTGCTCTTCAGAAGAAAGAGGATTTAATTTACCATAATCCTTGACCAACTGCTCCGTAGTCCATTCATGTAAAAACATATGGTTACTATAAATAACCGGATCAATGCCTAATAGTGTTGCCGATAATTGAGTTGATCGTTGTGCATAAATTGCACCTTCAACCTTACCCAGTAAGGTTGCTATAGCTGACGGCAGATCGTAATCCAGAAGATCTACCTCTCTTGTTGTAAAACTCTTTAAATCTGTATCGTAAACCCAGACTTCTTTTTCGATGTTATTGAAATTATCAAGCAATGTTTTTAATAATTCTTTATTTGTTAGGATCTTCTGGAATGTTTCTTCATTTCTCCCAAAGTGCTCAAGAAACGCTAAATAAGTAGCGTAATCCATTTTTCTATCTTTAAAAAAGAGCTGACTTAGAAAAGCGGCAGATTGTTCATGATTGCGTTCTTTATCAAAATCCAGTAATTCAGGAACGATTAGAAAAATTGGATAATCATCATCAATAGTCATAAATGGGATGGCGCGAAATAGATTGGAAACATGTTCAAGTAATACCAACCTGCGCATGCGGACATAACTATTATCTGGTGGCAATGACAAAAATGAATGCAGAGAGCCAAGAGAAGGAAAATGTAATGGATCAACCATTATGATGCTATCAAAATAAATCCCCAGAGATCTAAGGTGATTAGATATATTATAACCAAAGCGTTGAATCGGAAGTAATAATCGATAACTTTTAGACGCCTGCACTTCTGTTATAAGCGCCGCGGCGTGAGTATCCCAAAATTTATTTAGCAACACGATTAGGTTTGTAAGTTGATTATCTAACTCGGGAGAGCTAATTAGCTCTTTCAGGATGAATCTACGTAATTCTTTCAGTTCTAAATTTCTGAATGCATATTTATATTTTTCAGAAAAAGCGTTTTCCATCAATAAAACATATTCATTCTGTATGCTTTTTGTAATACTACTCATCATCTATCTCCGAACCACCACGCAACGATTTCCCAGTGTAGTGGTTCTTATCATGTGTATATTGTTAGTCATGTTATCGTAGAAAATTCAGTGGTCAATAACTCATTGAGGTAGCTACTAAAATTTGCAGTTACCAGGATTTAGGATGATTTTAAAAATGTTTATAAACTCAGGCTGCGCCGCAGTGATTGCACTGATTTCTACATAACATGATAATCAATGGCTTTGATACCCTTTAAACGAACAAATATGAGCTTAACATGGCGACAATAAAGGATGTTGCATCCATGGCCGGTGTATCAACCGCGACTGTATCACGCGTCATTAACCAGACCGCGTGGGTTGAACCCGTCACGCGCGAACGTGTAGAGAAAGCCATGCGCGATCTCAATTATCGCCGGAATGCCGCCGCTATCGCGCTGGCGAAACGCAGCGGCGATATGCTCGGATTGTTAACCGGCAATCTGGCTGATCCTTTTTTTGCCCACCTTGCTCGCGGCGTAGAAGATGTTTCTCGTAAGCAGCAGTATCGCTTGATGGTATGTAGCGGCGGCCACGATGAAGAAATGGAAAAAGCGGGACTGGATTTTCTGGTTAATCAAGGCTGTGAGGCTATTGTTGTACACGCCAGCCGATTACCGGATAAAGAGCTGCTGCGCTACGCAGCCCACTTTCCAGCGCTGGTTGTTGTTAATCGTTATATCGCCGGTATGGCCAACCGGTGTATCTGGCTGGAAAATCGCAGCGCCGCCAGGGAAGCGACCCGATATCTCCTGGCGAACGGGCATCGGCGCATTGCCTGTGTGACATCTGACTTGCCAATTATTGATCGTCAGGAACGCCTTGATGGTTACCGTGAGGCGCTGGAAGAATATGGTATTTCTCCAGACCCTCGCTGGGTGATTAGCGTTCCGTTTAACGAAGAAGGCGGCGAGCGGGCCGCGCATCAACTTATTAATAGCGGGCTTCCCCTTACGGCAGCGGTCACGTTTAACGATGTGATGGCCGCTGGCATTATGCGTATTCTTCATCAACGCGGCGTTCAGCTTCCGCAACAGCTCTCTATTGTCGGCTTTGATGATGTGGTGCTGGCCCGGTATCTTTATCCGGCGTTAACAACAATGCATTATCCGGTCGAACAAATGGCGCGCTGTGCCGCGCAACTGGCGATACAGTTATACCAGGGCATTACGCCGCCGCCCAGCAGCAATCATTTCAATGCCGAACTGGTGATCCGCGATTCTGTCGCGCCCTATTTTTCACGATGAATGCGTCGTCAACAGTAAAAACTGTGATGACTATCAAATTAACTCTTCTCATGTAATCGGTTACATGGACGAAAGTAATGGATCACAGTAGTGAGAAGCGTATCACCCTACCCTTGAGCTACCTTACTGACCGGAGCTCCATTATGAGTGCATCACAAAACAAGAAGAAAACGCTGTCATTGGGTTTAGCGCTAATCCCAGTCATCTCCATGTTGTTATTGTTGATTATCGGTTACGGCATCATGGGGCTACGTATCGAACCGCTCCTTCTGTGCTCTGCGGCGGTAGCGGCAGGCATTGCATGGTGGCAAGGATACTGTTGGGAAGACATCATCAACTCAGTGGTGGATAAGCTGGCTAAAGCAATGCCGGTTATCATGATCCTGATCTGCGTGGGCGGTTTGATTGGCACCTGGATGTTTAGTGGCACCATTCCCTACATGGTGTACTGGGGGCTAAAACTCATAAGCCCGGAATATATTTTGATTGCAGCCTTCTTTTTAACCAGCGTGGTCTCCGTCTGTACCGGTACATCGTGGGGGTCCGCCGGGACGGTTGGCGTTGCGTTAATGGGGGTTGCCGCCGGGCTGGACGTGTCTCTTGCAGCAGCAGCTGGCGCCGTTGTTTCTGGCGCTTATTTCGGCGACAAAATCTCACCGTTGTCCGACTCGACTAACTTTGCCGCGATTGTCGCAGACACTACTCTGTTTGAGCATATTCAGCATTTACTTTGGACGACCCTGCCAAGTTTCCTGCTTGCCGCCGTGGTTTATCTTATCGCCGGACACAGTAATATGCTGGGCGAGGTGGCCACGCCGCAGCGCGTTACGGACATCATCCACTCGCTGGAGTCGCTATACCATTTTAATATTGTTCTTATTTTGCCGCCGGTGATCGTACTGTGGGGCGCAATTCGCAAGAAGCCTGTCATCCCATTAATGTTAAGCGCCTGCGTGCTTGCCTTGTTCCTCGGCGTCATCATGCAGGGACTGAGCATCAAACAGGGACTGGACGCTTTCATTGATGGATTTGATATCGCCATGTTCCCACAAGGCGCAGAAGGTGTCGTGGCCGATGTTCCGCGCCTGCTAAACCGGGGCGGAATGTTCTCGATGATGGGAACAATACTGTTAGTTTTCTGCGCTTTTTCATTTGCCGGAGCGCTAACGTTAACCGGCGCGTTAACGATCATCATTAACCGACTGCTGACCATTATTCATAGCGTTGGTCAACTCATTGCCGCCACTATCGGCACCACAATTTTGGTCACAGGAGCGACCAGCGACGGTAAACTGGCATTGTTAGTTCCCGCCGAACTGTTTAAAGATGCCTATCGTCGTATGGGGCTGGATACTAAAAACCTTTCACGGACGATAGAAGATGCCGGTACCGTTATCGAACCTCTCCTGCCGTGGACCTCGGCTGGCGTCTACATGGCAACCACGCTGGGCGTTAGCACGCTTGATCTTCTGCCCTGGGCTATCCAATGCTATGCGGCAATCTTCTTCGCATTAATTTATGGTTTTAGCGGAATTGGTATTGCCAGAACTGCCTCCGCCTCAGAAAAGTCGCCGCAATCGTCAGTGACGGAATAATAAGGAAACAAGATGGATTTTAACCAGATTATCAATCGCAACAATACTGGTTCGGTAAAGTGGGATTTTATTGAGCGTCACTTTGGCGATGGCGCAGGGAAACTGCTGCCGATGTGGGTTTCTGATTTCGATTTTGCCTGCCCGCCTGAGGTTCAGGCGGCATTACATCAGCGAATCGAGCACGGCGTATTTGGCTATAGCGAACGCGATGAGGCCTATTTTAACGCCCTGCTTCACTGGTTTTCGTCACGCCACCAGCTCACGTTAAAACAGGAATGGGTATGCAGCGTGGAAGGCGTCGTACCAGGGTTGGCGCTCTTAGTGCAAATGTTGACGCATCCAGGCGACGGCGTAGTGGTACAGGGGCCATACTATGGCTCCTTCGCCAAAATAATCACGCTTAATGGTAGAAAACTGCTGGAGAATCCCCTTAGCGAGTCGCCGGACGACGGCTACCAGATGGATTTTTGCCAACTGGAAAGGCTGTTTCGCCATGAGCGCCCTCCGCTGATGATTTTGTGTAATCCACATAATCCAACCGGGCGTTGCTGGTCGGCCAACGAGCTGGAGCAACTGCTTTTATTATGTGAAGCTTATGATGTCACTCTCATCTCGGATGAAATATGGGCCGATCTATTGCTACCCGGCGAAACCTTTACCTCGGTACTGCATTTAGGGGAGCGCTGGCATAAACGGGTCATCTCCGCCACTGCGGCCAGCAAAACGTTTGGCTTATCGTCGTTGCGAATTTCTAATTTTCTCATTCCCGATCCTACGCTTCGCCAGCGATTCCTGTCTCGTCTGGACGCTCATGGGCTGGACGTCTTTAACGCCCTCTCCGTTCAGGCGGCGACTATCGCATGGAATGAAAGCAGACAGTGGCTGGATTCGCTACTGGATTACCTGGCGGAAAACCGCCGCTGGTTTGTTGAACAGGCGACAGAGCACCTTCCCTGGGCAAGAATTGTCCCGGCGCAGGGAACCTATTTATTATGGATGGATTGTAAAAAACTGGGACTGGATGACGAACAGCTAAAATGGGTAATGGCGGATGTCGCGGGTATTGCTCCTTCAATGGGCAGCGGCTTTGGCCCGGCGGGCAGCGGATTTATCCGTTTAAATCTGGGATGTCCACGTACCTACCTTGAAATGGCAATAGACGGCCTGAAGCGAATATCGGTGAAGACAATCAAAGGAATACCAACAGGCGGATGAATTTTTCGGGCGGTAAACTGACAACGGTGTTATTTCTGCGGCATGATATCGCCTGAGCGCCAGTAAAAAAACCGGCCATCAAGGCCGGTTGGGTCCGGAGCGCAGTTTTACTATCAGGGGCGTCTGAATAACACGATGCTGCGCCCGGCCAGATCGAAATCCATTTCTTCGGTAATCCGCATTCCCTGCTGCGCGTTATCGGCAGTCGTCAGTTCAAGTACCCAGCCGCCTTCTCCCCACATCGGAATACGGAACGGTACGCTGCCTTCAAACGGATTGAAAAGCAGTAAGGCGTCATGCCAGATCCCCGCTTCCGGCTGGAGATCGGGACGACTAATGCATACGCCTATGGTCGATCCCTCATCCCATTGTTCGGATTGCTGCGCCCCTCCGCCGGCGTTAAACCAGCGGATCTCCAGACCGTCACGCCAGCTCTCCCGGCGCAGCAACGGTTGCGTGGCGCGCAGTTGAATCAGATGACGGGTAAACTCCCGTAGCGCATTGGCGGTTTCCGGCAAATTATCCCAGTGGACCCACGATATTTCACTGTCCTGACAGTAGCCATTGTTATTGCCCATCTGACTGCGGCCAAACTCATCGCCCGCTAATAACATCGGCGTGCCGTGCGAGAAAAGCAAGGTGGTCAGGAAATTGCGTTTCTGTTGCTCGCGTATCGCATTGATGCCTTCGTCGTCGGTTGGCCCTTCTGCGCCATAGTTACAGGAGCGGTTATCATTATGCCCGTCATTATTATCTTCGCCATTGGCTTCATTATGTTTGTCGTTATAAGACACCAGATCGTTCAGCGTGAAGCCGTCATGGGCAGTAATAAAGTTAACGCTTGACCAGGGGCGACGGCCGCGCAGATCATAGAGATCGCCGGAACCCAGCAGGCGTGCGGCGAAATCATTTGTGACGTTGTCACCTTTCCAGTATTCGCGTACCGTATCGCGGTATTTATCATTCCATTCGCCCCACCCTGGTGGAAAGCCGCCAACCTGATAGCCGCCCGGTCCGATATCCCAGGGTTCGCCAATCAGTTTCAGTTTTGCCAGCACCGGGTCTTGCGTTACCGCATCAAAAAAGCCGCCTCTCTGATCAAAGCCTTCCGGCTCACGACCAAGAATGGTGCCCAAATCAAAACGAAAGCCGTCGACATGCATTGACTCCGCCCAATAGCGAAGGGAATCCATCACCATTTGCAGTACCCGTGGATGAGAGGTATTGACGGTATTACCTGTCCCTGTATCGTTAATGTAATAGCGATGCTGATCGGGCATCGTGCGATAGTAAGAGAAGTTATCGATACCTTTAAATGACAGCGTGGGGCCAAGTTCATTCCCTTCTGCCGTATGGTTATAGACCACGTCCAGTATCACTTCGATGCCGGCATCATGGAAAGCGCGCACCATATCGCGGAATCCCTGAATACCTTTTGGACCATAGTAGCGCGTCGCTGGCGCAAAAAAGCCCAGCGAGTTGTATCCCCAGAAATTTTTCAGCCCTTTATCGAGCAGATGCTGATCGTCCGGGAACCAGTGAACGGGTAAAAGCTCGACGGAGGTAATCCCCAGACTTTTAATGTAATCCACGCTGGTTTTATGCCCCATGCCCTCAAACGTACCGCGTAGAGGCTCAGGGATCGCGGAATTAAGCTGGGTAAAGCCTTTTACATGCGTTTCATAAATAATGGCGTTCGACCACGGTATGGAAGGCCGTTGTCTATCCTCCCAATTCGCCTCAGCCGGATCAATCACCCGGCATTTAGGCGTAAATGGCGCGCTATCCTGGTCATCAAAGGTCAAATCTTTATCGTCATGAAGTAATTGATACGCGAAATGCGCATCGTTCCACTGAATATCGCCCACCAGCTCACGGGCATAAGGGTCAATAAGCAGCTTGTTGGGGTTAAAGCGATGACCATTTTCCGGGTCATAAGGACCGTAAACGCGGTACCCATACAGCGCGCCGGGCTGTAATTTCGGGACATAGCCGTGCCATATTTCGTCGGTATATTCCGGTAACTCCAGACGAGCGATTTCATGCTCCCCGCTCGGATCGTAAAGACAAAGCTCGACGCGTTCCGCATGGGCGGAAAAAATAGCGAAATTCACACCTTCGCCGTCATAATTCGCGCCAAGCGTATGGCTGTATCCTGATCTGATTTCAAAAGCCCTGTTTGTTGTCATTCTCTTTCTCCACCCACGGTAAACGTTCTCCTGTCACGGCACATCAACACATAAACTCAGTCGCTCATTAAAACCAGTACGCCGCCCTGATGTGAGGCCAACGACAGGCGTTCACCAGGCATTAACCTCTCCTGGGTAAGCACATTGCGATAATGATGCTGATTAAGCTGTCCGGGTATAATAATGTCGGTTCCTGCCCAGAAATCGCTATGCGATTGTGACAATAAGCCGTCACATTCGGCGAACACTAGTCGGGGCGCAACAACAATCAGCGCATCATCATGATTGACTCTGGCGTAAGCGATGACCTTGTCGGCACGCTGACCAACAGCCCGCAGCGGTATATAGTCGCCAAAACGGAAGAGCTCATGATTCTGCTGACGCAAACGCAGTAATGCAGCTGTGACATACTGATTCACCTGCCCGTTCAGCCAACTCTCTTCGCGCGAGAAAACTCCCGGCGTTAGTTGGTCTAACTGCTGCGCCAGCGTGGCGAAATCCGGTTCGCGGCGGTTGTCGGGATCGACAAGACTAAAATTCAACGCCTCGCTCCCCTGATAGATATCAGGTACTCCCGGCGCGGTTAATTTGATAACGGTCTGCGTCAGGCTGTTAACCAGCCCTGCGCGGATGAAGGGTTGCAAGGAACGATAAAAATCCTGCAAAAATGTCTGATTATCCGGCGCCAGTAAATAACGGGCGTAATCAAGCATTGCCGTTTCGTAAGCCTCATTACTGTCCACCCAATCGGTACGTAGCTTCGCTTCGCGTAGCGCTTTCTCCACAAAGGCTTCAAAGCGTGTTTTCAGCGCGTTTAGGCCAGTTTCGTCCTGTGGTTGTAGCATCGGGGGCCAGACGCCGGTCAGCGCCTGATATAACATCCACGTATCCGCCGATTTTGGCGCAGTGCCATCATTTAAAAATTTGACATGGGTCTGGTTCATCTGCCGCCAGCGGGCAAGGCATTCGCTCCACTGCTCCGGCGCTTCGGTAAGCGTATACAGCCGTGCTCGCGCATCCTCGCCTCGCTTGGTATCGTGGGTCGACGTACCGGATAACGCATCAGGCTGTCGCGCCTGTCGGGTTTTCATCTCATGGTGAAAGCGTTCGATGGAGAAGTGATGCGTGACGGGCTCGGCGCCGACTTCATTTAACGCCAGTCCCATGTTTTGACGAAAGAAAAGCGTATCCTCTACCGATTTCGCCATCAGCGGACCGGTGAGTTGTTGGAATCGAACGCGAAACTGTGTCGCCTTCTCCTGGCTGGAGGCGGGAACATCGCCGATAAGAAGGCGGCTCAGAAATGTAAGCGCTTCTGGCTGCGGAGGATTTTCAAGCGTCTTTACCCGTTCCACAATACGGTGTAACAGGCAAATATCGGTCGGCGGTAGCCCTTCTGCCGTGCCGTAAGTGCGATATACGGGAAAGGCAATTAATAACTCGCGTAACGCCTGCCGAACGACGCTCTCTTCCTGTGCGATCTGTAGCTCGCTGGCAATCGACAGCGCAAGCGCGAGCAGCCGGGTAAATTCCCCCTCGAAATTGCGATCGACCATCAGCAATTTAGCCGCCCGTAATTCCGCCCGCATATCCACTGGCGCGCCTTTAACGGTCTCGTAAGCCTGGCGCAGATTGTCTATCTGCTCATCGTCAACCAGCACCTCCGCCAGAGAGGCGATAAATTCATAGCCTGTGGTGCCGGAAACCGGCCAGTCATCAGGAAGTTGCTCGCCTTTAGCGAGAATTTTTTCCACGGTGATATAGCACGCCGGCCCCACTTCCTGACGTAAACGCGCAAGATAGGCTTTCGGATCGGCAAGGCCGTCGATATGATCGATACGTAAACCGTCAACCGCCCCTGTTCTGACCAGCTCCAGAATCAGCCGATGTGTATCGTCGAAGACGGTTTTATCTTCCACCCGCATTCCTACCAGCCCTGTGACCTCAAAGAAACGCCGATATGAGAGCGAGCGAGCGGCATCGCGCCAGGACATTAATTTCCACGGCTGGCGCTCATGCAAATCAGCAATAGCGGCTTTATCGGTAAGCGCCAGTATTTCAGCCTCGCGCCCCTGCCACGTCGCCGGCGCAAGCGGATAATAGTTATCATAATAGGCGAACGTGGGTTTACCCGTAGCGGGATCGGGCTTGATCGCAATTTCTCCGTTTTCCAGCACGGCGTCAAACGTGTCGCCTAAAAAAGGCAGCGTCAGTCGGCGCGACCAGTCAATATCGAAATGGCGCGCGTAACGGCTCTCCTTGCCATATTCAAGCACGTCGCGCCACCAGGCGTTTTCCAGCGAGCTGGCCATGTGATTAGGCACAATATCGATGATCAATCCCAGACCTTGCGCTTTAAGTTCGGCCACCAGTCTTTCAAATCCTTCGCGCCCGCCAATAGAAGGCTCAATCTCATTCGCATCGGTGACATCATAACCATGCGTTGACGCTTTGGTGGCGGTAAAGATGGGTGAGGCATAAAGATGGCTGATACCCAGATTTTTAAGATAAGGCACCAGCGCCGCAGCGCGATCGAAGGTCATGCCATTGCGAAACTGAAGGCGATACGTTGCAGTTGGGATCATGATGCAGACTCTCCCTGGGCTAAGCGGACAATAAGAGAATGTTGGGAAAGCGACCCGGTGGATTCATTCGGCCAGGCGAAGAGAGTCTTACCCGGTAAATCGGGCAGTAATACCGTCGTGGCGCTAATATTCAGCGCCAGTGACAGTGTTCCTCCCGGAAAACGCCAGCTAACGGCAATAAACCCGGGCGCGGTTTGCAATACCGTTCCTGAGCTCTCACGGGCAGCGGACAACAGCGGTACGATATGCTTCTGGCGCAAAAGCAGTAGTTCGCGGGTAAACGCCAGCCACGCTTTACCCTCTTCACTGTGCTGTTGCTTCCAGTTAAGTTTTGAGCGTTGAAAGGTCTCTGGCGCATTCGGGTCCGGAACATTTTCCCCTGCATGATCGGCAAACTCTTTTGCGCGACCTTCACGAACGGCGCGGGCTAAATCCCCATGGAAATCGGTAAAAAAAAGAAAAGGACGGCTTTCGCCATACTCTTCGCCCATAAAAAGCAGCGGAATGTGCGGTGAAAGCAGCAACGTGGCGAGCAATACTTTTGTTCGTTCAGCACCTGCCAGGGTTATCAGTCTGTCGCCCTGGGCGCGGTTACCGACTTGATCGTGATTCTGAATAAAATCCACAAAGGCGACCGGGGGTTGTCCGGTACTTTTTACGCCGCGAGGTTCGCCGGTTTGTGGTGAAATTTCTCCCTGATAAGCGAATCCTTCGGCCAGCGCTCTTGCGAGGTGTTTTTCCGGGGCATCAGCAAAATCGTTGTAGTAGGCCTGGGTCTCTCCGGTCGCAAAAACGTGGACGGCATTATGAAAATCGTCATTCCATTCGGCGGTAAACAGCGGCGCATTGCCACCCTGATCACGGGGATGCAGAGAAATAATATTGCGGCTATCTTCGGTAGTCAGATGAATGGGTCTGTCGGTAATGTCTTCCCGAATACGTTGTGCGATTTCAACCAGCACATGCTTTGCGCTACTGTCTTCAATCTGATCGATAGCGTCAAAGCGTAAGCCGTCGAGATGGTATTCTGTCAGCCAGTATAACGGCGCCTCGATGATATAGCGCCGCACGGCGTCGACATCATAGGCGATACCATTTCCCCACGGCGTCATGCGCTCTTTGTGGAAAAATGCCGGCGCCAATAGCGGTAAATAATTTCCCTCCGGGCCGAAATGGTTCAGCACAATATCCAGGACGACGGAAAGACCATACCCATGCGCGGCGTCAATAAACGCCTTGAAATCATCCGGCGTCCCATAGGCAGAATGCGGCGCGTAAAGCAGTACGCCGTCATAGCCCCAGCCGCGCTCGCCGCCAAATTGCGCAACGGGCATCACTTCAATAACGGTAACGCCGAGTTCAGCGAGATAAGGCAGCTTCGCTATTGCGGCGCGGAAGGTGCCTTCCGGAGTGAACGTGCCTGTATGCATCTCATACACCACGGCCTGCTCCCAACGGCTACCTTTCCACCCGGTGTTGCGCCACGCGTAGCTGCCTGGATCAACCACATATGACGGACCGTTGACGTCAGTTTTTTGGGCGCGGGAAGCCGGATCGGGGACCACCATGCCATCGCTGAGTACAAAGTTATACTCCGTACCTGGCGTCACCCCGGATACATCCAGCGTAAACCAGCCGTCACCGCTCGCCTGCATTTCCTGGTCTTTACCCGCAAGCCTGAGCATAACCTTTTGCTGACCGGTGGCCCAAAGACGAAAGCGGACAACATCAGCGGCGATATATTCAGCCCCCCAGCTTTTGCAAAAAATTTTTGAACTCATTTGTCGCTCCGTTTAACCCATAACCTCTACAGCATCCGAAAAACAAGCATAGACTATGGGGCTAATTTTTACGTGACGCTGTCACTTAACAGGCATTCTTTTTCCTATCTGCGTGTAAAACCGTGGAATTATTGTCGGGATTGCTCAGATGTACCGAAGTGAGCGGTATCGCCTCGCCCGTGTTCGCCAGATCCCTGAACACGCTGTAGCTGGATAACCTCCCCCTGCTCCCAGGCGTTAGCCCCCTTAACAACGGGATGCTCAGGCAGATCCTGCCGCTCGCGTTTAATGGCTTGGGTATCAATTCCCAGACGGCGATCCCGATCGGCCAGCAGCGCGGGGTCAAGCTGGCCGTCGCCAGTAAAGCCCATCATCAGCGCAGGGATACCCATTGGCAGGGTTTTATCCCGGTCGGTATGCCAGGTGTGCCAGGTCTTGCCATAAGTATTAACAATCTTACTCATCAACGCTTTATCAGCGACCTGCGGTAAGCCAGGCGCCACCAGGCTACCGGATTTCACCTCGTACTGGTGGCTGTGCCACAGTTTTTTCTCCTCGGGAGGAAGCGTTTTAAATAAACGTTCGCTGATAATGTACTCCACCCCCATCAGGCGCGCGTTTTTCGTATTGCCGTCGTAAATCACCGCCTGCATGACATCTTCGTTCAGGACGGTAACGTAATGGTGCGCTTCCATCTGTCCGTTTTTATCACCGCTATAAAAATGGAACCCGTCAAGGTAGGTACTGATGGCATCGACAGGTGGTCTGGATTGAATGGCCGCCGCGCCTGTTTCCAGGGTACGTAATTTGGCAGAGGTTTTTTCCCCGGGAATAGGCGTTTGCGGCGGCGTATTATTGGCGCCGCATCCGGCCAGAAAAGGAATGATAAAGAGTGCCAGCGGTAAAATTTTCATTAGGTCTCCATATAGTGAAAGGGCTCTAATGAAAATAGTGCAATACCACGTGATTGGTAGAAGAAATGGAAGATGTTATTTGTGACGGTGTCACAAATAGTAAAACCCGACACACAGGCCGGGTTTTGATATCAGTTTACTCTTATTTTGAGAGTTCTTTCTTGATTTCGTCTTTTATTTTGCTTAATTCACTCTGCGGGTTTTTCTTACAAAGCTCAACGGCCAGCGGCACTGCTGTCGTCTCAGTTTCCTGGAAATCAACGTAGTCCCCGCCTTTAAAATCTTCATCTTCATTCAGCACCCAGAAAGCGACTGGCGCCATCGTCTGCGGATTGAGGTCAACAAACTCCTGGCAGCTCATACCTTTAGGCGTAACGTTTGTTTTAGTAGTATCTGTTGCCGCATTCACGCTAACACTGGTTACCAGCGCTGCCACGATAATACCTGCTGTAGCAAGGGAGAATTTATTCATTGTTGTTGCTCCAATAATTATATAAATAACCTCTACATCTGCGCGTTAACCCGTTAATGTAGAACACAGAAAATAATACCCCTCCTCTCTCAGGAATAAAGATCACCCTCCGTGATATGGCTATTATTGATATTTACGTTGACTGATTTTGATGTTTGATGAATAAAGCAACATGGCGAGCAGATTTTAGGGCGAAAAAGTAGGCCACGACAATAGCCACTGACGTGGTCTACGGTACGTTGAGGTGATAGAAATACGGCAGCCGGGAGCGAGCCCTCCGCCTGAAGGTATATTCATCAGCCCGATAAACAAGAGTCGTTACCGGGCTGGAGAGGTTATCAGGCGTTAAGCTGGTAGTCGAGGGTGATTTCCGCATTCAGAACCTGCGATACCGGGCACCCGGCTTTTGCTTTCTGGATGATTTGATCGAAAGTTGAAGCATCAATATCTGCTACCGCGACTTTGCTTTGTAGCGCAATTTTGGTAATGGCGAAGCCCGCCTCCACCTTATCAAGCGATACGTCAGCGGTGGTGTCAATGGATGTCGGCGTAAATCCAGCCTCTCCCAGCATGAGTGATAGCGCCATGGAGAAACAGGCCGCATGTGCGGCGCCAATTAACTCTTCCGGGTTGGTTCCCTGCGCGCCTTCGAACCGGGTATTGAATCCATACGGTTGTTGATTAAGCACGCCGCTTTCTGTTGATACAGTACCTTTACCTCGTTTGATGTCGCCTTCCCAGTGTGCCTGACCTTTCTTATGGATTGTCATTTTTGCTCTCCTGTTGGCTCAAAAAATAAAGTATAGACCATGCTGCTAATCTGCGTTGTCCATGCCGATGGAGATAGCATGTTGTCGATTACCCGCACTTCAGATATAGAAAATAGTTGTATACTTTTTCAATGATGGATATTAAACCAACAGGCCTCACTTTCTTTAAAGAATATATCCCTCCTTTTATCCTTACTTTTTCTTCTGGAGGCGTATTCCATTATGTATATTTTAATTCAAATTAAGATTTGTCTTATCTCGTTGTAATAAAGGATAAAAATCGCAATAACTAGCCTTTTAAATGTATATTAATTGACCACTATTTGTATGAGGATATGTAATTGGCAAACGTAATATATTTTCTTCTGGGGTAAACAATTAGAGTTCCGCCTTGCGTTAAAATAACTCCAGGACTAATCTTAACCACAGCCGCAAAAATATTTGCCATGCTGAATACGAATTAATTTTCTGCGAGCCGTACTAAATAAATACATGTTCACGGAGGCATTATATGTTTACTTATCACTCAGCAAATACTTCAGCAGCACAACCGGCCCTGGTCAACGCGATTGAGCAAGGATTACGCGCGGAGTTAGGCGTTGTCACTGAAGATGATATTTTAATGGAGCTGACCAAATGGGTTGAGGCTTCCGACAATGACATCCTCAGTGACATCTACCAGCAGACCATCAACTATGTGGTAAGCGGGCAGCACCCGACTCTGTAAAACCTGCTATGCTGTATCGGCAACCTTAGGGGTTACGTTTCTTTCGCGTAAGCGAATTTGTCCTTAAAACTAGCAACAGGATTGAGGAGTTAACATGAAATCGAACCGTCAGGCTCGTCATATACTTGGACTGGATTACAGAATTTCCAACCAGCGTAAGGTTGTTACTGAAGGCGACACCAGCAGCGTGGTGAATAACCCAACCGGCAGAAAGCGCCGCGCCGATAGCCAAAAGTAATCGTACAGTCCTGAAATGACGTTAAACACCATTGCATCTGCAATGGTGTTTTTGTTTATAGGAATGACCTTAACGTCTCACAATGCTTTATACTCAGGGTCGGTTCCCTGGTGGAAGGCAATATATGATGATAAACGACGGTGCCAGGGACAGTTATTCGAAAAAGAGTGAGTAACATGGAAACTACAACCAAGAAAGCACGTTCCCTTTATATCCCTTACGCTGGCCCTGTATTGCTGGAATTCCCCCTGTTAAACAAAGGCAGCGCTTTTAGCGTAGAAGAGCGTCGCAACTTCAATTTGTCAGGGCTGCTGCCAGAGGTCGTCGAGTCGATTGAAGAACAGGCCGAACGCGCCTGGCTCCAGTATCAGGGGTTTAAAACAGAAATCGATAAGCATATTTACCTGCGTAACATCCAGGATACCAACGAAACGCTCTTTTATCGACTGGTGCAAAACCATCTTGAAGAGATGATGCCGGTTATCTATACCCCGACCGTGGGCGCGGCCTGTGAGCGCTTCTCTGAGATTTATCGCCGGGCGCGCGGCGTATTTATCTCTTATCCGAACCGTCACAATATGGACGACATTTTGCAGAATGTGCCTAACCACAACATTAAAGTTATTGTGGTGACGGATGGCGAGCGGATTCTGGGGCTTGGCGATCAGGGCATCGGCGGGATGGGGATCCCTATCGGTAAGCTGTCATTATACACCGCCTGCGGCGGCATTAGTCCGGCCTATACCCTTCCCGTTGTGCTGGATGTCGGCACCAACAATCAACAGTTACTCAACGATCCGCTTTACATGGGCTGGCGTCATCCGCGCATTACCGACGATGAGTATTATGCGTTTGTCGATGAGTTTATTCAGGCCGTTAAGCAGCGCTGGCCAGATATCCTGCTACAGTTCGAAGATTTCGCGCAGAAAAACGCAATGCCGCTGTTGACGCGCTATCGTGATGAGATTTGCTCCTTTAACGATGATATTCAGGGCACCGCAGCCGTGACCGTCGGTACGTTGATCGCCGCCAGCCGCGCTGCCGGCAGTCAGCTTAGCGAGCAGAAAATCGTTTTCCTCGGCGCGGGTTCCGCCGGATGTGGGATTGCTGAACAGATCATCGCGCAGACTCAGCGTGAAGGTTTAAGCGAAGATGCCGCCCGACAGAACGTTTTTATGGTCGATCGCTTCGGCCTGTTGACGGACCGGATGCCAAATTTATTGCCGTTCCAGGCAAAACTGGTGCAGAAATGCGACAATCTCCAGCACTGGGATACCGAAAATGACGTGCTGTCGCTGCTGGATGTGGTGCGTAACGTGAAGCCGGATATTCTGATCGGGGTTTCCGGCCAGACCGGGCTCTTTACTGAAGAGATCATCCGCGAGATGCATAAGCATTGCCCTCGCCCGATCGTCATGCCGCTCTCTAATCCCACCTCTCGCGTGGAGGCCACGCCACAGGACATTATCGCCTGGACGGAAGGCAACGCGCTGGTGGCAACCGGCAGTCCATTCTCGCCGGTCATCTGGAAAGATAAGGTTTATCCGATCGCACAATGTAATAACGCCTATATTTTCCCCGGCATCGGTCTGGGGGTTATCGCTTCCGGCGCATCGCGCATTACTGATGAAATGCTGATGTCAGCCAGTGAGACGCTGGCGAAACATTCTCCGCTGGTGAATAACGGCGAAGGATTAGTGTTGCCAGCGCTTAAAGACATCCAGGTCGTGTCGCGCGCTATCGCTTTTGCCGTAGGCAAAATGGCGCAGCAACAAGGTGTAGCGGTGAAAACCTCTGCGGAAGCGCTGCAACAGGCGATTGACGATAACTTCTGGAAACCGGAATACCGCGACTACCGTCGGACTTCCATTTAATACGTACCCGGCGGTGAATGCCGCCGGATATCACTTTCTTCTTTAGTTTTGGTGAGTCTGTCGACACACCTGAATTCCTTTCCCTGCTTATTTGTCAAGCTACTAATATTAGCCACCTTTATGTATTGAACGGGGATTTATCAGGATAATCCTGGCTAAACTATTACATTGTATTTCTGCCGCCTTGCATAACTCATCAGAAATATTAATCCTAAAGAGGTAATAGCACCTTACCTGCTATTACCTGCTATTACCTGCTATGCAGTTCACTATTAATAAAAGGAGAAGGTTATGAAAGCTGCTGTTGTCACACAAGATCATCAGGTTGATGTTACTGAGAAAACGCTGCGTCCCCTTCGCCACGGTGAAGCTTTGCTAAAAATGGAGTGCTGCGGCGTATGCCATACCGATCTACACGTGAAAAACGGCGATTTCGGTGACAAAACCGGCGTCATTCTGGGACACGAAGGCATTGGCGTCGTGGCGGAAGTCGGTCCCGGTGTCACCTCGCTGAAACCCGGCGATCGCGCGAGTGTCGCGTGGTTTTATGAAGGATGCGGACACTGTGAGTATTGCAATACGGGCAATGAAACCTTATGCCGCAACGTGAAAAATGCCGGTTACACGGTAGATGGCGGCATGGCCGAAGAGTGTATTGTCGTCGCGGATTATGCGGTGAAAGTACCGGAAGGTCTGGACTCTGCGGCGGCAAGTAGTATTACCTGCGCGGGCGTTACCACCTATAAAGCGGTGAAGATTTCTCATATTAAACCTGGCCAGTGGATTGCCATCTACGGTCTGGGCGGTCTGGGTAATCTGGCCTTGCAGTACGCGAAAAACGTTTTCAATGCGAAAGTGATCGCCATTGATGTCAATGATGGACAACTGAAACTGGCCGAGGAAATGGGCGCAGATCTGACCATTAATTCACGTACGGAAGATGCGGCTAAAATTGTGCAGGAAAAAACCGGTGGCGCGCACGCAGCGGTGGTTACCGCGGTCGCTAAGGCGGCGTTTAATTCCGCAGTAGATGCCGTTCGTGCCGGAGGTCGCGTGGTGGCAGTCGGGCTGCCGCCAGAAGCCATGAACCTTGATATCCCTCGCCTGGTGCTGGATGGCATTCAGGTTGTCGGTTCGTTGGTGGGGACACGCCAGGATCTGACCGAAGCCTTCCAGTTCGCGGCGGAAGGAAAAGTCGTACCAAAAGTCGCTCTACGTCCGCTTGAAGATATCAACGTTATTTTTAAAGAGATGGAACAAGGGCAAATTCGTGGCCGTATGGTCATCGATTTCCGTCGTTAAACGATTTGCTGTGGTCGTCTGAGTAGGTTTGATAACAGGCCGCAGATGAAAACAAGGCGCTACGAGGATAGCGCCTTGTTTATCAGATCGCGAAAGAATTACTGAATACCTTTTTCGCTCTCTTTTTTTGCTTCTGCCTTCTCGATTTCACGATACCAGCGTGGATGATGTTTCTTCGCCCAGCGACGGCTGACCTTCCCTTCGATCATGCCTTTAATCGAGCCTTTCACCCAAAACGCCATATACATATGGATGAGGATCGCGTGCATTAAAATAATGCCCGCCGCCGCATGAATTAACAGGCTATAACGCACCACCTGCATGGGGAAATACTGCGCGAAATACGGACGCCAGATAATCACGCCAGTCACCAGCAGCACAAAAATCATGCTCATAATGGACCAGAACATCATCTTCTGTCCGGCATTGTATTTGCCGACATCCGCCACCTTATGCTCATTGCCTTTCAATACTTCGACAATATTTTTCAGCCACGGAATGTCTTTTTTATCCGGGATGTTGTGGTGGACGAAACGCACGAACATAAACATCAGAGCGATGAAAATGGCAATACCGAAGAACGGGTGCAAAATACGTCCCATCTGCGGCGTGCCGAAGGTTTGCGTCAGCCATTGTAGCGTCGGGAAGAAAAACGAAATCCCCGACAGCGCTACCAGGAAGAAGCAGATCACCACCGTCCAGTGACAGGCGCGGTCGACAAATTTCGTGCGCACAATCATTTTCGACTTACTCATGATGATCCTCCTCATCGTCGTCCGTTTCTTTATTCGGGCCAATACCGATGTAGTGGTAAATCAGACCGGCGAAAGTGGCGATAAAGCCCGCTGCGGCCAGCGGTTTTAGCGCCCCTTTCCACAGATTGATTGAGGTATCGATCTGCGGATCTTTCGGCAAGCCGTGGTACAACTCCGGCTGATTGGCATGGTGCAGCACATACATGACGTGCGTACCGCCAACGCCCTGCGGGTTGTAGATACCGGCATGTTCAAAGCCGCGCGCTTTTAACTTCTCCACGCGTTGCTCACCCAGTTCCAGCATCTCTTTTTTGGTGCCGAAATGAATAGCCCCGGTCGGACAAGTTTTGACGCAGGCCGGTTCCTGGCCCACGCTGACGCGATCGACGCAGAGCGTACATTTATAAACGCGGTTGTCCTCTTTGTTGAGGCGCGGAATATTAAACGGACACCCGGCGATACAGTAACCACAGCCGATACAGTGTTCAGATTGAAAGTCAACAATCCCGTTCGCGTACTGGATGATAGCCCCGGCAGATGGACAGGCTTTAAGACAGCCTGGATCTTCACAGTGCATACAACCATCTTTACGAATCAGCCACTCCAGCTTGCCGTTCTGCTCGGTTTCGGTAAAGCGCATCACCGTCCAGGACTTGGCGCTGAGATCGGCAGGGTTATCGTACACCCCGACACAATGGCCAACGTTATCGCGAATATCGTTCCATTCAGAACAGGCTACCTGGCAGGCTTTACAGCCGACACAGGAGGAGACGTCGATCAGTTTCGCGACTTCGGCTTTGTAATCACGCGCCTGCGGAGGCGGCGTGATGGCGTTTGTTGCGGACCGTTTAATAATGTCCTGCGTTTCCATAGACATATGTTCGCCTCCCTTACGCCTTCTCGATGTTAACTAAAAACGCTTTGTATTCCGGCGTTTGCGAGTTGGCATCACCGACATTTGGCGTCAGAGTATTGGCGATATAGCCTTTGCGCGCGACACCCTCAAAGCCCCAGTGAATCGGGATCCCCACCGTTTCAACCTGCTGACCGTTGACATGCAGAGTGCGAAGACGACGAGTTACCACCGCGACCGCGCGAATAAACCCGCGTTTACTGCTCACCTTCACATAGTCGCCGTTAGCAATACCTTTCGCTGCCGCCAGCGTCTCACTGATCTCCACAAACTGTTCCGGCTGAGCGATAGCGTTAAGTAGCGCATGTTTGGTCCAGGTATGGAAATGCTCTGTGAGGCGGTAAGTCGTGCCCACGTACGGAAACTGCTCCTTCTTACCCATGCGCAGCGCATCTTCTTCATACAGACGCGCCGCCGGGTTCGAGACCACATTCGGGTGCAGCGGGTTAGTGCCCAGCGGCGTTTCCATCGGCTCGTAGTGTTCTGGGAACGGCCCTTCCGCCATTTTATCAATAGCAAACAGACGTCCCAGCCCTTCCGGCTGCATGATAAACGGATTGGTCCCGCTCCCCGGCGCCGCGTTGTTAAAGTCCGGAATATCGTTCCCTGTCCACTTCGCGCCGTTCCACTGGATCAGCATCCGTTTTGGATCCCACGGTTTACCCTGCGGGTCCGCCGAAGCGCGGTTATACAATACGCGACGGTTTAGCGGCCACGCCCACGCCCAACCCAGTGTATTGCCAAGCCCTGACGGGTCGGCGTTATCACGTCTGGACATCTGGTTGCCCTGCTCCGTCCAGCTACCGGTATAAATCCAGCAGGAGGAGGATGTCGTACCGTCATCGCGCAGTAATGCAAAACTGCTCAACAACTGGCCTTTCCTGGCAAGCAGTGTACCGTTAGCGTCATAGAGATCTTCCAGCGCATAGCCGTTGTTCTCTTTCGCCACTTCTTCCGAATGCGGTTCATCCGGCTGCTTGTAGTTCCAGCTCATCTTCAATAGTGGTTCGGCGCCTTTACCGCCTTCTGCGCGATACATTTCACGCAGACGATGGTAAATACCGGCCAGAATCTCGCCGTCGTTACGCGCTTCGCCCGGCGCGTCCTGACCTTTCCAGTGCCACTGTAACCAGCGACCGGAGTTAGCGATAGAGCCATCCTCTTCCGCAAAACAGGTAGACGGCAGACGGAAGACTTCGGTCTGAATCGTTGTCGGATCAACATCATTAGATTCGCCGTGGTTCTGCCAGAACGTTGACGTTTCAGTCACCAGCGGATCGATAACGACCAGATACTTCAGTTTGCTTAAGCTTTGCACCACTTTGTTTTTGTCCGGGAAGGACGCCACCGGGTTAAAGCCCTGACAGAAATAGCCGGTGACTTTCCCGCTATCCATCATGTTGAAATATTTGATCACGTCATAGGACTGATCCCACTTAGGCAGCCAGGCAAAGCCCCAGTCATTCTCTTTCTGCGCCGCATCGCCATAGAAAGATTTCATCAGGCTGACGAAGAACTTAGGATAATTACCCCAGTAGTTGACCTGATCGGCCAGCGTCGCTTTGGGGGTATTCGCTGCCAGATAAGTTTGCAGATCGGCCTGTTTTTCTGACGGTAGCGTCAGGTAACCCGGCAGGCTGGTGGAGAGCAGTCCTAAATCCGTTAAACCCTGAATATTAGAGTGGCCGCGCAAAGCGTTCACACCGCCGCCAGCCATCCCCATATTGCCGAGCAGCAACTGGATCATCGCCATGGTACGGATGTTCTGCGCCCCGACGGTATGTTGCGTCCAGCCCAGCGCATACAGGAAGGTGGTAGTGCGATCCGGAACGCTGGTAGAGGCCAACACCTCACACACCTTCAGGAAGTCCGCTTTCGGCGTACCGCAGATGTTTTCCACGACGTCCGGCGTATAGCGCGAAACGTGCTGCTTCAGCAGATTCCACACACAGCGTGGGTGCGTCAACGTTTCATCACGTTTGGCATAGCCGTTTTCATCGAACTGGTAGTTCCAGGAGGATTTATCGTACTGACGCTTTTGGGCGTCATAGCCGCTGAAAAGACCGTCATCAAAGGCAAAATCATCCCGCACCAGCAGGCTGGCGTTGGTGTAATGCTTAACGTATTCAGCGTTGATTTTGTTATTTTCGATCAGGTACAGCAACACGCCGGACAGAAAGGTAATGTCTGTACCGGAACGTATTGGCGCATAGATATCCGCCACCGACGCCGTACGCGTAAAGCGTGGATCAACGACAATCAGCGTCGCATCGTTATTGTTTTTCGCTTCCATCGCCCAGCGGAAACCCACCGGATGCGCTTCTGCGGCATTGCCGCCCATCACCATCACGACGTTGGCGTTTTTAATATCCACCCAGTGGTTGGTCATCGCACCGCGACCAAATGTTGGAGCAAGACTTGCTACCGTTGGTCCGTGTCAGACGCGCGCCTGGTTATCTACCGCCAGCATACCGAGAGAACGCGCAAACTTCTGCGTCAGCATCCCCGTTTCATTGCTGGCCGCCGAGGCGCACAGCATTCCGGTAGAGAGCCAGCGGTTAACCGTGACGCCCTGCTCGTTCTTTTCAATAAAGTTGGCGTCGCGGTCGGCTTTCATTAATTTAGCAATACGAGTGAAAGCGTCATCCCAGCTAATGCGCTGCCACTTGTCGGAACCCGGCGCGCGGTATTCCGGATAGCGTAGGCGATCTTCACTGTGAACATAGTCCAGCAAACCGGCCCCTTTCGGGCACAGCGCGCCACGGCTTACCGGATGATCCGGGTCGCCTTCAATATGGTAAATCGCTTCTTTCGCGTTTTTTGCCCCATCTCCCAGGCTATACATTAATAGCCCGCAACCTACGGAACAGTATGTGCAGGAGTTACGGATCTCTTTTGCGCGCAACAGCTTATAGTTTCGCGCCTGAGCCAGGGCCATTTTAGGGGTAAAACCCAGTGCGGCCACCGTTGTTCCCGCCATACCGCCCGCGCAGATTTTAAAAAATTGTCTGCGGCTGACGTCCATTGCTTTCCTCTTTTTTCCACGGATGCACGCCTCCTTCGAACTGCAGCAAAACCTCAGTCCAGGATGCGTGTATAACTTCGCGAGGAAACTAACAGCAAAATCGATAACTTTTTTGCGTCAAATCAATATTGAAACGGTTCCGCTACTAAATAGCCCTATTTTTAAACTGCAATAACTCCAGGGAGGTACTAAAAAATGACACTGCATGGCATCGCCCCCGGAAAAAGTGCTATAAGTGGCAGTTTATTTTGCGTGGTATTCAGGACAGTCACAAAGCATGACATCACAAAAAGCAACGCTAATAGGGCTTGTTGCCATCGTTCTGTGGAGCACGATGGTTGGGTTAATTCGCGGCGTCAGCGAAGGTCTCGGACCGGTAGGCGGCGCAGCCATGATCTATTCATTAAGCGGCCTGCTGCTGATTTTTACCGTCGGATTACCTGATATCCGTCGTTTCCCGGGGCGATACCTCATCGCAGGCAGTGTACTGTTTGTCAGTTATGAAATATGCCTGGCGCTTTCTCTCGGTTATGCCGCCACTCGCCATCAGGCTATCGAAGTCGGCATGGTTAACTATTTATGGCCCAGCCTGACCATTCTGTTTGCCATTCTTTTTAACGGGCAAAAAACTAACTGGCTTATTGTTCCTGGATTGCTTATTGCACTTACTGGCGTTTGCTGGGTTCTGGGGGGCGAGAATGGTCTTAATCCCGGAGAAATTATCAGCAATGTCGCCACCAGTCCGCTAAGTTATTTCCTGGCATTTCTTGGGGCGTTTATATGGGCGACATACTGCACGGTCACAAATAAATATGCGCGTGGTTATAACGGTATCACCGTCTTTGTGTTACTCACCGCCGTGGCGCTGTGGTTTCACTATTTTCTTACGCCGCAACCTGCCATGATATTTAGCCTACCGGTGATTGCTAAACTTTTTACCGCGGCATTAACGTTGGGGTTCGCCTACGCAGCATGGAATGTGGGCATACTTCATGGCAATGTGACTATCATGGCCGTAGGGTCGTATTTTACCCCCGTCATGTCCTCTGCTCTGGCAGCGCTGTTACTCAGCTCGCCACTGTCATTCTCCTTCTGGCAAGGCGCAGTCATGGTTTGCGTAGGTTCGCTACTTTGTTGGCTGGCAACGCGGCGGCGCTAAGCGACGGGCGGGCCGATGTTGATATTAAATCGACCCGCTGTACCTTGACACTCTTCATAACACAACTACGCTTTTATCTATCGCCTGTGTGTATTTGACGATTTTTCATTTTCACGTGCTCTCCCTGCGCCATACCAGGATGCGCTGGTAAAAATGGATTTTATAAAATCGTTAAACATGTTAATGAAATGATATAATCATATTAACAAATATATAATAAACGCTAGGTGGCAACTGTATTAGTGCATATAATAATCAATCGTTACTACCAAAAATAAAATTATAAACAGATCAATAATCCCCTCCGAAAATATATCTTATTAGACAGTCCCTATTTGAATTAATACTCTCAAATGTATTAAGGAGATCTCGATCACACAAATTAAAATAATTTGTAATCTTATGAAACTTATTATTGAACTTATGCCACTCCGTCATTTAAAAATAGTCTGCCATTGACAAACGCCTCGTTTAACAATGGTTGAGGAAACACGCTAAGAAAATTATAAGGATTATTAAAATGAAACTTAAGTTAGTGGCAGTGGCAGTGACTTCCCTGTTGGCAGCAGGCGTTGTAAATGCAGCCGAGGTATATAACAAAGACGGCAATAAACTGGATCTGTACGGTAAAGTTCACGCTCAGCATTATTTCTCTGATGATAACGGAAGTGATGGTGACAAAACTTACGCGCGTCTGGGCTTTAAAGGCGAAACGCAGATCAATGACCAACTGGTTGGTTTTGGCCAGTGGGAATATGAATTCAAAGGCAACCGTACTGAATCTGAAGGTTCCGACAAAGACAAAACCCGTCTGGCATTCGCTGGTCTGAAATTCGCTGAATACGGTTCTTTCGACTACGGTCGTAACTACGGCGTTGCTTACGACATCGGCGCATGGACCGACGTTCTGCCAGAGTTCGGTGGCGATACCTGGACCCAGACTGACGTATTCATGACCCAGCGTGCTACCGGCGTTGCCACCTACCGTAACACCGATTTCTTCGGTCTGGTTGAAGGTCTGAACTTTGCCGCGCAGTATCAGGGCAAAAACGATCGTGACAATGAAGTAGAAGCAAACGGCGACGGTTTCGGTCTGTCCGCAACGTATGAGTACGAAGGTTTTGGCGTGGGTGCGGCCTATGCGAAGTCTGACCGTACTGACCGTCAGGTGCGCAACGGCACCAATGGCCTGTATGCTTCTGGCCAGAATGCGGAAGTGTGGGCTGCTGGTCTGAAATATGATGCGAACAATATCTATCTGGCGACCACCTACTCCGAAACGCTGAATATGACCACATTCGGTAAAATCGACGGTATTGCTAACAAAACTCAGAACTTTGAAGCTGTTGCTCAGTACCAGTTCGACTTCGGTCTGCGTCCATCCATTGCTTACCTGAAATCCAAAGGTAAAGATCTGGGTGCTTACGGCGACCAGGATCTGGTTGAGTACATCGATGTCGGTGCTACCTACTACTTCAACAAAAACATGTCCACCTTCGTTGATTACAAAATCAACCTGCTGGATGACACCAACTTCACTAAAAATGTTGCGCAGATCAGCACTGACAACATCGTTGCTGTTGGTCTGAACTACCAGTTCTAATTTTGTTGTAGTCTGAATACAAAGCCAGTCCTTTCAGGGCTGGCTTTTTCTCTTGATGTAGACTCGGTCATAAGGAGTATGCCGTGCAGACGTTCACTGGTCGTTGTCTTTGCGGACAGAGCCATTTTACCGTTGACGTCGAAATGCTGGATGTCTATGCCTGCCATTGTACGCTGTGTCAAAAATGGTCGGGTGGAATAGCCATGTATCTGGAAGCCTGCGGGCAACCACAGCTAGCCCCCCTTTCCCCGGAACCGCCATACTTTTCATCCTCTTCGCGCGGCGAACGCTACTTCTGTTCCGGCTGCGGGTGTCCGCTGTGGTTTCGGCTTACCGATACCGATCGCTATTTTATTCCCTGGACCTTACTGGAACTGAACGAAGTTGATCGCCGTCGGCTGATTCTGGCTGCGGAAATTTATACCGAAACCCAACCTGCCTTCTGGCGACTGACGGGGCAATACGCACGCCTCAGCGGTAAAGAAGTTGAGGAAATGGACTCCCCCTGTCAGCTAGCGCATTAAGCGCTTATCTCATCAGGCGTTATGTTATCGGCGTTGGGCTTTTGCCAGGCTGAACCACATCCCTACCGCCAGCAAAAGAAGCATACTCCCGGCGCTGCTTAACGCCACGCTATGCGACCAGATAAAGGCGTGTCTGGCGGCGTCCAGTATTGCCTGCCCCTGCGTGGGCGGTAGGCTATTCGCCAACTGCACGGCTTCTCCCATTGAAGATGACGCTCTGGCAATCTCTTGCGCCTCAAGCCCGGCAGGCAGACGGATAGACGCGGAGAAGCTACGGCTTAACAACAGACCGAAAATGGCAATGCCCAGTCCTGCGCCCAGTTCATAAGCCATCGTTTCTATCGCGCCGGCCGCCGCCGCTTTTTCTGCCGGCGCAGCGGCCATAATTGCCGACGTGGAAGCCAGCAATGCGCTGGCGGCGCTAAATCCCAGCAGCGCCATCAGCCCCCAGGCCTGCCATTGTTGGGTGCTGAAATCCGTCATCGCCAGGCCATAAAAACTCAGCGCGCTTAACGCCATGCCGCCCGTCGCGACCAGCCGTAGTCCCAGACGCGAGACCAGCACGCCCGCAATCGGCCCGCTGAATCCACTGGCGACCATCACCGGCAGCATAAATACCCCGGCCTCATAAGGCGATAGTCCGTGAACAAACTGCAGCTCTTGCGCCATCAGCAGCTCAAAACCCACCAGAGTGATCATCGCGGTCATCGCCATCACGACGCCGCTCAGGATAATGCGATGGGTAAATAGTCGCATATCAATCATCGGACGCGATGTCGCAAGCTGTGTGCGGATAAAGAGTCCCAGGAGCAGCGCGCCGGTAAGCAGGGTAAGCGAGATGACCCACAGCGACAGATGCCCTTTCAGCGCGGTTTTAGCGCTATAGACTAACAGCAAAATAGCAACAATCAGCATCACCGCATGGCCAAGATTGAGCGGTTGATCGCGACGGCCCGCCTGGCGAGGAACATAGCGGGCGGTTAAGCCCATGACGACCAGCACAATCGGCACGTTGATCAGGAAAACCGATCCCCAGTAAAAATGCTCTAATAAGATGCCGCCGATGAGCGGTCCAAACGCCGCTCCGCCCGAACCTACCGCTGCCCAGACGCCCAGCGCCATGTTGCGATGCTTCTCTTCGCAAAAGGTGGCGCGTATCCCGGCCAGCGTCGCCGGTACAATCATCGCCGCGCCAATAGCCAGTAATACCCTGGTGGCGATAAGCCAACTGGCGGTATGCGAAAACGCCGCCGCCAGTGATGCCAGGCCAAAGAGCGTCCCGCCCAGCATCAGCAGGCGTTTAAAACCGATACGATCGCCAAGCGCGCCCATCGGCAACACCATGCCAGCCATGACCAAAGAATAAATATCAATGATCCACAGCAGCTCGTTGCCGCTGGCCCCCAGTGTCATACTCAGTGTCGGCGCGGCGACATGCAAGACCGTGGCATCAATGGCGACAGGAATATAGACCAGCACAATAATGACTAACGTTAACCACTGACGAAACATAACTCTCCCTTCAAAAACTCAAATTTGGACGCTTGTCCAGTTTCAGGATCCTACGGTAAGTTGAACGAATGTCCAGCTTTTTGTTACACTGCACGCATTGGCTAATGTGGGGAAAATATGAGTTACCTTAACCGGGATGAACGCCGCGAAGTGATCCTGCAAGCGGCGATGCGCGTGGCGCTGGCAGAGGGGTTTGCCGCCATGACGGTGCGACGAATCGCATCAGAAGCCGATGTCGCCGCCGGCCAGGTGCATCACCACTTCAGCTCGGCGGGCGAGCTCAAAGCGCTGGCCTTTGTCCATTTGATCCGCACCCTGCTTGATGCCGGGCAAGTTCCGCCGCCCGCCACCTGGCGTGCACGGCTTCACGCTATGTTGGGTAGCGAAGACGGCGGCTTTGAGCCTTACATAAAATTGTGGCGAGAGGCGCAAATTCTGGCCGATCGGGATCCGCACATCAGAGATGCTTATCTCCTCACGATGCAGATGTGGCATGAGGAAACGGTCACAATTATCGAGCAGGGCAAACAGGCAGGAGAATTTACGTTTACTGCTAACGCCACAGATATTGCCTGGCGGCTTATCGCACTGGTGTGCGGGCTGGACGGTATGTATGTGCTGGGTATTCCGGAAATGGCCGATCCCGCGTTTAAATACCATCTGGATCGGATGATTACGCTTGAACTCTTTGCGTAAAGTTACAAATAATTTAATAAAAATCACTTTTAGTTTACAAATAGTAACAATTAAGAAACATCATATCTCCTCTTCGCGCCGCGCTGGCCTGGTTTTTTATCTATTCTTTCACTCAATATTCTAAAAAAACTTCAATAAGTTCTCAAAAGAGCGCGTGACGCTCTGTCTCTTTTTTGTGTTTTTTCTCAAATGATATGCGCATGTGAGGGGTAAAATGACACGACAAAACGAGAATTATAACCGTTATCTCTTGAGTGACTGGCGACCCGAAAATCCAGCCTTCTGGGAGAATAAAGGGAAAGGCATCGCCAGAAGAAACTTATGGATTTCAGTAAGTTGTTTGCTCCTGGCATTTTGCGTCTGGATGTTGTTTAGCGCTGTTGCCGTCAACCTCAATAAAATTGGATTTAATTTTACCACCGACCAACTCTTTTTATTAACCGCATTACCTTCTCTTTCCGGCGCAATATTACGCGTTCCCTACTCCTTTATGGTGCCACTGTTTGGTGGCCGTAAATGGACCGTATTAAGTACCGTAATATTGATTATTCCCTGCGCCTGGCTGGGATTCGCCGTGCAAAATCCCGCCACCCCTTTCGGGGTATTTATGCTCATTGCTCTGTTGTGCGGTTTTGCGGGGGCAAACTTCGCGTCCAGTATGGGCAACATCAGTTTTTTCTTTCCAAAAGCCAGACAAGGTAGCGCGTTGGGTATTAACGGCGGACTGGGAAATCTTGGCGTCAGTGTGATGCAGTTGATTGCGCCGCTGGTTATTTTTCTGCCGATATTTACTTTTTTAGGCGTCCAGGGCGTGCCGCAACCTGATGGCTCCCTGCTCGCCCTCACTAACGCCGCCTGGATCTGGGTGCCGTTACTGGCTGTCGCGACGCTTGCCGCCTGGTTTGGTATGAACGATATCGGCAGTTCAAAAGCGTCTGTCGCCTCGCAATTGCCGGTGCTAAAACGTCTGCACCTGTGGCTGCTTAGCCTACTGTACCTGGCGACATTCGGGTCATTCATCGGCTTTTCCGCAGGTTTCGCCATGCTCGCCAAAACGCAATTTCCCGACGTAAACATTCTGCAACTGGCGTTCTTTGGCCCTTTTATCGGCGCGCTGGCGCGATCGGCAGGCGGCGTGATCTCCGATAAATTCGGCGGCGTTCGCGTCACGCTCATTAATTTTATCTTTATGGCGCTGTTTACCGCCCTGCTATTCCTCACGCTGCCAGGCTCCGGCGCAGGCAGCTTTAGCGCGTTCTATCTTGTTTTTATGGGCCTGTTTTTGACAGCGGGTCTCGGCAGCGGTTCTACCTTCCAGATGATTGCGGTGATCTTCCGTCAGATCACGCTCTACAACGTCAAACTGCGCGGCGGGAGCGATGAGCAGGCGCAGCGCGAAGCGGTGACGGATACCGCCGCCGCGCTCGGTTTTATCTCCGCTATTGGCGCTGTGGGCGGCTTCTTTATTCCAAAAGCGTTTGGCACCTCTTTGGCCTTGACCGGCTCGCCGGTGGGCGCCATGAAAATATTTTTGCTGTTTTACATCGCTTGCGTCCTGCTGACCTGGCTGGTCTACGGGCGTCGTAAGCCTAAACAACAATAACAACATACGCACCTGTAGGACGGCCATCCGGTAATGGTTTAACGCCAAATCGACAGGATGGCGGAAAATTTATCGAAGCAGGAGAAATGTCATGAGTAAACTGTTGGATCGCTTTCGTTACTTTAAACAAAAAGGCGATACCTTTGCCGACGGCCATGGTCAGGTGATGCATACCAACCGCGACTGGGAAGACAGTTATCGCCAGCGCTGGCAGTTTGATAAGATCGTGCGCTCAACCCACGGCGTCAACTGCACGGGCTCCTGTAGCTGGAAAATTTATGTCAAAAACGGTCTGGTGACGTGGGAAACTCAACAAACCGACTACCCGCGCACGCGTCCCGATTTACCGAACCATGAACCGCGCGGCTGCCCGCGCGGCGCCAGCTACTCCTGGTATCTCTATAGCGCCAATCGTCTGAAATACCCTCTGGTGCGTAAACGGCTGATAGAACTGTGGCGCGAGGCCCTTTCCCGGCACAGCGATCCGGTACTGGCATGGGAATCTATAATGAACGACCCGCAAAAATGCCAAAGTTACAAACAGGTGCGCGGACATGGCGGCTTTATTCGTTCGAACTGGAAAGAGCTGAATCAGCTCATTGCCGCCGCTAACGTCTGGACAATCAAAACCTATGGTCCGGATCGTGTGGCGGGGTTTTCACCTATTCCGGCGATGTCGATGGTTTCTTACGCCGCCGGAACACGTTATCTGTCACTGCTTGGCGGTACTTGTCTGAGCTTCTATGACTGGTATTGCGATCTTCCGCCCGCGTCTCCAATGACCTGGGGCGAGCAGACTGATGTGCCGGAGTCTGCCGACTGGTATAACTCAGCCTACATTATTGCCTGGGGCTCTAACGTGCCGCAGACGCGTACCCCGGACGCCCACTTCTTTACTGAAGTGCGCTACAAAGGCACTAAGACGATCGCCATCACCCCGGACTATTCCGAAGTCGCTAAACTGTGCGATCAGTGGCTGGCGCCAAAGCAAGGTACCGACAGCGCGCTGGCGATGGCCATGGGTCACGTTATTTTAAAAGAGTTTCATCTCGATAATCCCAGCGACTATTTTCTTAACTATTGCCGCCGTTATACCGACATGCCAATGCTGGTCCTGTTGGATGAGCGCGCAGACGGCAGTTATGTGCCGGGGCGTATGATGCGCGCGTCGGATCTGGTGGATGGACTGGGAGAAGCCAATAATCCGGAATGGAAAACCGTCGCGCTCAACAGTACGGGCGAACTGGTCGCGCCCAACGGTTCTATCGGTTTTCGCTGGGGCGAAAAGGGAAAATGGAACCTGGAACCGGTGGCGGCGGGCGTCGAAACTGAACTGTCGCTCTCTTTACTCGGTCAGCATGATGACGTGGCGGGTGTCGCCTTCCCCTATTTTGGCGGCAACGAAAACCCACATTTTCGCAGCGTGCGGCAGGAACCGGTGCTGGTACGTCAGTTACCGGTGAAACGCCTGGCTCTGGCGGACGGTAGCGAGCGGATGGTCGTCAGCGTTTACGATCTGGTGCTGGCGAATTATGGGCTGGATCGTGGTCTGGATGACTGCCATAGCGCCAATAATTATAACGACGTAAAAGCCTACACGCCGGCCTGGGGCGAACAGATTACCGGCGTGCCGCGTCGACATATCGAAACTATTGCGCGTGAATTTGCCGAGACCGCCCATAAAACTCACGGTCGCTCAATGATCATCCTCGGCGCGGGAGTGAATCACTGGTATCACATGGATATGAATTACCGTGGGATGATTAACATGCTGGTGTTCTGCGGCTGTGTTGGACAAACCGGCGGCGGCTGGGCGCACTATGTCGGCCAGGAGAAGCTGCGGCCGCAAACCGGCTGGCTGCCGCTGGCCTTCGCGCTGGACTGGAATCGCCCGCCGCGTCAGATGAACAGTACCTCGTTTTTCTACAACCATGCCAGCCAGTGGCGCTATGAAAAACTGACTGCGCAAGAGTTGCTGTCGCCGCTGGCCGATCCGGCTAAATTTTCCGGACATCTGATCGATTTCAACGTGCGCGCGGAACGTATGGGCTGGCTACCCTCGGCGCCGCAGCTTAATCTTAACCCGCTCAGCGTGAAAGCGAGCGCCGATAAAGCCGGGCTGTCTGCGGCGGATTATACCGTGCAGGCGTTGAAATCAGGCGCTATCCGTTTTGCCTGCGAACAGCCTGACAGTGGTCATAATCACCCGCGAAATTTATTTGTCTGGCGCTCTAACCTGCTCGGCTCCTCCGGGAAAGGTCATGAGTACATGCTCAAATATCTGCTGGGCACAGACAGCGGTATCCAGGGCGAAGCGCTGGGTTCCAGCGAAGGAATTAAGCCTGAAGAGGTGGAATGGCAGTCCGCCGCGATTGAGGGCAAGCTCGATCTGTTGGTCACGCTTGATTTCCGTATGTCCAGTACCTGTCTGTTTTCCGATATCGTCTTGCCGACCGCCACCTGGTATGAAAAAGACGATATGAATACCTCGGATATGCATCCGTTTATCCACCCCCTTTCCGCCGCGGTCGATCCTGCCTGGGAATCCAAAAGCGACTGGGAGATCTACAAAGGCATCGCCAGCGCCTTTTCTGAAGTGTGTGTCGGACACCTCGGACAGGAAACCGATGTGGTGTTACACCCGCTCCAGCATGATTCCCCGGCGGAACTGGCGCAGCCATTTGATATTCTCGACTGGCGTAAAGGCGAGTGCGAACTTATTCCGGGCAAAACCGCCCCCAATATCGTCGTGGTTGAACGCGATTATCCGGCCACCTATGAACGTTTTACCTCGCTCGGCCCGCTAATGGACAAACTCGGAAATGGTGGCAAAGGTATCTCCTGGAATACCCAGGCCGAGGTCGATTTCCTCGGTAAGCTCAATTACACCAAACACGATGGTCCGGCGAAAGGACGTCCGCGCATCGACACCGCGCTGGATGCTTCGGAAGTGATTCTTGCCTTAGCGCCGGAAACTAACGGCCAGGTGGCGGTGAAAGCCTGGCAGGCGTTGGGCGAGATGACCGGGCGCGAGCACACCCATCTGGCCATCAATAAAGAAGATGAGAAAATTCGCTTTCGTGATATCCAGGCGCAACCGCGCAAAATTATCTCCAGCCCGACCTGGTCAGGACTGGAAAGCGAACATGTCTCTTATAACGCCGGGTATACCAACGTACATGAACTGATCCCGTGGCGTACGTTGTCGGGGCGGCAACAACTCTATCAGGATCATGCGTGGATGCGCGCTTTTGGCGAAAGCCTGGTGGCATATCGTCCGCCGATTGATACCCGCAGCGTCAGCGAAATGCGAGAAATTCCGCCCAACGGTTTCCCGGAAAAAGCGCTTAACTTCCTGACGCCGCACCAGAAATGGGGAATTCACTCCACCTACAGCGAAAACCTGCTGATGCTGACCTTGTCGCGCGGCGGGCCGATTGTCTGGATCAGCGAAGCCGATGCCCGTGAATTGGGTATTGAAGATAACGACTGGATTGAAGCCTTCAACGCTAATGGCGCTCTTACCGCTCGTGCGGTGGTCAGCCAGCGCGTTCCGCCGGGTATGACCATGATGTACCACGCCCAGGAGCGAATTATGAATATTCCGGGCTCGGAAGTGACCGGGATGCGCGGCGGGATCCATAACTCCGTGACCCGGGTCTGTCCAAAACCGACGCATATGATCGGCGGCTATGCGCAACTGGCTTACGGCTTCAACTATTACGGAACCGTGGGTTCGAATCGCGATGAATTCATCATGATCAGGAAGATGAAAAACATTAACTGGCTGGATGATGAGGGCCGGGATCAGGTACAGGAGGCGAAAAAATGAAAATACGCTCACAGGTTGGGATGGTACTGAATCTCGATAAATGTATTGGCTGTCACACCTGCTCCGTCACCTGTAAAAACGTCTGGACCGGACGTGAAGGGATGGAATACGCATGGTTCAATAACGTCGAAACTAAACCGGGCATCGGCTATCCCAAAAACTGGGAAGACCAGCAGGAGTGGCAAGGCGGTTGGGTTCGTGATGTTAATGGCAAGATAAGGCCCCGTCTGGGCGGCAAAATGGGGGTAATTAGCAAAATTTTCGCCAACCCGGTGATTCCGCAAATCGATGATTACTATGAACCCTTTACCTTCGATTATCAGCATTTACATCATGCGCCAGAGAGTAAGCATCAGCCCACTGCCCGTCCTCGCTCACTGATTGACGGAAAACGGATGGACAAGGTGATCTGGGGGCCAAACTGGGAAGAGCTGCTCGGCGGCGAGTTTGAAAAACGCGCCCGCGACCGTAACTTCGACAACATACAAAAAGAGATGTACGGTCAGTTCGAAAACACCTTCATGATGTACCTGCCGCGCCTGTGCGAACACTGCCTGAACCCCAGTTGTGTCGCCACCTGCCCAAGTGGCGCTATTTATAAGCGTGAAGAAGACGGCATCGTGCTAATCGACCAGGATAAATGCCGGGGCTGGCGTTTGTGTATCAGCGGCTGCCCGTACAAAAAAATCTACTTTAACTGGAAGAGCGGCAAGTCTGAGAAGTGCATATTTTGCTATCCGCGTATTGAATCCGGCCAGCCGACCGTTTGTTCGGAAACCTGCGTCGGGCGCATCCGTTATCTTGGCGTTCTGCTCTACGACGCCGACAGGATTGAAGACGCGGCCAGTACCGAACACGAGACAGATTTGTATGAACGTCAGTGCGATGTGTTTCTCAATCCGCACGATCCGGCGGTCATCGAAGAGGCGCTTAAACAGGGCATCCCGCAAAACGTCATCGACGCCGCCCAACGGTCGCCGGTGTACAAAATGGCGATGGACTGGAAGCTGGCGCTTCCGCTGCACCCGGAATACCGTACCCTGCCGATGGTCTGGTACGTACCGCCGCTGTCGCCCATCCAGTCATACGCCGACGCGGGCGGGTTGCCGCACAATGGCAATATTCTGCCGGCGGTGGAGACGCTGCGTATTCCGGTACAATACCTGGCCAATATGCTCAGCGCGGGCGATACCGGTCCGGTCATTCGGGCGCTAAAGCGGATGATGGCGATGCGCCACTACATGCGCTCGCAGACGGTTGAAGGCGTGACGGATACCCGCGCGATTGACGAAGTGGGTCTGAGCGTACAACAGGTTGAAGAGATGTATCGCTACCTGGCGATTGCCAATTATGAAGATCGTTTTGTCATTCCCACCAGTCACCGGGAAATGGCGCGCGATGTCTTTCCGGAGCGCAACGGCTGCGGCTTTACTTTTGGCGACGGTTGTCACGGCTCGGATACCAAATTCAACCTGTTCAACAGTAGCCGTATTGATGCCATCAATATCACCGAAGTGCGTGATAAAGCGGAGGGGGAATAATGCAAATCCTCAAAGCGATTGGCCTGTTGATGGAGTATCCGGACGACGAGTTGTGGGAATGTCGGGATGAAGCGCTCACCCTTATCCAACACGATGCGCCAATGCTGGCCGACTTCACTCGCGAGCTGCTTTATGCGCCGTTACTGGATAAACAAGCAGAATGGTGTGAAGTGTTTGACCGCGGGCGCGCCACTTCATTGCTGTTATTCGAGCATGTTCATGCGGAGTCCCGCGATCGCGGCCAGGCGATGGTCGATTTGTTAAGCCAGTATGAAACCGTGGGCCTGCAGCTCAACTGCCGCGAACTACCGGATCACCTGCCGCTCTATCTGGAGTACTTAAGCGTGTTGCCGGAAGCGGAAGCGCGCGAGGGATTACAGAATATTGCCCCTATTCTGGCGCTGCTGGGCGGTCGTCTGAAACAGCGAGGAGCGCCGTGGTATCAACTGTTTGACGCCCTGCTGACGCTGGCGGGCAGTACGCTTACAAGTGACAGTGTCACCAAACAGATTGTTCAGGAATCGCGGGATGATACCCGTCAGGCACTGGATGCCGTCTGGGAAGAAGAACAGGTGAAGTTTATCGAAGATAACGCCACGATCTGTGACAGTTCACCGTTACACCATTATCAACGACGCTTTAGCCAGGACGCGGCGCCGCAGTACGTCGACGTCAGCGCGGGAGGCCCGAAATGATACAGTACCTGAACGTCTTTTTTTACGATATCTACCCCTATATTTGCGCCACGGTCTTCTTCCTCGGCAGTTGGCTGCGCTATGACTACGGACAATATACCTGGCGCGCGTCGTCCAGCCAGATGCTGGATAAGCGCGGGATGGTGATATGGTCGAATCTGTTCCATATTGGCATTCTGGGGATCTTTTTTGGCCATCTGTTCGGGATGCTGACGCCACACTGGATGTATGCCTGGTTCCTGCCAATTGCGGTAAAACAACAAATGGCGATGATCCTCGGCGGCGTGTGCGGCGTATTAACGTTGATCGGCGGCGCGGGATTACTGTGGCGTCGTCTGACCAATCAGCGTGTGCGGGCGACGTCCACTACACCAGATATTATCATCATGAGCATTTTGCTGATTCAGTGCCTGCTTGGCCTGAGCACCATTCCGTTTTCGGCGCAATATCCGGATGGCAGCGAAATGATGAAGTTGGTGGGCTGGGCGCAAAGTATTGTCACCTTCCGCGGCGGGTCTTCGGAAATGCTGAACGGTGTGGCGTTTGTTTTCCGCGTTCATCTGGTGCTGGGAATGACTATTTTCCTGCTCTTCCCGTTCACCCGTCTGGTTCATGTCTGGAGCGCGCCGTTTGAGTATTTCACCCGTCGCTACCAGATTGTTCGTACCCGCCGCTAATTCTCTTTGCCCGGGGCGTACGCTTACCGGGCAAAGAAAAACGCCTGGGCGTCGTCATTCGGCAACGCACAGGCTATGATGATTCTTCAGTCAAAGGAGAACATCAATGAAACCGCAGATTTACCATGTTGACGCCTTCACCAGCGAACCCTTTCGCGGCAACTCTGCTGGCGTTGTCTTACATGCGGATACGCTAAGCGACGCGCAGATGCAGCTGATTGCCCGTGAACTTCGTCACTCGGAAACCGCCTTTTTGCTAAAAAGCGAAGAGAGTGATGTGCGCATACGCTATTTTACACCGACAGTAGAAGTCCCCATCTGTGGTCATGCCACCGTGGCCGCGCATTATGTTCGGGCAACGGTACTGGGGTTGGGAAACACCACCGTCTGGCAAACCTCGTTAGCGGGCCGTCATCGCGTTGAAATTCATGCCGAACACAACGACTATCGCATCACGCTGGAACAAGGTCAGCCCTCTTTTGATCCACCGTTAGTCGGAGAGATTCGGACTGCCATCATCACCGCACTGAACCTGACTGAAGATGATATCGTGCCGGGAGCGCCAATTCAGGTGGCTTCAACAGGACATGCAAAAGTGATGATCCTGCTCAAACCAGACGTTGATATTGATGCCCTTTCTCCGAATCTGGCAGCCCTGACGGCAATCAGCCAGCAAATTGGCTGTAACGGCTTTTTTCCTTTCCAGATTCGTCCGGGAAAAAACGAAACCGATGGGCGAATGTTTTCCCCGGCGATAGGGATTGTGGAAGATCCGGTAACGGGAAACGCCAATGGCCCGATGGGGGCATGGCTCGTCCATCATGGCCTGATGGCGCATGACGGTAAAACGCTGCAGATTCAAGGCCATCAGGGGCGCGCTTTAGGTAAAGAGGGTACTGTTGATGTTACCGTCACCATTCGCGATAACCAGCCGGAAAACGTCACCATCTCCGGCCAGGCGGTCATTCTGTTTCATGCCGAATGGGCCATTACTTTTTAATCTTTGTCAGGCCCGCAAATCCTCGCGGCAAAAAATTATTTTCCCGCCTCCGGATGGGTATCAAATGCAGCCATTACCGCGGCCAGCTCCGCCTCGGTAAAACCGTGCTTTACATCATTTACGCCGAGACCAAACTGCTGCTGAAGTAACTGATACAACGACGGTACATCCGGTACATTGACCTGTTCAACGGCATGTCCCTGGTGGTAACGCGTGAAGTGGAAATTCGTTAATGTCAGCTTGCCGCCATCAGGCAAATGGCGGCACATCAACAAATGATGACGAAAATGGGATTGCGGCCAGTGAGCCGACCAGAAATTGCCCATCACATGATCGCTCTGCTGCTGCACCCCCAGATCAAAACAGTACATCGACTGCCAGTGCTCATGGTGGCGGAATTGTAAAATCCATGTGCTCCCCTCCTGCATCAGGCGGTATTCGCCATGCGGCGTTTGCTGAGCAATTTCAGCCTGCAGACGAAGCGGCGCGGTTAGCGTTTGGCCGCCAAACCCCACGTCTGCGATCCACTGCTCATCCTCAACATCAACCAGCAGCAAACGGTGCGTGCGTGGCGGTAAACTGGCGGGATGAGACAGAATGACCCGCCCCAATAAGCTTCGGACGTTAAAACCGATGTCGCGTAACGCACGTTCAAACAGGCCATTCAGTTCAAAACAGTATCCACCGCGTCGGGCATAAAGCAGTTTCTCCTCTAATGCCGTCTCATCGAGCTGTATTTCACGAGGCAGTAGAACATCCAGATTTTCAAAAGGAATCGCGCAGTTGTGCGCTAAGTGAAGCGTTCTGAGCGCTTCAACCGTAGGAACCCCCAACGGCTGACAATGTAATCGCGTAAAATAAGCATGTAAAAAAGAGGTCATCTGAGGCTTCCATTAACATTAATGCTTGCGTTCGGCACACAGGCTGAGGCGGATATCGCTGCGCAACAGGATACCCTATCCGTGGAATAGCGTTGGATACTTTTGAAAAAAATAAGACAGGCCGGCTACAGCGCCGGAGGTACGTGGAATTTTGGCGTACAAACGGAAATCGGGTTCTGAGAATCTCTTTGCGACACGCCGCCAAAATAGCGGCGTGTTAAAATTTTTAACGCCAGCTCAGCGAGTCTGATTTCTAACAAAACTGGCTAAACATAAACGCTTTTTAATAAGTGTCCAAATAGTTACGGTAACGCTCTTTTATGTCGGCCGCCCGTTGCGCTTTCGCCTCCGGCATGTCGCTGGCCCGAGCGATATAATGTTCTAAACTCGGAATGGCGCCTAATGCCTGAGGTAAGGCATTATATGCTGCTATTCGTTCTCTGACGGTTTTATGGTCTTTATCAATATCATAATGATAGTACGCTGGCGCTTCTAAAAAGCCCTCTTCCAGTCTCATACAAATATCTTCAAAGGTTCCCTCAACCTCAACGGAATGTTCGCCATCCGATATCCTGACGATTGGCTTACCTCCAGCTATCAGCGAGAGTTGTTCGAATATTAACCTCCGACCATCAGAAAGCTCGACATCTATAGCATACAGTCCATCACATACAGCATCAGCAAGGTGATCATGGATATTCCCTGCATTGGCACAGAACTCCTCAACTTTAGGCGTAACATTGCAATAATGTTCAATTACTCTTGTAAATCCGTAGGCCAGTCCTGCGGTAAGCACATACAAGATGCCTTTCATGATTTTTGTTGATAATTTATTTTCATAATCTCCTGCAGCAACATGAGGTAGCTTATTTCCTGATAAAGCTCTGCCATAGGTAGAAACTGATGTATGTGGCATATCCTACTCCTTCAAATTTTGCTCAATAGCTTTATATGTCCTACTCCTCTCTCATTATGACGATATGTCAATCAACAAAATTGCTCAAAGGCATACATTTTCAGGAGAAAATGAGAATAACAGGCGCAACGGCCTTATCTTATGCTGCTTCAATATCGTCAGGTGGTTTACCGTTCGAGGTCATATCTATGACCATAAATCCCTGCAGGGATTAACACTGATTAATTATTGCGCAAAGTAATCACTGCGGATTTGTGCTGGCGTCTTATCTGGCTGAATCGTGACCACACCGCTCCACATCTGACCACACAAATAAACTCGACATCCTCATTTTGTTCTTCCCGTATGTTTTGCGTCATTTAACAATTGCAGGTAGGATGCTCCGCCGGCGGTTTTATCCCTGTCACAGAATCAGGGAAAAGCGGCATTCGCCATTGCAGGCAATCGATTGGTGAGCGCCCGTCGCGGCATAAGGAATTTTTCTGTCAGGACAGGCTATAACAGGTAACGTAATGAAAACACAGACTACGCACGCCGCAGAACAACATGCGGCGAAACGACGCTGGCTGAACGCCCATGAAGAGGGGTATCACAAAGCGATGGGGAATCGTCAGGTTCAGATGATTGCTATCGGCGGCGCGATTGGCACCGGTTTATTTTTAGGTGCAGGCGCCCGATTGCAAATGGCCGGACCGGCACTGGCGCTGGTCTATCTGATATGCGGCATTTTTTCTTTTTTCATTTTACGCGCGCTGGGCGAACTGGTATTGCATCGCCCTTCCAGCGGGAGTTTCGTCTCCTACGCCCGTGAATTTTTGGGTGAAAAAGCGGCCTACGTCGCAGGCTGGATGTACTTTATTAACTGGGCGATGACCGGGATCGTCGATATCACCGCAGTGGCGTTATACATGCACTACTGGGGCGCATTTGGCGACGTTCCGCAATGGGTGTTCGCGCTCGGCGCGTTAACCATTGTCGGTACCATGAACATGATCGGCGTAAAATGGTTTGCCGAAATGGAGTTCTGGTTCGCGCTGATAAAAGTACTCGCCATTGTTATCTTCCTGGTGGTAGGCACGATTTTTCTCGGTACCGGTCAACCGCTTGAGGGTAATGCCACCGGTTTTCACCTGATTACAGATAATGGCGGCTTTTTCCCGCACGGCCTGTTGCCCGCGCTGGTACTGATTCAGGGCGTGGTGTTCGCTTTTGCGTCGATTGAACTGGTCGGTACCGCCGCTGGGGAGTGCAAAGATCCACAGACGATGGTGCCAAAAGCCATCAATAGCGTGATCTGGCGTATTGGTCTTTTCTATGTAGGATCGGTCGTATTGCTGGTTTTGCTGCTGCCGTGGAACGCCTACCAGGCGGGGCAAAGTCCGTTTGTCACCTTCTTTTCTAAACTTGGCGTGCCTTATATCGGCAGTATTATGAATATCGTGGTGTTAACCGCCGCGCTTTCCAGCCTGAACTCCGGGCTTTACTGTACGGGGAGAATTTTACGTTCAATGTCGATGGGGGGTTCCGCGCCGAAATTCATGGCGAAAATGAGCCGTCAGCATGTGCCCTATGCGGGTATTCTGGCGACTCTGGTGGTTTACGTGGTCGGCGTGTTCCTGAATTACCTGGTCCCCTCCCGCGTGTTTGAGATCGTTCTTAATTTTGCCTCGCTCGGCATTATCGCATCGTGGGCGTTTATCATGGTGTGCCAGATGCGTTTACGCCAGGCGATAAAAGAAGGCAAAGCCGCAGACGTCAGTTTTAAACTGCCCGGCGCGCCTTTTACCTCCTGGCTAACACTGCTGTTTTTACTAAGCGTGCTGGTACTCATGGCGTTTGACTACCCGAATGGAACTTACACTATCGCCTCGTTGCCGCTGATCGCCATTCTGCTGGTCGCCGGCTGGTTTGGCGTGCGACGTCGCGTGGCGGAGATCCATCGCACTGCGCCAGTGACGGCGGATTCGACAGAGAGTGTCGTATTGAAAGAAGAAGCAGCGACATAACATTCCCCTTCCCCGGCAGCCCCAGGCCTGCCGGGTTTAATGCGCGTTGCCCATCGCGCCCAATACTTAGTCAGCCTTAATCAACTGCGCCACATCATTGCTGTTAATTTCCCGCTGGTTGCCTTCCTGATCGGTATAACTGGTCATCCCCGTCTCTTTATCTAACTGTGGCTTACCCTGAGTTACGATCGTTTGCCCATTCTTCGTCGTCATCACATAGTTGGTTGTACAACCCGCAAGCATAAAAAACATCATGCCCAAACCTGAGTATATAAATAACTTTTTCATATTTTCCTCGTGAATATAATGAGTTAACTACAGCAAAAAGGCAGTGTAATTCTCACAGAATCATCAGGCTATCGGCGGGGTGTAACGAGGCGTATCGGTGCGTTTAAAGAGATGACTGGAGGGGTTTCCCCCTCCATACCCTATTTACAGAGCAATGCGAATAACATCATCCGGCTGCGTCGCTTCTTGTTCACGTGTCGATTTCTGCTTCACGCTGACGTAGAGCGTTTTACCGTCTGCCGATAGCGCCAGGCTATTCGGGTACGTCGGCGTATCGAACGTTTTAACAACGTTATAGGTCTTCGCATCGATCACGCTGACCTGACCTGCCTGACGATGCGTCACATACGCCTCGTTACGTGTCGGGTTAAACAGGACGGCCAAAGAAGCAGGCGCCGCGATTTTGGCAAGAATATTGCCATTACGGGTATCGACAACCAGGACTTCAGTCGCCTTCGAGTCGGTGATAAACGCGCGATGACCTGCGGTATCGAGACTCAGGTTAATAAAGAAGTGTTCTTTACCGTCATCCAGCAACTTCTTACGACTGAGAATTTTATTGCTGGCGGTATCGATGGTGATAAATTCGCCATCCGCATTGGTGGTGTACAGGCGTTGCGCTTTACTATCGAGCGCCAGACCCGTACTCATTTTGCCGGTATTTTCGATCGTCGTTTTCAGTTTGATGGTTTCGCCATCCACTACCCAAATAGCACTCTCTTTACCAACACCGCTAATGTAGATCGTGTTGGTCGCCGCATCGGCAACCAGCTCACGGGGCTGTAACGGACGAACCTCTTCAGTACGTTTGCGCGCATCAAGTACCAGACGACCTTTTACATCACCCGTTTTGGCATCAATCGCGGTAACAGCGCTGTTAATGGTATTGCCAAACCACAGCGTTTGGGTCGCGGCATTGATGGTGGCGCCGAACGGCTTGAGATCGTTATGAATCGCTTGCGTGATTTCCAGCGTCACCGGGTCGAGACGATAAACTACGCCGCCTTTATCCAGTTTACGGCTTTGCGATGTAGCCAGCCAGAGCGCGTTTTCTTGCTGACTCCAGGCCATCTCATAAGCGCCTTTGCCTACCGCTTTACGCAGCATGTCTTCCGCCGCCAGCGTGCTAAATGAGGATGCGACGAGGAGCGAACCTAACAATAAAGAACCACGCAGGCGCGGCGAAAAAAGATGACGTAAGTGCATGACGACTCCCTTTGATAAAAACGTGTATAGCTGCTTCACACTACTTCGCTGCGCGGGATCTTCGTTCCGCACTTATTATAAGTTGAGAATAATAATCATTATTTATCAGAAAGTGGAGCTTTTCCTCGCCTGCGAATGTCATGGCTCTTAAATACCGCACATTTTCTTAACTTAATGTGCGATTAAAATTTCAAAACTTTACATATTGACTACCCTTAATGTCACGTTTTCCGTTGATACGCTTACATTTATCCGGCATTTTCATGAAAATTATTTCCGTTAGACAGCGACTTTATCCCGCCCTCTTATTGCCTCTGACCTTCTCCCCGGTCCTTCAGGCCGCCAGCGCGCCCAATGAACAAACCATGATAGTCACCGCAACGCCGCAAACCGTATCCGAACTGGATACACCTGCCGCCGTTAGCGTCATTGAGGGAGAAGACATGCGTCTGGCGACGCCGCGCGTCAATTTATCTGAGTCTTTAACCAGCGTCCCGGGATTGCAGGTGCAGAACCGGCAGAACTACGCGCAGGATCTGCAAATCTCTATCCGTGGATTTGGCTCGCGTTCCGCCTTTGGCGTGCGCGGCATTCGTCTGTATGTTGATGGCATTCCCGCCACCATGCCGGATGGACAAGGCCAGATTTCGAATATTGATATTAACAGCATACAAGACGTTGAAGTGTTACGCGGCCCCTTCTCAGCGCTATACGGCAATGCTTCCGGCGGCGTGATAAATGTCACCACCGAAACCGGGAGACAGCCGCCCACCCTTGAGGCCAGCAGCTACTACGGCAGTTATGGAAGCTGGCGCTATGGGCTAAAAGCCACGGGCGCGATGGGTGACGGCACACAGCCAGGCGACGTGGATTACACGGTATCGACTACCCGTTTCACCACCCACGGCTACCGCGATCACAGCGGCGCGCGAAAAAATCTGGCTAATGCCAAACTGGGCGTTCGCCTTGACGATGTCAGTAAACTCTCGCTGATTTTTAATAGTGTGGACATTAAGGCGGACGATCCCGGCGGACTCACCGAATCTGAATGGAAAGCCGATCCGCAACAGGCGCCGCGCGCTGAACAGTACAATACGCGTAAAACCATCAAACAAACTCAGGCAGGATTGCGTTATGAACGTCAGCTCAGCGCGCAGGATGATATCAGCGTGATGGCCTACGCCGGAGAGCGGGAAACCACGCAATACCAGTCTATTCCCCTGGTGGCACAGCTAAAACCGGCCCAGGCTGGCGGCGTAATTACACTGCAACGCCACTATCAGGGCATTGATTCCCGCTGGACTCACCGGGGAGAATTAGGTGTGCCGGTCACCTTCACTGGCGGATTAAATTATGAAAACATGAGCGAAAACCGCAAGGGTTACAATAACTTCCGCCTCAACAACGGCACCCCTGAGTTTGGGCATAAAGGCGATTTACGCCGGAATGAGCGTAACCTGATGTGGAATGTCGATCCTTATCTGCAAACCCAGTGGCAGCTTACGCAAAAACTCTCGCTGGATGCTGGCGTGCGCTACAGTTCCGTGTGGTTCGATTCTAACGATCACTATATCGCGCCCGGCAATGGCGATGATAGCGGCGACGCCAGCTATCACCACTGGCTACCCGCCGGATCGCTAAAATATGCGTTAACTGACGCCTGGAATCTCTATCTTGCTGCCGGTCGCGGATTTGAAACTCCCACTATTAATGAGCTTTCTTATCGCGCTGACGGCCAAAGCGGGTTCAACTTTGACCTCAAACCGTCGACCAATGATACGGTGGAAGTCGGCAGTAAAACGCGGATTGGCAACGGCTTGTTGACCGCCGCGTTATTTCAAACCGATACCGATGATGAAATTGTCGTCGCCAGCAGTATGGGAGGACGCACTACCTACAAAAACGCGGGCAAAACGCGCCGCCAGGGCGCAGAGCTCGCGTTGGACCAGCGCTTCGCTGGCGACTGGCGGATGAAAGCATCATGGACCTGGCTGGATGCGACCTATCGCAGTAACGTTTGTCAGGGGCAAAACTGTGATGGAAACCGGATGCCCGGCATCGCCCGTAATATGGGATTCGCCTCATTAGGTTTTATCCCGGATGAGGGGTGGTACGCCGGAACAGACGTGCGGTATATGGGCGATATCATGGCCAATGATGAAAATACCGCCAAAGCGCCTTCGTATACCGTTGTTGGACTAAATACAGGGTATAAATTTAATTACAGTCAGCTTACCGTCGATATTTTTGGGCGGGTAGATAATCTATTTGATAAAGAATATATCGGTTCGGTGATCGTTAATGAATCTAATGGCCGATATTATGAGCCAGCGCCAGGGCGTAACTATGGCGTGGGGATTAATCTGGCATGGCAATTTGAATAAATATCCGGCAAAGATCCGGCAATAGCGGGAAGCCCCCGCTATTGATAAGTCATAGTTGCATGAAGGTTACATGAAGTACTGATTTTTAATCGTCGCTACGTTTTGTTGCAAAACGTTCTGTAGGCAGTGGCGACTGGCTTCTTTATCACCTGTCACTAACGCATTAAGCAATTTTCTGTACAGATTAACGCCGTTTTGATAATCATCAAGTTTAAAATTATCATATAAAAAATGCAGGCTTGGCCCCAGGCGTACCCATAATTGCTCGATCATGGCATACAGCGTTGGCATATCCGCGTAGTGGTAGATCTCAAAGCGGAATGCGCGGTTGGCCAAAAGAATTTTCTCCATAACGCCACTTTCCAGCGCCTGTTGAAATTCATCTAATAGCGCATTCAGCGTCTGCTCGCGATCCGGGGTAATCTTACCCGCAGCGGCGACCACCGCCATCTCCTCCAGGGCAGTACGAATCGTATTAATTTCCAGCAAACTTTCCAGCGAGATCTCCGGCACCATAAACGCCTGTGCTGGCGCCACCGCCAAAGCACTGGAAGAGACCAGCCTTAACAGGGCCTCACGCACTGGCGTAATACTGACGCCTAACTCTTGAGCGATATTTTTAGTGATAAGCCTTGCGCCTGGTTTTAATGCGCCAATAGACAATTGATGCTTTAACCGATTTTCAACCTGTGTGGTCAGGCTTATATGTTGTGTTTTTTCCGTACCCGGCATTTTCCTTCCTTCACCTCTTGGCAGAACAACATCGCAATCGAGTCCCGAAGAAGTTTCGGAACTTAATTGTAAAAAAGATAATCCAGGCCTGAACGGCCAAATAAATAAAAGTGATAATTTACTTGCGTGATATTCTCATCTTTTACAACAATACAGGTTTCTTTATGGCAACCGTTTTATCTCCGTCATTCCTTCATGTATCGAGATTTTTGACCGGTTCAGGCCGCTGAGGGAGATAAGCTGCCCCACCGCGATCTGAATGATGAATATAAGTAAAGCCGCAATTTTAAAATTTGCACATTTTTATGGCGACATAATGCCGCCATTTTTTCTTTACGCATCGTCCGCTAAACGTATCACGACTTTGCCAAAGTTCTTCCCCGCCAGCAGCCCCATAAACGCTTCTGGCGCATTTTCCAGCCCATCAGTAATCTGCTCCCGATAATGTATTTTCCCTTCTTTGATCCAACGCCCCATTTCTTGCTGAAACTCATGTATCCGGTGACCATAGTCCTGGTTGATGATAAAACCTTGCAGGCGAATACGCTTTTTAAGTAATGTCGCCATCAGCAGCGGCAGTCTGTCTGGACCGTCCGGCAACGCTGTCGCATTGTAGCCGCTGACCAGACCGCAGAGCGGAATCCGCGCCGACGTATTCAGTAGCGGTAAGACGGCGTCAAAGACTTTACCACCGACATTCTCATAATAGATATCGATACCCTGCGGGCAGGCCTGCGCAAGCTGTTGTGGGAAATTATCAGCGTGATGATCAAGGCACAGATCAAATCCCAAAACGTCTGTCGCATGACGGCATTTTTCCGCGCCGCCAGCAATACCCACGACCCGGCAGCCCTTCAGCTTGCCAATTTGCCCAACCGTTGCGCCTACGGGGCCGGTGGCGGCGGCGACAACCAGCGTTTCGCCCTCTTTCGGCTGGCCGATATCCAGTAACCCCATATAGGCGGTAAACCCCGGCATTCCTAAAATACCCAATGACCAGGAAGGATGTTGCGGATTATCACCCAGCTTTACCAACCCTTCGCCATCTGAAATGTCATAATCCTGCCAACCATTGTAACTCAACACCCATTCGTCTGGTCGGTAATCAGGATGGTTTGACGCGACAACGCGACTGACCGTACCGCCAACCATAACGCAGCCAGGTTCAACTGGCGGCGCATAAGAGGGTTCATCGCTCATGCGGCCACGCATATAAGGGTCGAGTGATAAAAAAACGGTACGCAATAGCACCTGCCCTTCACCGGGCGTCGCGACGTCATCTTCTTCGAGGCGGAAGTTATCCATCTGCGGCGCGCCGTGGGGACGCGAGGCCAAAACCCAACGACGATTTCGGTTGGTCTGTTGCTTCATTCTATTCTCCTCATGCCTGGCATAATCCATCAATAATAGTCGAACATTAGCTTTCTGAGGGAGTTAAACACTCTCAGATATCAGGCTGTGCGCTTTTATGAACGACTTTCTTTCCCCTCTCGCTAAATATGAATTCTTGCGCTAATTCGTTGATTTATGCCGCCTTCAATAGTATTTCTAACACTATCGTAAACATTCCCTGGGGTTCCCTATGACGATTCGCTTTGCCGATAAAGCAGACTGCGCCGCGATTACCGAAATCTATAACCATGCGGTATTACATACTGCGGCCATCTGGAACGATCGGACGGTCGATACGGATAATCGCCTTGCCTGGTATGAGGCCCGTCAATTACTGGGCTATCCGGTGCTGGTAAGCGAAGAAAATGGCGTGGTGACTGGCTATGCATCATTTGGCGACTGGCGCAGTTTCGACGGTTTTCGCTATACCGTCGAGCACTCGGTTTATGTTCATCCGGCGCACCAGGGGAAAGGACTGGGGCGAAAACTGCTCAGCAGACTGATCGATGAAGCCCGACGCTGCGGCAAGCATGTGATGGTAGCCGGCATTGAGTCACAGAATGCCGCCTCGATACGCCTGCATCATTCGCTGGGATTTACCGTTACCGCGCAAATGCCGCAGGTCGGCGTAAAATTTGGCCGTTGGTTAGATCTTACGTTTATGCAGCTCCAGCTTGATGAACACGCCGCGCCGGACGCCTGCTGATGAACCAGTCGCTGACGCTTATCTTTTTGATCGCCGCCGGCGTCGGGCTGGTGGTACAAAACAGTATTATGGTGCGTATTACGCAGACATCATCGACGATTCTGATCGCTATGTTGTTGAACTCGCTGGTAGGGATCGTTTTATTTGTGACGATATTGTGGTTTAAGCAAGGCGCTACGGGCTTCGGCGAGCTGGTCGCCAGCGTTCGCTGGTGGACATTGATCCCCGGTCTGCTGGGGTCATTTTTTGTATTTGCCAGCATTAGCGGGTATCAGAACGTTGGCGCCGCGACGACTATCGCGGTACTGGTCGCCAGCCAGTTAATCGGCGGACTGGCGCTGGATATCGCGCGTAGCCACAGCGTCACGTTACGCGCAATGGTCGGGCCGGCGTTTGGCGCGCTGTTGCTGGTCATTGGCGCATGGCTGATTGCGAAGCGCCAGTTTTAATGGGTTACAGGATCGTGCCGCCTTTGGTGAGCTGCTCGCGGCGCGCGTCCCGATCTTCTTGATATTGCCTGCCGTGATGCGCGATAGCCGTGCGTAAACGCTGCTGCTGCACATAACGATCTTCGCGACGTAATTCAGCGTCATCGCTCAAGGCAATCAGCAATTCATTCATATGGGCAATTACGCTCTCCGCGATGGCGGCATCCACGCGGGCGCTCACTTCCTCCAGGTGCGACATAAGCTCTCCTACTCTTTATTCTGTAACAGCATGATTCGCCTATTATACGCGTTATTGTCGCCCGATGCGGTAATTCGCCGCCGCCACCCTGATTTAACTTACGTCAAGTGGAAACACGGGGCTTAATAGACCGAGAATTCGCGCCTTTTTGCCTTTCTTCCGCCGTTTGCTTGCGTATAGACCCCGTAAAGTAGACGCGTGAAGAAGTCTAAGGGATAACAACGTGGCAAAATCTCTCTTGCGCAGCGGCAATCTGGATGATTATCAGGCCGTGGGCGGCGGCGGTCAGGCCGTATTTGAATCAGCATTGCAAATTCGCGAAACGCTTCGTCTGCGTAAACAGCAGGCGATGGTTGACTGTCTGGCGATTCCGCAACTTAACGATAATGGCGATCGGGTTGACTGGTATTCGCCGATTGAAGGTCAGGCGATAGCGTGGAAAGCGGCTGACGAAGAGACACGTTCTCGGGCTTTACGTTATTTAGCCAGCACTTTTGAAAGCGCGGCTGCACTCAGTCGAAAAAGTCTGCAATCCGGTAAAACAGCGCTTCAGCTATTTGGATCGCTACTTGAGAAAGCGACGCAATTTCCCGGCGAAAATCATGTTTTCCTGGTTAACGGCAAACCGGTTATCACCTTCTGGGGATTCGTTAATCTCAACGAAAATACACGCGATGATGTGCTGGACTGCCTGCGGATAACCGAGGCAATCCCCGACATCCCTCTGGTCGAGCCGGAGCCGGAGCCCGAAGAAAAGCCGCTGGTAGAGGCGGCGTTTAGTCAGGCGGATGAACCCTTGTTAACGTCTGTCATTGAGCCGCCGAAAATGCCGGAGGAACCTGTTGCGCCGCCCGTTATCGTTAGCGAGCCGAAGACGGCCACACCCATCCCGGTTGCTGAGGCGAAAAGAGCTCGCCGTCTACCGCTGTGGAGCTTACCTGTCGCTGCCGTGGTTATCGCCGCCGTCGCCACGCCTTTTTTCTGGCCATCTTCATCCGTTGACGGGTCCTCTCCTGTTCGCGCCGCGCCTGTCGCTACCGCGAAAACTGACGTTACCCCATTGCCTGAACTCACCGCGCATTTGCCGCTGCATCGCGCTGAGGTGACGCCCGCCCCCAAAGCGGCGCCGCTGCCGGAAGCGCCTGTTATCATTGCCGCTATCCCCAAAGACGCGCTGGTGATGGACAGTACGCAGATGAAGCTTGGAACCACGCGCTTTTTAAACGGTAGCTGGCGGGTCAGCGTGGATGTCAAAGATCCGATTACCGGCAAGCCGCCCTCTCTGCGTTATCAGATCCAAAATAACAAAGGTATCGCGCGCGTAGTACATGGCGATAACGTGGTTTGTCGGGCGGAAATTTTCTCTGGTCTGCATCAAACGGGCGAGCTGATGATTAAAAGTCGCGGCAATGCGCGCTGCACCGACGGTTCACGTTATCCGATGCCGGAAATTACCTGTAAAGCAGGCGTCAATGACGTCGCAACCTGTACCGCCCGTTATGGCGACCACGCGGCAATTCCGTTGACGTTTAAAAAGATAGGTGCCTGATTTTATGTTGGTCAATCTGTGTGATTACAAACAGAGCGTCACGCTCATTGCAAACAGCGGCGTCCAGTTTCTTGATTTTGGCTTAACGCCGCAAGAGTCGGCCCACTACGGACGTTTTGTGCGCAAAACGGCAAACGGCCCGCTACTGCGCCTCGATTTTGATCTGACCAGCGGGCGCTACACGTTGCCAGGACGTGCTGGCGGCCAACCCGAAGTCGTGAAACCGGAAAGCACTCAGACGCTGCACTATTCTCTGGATGTACTCGACGGAATCTGGCTTCCCCTGCCGTTCCTGCGTTTTAATCCGCCGCGTACCTTTATTGACGGGCCGGATAACTGGGCGCGCATTCAGGTACGTAAACTCAGCGAGCCAGATAGCGCCGGAAACACACACCGCATCACCCTCGCCTTCGACAGTCAGCTGGCAAAAAATATGCCTGCGGCGTTGGCGCCTTGCGAAAACGATCTGCTCAATGGCACACGTTTTGCGCTCGCCTGGCGCGATGAAGAAGTTGCCGATTTTCTTGACCAGACATGGATTGACGGCTGGCTGCGCGAGTCGTTTCTTCAGTATGCCTCACAGGTGGAAAACCGTCCGGAACAGGCCATACAACAAGCGCTGCGTAGCTTTGAGTATCAGGCGCACTGGTTGAATTTACTGACGCTGTTAGGCGAACAGCTTACGGTGCCGGAAGTGAAGTTTGTGACACATACGTTAAGCACGCCCGCAATCCCGGTCGATCTGATTCTGGATGTCGGCAATACGCATACCTGCGGCGTCTTGATCGAGGATCATGGCGATGCGAATGACGGGTTACGCCAGACGGCAGAGCTTCAGGTGCGTTCTTTAAGCGAGCCGCAGTATCTGAACGACCCTTTATTTACCAGCCGGGTAGAATTCTCGGAAGCGCGCTTTGGCAAGCAACACTTTTCTGTCGAAAGCGGACGAGACGACGCCTTTGTCTGGCCTTCCATTGTGCGTGTGGGCGACGAGGCTCGCGCCCTTGCTATGCAGCGTGTGGGCACCGAAGGCAGCAGCGGCATCTCCAGCCCGCGCCGCTACCTGTGGGATGAAACCCCCGCCTTGCAGGACTGGCGTTTTAGTCAGATCCACGGTAAAACGCAGCGCGAACCGCTTGCCACCGCGTTTCCGCTGATGAATCTGATGAACGACGACGGACAGCCGTTATTCCGCCTGCCGCATGAAGAAAGGCTACCGGTTTTTTCGCCGCAATACAGCCGTAGCACCTTGATGACGCATATGTTGTGCGAAATTCTGGCTCAGGCGCTGGGGCAAATTAACAGCGTCGCCACCCGGCTGCGGCTCGGCTTTCCCGCCTCGCCGCGCCAGCTACGCACCCTGATTTTAACGCTGCCTTCCGCTATGCCGAAACAGGAGCGAGAAATTTTCCGCCAGCGAATGTTTGAAGCGCTGGCGCTGGTCTGGAAAGCCATGGGCTGGCATCCGCAGGATGAGGATTTCACCACGCCTAAGCAGCGTGAAAAAAGCGTGGTGCCGGTACCAGAAATACAGATGGAATGGGACGAAGCAAGTTGCGGCCAACTGGTATGGCTTTATAACGAAGCCATTTCGCATTACGCCGGGCGTACCGAATCCTTTTTTAATGCGCTGGCCAGACCGGATCGCCAGCCTGAACCCGGCGTCGTCCCCGGACGCGCGTTGCGCGTGGCATCGATTGATATCGGCGGCGGCACGACGGATATGGCGATCGTTCACTATCAGTTAGATGACGGCGTGGGGGCCAATGTAAAAATTACGCCTCATCTCCTGTTTCGCGAAGGTTTTAAAGTCGCCGGGGACGATCTGCTATTGGATATCATTCAGCGTTGCGTACTTCCTTCCCTGCAAACGGCGTTGCAACGGGCAGGCGTTACGGATGCCGCCGCCCTGCTGGCGACCTTATTTGGCGATTCGGGACGAATTGATACTCAGGCCATTTTGCGCCAGCAAACGGCGCTGCAATTATTTATGCCGCTGGGCCATGCGGTACTTTCCGCCTGGGAGCAAAGCGACATTAACGATCCGTTTGCTGGTTTACATGCAACATTTGGCGATCTGCTGATCCGCCGCCCAACAAGCAACGTGATGAACTATATCCAGCAGGCGATCGATCATGCCTTACCGTCTGGTTCGCCGACATTTGATATATTCAATGTGCCGTTGCAAATCCAGTTTAGCCAGCTTCAGGAGGCTCTGCTGGCCGGTCAGTTTACGCTGACAACGCCGCTTCATGCGGTTTGCGAAGCGATCTCCCACTATCACTGCGATATCTTGCTGGTGACGGGGAGACCGACCTGTTTACCCGGCGTACAGGCGCTCATCCGGCACTTACAACCGGTGCCGGTTAATCGCATTGTGTGGATGGATAAGTATCAGGTACATGAATGGTATCCCTTCAGTCAGCAAGGGCGTATCGGCAATCCAAAATCCACTGCTGCGGTGGGCGCGATGTTATGCAGCCTGGCGCTGGACTTACGTCTGCCGCGTTTCAATTTTAAAGCGGCTGATATCGGCGCGTATTCGACTGTGCGTTATCTCGGCGTACTGGATAATACCGTTAATACCCTTCGCGATGAGAATATCTGGTATCACGAGATCGATTTGGATAAACCCGGCGCAACGCTGGACGCACGCCTGCATTTTCCGCTACGCGGCAACGTGACGTTGGGCTTCCGTCAACTGGCGAACAGTCGCTGGCCTGCAACCCCACTCTATTGCCTGAGCATTAATTCCGCCGAACTGGCGAAAACCATCGCTGGCGACGGCGTACTGAATGTCCGACTGAAATTACGCGGCAGTAGCAAAGATAGCGCCCCGGAATCGTTCATATTAAGTGATGCCTGGCTCCAGGACGGGACGCCGGTCGCCGCCGATGCGCTGACATTAAAATTGAATACGCTGGCTGACCGTCGCCACAGCGGCAGCCACTACTGGATAGATAGCGGGAGTGTATACCTGAAATGACAAAACCGTTAAACACCACCCAGGCTGTTATCGAGTGGGTTAACAACACGCGCCGTTACGCAACGCGACTGGATGACGAAGCCGACGCTCTGCTGGCGCAACTTACGCTTGCCGCGGCGGATGAGTCAGCGCTCAACGCCGCCTGCGCATCACATGGCTGCGTTGGTCTGTACGGGTATGCGCAATCCGCAAAAGCGCATCTGTTAACGACGCTATGCGGTAACGAGAATGGCAAGCTGGAAATTATCACGCCGGACCGTGACTATGATTATTTCAGCCACATCAATCCGGGTCATGCGCCAGCGAATATGGCTATTCGCTTTACGCGCGACATTTTTTCAAACGAGAGCGGCTGGCCGTTGCGCCTGCGCTTGATCAGTGAAGCCGAACTGGTGCAGATCTTTATTGCCTGGACCAGCTCGTCCCCCGTTTGTCGCCAGGTCGAAAAATCCATTATCACATCACGCCTGGAGAAATGGCAATCGCTTCGCCAACCGCAGCCCGTCCCCGGCGTTACCGCTGAAGAGGTAGCGACCATCGCGAGTTTCTGGCGCTCTTGCCTGCCGTCCGCCAGACAACATATTGATGATGCGACATGGCAACACTTTGCCTCGCTCTTGCCTGCGCTGGATCTCACGACACGGGCGCATGCCTGGGCATTACTGTGGGGAGAGCAACCAGAGATCACCCAGCAATGGCTGGCGCTGGCGCATATGTTGCAACAAACCGGCCATGCCGGGGAACTGGCGGCGCCGCTCAGCCTGCTGGTCGATCATTTTGGCTTACCGGCGGAAAACTTCCTGACGCAAATGGCGCTAACCGCCAGCGATACGCAAAGCGATGTGGTGGTGCATCCGGTTAAGGAAGGCCGACTGCTCAATGCGGTCAGCCTTTCGCTTGATTCTCTGGCGCTGCTTACCCGCGAACTGGTGCTAAGCGTTGAAAACAGCGTACTGGATAACGTTGATTTACTGGATATTCCGGTCGCGCCAGACAGTCATCCTCATCCGTTATGGCGGGCGAAATTAGGCTGGATGCTGGCCCATTACCGCCAACAGGTACAGCCCGATGTTCTGGTGATTTGCAATGCTCTGGCATCTCGCTCGCAAACGTCCACTGCCGCCCGTCACTTACTGGAGTGGGTTAACGCCACGCAGCCGCAGCATGAATCAGCGTTACCCGGCGTCGTCTGGGCTATTACTCCACAGGATGCCCGTTTTGCCACCCAGCAAAATCTGGATGAAGCCGTCCAGCAGTTGATGGGTAAACCTGGCGTGCATTGGGGAACGTTGCAGGCGCTGGATAAACACAGTATGCAGCGTTTGGTGGAGTGGTTATCGCAGGCGACATCGGCACCACAGCGACAGGCGCGCTTACAGGCGTTACGCGAACAACTGCGAGGCCGCGTGCGCGATCTGTTACCGATGTTTGATGACGCGCGGCTACCGGTTGAAACCGTGATCCGGCGTCTTCAGTCCCAGGCCGCCAGACATGGCGACCTGCTGGCCGGGCTGTTACCGCCGGTACAGAACTTCGAAGCGTTGCTGCGCACCCGACAGTCGCGAGAAGAACAGGTCAGCGGTTTATTTAATGACGCGATCGATCTCTTTGCCGACGAACCAACGCGCGCTTCAGCGTCAGAAGGTCATGAAACAGGCTACCAGGCGCACAAAATGTGGATCAATCATCTGCGCCAGTGGGCCCACTGCCGGGATAATGCGCAGCGTCTGGGACTGGAACCGCAGATGCTCAACGCCGTGGCGGAGATTTTAATTACCGCCAGCTATCGCCTCGGTTTACCTCAGCAGTTACAGAAAACCATGCAGCGCGAGGAGGTTAGCGGCGCGCAGCTTCATGCCATCATTGGTAACTTCATCGCCTGGCTCGGCTACGCCAATATCGAGGAGGCCCAACGCCCGGCCAGCCGCGTTCAGAAAGGCGCAGCCATTTTCGCCGCAACGCCGCGTTCGACAATGTTGCGTCTAACAAAGCTTGACGAACAGCCCGTTCACGCCGCCAGCCGCTATGTCTATGACTGGCTTGTTGCGCTGTATACCCTGGCCAATGAGAACGCAGGATATCGGCATCCGCAGGACGTTACCGACGTAGACAGAGCGCAATTAATTGCCCTGATAGCCTGACCTTGCGGAAAAACCATGCCCGGTAACGTGTATCGGACTTGAGGTCAGAAAAGCGAAAACAGCAATGCGACGGGGAAACTTATCGGCCATGTCGCGCCAACCAAAAAGGCGCTCAGGAAACGAATTCGTTTTTTGTCATGAGTCAAAAACCAGGTGATCAGGGATGATATCACCGCCATGACGGCGTAAAAAATTAATATCTTTTGAAAGAGGGTCATATCAGGCATCCGCGCCAACCAGAGGAAAAAACGCGCGCAATATGCTCTTTTTATTTGACACACATCAAGGTTTATCAGCCTTAACAGCAAAACGTTCTCAATGCACGGCTCCGCTCACAGAATATCCTGTTTACGTATTATTGCGGATCTCGCCAACCCGTACTATACCCATAGGGGTTATGATGAAAGGTGGCGAAAATGAATGTTTCCAGTAAAACCGTCGTGCTGATTAATGTCTTTGCTGCTGCAGGACTTTTGGGTCTGATCTCGTTGAGATTCGGCTGGTTTGCTTGAGGTGTTCAACCTTTGAGTACTTGCTGCGCATGTTGGCGGGGAGGTCCCCCTCTCCGCCAACACCCGCCTATTTTTTCACGATTTTTCTGAACAGTAAATGATCCTTAATGCTTAACCATGATATGGCGGACAAGGGTGTAGTCTTCCAGACCATACAATGACATATCTTTGCCGTATCCCGACTGTTTTTGCCCTCCATGCGGCATTTCGCTAACCAACATGAAATGGGTATTAATCCAGGTACAGCCATACTGCAATCTGGCGCTAAGCCGGTGCGCCCGCCCGACGTCCTGAGTCCAGACGGAGGATGCCAGACCATAGCGAGAATCGTTGGCCCACCTCAGAACCTGATCTTCATCATCAAAGACGGTTATACTGACCACCGGGCCGAAGACCTCGCGTTGCACGATGGCATCTTCCTGTTTTGCGTCTGCCAGCAACGTCGGAGCGAAATAGTAACCTTTACCTTCCGTTTGACTTCCACCAGTAATCACACGGATATGGCTGAGGGCCTTCGCCTCCTCTACAGCCGCTGTGACGCGCTTCAGGTGCGCCAGCGAACTTAACGGCCCCAGCTCTGTCGACTCATCCTCCGGCGCGCCCATTTTCAGGCTGCTCACTGCGTTCCCTAGCTTTTCGACCAGCGCATCATAGATACCGCGCTGCGCGTATATACGGCACGCCGCAGTACAATCCTGTCCGGCATTATAGAAACCAAAAGTCCGGACGCCCTGCGCCACCGCATCCAGATCGGCGTCATCAAAAACAATCACCGGGGCTTTACCACCGAGTTCCATATGCGTACGTTTTATCGCTGGCGCAGTATGGCGCAGAATATGCTCCCCGGTCGCGATAGAACCGGTTAAAGAGACCATGCGTACTTTTTCATGGCCGGTCAATACATCGCCAACAGTTTGCCCTCGTCCGAACAGGACATTGAGCACCCCCGGCGGAAAGATATCCTTCGCCAGCACGGCAAGTTTAAGCGCCGTCAGCGGCGTGATTTCAGAAGGCTTAATCACCACGCAGTTACCTGCCGCCAGCGCTGGCGCCAGCTTCCAGGCCGCCATCATGAGCGGATAATTCCACGGCGCGATAGAGGCAACCACGCCAATCGGATCCCGGCGGATCATCGACGTATGTCCTTCCAGATATTCGCCCGCCGCCAGCCCACTCAAACAACGGGCCGCGCCGGCAAAAAAGCGAAAGACATCCACGATTGCCGGAATTTCATCATTGATTACGCAGTGCAAAGGCTTACCGCAGTTTTGCGATTCAAGCCGGGCGAACTCAAGGGCGTTTTGCTCGATGCTGTCCGCCAGTTTTAACAGACATTCCGCCCGTGCTTTGGGTGTGGTCTGCCCCCATTCGGCAAACGCGCTATCGGCGGCCAGCACTGCGGCGTCAACCTGCGCGGGCGACGCTTCCGCAATCTCAAGTATGACCTCGCCTGTCGCCGGGTTATAAACAGACTGCCTTTCTCCCTCGCCGTCCACCAGCACGCCATTAATCAGTAATTGATATTGCATAGCATTTTCCCATATCGTCATTAATCGATTTCCGGCGAACGGGCCGCCGCTTTCCTAAAAATAGACGGCGCGCCAGATGCTCACCCGGCACACTCGGGAAATTTAGTCAGGTTGTGAGCTGACACGCATTCCACCTCACACAAGGCTTTTAGCGCTCAGCATCTCGCGAATCAGGCTGCCAAGCTGTTTTACGGCCTGTTCTTCCCGTTCTCCCCAATGCCATGCGGTGTTAAAACGAAAGAAACGCGTCCAGGCGCCGGACGTTGAAAACATTTTCCCCGGCGCGATACTGATAAGGTGTTCAAGCGCTTTGGCGCTAAGTTCACCGGCATCAAGCTGCTCAGGTAGCTCCAGCCAAAGAAAATAACCGCTATCGTTATGGTGAATTTTTACTTCCGCCGGGAGATGGCGCAAAAGGGTTTGCCAGGCTTGCTGTTTACGTTCGGCAAGCTGCCTTCGCAATCGGCGCAGATGCGCGTCATATCGACGTGTCGAGAGATAATCCACTAACGCCAATTGCATGGGGGAACTGGTGGATAATGTGCTCATTAACTGCAAACGCTGAATTTGTCTGGCATGGCTTCCTCCCGCAACCCAGCCAATGCGAAAACCGGGAACCAGACATTTGGAAAAAGATGAACAATGCAACACGGTATCGTCGCGATCCCATGCTTTGGCAGGCAGAGGTTTCTCGCGGCCAAAGTAGAGTTCGCTATAAACATCGTCTTCAATTAGCGTCACGTTATGGTGCGTGAGTAACGCGACCAGCCGCGCTTTTTTCTCAGCACTCAGCGTGAACCCTAACGGATTCTGGCTGTTGGTCATTAACCAGCACGCTTTCACCGGATATTCCTGTAACGCCTGTTCCAGCGCCATAAGATCGATACCTTCTTTAACATCGGTAGGTATCGACAACGCTTTCAGGCGCAATCGCTCCAGGGCCTGTAGCGCACCGTAGAAACAGGGGTTCTCCACCACCACCCAGTCTCCCGGCGCCGTCACCGCCTGTAAACTAAGATTCAACGCTTCCAGCGCGCCGGCGGTAATGACAATCTCGTCAGGAGAAACGGTAATCCCCTGCTGCGCGTAACGGCGTGCTATCGCATAGCGCAATTCTGCATTACCTGGCGGCAAGTTTTCGATGACGCTCATTGCCGTCGCGGTTTTACTGACCTGCGCCAGAGAGCGGTTCAATTGCGGCAAGGGAAACAGACGCGGATCGGGAAACGCTGAAGCAAAGGGCACCACTGAGGTATCACGGCTGGCCTGCAGCATCTCAAAAATATAGGTATTGATATCTACGGCTTCATCCCGAATAACGTGCGCTGCCGTCGCGACTGACCGACAAACCGGATGCGGCGCGACATAATAACCGGATTGCGGACGGGCGATAATCCGTCCCTGACTTTCCAGCAACTGGTACGCATGACCGACAGTCATAAAACTCATGCCGCTACTGGCGACCTGCTCCCTCAGCGAGGGTAATCGATCGCCGGGTTGCCAAACGCCAGAGGCGATTTGTTCTCTAATTTGCTCCGCCAGACGTTGATATTTTTTCATTATTCGTTCTCATTGAGCGCTGCTTGCAGGTGGCAACCGCAGTGTATATCAGTTGTTAAAATTAACAATGATTTGCTAACTGTTATGGTGCTTCCCAACAGGCGTAATGATTAGATTTCGCAACAAAACGCCGTTTCAGGGTCTCTGCTTAACGGGAAAGTCAAACCAGGTGTTCGGGTATGGTTCATGAGTAAGGGAGAAGTGCCACCATTCAGTATCCAGTGGCGTAAAGCCCGCATCACGCATCAATGTTTGTAATAACAACCTATTCGCGCGTTGCTGAGCGGTAAGCATGGCATTATCGGGATGGGATAACGGACTAAAACAGTCAAAGCCGGTACCAAAATCCAGACTATTATCTGGCGAGCGTTGCGCCGCGGACGCAGTACAATTCACCAGTGGTCGTCCGGGATCGTATATTGGTATTTTACTGTCAAGTGGAACAATCGTTAGATCAAGCGTACTTCCCCGACTGTGGCCGGATCGGGCGGCAAGATAACCTTCATCAAACAGACGCTTTTTCTCTACCAGCGGATAAAATTCGTTTTTCATTTGGTTTTGAGAAGGATCTTTGGCCCACGCGATAAAGTCGTTCACTGCGCTTTGCGGACGGTAGCAATCATATATTTTTAAGGTAAGTCCAAAAGGGCGTAAACGATCGGCGACCTGCTTCACTGCGTTTGCGGCTGGTCGTGTTAACAGGCAAACAGGCGCGTTATAGCCTTTAATGGGGCGACCAATAAAGTTATGGGAAGTGAAGTATCGCATGTCTACCTGTACGTCGGGGGCGACCGTAGTAATATCGACAAAGTCTTTTGGCTGGTGGAGATCAATATGGCTTTCAGCTGACATTGCCTGAAAGGACAACAGGCTGAACAGGAGGAAAGAAGATACGCATTTTACCATATGTTACACCTCGCGAGAGTCACAGGGGTGATTATGTATTTGAGCAGGTAAAGATTAGCGGACAGCGCTTAAACAGATGGTTAAAATAAACATCATTCCCCCCTGTAATCTGTGCCTTATCACAAACGGAGAGGTTATATTTTGCTTATATGACCATTACGCCGCCTGTTCTATACCCAAAATAATTCGAGTTGCTTAAAGGCGGCAAGGGAGTGAGTCCCAGGAGCACAGATAACGATGTGTTTTCACAAAGGCGAGTCTACCTGACCAGAAAGGTTATTTGATAATCAGTAGTACAGTTGTTGTCGCCTTCCATAACTAAATAACATTGTTTTGTCAAAGATAAGACCACTATATAGTCAGGAAGGCAATTAGTGAGGAACGCGTCAATTGTCGGCGATAATGCATCTGAAATTACGATTCACCGCAGTTGTGCAAACACATAGAATCCCCCTCGGACCGAGATAATTCGGTCTGCTGATCATAGCCATTATTCAGTAAGAACGCAGGTTGCAGCGGCGGATCACGGGCGTGAAGAAAAATCCTGCGCCCCAAACTTTTTGGACAAGCGCTGAACCTGCCGTATACTTTTACTTAACGTACACTCCGCCATAAAAATAAACCCTGCGATGATACCGTAATGCCACAGGCATAACTTAAGGATATGCCATAAATCAAGCGAAGCATGATTTAACTTCTCAGTGATTACGATAGTCTGTACAAATATTATGGGATGAAATAATAATACGCCTAACAAAAATATCCCTGCCACAATCATGGCGAGTAACTGAAAAAAAGCCCATCCGATAACGAAGCGGTAAAGTAACAGCAATAATAGCCGTCCACATTTTTTTAGCCATTCTGACTGCAAAATGCCCCAGGATGCTGTCTTTTCGTGAATTTCACCATCTGATTTCTTCATTTTGAGCCTCCTCGCAGGTTTTTATAGTCTTATCACCCAACTGGAAATAAACCCGTCAGCTAATCGTTACAACAAATATAATTAAGACAAAAACTAAAGAGTAAGGTATTTATATCATAAGTGCTATCAGTATTGGCCTTCTGCCCTGCCGCTAAATATCTCATTGTTGTTAGCCTAATAATACTTTTAGTTTAACTTCTTATAAGACAATTTCTACACGGTTGAGCAACTATTTACTTTCTCTAAAAATAATATAGCGCGTAATTAATCATTACTCATGGTACATGATGATGTGAGAATTAAGAAAACCATTTTACTTTCATTCGTTTTACCTGACATACTTCATGGCCAGGAGACGTGGGCATGACTAAAGCTACGGGTCGATATTAACAATAATTTTGACGGTTCAGGACAAAGCAAAAATCAGGTATTTCACTGATAAGCAAATCGATGGGCAACATGGTATAATATTTCGAATACCACCTATTCCAGTAATGAAGTCTCATATAATCACTTGTGGTCTACATTATGCCAATTACTATCGGGAGAGGATTTTTAAAAAGTGAGATGTTTTCTCAAAGTGCCATCTCTCAACGCTCCTTCTTTACGTTACTATGGGAAAAGATTAAAGATTTTTTCTGTAGCACGCGAAGATCTGCTGCTGATCAATATATAAAGGAATTATGTGATGTTGCCTCTCCGCCTGACGCGCAACGTTTATTTGATTTATTTTGCAAGTTATATGAATTATCATCACCGTCATGCAGAGGAAATTTCCATTTTCAGCACTATAAAGATGCTGAGTATCAATATACAAATCTCTGCATTAAAGATGGCGAAGATATTCCGTTATGCATTGTGATACGCCAGGATCACTACTATTATGAGATAATGAATAGAACAGTACTCTGTGTTGATACTCAGTCTGCCCACCTGAAAAGATATTCTGATATTAATATAAAAGCTAGCACTTATGTTTGTGAAGAGCTATGTTGCTTGTTCCCTGAGCGGTTACTACTCTCGCTATCCGGCGGTATAACATTTCCCGTCGACCTAAAAAATATAAAAGAGACGCTTATCGACATGGCAGAAAAGGGTAATTTATGTGACTGGAAGGAACAGGAAAGAAAAGCCGCCATCTCCTCCAGGATTAATCTGGGCATCGCCCAGGCAGGTGTACCACCTATTGACGACGCTATTAAAAACAAAATAGCCGCAAAGGTTATTGAGAATACTAACTTAAAGAATGCAACATTTCATGCAAATCATACACAAAGCTCAGTTACTCAACTAGTTTATTCATGTTTGTTTAAGAATGAGATATTAATGAATATGCTTGAGGAAAATTCCTCTCATGACCTGCTATGTTTAAACGACCTTGTTGAATATGTAGCGCTACAAGTTCATAACAGCCTTTTTTCTGAAGATTTATCTTCACTCGTTGAAACAACAAAAAATGAGGCTCATCACCAGAGTTGACCACACCATAAATAGTATCGCTTACAATCCCCTGGCAATACCAAAACCATCTAATACAATACCTTTAAAATATACTTCCATGGAATAATGGATTTACTATAGAGCGAATTGGCTCGTTATTTTTATAATTGATATCCTGAGTATAAGTATATTTTCTCATACAACTTATCGCACTTATTGACAAACCGTTTTCGCTAATTTGAAGTGTTGAATAATAACTCAAAGAAATTATTGGCATCATAGCCTCACGACGTAACTGGAAGGTGGCATGATGTTTACAAAAGCGTTATCAGTAGTTTTACTGACCTGTGCGCTGTTTTCAGGCCAGTTACTGGCGAAACAGCAAGACCACGCATTCGTATGGTTTGCGACGGGAGGGCACCAGCTTAGACACGAAGCCGACAGTGATGAATTACGGGCGGCAGCGGAAGAATCAGCGGAAGGCTTGCGCGAGCACCACAACTGGCAGAAATCGCGCAAACCAGAAAGCTATTTTCGTTAATTAAACGCCCCTGCGCTTCGGCAGCGTTTTCATCAGCGCTTCAGGGCTCACTGAAGCGACAACGCTGCCGGGCTGGGGCATTTTTAAGATATGGTTTTTAATTTTGCCAATGACATGCATTTCGCAAGGGCGGCAGTCGAATTTTAGCGTCAGTACCTCATCGCCATGCACCAACTGCATCGGCGTGGCTTTCCAGCTCTTAATATTTCCTTTCGCCTGCTTAGGACAAAGGTTGAACGCAAAACGCAGGCAGTGTTTGGTGATCATGACCGGTACCTCGCCCTTCTCCTGATGCGCCTCATAGGCCGCATCAATCAATTGTACGCCGTAACGGTGATAAAATTCCCGCGCTTTGTGGTTGTAGACATTAGCGAGAAAGCTGAGATGCGTTTGCGGATAGACCGGCGCAGGCTGCGCCACGGGTTTCCGACGACCTCGTTGATAATGAGCCAGCCGCGCCGCGTCAAGCATATCAATCGCCTCCCGACGGAACTGATTGAGCAGGCTATTTGGCACGAACAACGCCGCCGGTAATGTCACCTGCATATCACGCGCGTAGTAAGGCGTCTGTCCCAGCTTCGCCAGTCCGGCTGTTAGGTTATTCAACGCTTTTTCAGAGTTATTGGCTTCCTCAAATACCCCGTCAAGCGTATGCGTGATGCAGACACCGTCTTCACTGGTCAGCGTCAGAATAAGCTGTTCCTGCCAGCCGCCCAGCATGATATCAACCGCCACACGGCGCTCACTGGAGGTTTTTGTCAGCGCTTGCTGCCAGTTATGATCCAGATTACGATTCAACGGATGATGCGGACGGACTTTATGCAGGTCGGCAGGCATATCATTTGGCCAAACGCGGTAGCGGTTATGACCGGTTTTCTCCACCGTATTGGCGCGAAAACCCACCACTTCACGCTTAATCAACACGTTCAGACCATCGCCATTCGCCAACGGCTCCGTCGCTTCTACGTCGAGATAATCCTTCGCCACATTCAGCACCTCGCCTACCGGCAAGCCAATAAATTTTGGTGAATCAAATGCGCCAATATCGCCTTTCCGCGCGTTAACAAAATAGTCGGTGCTGCCACGGTGGAAGGTTTTCTCCGTGGAGGGAACAAAAAAGTGCTCGGTCCGACCAACCGACGCACGCGCCAGATCGCCACGTTGCTCGATAATCGCGTCCAGCATCTGACGATAATGCGCGGTGATGTTTTTGACATAGCTCATGTCTTTGTAGCGCCCTTCAATCTTGAAGGAACGTACACCTGCATCGATCAACGCGCCGAGGTTAGCCGTTTGGTCGTTATCTTTCATCGATAGCAAATGTTTTTCGTAAGAGACCACCCGCCCCTGATCGTCTTTTAACGTATACGGTAAACGACAGGCTTGCGAACAGTCGCCCCGATTGGCGCTGCGCCCGGTTTGCGCATGAGAGATATAACACTGCCCAGAATAAGCGACACACAGCGCGCCATGAATGAAGAACTCAATCGTGGCGTCAGTAGCCTGATGAATAGCCGCTATCTGACTCAAATTAAGCTCGCGCGCCAGTACAATCTGTGAAAAACCGACATCGGCAAGAAACTTCGCTTTTTCCACACTACGAATATCACACTGTGTACTGGCGTGAAGCTCAATCGGCGGGATATCCAGCTCCAGAATGCCCATATCCTGCACAATCAGCGCATCCACCCCGGTGTTGTACAAATCGGTGATTAACCGCTGCGCGGGCTCCAGCTCATCATCATGCAGGATAGTATTCAGCGTGACAAAAATCCGGGCGCCGTAACGGTGAGCAAACGGGACCAGATCGGCGATATCGCGCAGACTGTTACTGGCGTTATGACGCGCGCCAAAACCGGGTCCACCGATGTAGACGGCATCTGCGCCATGCAAAATCGCTTCGCGAGCAATTGCGGCGTCACGGGCCGGACTTAACAATTCGAGATAGTGAGGTTGCTGGCGCATACAGTCTTTCTTATCCAATAGCAGCGAAATGGCGGCTATTGTAGTCAGAAGCGCAAACTAACGAAATAGTTTTCCCGCTTAATCACGCGGGTAATGGATCAGCGAGTGAAAATGAACCGTCTGGTCACTACTGTTGCGATAGGTATGCGCCATATCACCGGCAAAACGCAAACCTTTACCGGCGTCTATGGTTTGCCATACCCCACCAGTACACATGTCCAGCCGACCCTGAATCACCACCACATGTTCGATAACGCCGGTTTTATGCGGCGTTGATTCGCTGACCGCGCCTGGCGCCAGCAATAGGGAAAAATAGTCAAAACAGAGTTCAGGGTCCCACGGAAACAGCGGTGTGATTACCATCGCTTGCTGCTGGGGATCGAAGGTCGGAGGAAATTCGGCCTGCGGAGGCGAAATAAACATTGAGAATGGAACGTTCAGGCCCGTCGCAATTTTCCACAGCGTTGCGACTGTCGGACTGGATTCATTACGCTCTATCTGCCCCAACATGGCTTTTGAGACGCCGGAGATCTCCGCCAGACGCGATAAACTCCAGCCTCGCTGATGGCGTAACGTTCTTAACGTGGTCGCCAGATAGTGTGTCAGGTTATCCATTTTCCCCCCCTGTAAGACCATAGCGTATCACTTGTACGCTATAACGCACAATGCTACATTGACTGACCGTTATAACGCACAAGAGGCGATCATGCGTCTGTTATCACTGCCGTTACCTACTGTATTATCTGGTCTGGTCGCCGTTCTGGTCGGCTATGCGAGTTCCGCCGCCATTATCTGGCAGGCGGCGCTTGCCGCTGGCGCAACACCCACAGAGATCGCCGGCTGGATGACCGCCCTCGGTATAGCCATGGGCATAAGCACACTAACGTTAACCTTGTGGTATCGTGCGCCGGTTTTAACCGCCTGGTCAACGCCTGGCGCCGCCCTGTTGGTGACAGGGCTTCAGGGATTATCGTTGCCAGATGCCGTGGGCATATTCATTGTCGCCAATGCCCTGATTGTGCTGTGCGGCGTCACGGGATTGTTTGCGCGTTTGATGCGGATAATCCCCCATTCTCTTGCCGCTGCAATGCTGGCGGGAATACTGCTACGCTTCGGCCTGCAGGCGTTCGGGACGCTCAATGGAGAATTTGTCATGTGCGGCGGTATGCTATTGGCGTGGCTACTCTTTAAAGTATTCGCGCCCCGCTATGCCGTTATTGCTGCCATGGTGATGGGAATAACGGTGGCGCTCATCCAGGGTAAGGTGGCGATGAGCGGTATTCATTTCGCGCCGGTGTGGCCCACCTTCGTTCCCCCCCACTTTTCATTCGCTCAAAGCCTGAGCGTCGCGGTACCGCTCTTCCTGGTGACGATGGCATCGCAAAACGCCCCCGGCGTCGCCACAATGAAGGCGTCTGGCTATCAGCTTCCTGTCTCTCCGTTAATAATTTTTACCGGGTTGCTGGCGCTGCTGCTTTCGCCATTTGGCGTTTATTCTATCTGCATTGCCGCCATTACAGCCGCCATTTGTCAAAGCCCGGATGCGCACCCCGATCCAACGCGTCGCTGGTTAGCGGCCGCCGCCGCAGGCGTTTTTTATTTACTTGCCGGGTGGTTTGGCGGTTCGATAACCGCGCTGATGGTCGCCCTGCCGGTTAGCTGGGTGCAAATGCTGGCTGGTCTGGCACTGTTAAGTACGATTAGCGGTAGCCTGTATCAGGCGCTTACCCACGAAAGTGAGCGTGACGCTGCAGTTATCGCATTTCTCGTCACCGCCAGCGGGCTAACGCTGATAGGCATCGGATCGGCATTCTGGGGGTTGATCGCTGGCGGGATAGGCTACGCAGTATTAACGAGAACGCGCCGCCCATCGTTGTCTGGCTGATGGCGACCGCTAATCTGCCGGGGGTTGCGCCATCTTGCGATGGCGCCGCAGAATTATTTTTTGTTAACGTCAAACATAGAGGTATCCGTCGCCATATCATCCACGACCTGTTTCAACGTCTCAAACGCCATTGGCGTACTGGAATTACTCAGGTCTTGACCTTCACCCTGGCGCACTACCTTGACGACCGGCTTGTTGGTCGCGGCATCTATCAGTTCACCCTCAAAATAAAGGTGGGTATCCATGGTTCGGTGGCCCGTCGCCATTTGCGTGCCCGCCACAATCAGCGCTACAGGGATTACCTCATAGAATTGTAGCCCTTCTTTGCTGGTATCCACGCCCGTAATCGCCCCGCGGAAAATCAAACTGCGCGGCCCTGGCGTCGTAACCAGCGGTTTGCGCTGTTCAATTGCTGATTTTACTTTACTGTTCGTATAAGCCAGCAGTTTATCAAGAACTTGCTGCCCGACCTGGGTCGTTGGCTTGGGGACGGGATAGTACGTTATCGGATTGTAAACAATATTGTCATAGTTAGAGTCATTGAAATGTGGATCTACCCAGCGCAACACCGGTTTTCCCGTGGCGGAGGTAGTTTCCTGCAGGTCCGAATAATTTTTTAAGAATCCAGAATACTTATCCGGCTGTGTGACTTTAGACGCACAGCCGGATAACGCCAGCAAGCCAGTAAGCACTGCAACTTTAAATAAAGTATGAGTACGCATGAAACGATCCCTTTAGTCTTCGCAATGATGCAAAGGAAATAATAGCAAAACGAAATCATTCTGGATGCACTAAAAATGGTAACGACAGCACAATTTGAACGCGGCGCCCGACAAAAAAATGCCGAACGCTGCGAGACTTACAGAACTTGCATCGCTCAGGCCGTTTTTCTCGCCAGCATCGTAGCAAAGCGCAGTTTGATACGGTTGCCGTTTTCGTCCGTGCGGTGAAGCTCGCCGACATCTTCGTTGTATTTCAGCATGTCCCATCCTTCGTAATAGCGGCGTAATTCGCCTTCTTTAAAAGCGAACGGGAATCCCACCGTACAGGGAAAGTCCGGCGTATCCATTGCCGCAACAATCAAATTATACCCGCCGGGTTTTGTGCAGCGTTGCATATTGGCAATTAAACCGGGAATGGTTTGCGCCTCAAGAAACATCATAACCACCGTCGAGAGAATAAAATCGTACTCGCCGTCAAAGGTCAATGTATTCAGATCGACCAGGTCGGTTTGCAGATTATCCAGCCCTTCTGCCGCTTTAATACGCTCAAGATTAGCCATACTGGCCGGATTTTTATCCCACGCGGTAACGTCATAACCGTTCGCGGCCAGATACAGACTATTGCGGCCATTGCCACATCCCAAATCCAGCGTTCGGCCCGGCGCGACAACCTTTGCCGCCGCCAGCACATCCGAATGCGTGCGGGTTAATCCGTATTTCTCAGTAAAATAATTTTCGTCACGAACGGTCATTTTTTTCCTCCGTTTTCAACAGTGCAGCGCGCTCAGTGCGAATAAGCAACGTCCCCTGCACCAGCAATAGAAATGTACGAACCAGCAATAAGGCGATAATAGCGTTAGTGAAAATAAACAGCGGGACGGCCAGAATATGGAAAAGCCCTGATTCACTACCGTGACCAAGATGTAACCCCGTGGTCGCCAGCGCGGAAACGCCGAACGAAAAACTCCAGAAGGAAGCATTAAACGGTTGTGATAAATACCAGGGCATTAATCGCAGCATAAATAAAAGTTGTAACAGACCGTAGCCGAATAGCATTTTCGCCAGCGTGTCGCCCTCCCCGCCATTGACGCTCAGCCAGGCGCTACAGGCGACCAGCGCGGGCGCCAGTTGGATACCCAGCGACGTACGCAGCACCGCCGGTAATTCGCCGCAGCTACGCAGTCGCTGCAAAATAACCGGCTCCAGACTTAACCACGAAAAGACGCCTGCGCCTAAAAACACCAGTCCTGCATCATTGTAACCGAGCGCTCCACAGGCCATAGCGCTGATAAAATTATTCGCTACCGTGGGCAGATAAAGTCCTGGGGTTGTCGCTTCTTCCGGATGCGCTCCGCGCCAAAGTCCCGCCGTCTGCCAGGCGGCATACGCCAGTTGTATGACGACCCCCACGCTGAATAGCGCAACGGCCAACGGGCGATACCAGGGAACGAAACCGATCGCGACCAGCATCGTGGTGGCGGGAAACAGGCTGACAAAACTGCTCATTACCGGATGTCGCACTTCAGCCATCACGCTATGGGGAAAGCGCACCAGACGGCTAAGGAACGCCAGGGTCAAGAGTGCCCAAATAATCATCGCCAGGATCACCATGATGTCGCCGGGCCAGTGGCTTATTCCCCATATCTGGCTGGCATAACGCCAGGCGAATCCCATACCGATAGTGCCAAGGACGATGCCAAAATAGCCCGCAGGCAGATTGAGCACGCGATCGCTCTGCTTGTGATTACGCATTTTGTTTAATTTATAAAGTATATTTGAAATGCATTTTATGGAATTTCTGGTTGTTTCGCCAGTACCTTTGCTACGGTTATCTTAATCGTTCACACGGAATTTCCCTATGACCAAATATCGACTGAGTGAAGAACCTCGTGCTTTTACTTATCAGGTAGACGGTGAGAAGAAAAGCGTCTTATTACGACAAGTTATTGCCGTAACGGATTTTAACGATGTTAAAGCCGGAACCTCCGGCGGCTGGGTTGATGCCGATAATGTGCTGTCACAACAGGGGGATTGCTGGATTTATGATGAAAACACGATGGCCTTTGCGGGCACGGAAATTACGGGTAACGCGCGTATCACGCAGCCGTGCACGCTCTACAATAACGTGCGAATAGGCGATAACGTCTGGATTGATCGCGCTGATATCAGCGATGGCGCACGGATAAGTGACAACGTCACCATTCAGTCCTCTTCCGTGCGCGGAGAGTGTGCGATTTATGGCGATGCCCGCGTGTTAAACCAGTCAGAAATTCTCGCCGTTCAGGGACTAACGCATGAACATGCGCAGATTTTACAAATTTACGATCGCGCCACCGTGAACCATTCGCGGATTGTCCATCAGGTACAGCTTTATGGCGACGCCACTATCACACACGCTTTTATTGAGCACCGGGCGGAGGTCTTTGATTTCGCGCTCATCGAAGGCAACAAAGACAATAATGTCTGGATCTGTGACTGCGCCAAAGTCTATGGCCATGCGCGGGTTATCGCCGGCACAGAGGAAGATGCGATCCCTACCCTTCGCTACAGCTCACAGGTAGCGGAACATGCGTTAATCGAAGGCAACTGTGTGTTAAAACATCATGTGCTGGTAGGCGGACATGCTGAGGTACGCGGAGGCCCGATTTTACTGGACGACCGCGTGCTGATTGAAGGCCATGCCTGTATACAGGGCGAAATTCTGATTGAGCACCAGGTCGAGATTAGCGGACGGGCGGCGGTGATAGCCTTTGACGGCAATACTATTCACCTGCGCGGCCCAAAAGTGATCAATGGCGAGGATCGTATTACGCGTACCCCCTTAGTCGGTTCCCTTTAATCCGCATCAATAATGCGGGCATACATATTAACGTCGTGATAGTCGCCGTTAAGATACTCCGCCTGCTTCATACAGCCTTCCAGCGTAAAATGGTTGCGCCGTGCGACTGCGTTACTGGCCTGATTATCAACGCGGCATTTAATGACGAAGCGCCGAATATCGCCGCGCCGGGCATAATGTGTCATCAGCGCCTGTAATGATTGCGACATTATCCCTTGTCCCTGGAGGGACTCATCCAGCCAGTAACCGATATAGGCGGCTTTGTTTATCGGTTCGATGGCATTAAATGAGAGTACGCCCGCCATCTCATTCTGGCAGAAAATCAGGTACATTTTGGCGTAACCACGCTGGTGCAACAGCATATTACCCTGCACATGCTTACGCGTTTCCTCCTGCGACGTGACATATTGCGGCCAGTCGAGCGACTGTTGTAGCCACGCTTTGTTTTTGAGTACCAGTTGGTGCAGCGCCGGAACATGACTTTCATCTGCCGCTCGCAGTTCCAGCGTCGTGCTAACAGGAATAATTTCCACCATCGCGTTGCCCTTCTTCGTTATTGGTCGTAATCACATAAATAGCCTGGTTTACCGATAACCCGCAGGTGATATGAGCGTTTTTATTGTATCGCCATCACATTATTTTTTATTGGCCATATTTAGCGTATTTCCGCGTGACACATTTCACACTTATCCAACCATTCTCCGCCTATAAAACGCTCAACGACTGATTGTTTTATCACCACGGAGACGCCAATGACCTTTTCTGTGCAGGAAACGCTTTTTTCTTTACTGCGGCTAAACGGGATTTCAGGACATGAAAGCAGTATTGCAAACGTTATGCAGCACGCGTTTGAACAGCAGGCCAAAGACGTCTGGCGGGATCGCCTGGGCAATGTCGTCGCCCGTTATGGCAGCGATAAATCCGACGCGCTTCGCCTGATGATTTTTGCGCATATGGATGAAGTGGGTTTTATGGTACGCAAGATCGAACCCTCCGGTTTTTTACGTTTTGAACGCGTGGGCGGCCCGGCGCAAATTACTATGCCCGGTTCGATTGTGACGCTTGCCGGACGTTCAGGCGATATCATGGGCTGTATCGGTATTAAAGCATATCACTTCGCGAAGGGTGACGAGCGCACCCAGCCACCCGCTCTCGATAAACTCTGGATTGATATCGGCGCAAAAGATAAAGCGGATGCCGAACGAATGGGTATTCAGGTGGGGACGCCAGTAACCCTTTACAACCCGCCGCACTGTCTGGGCAACGACCTGGTATGCAGTAAGGCGCTGGATGACAGGCTGGGGTGTACGGCGCTACTGGGCGTCGCCGAGGCCCTCGCCTCCACACCGCTCGATATCGCGGTATTCCTGGTCGCGTCGGTACAGGAAGAGTTCAATATTCGCGGCATTATTCCCGTTTTACGACGCGTGCGCCCCGACCTGGCGATTGGTATTGATATCACCCCATCCTGCGACACGCCTGACCTGCAGGATTACTCAGATGTGCGGGTCAACCACGGCGTCGGCATCACCTGTCTGAACTATCACGGACGCGGTACGTTGGCGGGACTGATTACGCCGCCGCGTTTGCTGCGGATGCTGGAGACCACCGCGCACGAAAATAATATTCTCGTACAGCGAGAAGTCGCGCCAGGCGTCATCACCGAAACCGGCTACATTCAGGTTGAACTGGACGGTATTCCCTGCGCCAGTCTTTCTATTCCCTGCCGCTATACCCATTCGCCAGCCGAAGTCGCCAGCCTGCGCGACCTGGCTGATTGTATCCGTTTACTGACTGCGCTGGCCAATATGTCGCCAGAACAGTTTCCCATTGAGCCTGAAACAGGCGCTACACAAGAGGCACGACCATGATGAAGAAGATCCTTGTGGCATGTGGTACCGGCATGTCGACATCAACCATGATTGCACAAAAACTGCAGGACTTTCTTGCGGAGCAAGGCATTGCGGCAACCACGGCGCAATGTTGTCTGAATGAGATCCCGTTGAACTGTAACGGTATGGATCTCATCGTAACGTCCATGCGTACGCACAGTGACTATGGCATCCCGACGCTCAACGGCGCCGCCCTGCTGACAGGCATCAACGACGACGCATTAAAACAAGAAATCAAGGCGCTGTTAACACAATAAAGGGGGCATTATGTTTGATTACATCCTGTCTCTCGGCGGCACCGTTTTTGTGCCCATCATTATGATTATCATCGGCTTAATCTTTCGTATTCCCTGGCTGCAGGCGGTGAAAGCCGGGGTGACGGTCGGCATCGGTTTTGTCGGCATGGGGTTGGTGATCGTCATGGCGATCGACAGTCTCAGTCCGCCGATCAAAGTGATGATTGAGCGTTTTGGCCTGACGCTGCATGTGTTTGACGTCGGCGCCGGGCCCGCATCCGGCGTCGGCTATGCGACGGCCATCGGCGCGATGATCATTCCCGTTATCTTTCTGCTTAACGTCGGTATGCTGGTGACTCGTCTGACCAAAACCATGAACGTTGATATTTATAACTACTGGCACTACGCCATTACCGGAACGGTCGTCCAGTTGATGACCGGCAGTCTGATTTATGGCGTACTGGGCGCGATTTGCCACGCCGCCTTGTCGTTGAAAATGGCCGACTGGACGGCGAAACGGGTACAGAACATTGTGGGTCTGGAAGGGATTTCTATTCCGCAAGGGTATGGCTCCAGTTCCGTGCCGTTGTTCGTATTACTGGATGCGATATACGAAAAAATACCGTTTATGAAAGGACGCAATATTGATGCTCAGGAGATCCAAAAACGGTATGGGATGGTTGGTGACCCGGTGATCATTGGCGTTGTTCTCGGGCTGATCTTCGGACTTGCCGCAGGCGAAGGCTTTAAAGGGTGCGCAACCTTAATGATTACCGTGGCGGCGATTATGGTGCTGTTTCCGCGCATGATTCGCCTTATCGTTGAGGGATTAATGCCCATTTCCGACGGCGCGCGTAAGTTCTTCCAGAAACACTTTAAAGGGCGCGAAGTCTTTATCGGTCTGGATACCGCAGTGACGTTAGGCCACCCGACCACCATCGCGGTTGGACTGCTGTTAATTCCCATCATGTTAATTCTGGCGAGCATACTGCCGGGCAATAAAGTCCTGCCGCTGGCTGATTTACCGGTTGCGCCGTTTTTTATCTGCATGGCCACGGTTATTCATCGCGGCGATCTGATTCGTACTCTGCTCAGCGGCATCATTGTCATGATTACCGTTCTGCTGATCGCCACCCAGTTCGCACCGTACTTTACCGATATGGCACTCAAAGGCGGCTTTAGCTTCGCCGCTGAAAACGCGCAAATTACCGCGCTGTCGGTGGGAAATATGTTTGGCTGGTCAATATCTGAATTGATGTCGCTGGGCATGATTGGCGTGGTTATTGTGGTCGGCATTGTCGCCAGCATCATACTTGTCTTACGTAAACGTGAACTACCGGAATAAGGAGCAACCCAGAATGAGTTGGCTAAAAGAGGTAATAGGAACAGAAAAAGCCGTTATCGCCATGTGTCATTTACGGGCGCTGCCGGGCGATCCCGGGTTCGATACCAGGAAAGGCATGAATTGGGTAATTGACCGCGCCCATGACGATTTAATGGCGCTACAAAATGGCGGCGTGGATGCGGTGATGTTCTCCAACGAATTTAGTCTGCCTTATTTAACGAAAGTCAGACCGGAAACGACCGCCGCGATGGCAAGAATCATCGGTCAGTTAATGAGTGAAATTCGCGTACCGTTTGGGGTAAACGTGTTGTGGGACCCTGTGGCCTCGTTTGATTTGGCAATGGCGACCGACGCAAAATTTATTCGCGAAATTTTCACCGGCGCTTACGCCAGCGATTTTGGCGTCTGGGATACGAATGTCGGCGAAACCATTCGCCATCAGCATCGCATCGGCGCAGGCCACGTGAAAACGCTGTTTAACATCGTGCCGGAAGCGGCGGTGTATCTGGGAAACCGGGATGTCTGTTCAATTGCGAAATCGACCGTATTTAACAATAACCCCGATGCCCTGTGCGTCTCGGGGCTGACGGCGGGCGCCCGCACGGATAGCGCCATACTGAAGCGGGTAAAAGAGACCGTTCCCGACACGGTCGTGCTGGCGAATACCGGGGTGTGTCTGGAAAACGTCGAGGAGCAGCTCTGCATTGCCGACGGATGCGTAACGGCAACCACGTTTAAAAAAGACGGCGTCTTCGCCAACTTTGTCGACCAGGCGCGCGTGGCGAAGTTTATGGAGAAAGTACGCCATATCCGACAATAAAATGGGGATAAGCAAAACGCTTATCCCCTGCAGAGAGCGATAACTCTTCTGCCGATCTCCGTCGCCTTCGCCAAAAGACACGCCGGGGATCGGTTTCAGAGTAACCCGAACCGGCAAGGAGTCAACGATCGATGATTAATGATGTTAAGTGGGTTCAGGCGCAACGCCATGCCAGCGACTGGCGACACGCGCTGGATATCGCCGTTCGTCCGCTGATTACCTTCGGCGCGGCGGCCCCCTGCTACCTGGACGGTATTATTGAGAACACCCTTAAATGGGGGCCATATTATCTTATCGCGCCGGGGATTGCGCTGCCCCATGCCAGACCGGAGCAAGGCGCCAACCATAATCAAATCAGCGTCACTACGTTATCAACGCCGGTCGCTTTCGGTAATGCGGATTGCGATCCCATCTGGCTGTTGCTTTGCGCCAGCGCCACGGATGCCGAAGCACATATTCGCACCATTCAACGCATCAGCCAGTGGCTCGACTCGCCGGAAAGCGTCGCGATGCTGCAAGATGCGCCAAATGATGCCGCGCTTTTCGCGCAATTAACCGCATTGCGCTGATGGAGGTTTCGATGATCCTGCACCCTTCACTGGCCTCCGCCGATCCGCTGCGCTATGCCGAGGCGTTGACCGCTTTACACGATGCGCCCCTCGGCTCACTGCATCTGGATATCGAAGATACCAGTTTCATCAACAATATTACCTTCGGTATGAAAACCATTCAGGCAGTCGCACAATACACTCGCCATCCGCTTTCATTTCACCTGATGGTCTCATCACCGCAACGCTGGCTACCCTGGCTTGCAGCTATCCGCCCCGGCTGGATTTTCATTCATGCCGAAAGCGTGCAAAACCCCTCAGAGATTCTGGCGGATATTCGCGCTATCGGGGCGAAAGCAGGACTGGCGCTTAACCCGGCAACGCCGCTATTGCCTTATCGTTATCTGGCATTGCAACTGGATGCGCTGATGATCATGACCAGCGAACCCGACGGGCGCGGACAGCAATTTATCGCCGCGATGTGTGAAAAAGTGAGCCAGAGCAGAGAGCATTTCCCTGCTGCGGAATGCTGGGCGGACGGCGGTATTACACTTCGCGCCGCACGGCTGCTTGCCGCCGCAGGCGCACAGCATCTGGTGATTGGCCGGGCGTTGTTCACGACGGCGAACTATGATGTGACGTTGTCACAATTCACCGCGCTATAAAGGAGTCATATGCTGATGAGCCAACAGCGCCCCGACCGTATCAAGCAGATGTTGCATTACCTTTGGCAACACAGGCACCTCTCAACACAACAAGCTATTGAGCTTTTTGGCTATGCAGAGGCAACCGTGCGCCGGGATTTTCACTATATTGCCAGCCGTTATCCCGGTATGGTTCGCGGCCATGGTTGTATTGACTTCGACGACAGTACGGAAGATAAAGAATATGTTTTCGACGTTAAGCGAACGTTACAAAGTGAGGCGAAACGCGAAATCGCTGCCCTCGCCCGTACGTTCATCAAGGATGGAGACTGCTTTTTTCTCGACTCCGGCTCCACCTGTCTGGAACTGGCAAAATGTCTGGTCGACGCCAAAGTAAAAGTCATTTGCAATGACATCAAAATCGCTAATGAACTGGGTGGCTTCCCACACGTAGAGAGCTACATTATTGGCGGACTGATCCGCCCCGGCTACTTTTCGGTGGGCGAGAGTCTGGCGCTGGAGATGATTAACGCCTTTGCCGTTGAACGCGCCTTTATCTCCTGCGATGCGCTGTCGATTGAAACGGGCATCACCAACGCTACCATGTTTGAAGTGGGCGTTAAAACGCGCATTATTCAGCGCTCACGTGAGGTCATATTGATGGCCGATCACTCAAAGTTTGATACTGTAGAACCCCATGCGGTGGCGACGCTGTCCTGTATTACTACCATTCTTAGCGACAGTGCGCTCCCGTCTGCTATCGCCCGACGTTATCAGCAGGCGGGATGCCGTCTCATCATGTCAGACCCCTCATCAGGAGTGCGTTAATGGACATCAGGCAAATGAACAGAACCCATCTGGATCACTGGCGCGGATTGCGAAAACAGCTCTGGCCTGGTCACCCGGATGACGCCCATCTGGCGGACGGCGAAGAAATTCTGCAAGCCGATCATCTGGCATCATTTATTGCGATGGCAGACGGGGTGGCGATTGGCTTTGCGGATGCCTCAATCCGCCACGATTATGTCAATGGCTGTGACAGTTCGCCCGTGGCTTTCCTTGAAGGTATTTTTGTTCTCCCCTCATTCCGTCAACGCGGCGTAGCGAAACAATTGATTGCAGCGGTGCAACGATGGGGAACGAATAAAGGGTGTCGGGAAATGGCCTCTGATACCACGCCGGAAAATACAATTTCCCAGAAAGTTCACCAGGCGTTAGGATTTGAGGAAACAGAGCGCGTCATTTTCTACCGAAAGCGTTGTTGAGGAAAATATTCAGGCTCCTTATAGAGAAGTGGTCACTGATTAAAAAGCAGCCTCAATATACAATAATTCCTGTTTCTAAAACGGAGTCCATCAGGACGTCGGGAATAAGACCCGGCAGATGCAAGCCGGGCCTTCATTGCTTACGGTCTTGAGGCCGTACCGTCTGGTGTGCGCGCCATTGTCCAGGATGGGATTCCCCCCTCGCACGGATATTTCGCCGCTTTGGCTTCATCAATGTCAATACCCAGACCCGGCTTATCGTTCAGATAGGCATAACCGTGGTCAATCTCAGGGCAGCCCGGGAAGACATCACGCAGCGCGTCGTTCATTGGCGTGTATTCCTGAATGCCAAAGTTCGGTGAACTCAAATCCAAATGCATATTGGCGCAAACCCCGACTGGAGAAATGTCGCCCGGCCCGTGCCATGCGGTGCGCACACCGTTCAGTTCGCTGTAGACAGCAAGTTTCTTCGCCGGCGTAATGCCGCCGATGGTACTCACGTGGCAGCGAATGTAGTCGATGAGCCTGTTGTCGATGAGCGGCTTCCACTCATTCACATTCACAAACAGCTCACCCATGGATATCGGAGTGGAAGACTGCTGGCGCAACACTTTCAGCCAGTCGATGTTTTCCGGTGCCACCGGATCCTCAAGATAAAATAGTTGATACTGTTCAAGCGTTTTGGCCAGATTAATGGCAGTCATCGGGGTCACGCGCTCATGTACATCATGAATAAATTCGATGCTAAAACCGAGCTTGTTACGCAGGTGGTCGAACAGACGCGGAACGCTTTTGGCGTAGGCGTCCGGGTCAAAGTAGATGCCGGGCGTTTTGCTGCGCGGTGAACGTTTCGGCTGAATGTTCTTCGCACGTGCCAGCTGTGTGGCGATCAGTTTAAGGTCATCGGTCCCCGCACCGCCATACATTCCCATCTGGCAGCGAACGTACTGATAACCCTCTTCCATTCTGGCTCGGATGTTATCTTCCACTTCAACTTCATCACCACCATCGGTGTGGCAGTACAGTGGGATCCCATCACGACATTTGCCGCCCAGCAGATCATAAACCGGCATCCCCGCTAGCTTACCTTTGATATCCCACAGTGCCATGTCCACGCCGGACAATGCATTGTTCATGATCGGGCCATTGCGCCAGTAGCCACTCACCACGCCTGACTGCCAGATGTCCTCAATACGGGTCGGATCTTTGCCAACCAGAAAAGGCGCCATGTACTCATCGATCGCGCTTTTTACCGCGAAGATACGCTGGGTAAATGTCGCGCATCCTAGCCCATACAGCCCTGGCTCGTTGGTTTCTATCTTAACGACTGCCAAATCAATGCCGCCCGGCGCCGTCAGAATCGTTTTCACGTTGGTAATTTTCAGGTTACTCACTTTCACTCCTTAACTCAGCGAATTTACCGCATGTCATACCGTTGTGGATGATACAACAGATATGTGTAAGTTGTCCTACAACTTTATACTGTTATATCACGCTTCTTTTACAGCGGATCGCTGCGAGTGCCATTCTGTGACAGCGATCAAACTGCGTTAAATTCAAATCAAATATATACATATAATTCAATTAATTAATATTAATTACGCGGTCACTATGTGGAGCTGTTTGTGATCCTTGTTGCAAATTCATGGGTGAACTGTTGATTTTATCAGGGCGAAAATTCAACCTAAAAAAGGATAGTCGTCATACAAATTAAACAAGTGAGGAAACAACATGACCGCTTTATTTGATTTAACTGGGAAAACGGCGCTGGTAACGGGTTCTGCACGAGGACTGGGCTTTGCCTACGCAGAGGGTCTTGCCGCTGCGGGTGCACGGGTTATCCTGAATGATATTCGCGCCACGCTGTTGGCCGAATCAGTGGATACGCTGACCAGAAAAGGCTACGACGCGCATGGCGTGGCTTTTGACGTCACCGATGAACTGGCGATTGAGGCAGCTTTTAGCAAACTTGATGCAGAAGGGATCCATGTTGATATCCTGATCAATAACGCCGGTATTCAGTACCGCAAACCAATGGTCGAGCTGGAGCTGGAAAACTGGCAGAAGGTGATCGACACTAACCTGACCAGCGCATTTTTAGTCTCCCGCTCGGCGGCAAAACGGATGATCGCCCGCAACAGCGGCGGTAAAATTATTAATATCGGCTCGCTTACCAGCCAGGCGGCCCGCCCGACTGTTGCCCCGTACACGGCAGCAAAAGGCGGCATCAAAATGCTCACCTGCTCGATGGCTGCTGAATGGGCGCAGTTTAATATCCAGACCAACGCCATTGGACCTGGCTACATTCTGACCGACATGAACACCGCGCTTATTGAAGACAAGCAGTTCGATAGCTGGGTGAAAAGCAGCACACCTTCTCAACGCTGGGGTCGTCCGGAAGAGCTCATCGGCACCGCCATCTTCTTATCATCCAAAGCATCAGATTATATCAACGGGCAGATTATTTACGTCGATGGTGGCTGGCTCGCAGTTTTATAAGTCGCCCGCACTCTACCGACTCGCCTTTAAAATTGATGGCATGTGTTTACCCCGATGCATGCCGATATAACACAGGTATTATTATGAAGGCTTCAAGACAACGACTCTTTATTCTCACATTGCTGTTTATTGTGACTGCAATTAATTATATGGATCGCGCCAATCTTGCCGTTGCTGGTTCGAATATCCAGAATGATTTCAGTCTGACGCCAACACAACTGGGTTTGCTTTTCTCCATGTTTACCTGGGCCTACGCTGCCAGTCAAATTCCTGTCGGCTATGTTCTTGATCGCATTGGCTCACGTATTCTTTATGGTGGTGCGATTATTCTGTGGAGTATTTTTACCTTTATGATGGGGTTCGCCTCACACCATTTATTCGCGACGGCAACCGCTTCATTTGCAATGCTTCTGGCCTGCCGCGCATTAATTGTGTTGCCGAAGCGCCATCCTTCCCGTCTAACACAAAAATAATCGCCACCTGGTTCCCGGACCATGAACGTGCCCGTGCGACCGCGATTTATTCCAGTGCACAATATATCGGTCTCGCGCTGCTGACGCCTGCCCTCGCCTTTATTGTGGCTAACTACGGTTGGGAAATGTCGTTTTATCTGTCCGGTGGCGCCGGGATTCTGTTTGGCATCTACTGGCTTATGTATTACCGCGATCCACAGCACAGCACTGCTGTGAACCAAGCCGAACTGGATTATATCAAAGCAGGCGGCGGCTATGGCTCGGAGAACCAATCCTCCGTGAGTGCAAAAATCAGCTGGCAAAATATTAAATTCTTCCTCAGCAAAAAAACGATTTGGGGTTTGTTCATCACCCAGTTTGCCTGCTCGTCTACGCTCTATTTTTTCCTGACCTGGTTTATTGTTTACCTGGAAAAAGGACTGCATCTCTCTATTTCCAAAGCCGGGATAGGCGCCATGCTGCCCTATATTATGGCGATGCTTGGGGTGCTCTGTGGCGGTACGCTAAGCGACATGCTGCTGAAAAAAGGAAAATCCCGAACGCTGGCACGAAAATTACCCGTTATGGCTGGCCTGTGCGTTACCATGATTATTGGCCTGGTCAATTTCTTTGAAAACCAGCCGGTTATTGCGATTGTCATTCTGTCTGTTGCGTTCTTTGCCAACGCCTTTTCAAACCTGGGCTGGGTGGTCTGGAGCGATGTAATTCCCCGTAATTTTCTCGGGACTATGGGTGGCTTTTTAAATATTTGCGGCAACCTTTCGGGGATCGTTAGCCCAATTGTTATTGGGGTTATTCTCCAGCGCACGCAAAACTTCCAGTATGCCATGTGGTATATCGCAGGCGTCGCCGGACTGGGCTTATTAGCCTACATATTCCTGGTGGGCAAAATTGAAGTGATCCTGCCTGAAAAAAAGAATGCCGACACTGTGGATAAGAATGCCATTAACCCGGCAACTGCCAACAAATAATGAGGTCATTATCAAAATGGAAAAAATAACCTGTAACGCTTGTCTGGCCCATGCGGAAAAAGACGTACGCTTTGAATCACGTGAAATCGAGCACAGTGAACATGACGCCGTCGTGAAGGTCGCCTGCGGCGGCATCTGTGGCTCTGATATTCACTACTATCAGCATGGCCGCGCGGGGATGTCTGTCCTCAAGCATCCGATGGTGATTGGCCATGAGTTTGTTGGCGTGATCAGCAAAGTGCCAGCAGGCAGCGACCTGAAAGTGGGCCAGACGGTTGCGGTGAACCCGTCCAGCCCCTGCAATCAGTGCGAGATGTGCCTTTCCGGCCATCAAAATCTGTGCGGCTCCATGCGCTTTATGGGCAGCGCGCAGTTCAATCCGCATGTGAATGGCGGTTTTTCTGAATACGTGGTGGTAAAACCGGAGCAATGCATTCCTTACGACAGGCGCGTGCCCGCAAACGTGATGGCCTTTTCGGAACCGCTGGCGGTCGCCATTCATGCAGTAAAAAAGGCGGGCCAGTTGACAGGCAAACGCGTACTGGTGATTGGCGCAGGCCCCATTGGTTGTCTGATCCTCGCGGCGGCGCGCAGTGCCGGAGCATCTGAACTGGTAGCATCCGATCTCAGCCCACGCTGTCTGGAACTCTCACGCCAAATGGGGGCCACAGCGGTGATGGATCCGCGCGATGAAGAACAGGTTGCCCATTATCAGCAGCATAAAGGCTACTTTGATGTCGTGTTTGAGGCCTCCGGCGCGCCGATTGCCGTGGCATCCACCGTCGACTTCACCCGCCCTGCCGGCACCATCGTTCAGGTGGGGATGGGCGCCAGCCCGGTAAGCTGGCCGGTGTCAACGATGCTGGTTAAAGAACTCAACTGGGTCGGCTCATTCCGTTTTATCGGTGAGTTCATCACCGCGGTACGCTGGCTGGAAGATGGGCGCGTCGATCCTCGCCCGCTTATCAGCGCCGAGTTCCCGCCCCAGCAAATTGAAGACGCGCTGATTACCGCCACAGACAAAAATGTCTCTGCTAAGGTACTCATTCGTTTCGATTAACAGTGTAAAGCGCCCGGCCGGGCGCTTTGTTCTTAAAAGAGAATTGTTATATAATAAAGCACTTCAGCGACATCTTAACGGATACCCATCTTGAGCATAAAATCCATTCAAAAACAGAATGTTGTAAATGAAATTTATGATCAGATAAGCAGCAAACTGCTGGACGGCAGTTGGGCGCCGGGTAGCCGTTTGCCCTCAGAAGCGGAACTGACCACCTCATTTAACGTCAGCCGGGTCAGCGTTCGCAGCGCAGTACAGCGTTTTCGTGACCTGGGGATTGTGGTGACACGTCAGGGCAGCGGCAGCTACGTGAGTGAAAACTTCACCCCGCAGATGTTGAGTAACGATCCCCGCCCAATCATGCACCTTAGCCGCGAAGAGTTTCACGATATGATGATTTTTCGTCAGACCGTGGAGTTCAAATGCGTGGAGCTCGCCGTCACACACGCCACCGATGATGACATTCGCCAGCTCGAGGAAGCATTGAACAACATGCTGATCCACAAAGGTGATTATAAAAAATACTCGGAAGCGGACTACGAGTTCCATCTGGCGATTGTCAGGGCATCGCACAACAGCGTGTTCTACAACGTGATGAGCTCGATTAAAGACATCTATTACTACTATCTTGAAGAGCTTAACCGTGCGCTGGGTATTACCCTTGAAAGTGTGGAAGCCCATATCAAGGTCTACATGTCGATAAAGAATCGCGATGCCAGCACGGCCGTCGAAGTGCTCAATGAAGCGATGTCAGGCAATATTATTGCGATCGAAAAAATCAAATCTACAGAGACATCAGGGACAAAATAACCGTTGGTTACAAGCTCAAGTAGTAGGACAATTTAACATATCTGAATCCGAAATAGTTGCCATCAACTATTTAGTGACATAGTCCCACTTTAAAATCGTGGCAGTGCGGCCTGAAATTAGCGAAGCTTCAAATAGCCAAGCCCCCTTAACATACAATAATTTTCATCATCATTCCCTTTATTGCTTAACCGCCTCTGCCTGGATTTTTATATCGACAACTTTCGTCATCCCCATATCGACCAGATAATCTACACCCCACTGGGTGCGATCTATTTGCGTGACAAAATCACCACCGCAAACCTGCGCCTTGAATATCGGGCTCATATAACAGCCAAACTTGGTGGTGGTTAAGGTGACGGGCTTAGTTACTCCCTTCATTGTTAACAAACCGTCAATAGAAACTGGTTTATTATCTTCAAAATGCCATTTTGTCGATTTAAATACTATTTCTGGATATTTTTCCGCATCCAGAATATCGCTACTGCGAATATGGTTATCAAACGCATCCACCCCGGTATTTAAGGCGCTCACGGGAATCGTCACACGCATCTCTGCGACTTGCTTTTCCGGCTGATATTTCAGTTCGCCGCTAATAGCATAAAACCCGCCATGATTGGTTGAGGTCTGGAAATGATCGATATTAAATACCGCATTGGTATGCGTATTATCAAATTTATATACATCTGCATGAGCAGCACTTAATAAACCCAGAGACAGGACAGCACCAAGAAAACTCTTTTTCATTATATTCACTTTATATCTTAAATAAGGTGAAGTTATCTTAATGTTCCCTGTCCGCAGGATCGAGAGGGATAAACAGGAAGGACTGTTGCAAAAATAGAACGATGGAAAGGCCGTGTCACAAAAACAGCGGCTCACGAATGAGTTTATGTCAGGGCCATTTCCGCAACCTGTACCGCCTTTGTGGCGGTACAGAAGGCAAACTGACTAACGCATGATACGATCGTCGACATAACGGCGCTTATCCGGCGCGGGCGGGAAATACTGATACAGCCAGGTTTCGCTGATAGCCTCCCCCTGGCAGCGCAGGAACATACGCATATCCACCGGTGCCGTAGAATCCGAGGTCGGATACCAGTCAAACTGGATACGATAACCGTCGAAAGGCTCTACGTAGAGGATCTCAATCTGCTTCGCCTCGCCACTGGAGAGCGTAATTACCGGCTCAATGCCTTTTGGCGCGGCCGCTTTCAGATCGCCGCCGACAAAATCAATAGCAAAACGGCGCGCCCATTTATCCGGGTAATGTTCGCCCGGCGCCCAACCTTCGGGAAAGCCACCCATCCCTGTACGGGTCGCCATGACCCGCGCAAGCGGCGATCGTACCGGCGGCTGCGCGCTCCAGTACAAACGATAATTGAACGCCAGCGTATCCCCGGTTTTGATCGCTTTTTCCGGCTGCCAGAAACAGACCACATTATCCAGAGTTTCACCAGTGGTTGGGATCTCCATCAGGCTAACTGCACCTTTCCCCCACTTACTGCGCGGCTCCACCCACAGGCTCGGACGTTTGTTGTACCAGCCCATCACATCCTGATAATGCGAGAAATCGCGATCGAGTTGCAGCAGGCCGAACCCTTTTGGGTTATCGTCCATATATGCATTGAACTGCAATTTCTGCGGATTATTCAGCGGGCGGCAAATCCACTCGCCGTTACCCCGCCACATCGCCAGCCGATCGGAATCGTGAATTTGCGGATGAATGGTGTCGCATACCCGGCGTTCATTATTCCCACAGCTAAACATACTGGTCATCGGCGCAATGCCAAGTTGCTTAATATCTTTACGGGCGTAGAGATGGTTTTCTACATCCATGATCACCTGCGATTTTTCGCAATGAATCACAAATTTATACGCGCCCGTCACGCTGGCGCTGTCCAGCAGAGCGTAAACGGTAAACGTAGTATCGCCCGGCTTCGCGGTGTCAAACCAGAATGCGGTGAAGTCAGGGAACTCTTCCTGACCGTCAGTATAGGTATCTATCGCCAGCCCGCGAGCCGACAGGCCATACTGATAAGTATCATCTACCGCCCGGAAATAACTGGCACCCAGGAAGGAGACGACATCGCGCCGCGCCAGTTCCGGCGCTTTAAAGACACGGAAACCGGCGAAACCGAGATCGCTCTGCCCTTCCAGTTGTGTCGTATCGACGCCGGCATCGTTGTATTTAAACAGTTCCGGGCGAAAATGAATCTCACGAGCAAGATGCGTCGTCGTATCAACGGAAAACATGCGTACGCGACGACGAAAGCCCATCCCTACGTGGAAAAACTGAATATCGAGCTGCCGGTTGGCAACACCGTTCCAGAGTGAATGCGCCGCGTCATACTGAATGCTGTTATAGGCCTGCGGCGTCAGATTGGCGAGCGTATCCGGCAAGGGTCCCGGCGCGCCGCCCCAGGGCTTTTTCGCTAACGCCTGGGCCATTGATTGCAGACCAGCAAAATCAAAACGGACAATTTTACCATCCGCAATATCGGATTCCGCGGCAAACGCCGCCTGAGAAAAGAGTGAAGCAATACCGCTGGAACCGCACACGGCGGCCATTGCCATTGAACCTTTAATAAATCGTCTACGATTCATACCTGAAAATGAGTCCTTCTGGTCTTGTGAATGGTCCCGCGCTGGTTTTTTCAGCAGCAAGAATGTGCCCGTTTCTGACCGCTCACTCTAGACAAAATTCATTAATAATCCAATTGTTGGTCGCCTGGAAACTGTGCAAAAGCGTAAATATTTTATGTCGATAAGAACCGACCGAATCGGATGTAAACCTCACGCAGCATTCTTCAGGTTATGAAAAGTTTATTCCAGACTAACGTGATGTTTCATGACTCGTTTAAACAGCGCCAGACGCGCACGCATAAAGCGGTTTTCCACTTTAAAACCGGCAAGTTTGTTCAGCCCAATCCGCAACAGACGATCTCGCCCCCGAATGCTGGCGGGCCAGCGAACCGGGCCGTGCAGCACGTCGCGCGTGCGGCTGGCATGACGAGCGAAATTCACCCAGTAATCCGCCACCTGCGAGGCAAAGGCCAGGTCATTCTCATTCACATAATGGCATGTGGGCTCAGCCCGCGTTAACGTATCGAATACATACGGTATTTCATTGCCATGACAGGCACCATTCGCGTAGGTGTTATGCTCCGCTTCGGCGACATAATCAAACCAGTAACGCCAGCACGGTTCGCCGATCCGCTGCTGCGCTTGCATGACGACATAACCCAACGTGGTAAATACCATATCCCGACAGACCTGCCGCCCTAGTGCTTCGTCGCCTTTCACTCCAGGATAAAGCAGCCGGATTAACCCCAGGCCAACACGCCGCTCACGGCGCATTTTTTGAATTTGACCGGCAATATCGACGCCAAAAACTGCCAATACGCTGGCTTCATCGCTATTCGAGCCGATCATCACCGGTATGGGATGCTGTTTCGCCGCAAAGAAGGTTTCCAGCATCGGATGCGGCAGCACGACGTCGCCGGAAATCGGCGTCGGCGCAATTTTAAAAGGCGCGTCCAGCGGCCAAAACGTCTCTGCCGGTAAAGCGCGTAGCTGTTCGGCAGTGGCATGGGCTAAGCCAAGATGTTCTGCCAGCGCAACGCCTTTTTTTAGCGCCACCTCGCGGGGCGTATCCGGCAGCGTATAACCACTCTGAATAATCGCTTTATGAAAAAGCCTCTTCGCCAACGGCGAAGCCATCAACGACAGCACGCTGCGGGCGCCGGCGGATTCGCCAAATAACGTCACATTCTGCGTATCGCCGCCAAACGCGGCAATATTGTCCTGCACCCAACGCAGCGCAGCGATTTGATCGAGTAAAGCGAAATTATGAATACACTCCGCCCCTTCGCCTTCCAGCGCCGGATGCGCGAAAAAGCCCAGATGGCCAAGCCGATAATTGACCGTCACCACGATCGCGCCGCGCTTCGCCAGCGCTTGACCGTCATAGGGCGGCAAACTCCCCGCGCCAATGGTGTAACCGCCGCCGTGTAGCCAGACCATGACCGGCAACGGTTCATGACGCACGGCGGGAGCCCAGACGTTCAGATAGAGACAGTCTTCGGAAAAATTTCCCGGATCGCCGCCGCCGAGTTCACGACACCAGGTAATATCCTGCCAACTGGCGCAGGAGAAACAATCCGCCTGGCGCACATCCTGCCAGGGCGTAACAGGCTGCGGCGCACGCCAGCGTAGCTCCCCTGTTGGCGGCGCGGCATAAGGTATACCGCGCCAGATATGGATTTCTTTCTGTACGACGCCCACGATTTTACCGTGACGCGTCGCCACCAGCGGGATGGAGGGATTCAACATAACGCCTTCCTTTTACAGTATCCTCACAGCCTGTGAAGCTTACCGCTTTTAAAGCAGACCGCAACGGCGTTTACTGCGTTCTTCCGCTTCCTGATATAACGAAAATTCATCCCGTACTGCACATCCCAGCGCCTGTTCAAAGGCGTCGCGGCTGGCATTGCCGTGGCTTCTTGCCAGCGTTTCATCTCCCAAATTCGACTGAAAAATGCCGGCTGCGCTGACCGGAAGAAAATCTTCATAGGTAATCGGCTGCGCGATTACCCAACCGCGCTCAATAAGCGGCTGCGGATCGTCGCCAGGATGGATCGCCTGACGATGCGCCTCGCCGGAAGGCGTTAAGCGATAGCGGAACCAGGCAAGCCCCTGCTGGCGAAGCAGAAATTCGCTATCCGGAAAGGCGTTAAAGACCTCCCGCAAATGGAGTTGATGCGTGAAGTTATCCTTACCCGTTCCCGCCTTGTGCAACAGTTCGTCATATAATCGACGACCTTTTGGCGTCAGCGCGACGCCACGTTGCTCAATTTCGCCGAAGCGCGCCGTGTGCGTACCCTGCTTTTCATCAACGAAGAGCACCTGCTCTTCCAGAGCTTTGAAACTGGTTTGCCGCAACAGAATAGGCACTTCGCGGCGAGGCGGACCTTCGATAAGAATTTTAGGCGTAATGCCGCACTCCGGCATCATGGCCTGTACCCGGTCGATATCCAGAGTACGCGGCGTCAGATGGTTAATGTGACATCCCGGAAAACAGACCACGTCGGCAATTAAACGATGCTCACGATGCAGGCTGCGGTACGTTTCTTCATCAACGGTAGCCTGACGATGCCAGCGAAAAGTCTCCAGCGTTTCACGGACGAACTCTTCGGCCTGAGCAGCACTAAAACCGCCCTGCTCGTCGTACTCATCCAGCAATTGTCGGCAGCGTGATGTAAAAATATCCCGCTGCGATAAGATTTCCGCCGCCCGCTGGCGTAATGCCGCGTTTTCAATGAGCTCCAGGCGTAATAGCGAAGTGAACATGCGAAAGGGATTACGCGAGAGCGAAGCCTCGTCAATGGGACGAAATGCCGTGGAGTGCACAGGCACGCCCGCCTGAGAGAGATCGTAATAACTTACTGGGTACATCCCCATGATGGCGAATATCCGACGCAAGGTAGAAAGTTCTTCTGCGGTACCAACACGAATGGCGCCATGTCGTTCCACGTTCAATCGCGCCAGTTCATCGGCATTAGCCAACTGCTCATGCAGTTTGGGATTATTTTCCAGCACCGCCAGATTCACGTCAGCCACAAGTTCCAGTAACGTACCGTACTGCGGAACTTCCTGCTGGTACATTGCCGACATTGCCTGCGAAAAGTGTTCCCGAATCTCATCTGCCGTGATGGTGTTCGCCATAATGTCATGCCTCCAGTGAATGTTACCTGGAGTGTAGAAAACCTCATCCATTCCGGGGAGAAGAATTTATAAAGTGTGATCCGGTCTGAATTCATTATGCAGAACGGATTGACATGAGTTGGCATATCCCCGACCAGATCGCGGCTTAACATGCTTAACGGCAGTTGAATCATCAGTAAAATAAAACAGTTGTAACTTGAAATGGTAAAATGTTAATAATATTTTGCTATCAGGTTATCAAAAACAAACAACTTTACTTGTCACCCGCACGGCTCTGTTTTTAACATCGCTTATGGAAAAAAATGGTCTGTTTAGTCAGCGCATTCGGTTGCGCCACCTTCATACATTTGTCGCCGTTGCGCAACAGGGAACGCTGGGGCGCGCGGCTGAAACCCTTAACCTGAGCCAGCCAGCGCTTTCTAAAACGCTGAACGAACTGGAACAACTCACCGGAACCCGTCTGTTCGAACGCGGGCGACTGGGCGCGCAATTAACGGTTCCTGGCGAACAATTTTTGACTCATGCGGTAAAAGTATTAGATGCATTGAATACCGCCGGGCAGGCGCTGAATCGCAAAGAGGACGCCAGCGCCGATGTGGTGCGTGTTGGCGCGCTCCCTACCGCTGCGCTGGGTATACTCCCGGCGGCTATTGGGCGGTTCCATCAACAGCAAAAATCGACCTCGTTACAGGTCGCGACCATGAACAATACGATGTTGCTTGCAGGTCTGAAATCAGGCGAGATCGATCTGGGTATTGGCCGCATGTCAGACCCGGAATTAATGGGCGGTTTAAATTACGAACTGCTGTTTTTAGAATCGCTTAAATTAGTGGTACGCCCCGGTCATCCCCTGTTACAGGAGACGATCACGCTCAGTCGGGTTATGGAGTGGCCGGTAGTCGTCTCGCCAAAAGGCACGGTACCGCGCCAGAATGCGGAAGCCCTGTTGCAAAGCCAGGGGTGTAAAATGCCTGCCGGATGTATCGAAACGCTATCCGCATCGTTATCACGACAACTGACCGTAGATTACGATTACGTCTGGTTCGTCCCCTCTGGCGCGGTTAAAGAAGATCTTCGCCAGGCGACGCTGGTCTCATTACCCGTGCCGACCCAGAGCGCGGGCGAGCCGATAGGTATTCTTACGCGAGTTGATATCCCGCTCTCAACCGGGGCGCAAATGCTGATTGCGGCGATCCGTAAATCGATGCCGCTGTGATAGCGGCTGTCGGAGAATAAACGCGCCCGCGGCTAAAATAGCCCGCTGGCGCGACGCTTACTAAAGGAAGGATGATCGCATCGTCGCGCCAGTATCCTGTAAATGAAACGCATCAACGGCTTGCGTCAAGCGGGCGGCCTGTTCTTCAAGCGAAGCCGCCGCCGCGGACGCCTCTTCGACCAGCGACGCGTTTTGTTGCGTAACCTTGTCCATCTCAGAAATCGCCTGACTGACCTGAACAATACCGCGACTTTGCTCATCAGAGGCTGCCGCGATATCGAGCATAATATCGGTGACGCGTTTGACGGCATCCACAATCTCATTCATGGTGCTCCCCGCAGCGATAACCTCTTCAGATCCTTGTTCAATCAGGCTGACCGATGCGCCGATCAAGCCTTCAATCTCTTTTGCCGCCTGCGCGCTGCGACTGGCGAGGGTACGAACCTCACTGGCGACTACCGCAAAACCGCGTCCTTGTTCCCCGGCACGTGCCGCCTCGACCGCCGCGTTCAGCGCCAGAATGTTGGTCTGGAAAGCGATACTGTTAATGACGGCGGTAATTTCCGAGATTTTTTTCGAGCTGGTGGAAATATTCCCCATCGTTTGTACGACCCCGGAAACCATCTGGCCTCCGCGACTGGCTTTACCGGAAGCATCTTCCGCTAGTTTGCTGGCGTGATGCGCATTATCCGCATTCTGTTTAACGGTTGCCGTCAACTGTTCCATACTGGCCGCAGTTTGTTCAATGGCGGCAGCCTGCTGTTCAGTACGAGAAGATAAATCCGTATTACCAGCAGTAATTTCGCTGGTGCCTCGATAAATTTCCTCCGCCCCCTGACGCACCGCCCCTACCGTTTGTTGCAACGCATGCTGCATCTGCTGAAGATGATGACTCAAGCGACCAATTTCACTGCGTCCTGTGGGCTCGTCAGCCATGGTCAGATCGCCGGCCGCAATGCGTTCGATACGTGACGCAGACTGCTGCAAGGGTTGTATCACCGTGCGACGCAGCGCCATGAAGGTCATTAACGTCAATACCAGCGCCAGCGTAAATGCGCCAATCATAAACATCATACCGAGCCGGGTACGTTGGTAAGCCTGCTCGCTAAGTAGTCTCGCCCGCTCGGTGCGCAGTTCAATCGCTTTCAACAGGACATGGTTATATGCGGCATCCAGTTGTTTTGCCTGCTCGTTTTCATGATTAATGATCGCTTCGAACATGCCATTTTTGGCAAATTTCAGCATCGGTTGCAGGCCGTTGATATAGGCGGTGTAGCGGGCGTTTAACTCGTTATCCAATGCGTCATCGGCGGGTGTTTTCACCGCTCTGGACATATAAGCGTTAAAGCCGTCCTGAGACTGCTTGATCCGCGTTTCCGCAGCGGCAATATTGGCTTTCATTTCATCCATTTCAGCAATCCGGCTCGCCGCGCCAGCGTGGATCATATTGATACGTGCGGTACGTAAGTGGTTAGCGCTGTTGGATAATCCCATCCGTACCTGAATCTCGTCCGTGACATCACGCTGATCGCGATCGGCCTGTAACAGAAAATAGCCTGCCAGCCCGGCGCTCAAAGCAAAAAGAAGAAGGATGCCACCGAGAATGGAGGAAAACAGCGGAACCAGCCGAATATGATGCAGGAAGCCCAGTTTATGCGAGGCTTGCATCGAGAATGTGTTGCCCATGACCGTCGACTCTCTTGTAAGTTTTATGCGTAAAACACGCCCGTTAGATAGTCATCGGCACTTCGTGACGTTTGCTTATCGCGAAAAGCATCGCCTTCGTCACATTTTCACAACATTCATTCCAGAAAATTCAGAAAAGCGCCAGCGGAAAATCCGCTGGCGGATGAATCAGTTATCGCCAAAATGGATAACAGTACGGATGGATTTACCCTGATGCATCAGTTCAAAGGCATCGTTAATCTGCTCCAGCGGCAGGCGGTGAGTAATAAAAGGATCTAAACGGATTTTACCGTTCATCGCATCTTCGACCATCCCTGGCAGCTGCGTGCGCCCTTTCACGCCGCCAAAGGCGGAGCCACGCCAGACGCGACCGGTCACTAGCTGGAAGGGACGGGTTTTGATTTCCTGCCCTGCCCCCGCTACGCCAATAATAATGCTTTCGCCCCAGCCTTTATGACAACATTCCAGCGCTGCTCGCATCACGTTAACGTTGCCGATACATTCAAAACTGAAATCTACGCCGCCATCAGTAAGCTCAACAATAACGTCCTGGATCGGTTTGTCGTAATCATTCGGATTAATAAAGTCCGTGGCCCCCATTTCGCCCGCCAGCGTAAATTTTTCCGGATTCGTGTCGACAGCTAAAATACGCCCGGCTTTAGCCTGAACCGCGCCCTGAATAACCGCCAGCCCAATACCGCCTAAACCAAAAACGGCAACGGTGTCGCCCGCTTTCACTTTAGCGGTGTTATGGACGGCGCCAATACCCGTCGTCACGCCACAGCCCAACAAACACACTTTATCCAGCGGCGCCTGCGGGTTCACTTTCGCCAGAGAGATTTCCGCGCAAACAGTATATTCGCTGAACGTGCTGGTTCCCATATAGTGATAAACGGGTTCGCCGTTATAAGAAAAGCGGGTAGTGCCATCCGGCATCAGCCCTTTTCCCTGAGTGGCGCGTACGGCCTGACAAAGGTTAGTTTTACCGGACTTACAGAACTTACACTCGCCGCATTCCGCCGTGTACAGTGGAATAACATGGTCGCCGGGTTTCAGGCTGGTTACCCCCTCGCCGACCTCGACTACCACGCCGCCGCCTTCGTGACCCAGTACTGCCGGGAATACGCCTTCCGGATCATCGCCGGAAAGGGTAAAAGCATCGGTATGGCAAACGCCGGTATGGGTGATTTTGACCAGAACTTCGCCTTTTTTCGGCGGCGCAACGTCAATCTCGACAATTTTTAGCGGCTGACCGGGACCAAAAGCAACTGCTGCACGTGATTTCATATATCTCTTCCTGTTACGGTGAGGGAAATTGTTATTTTAGATAAGCGCGAAGAAGATGGCCGATTTCCGCCATCCGAACCGCGCGCTGATCTGGCGTAGTTTCCCCGCTGACCAGCTCATCTTTCAGATGGATTTCAACCATTTCACTCATCAGGCCATTAGACGCGCCGCGCACGGCGGCAATCTGTTGCAGAATCGCCAGACAAGGTTCGCCAGACTCAAGCGCCCGCTCCAGCGCTTCGACCTGCCCGCGTATGCGACGAACACGGGTAAGGATACGTTTTTTATCTTCAGGTGAATGCGGCATTCGACCTCCATATACTATAGGGGGGTATACTATCATAATTTAATGTTTATGTAATTGTAAAATTACACACAATATAAAAATCAATAGCTTATAGATTTCCGGCATAGACCATCAAGAATTAGTTCACATTCAGCATATTCAGCGCACGGGAACTTTTTCAGGCCACAGACAATAAACGCCAAAGCTTCCTTTCTTAGCTGCAATGTTCTGCCCGACTGGGGTACAGAGGTAATGCCGGGTGAGTCCGGCCCCATTACCCAGAAGTAAATATTTACTCAATAGTTTTTATTTACTCACCAGGTAGTAATGAATAAAAGTTATGATATACAGATGTCAGTCTTGTAAGAACGTAACATCACAACTGCGATACACCGCCGTCGGGTAGCGAAAATATCTCAACCCTGTGTCTTTCCAGGCTTAATCAATGTGGACAAAAAATCAAATGAGCGTTATTTGAAAGATTTTTAATACCCAAAAGCGTCATCATTATTGTTAATTTGCAATCAATCTCAGGTAATAATCCATGCCTATTTCGATTTGTAAACATGGTGCTCCTTTTGTTGTTCAACATGAAAATCGGTACGGTTCCGGGGCAAGTCAGTCATCATTACTTTCAAAATCAATCCACCATATTAGCAACTCTCATGAGGCAATAAACTTTATAAGTTGCTATAGTGCAAATGGAAGCTGTTTTTCCAATGCACAGATGCTAGCCAATGCCTCAGGAAGCCCTGTTATAGGTTACTATGGGAAGGTAAATAAGTTAACAGCCAGTCTGGCTAATAGCGGTCGTATATTTCGCCCACAGCATAAGCTTGCGGCCAATATTTGTTATGTAGGTAATCGGCTTCTGAGCGGTCCAATTCAACTTGGGTTTGGCCTGAAACATCTGCTAACCTGTCACTCAAATGGTAATGTCAGATAAAGTGTCATGCCATGCCCTTCCCGGCATTGCTATTCCACAGCTTACAGATATGGGCGCTCAGTTCTTTCCTCAATCGCTGCTATGGGAAGCTCTGGCGTCATTTCACGCTCTTGCCAACCAGTATTTTATTAAAGCCTGACTTTTACCAGAGTAATCTCATAAGAGTGCCCATCTTCTGGTCTAAAAATAATAAATCTATTGTTATTTTTAGTAAAGGATTTCGACAAAATAAAACTATCATGATATCTGGCCAGGACGTAGTACCAGCCTCCATCATACAATATCATTTCGTATTCTTTCTTTAATTGTGGCTTATAGATCCCAACAAAAAAAGAAAATATAAAAAAATATATAATAAAACCAAGCATAACTATAGTGAAACAATGCCTTCGCACCCAACTGAGTTGCGTAAAACAAATCACTGGCATCAATTTACTATAAAAACGCATCCCCACCGATAGGCATAAAGCCACCAGTAAAATGATAAAAAAAAGCTCCCACAAAAACGATTCTGTTAAGAGAGAAAACTCGATAACAATTGGAATAAAGAACAAAACCGCTGCCAAAAAAAGGCGTAAGAAGCTAAGGTCGTGGATACGTGCTTTTTGCTTTACTAGAAAAAACAATAGAATACCCACTCCCCATGCTATTATGAATATAGCCATCAGACTAATCGCATGGAATAGACTTCGGGCAATGTTGTCAGGGCCGACGCCTACATACCACCACGGGAAACCATAGTACGCGGAGACGCCCCAGCCATAAAAATAGGCGCTCCCCCATCCCAGACCACCTAAATAGGCCAAAAGCATTGAAGAGTTTTTAATAATTGAATCATCACTCATTATAGTTAACTCACTTAAGAAATATTTAATATGAAAATAGAAATCAACACGTTATATAAAACGCCCCCCTTAGAAATAATAGCTGGATGATAAGTTTACCTAATTTTCCTGAGTATCAAGCCAGCTCATACCCACGCCAGCACACTAAAATCAGGAGTGGCTACTTTTTTTAGAGCTTTGCCTTAACCAGACGCACAGTCAATAATGATAGCAGTCAGATAATATGTACCCGGCATTAACCTCACGTTGTTGATGATATATTTACTTCGTTGAAAAATAATAAATATTGCATGTATTTTATTGGCGACGGCAAACTGTTAAAGAAGCGCAATTCCATATACACCATTTACCTGATTACTTTACTTGCTAATATTTGCTAGTTAATACTTTACTAAAGCGCGTTTAATAGAGTAAGGAGGACACTATGCCATTGAGTGTTGGACAGGGGTATTTCACATCATCTATCAGTGCTGAAAGATTTAATGTGATAAAAGAAAGCGCACGCCCTCCGGAATTAAGTTTATGGGAGAAAATCAAAGCATATTTCTTCACCACCTACCATGCAGAAGCGCTCGAATGTATCTTTAAACTTTACCACTATCAGGAACTGAATCTAACACCGGTACAAGTTCGCGGAGCCTACATCAAACTTCGAGCCTTAGCGTCTCAGGGATGTAAAGAACAATTTATTATAGAATCACAGGAACAGGCCGATAAGTTGATTATTAAAGATGATAATGGTGAAAATATTTTATCTATTGAGGTTGAATGTCATCCGGAAGCTTTTGGTCTTGCCAAAGAAATCAATAAATTACATCCCAAGCCAAAAAATATTTCTTTAGGTGATATTACCAGACTGGTATTTTTTGGCGACAGTTTATCTGACTCCATGGGGCGTATGTTTGAAAAAACACATCATATTTTACCTTCCTATGGTCAATACTTTGGCGGAAGGTTTACTAATGGATTTACCTGGACTGAGTTTTTATCATCTCCACACTTCTTAGGTAAAGAGATGCTTAATTTTGCTGAAGGGGGAAGTACATCGGCAAGCTATTCCTGCTTTAATTGCCTCGGTGACTTTGTATCAAATACGGACAGACAAGTCGCATCTTACACCCCTTCTCACCAGGACCTGGCGATATTTTTATTGGGGGCTAATGACTATATGACACTACACAAAGATAATGTAATGATGGTCGTTGAGCAACAAATTGATGATATTGAAAAAATAATTTCCGGTGGAGTTAATAATATTTTAGTCATGGGGATTCCCGATTTGTCTTTGACGCCCTATGGCAAATATTCTGATGAAAAAAGAAAACTTAAGGATGAAAGCACCGCTCACAATGCCCTGCTAAAAACTAATGTTGAAGAATTAAAAGAAAAATACCCCCAGCACAAAATATGCTATTTCGAGACTGCCGATGCATTTAAGATGATAATGGAGGTGGCCAGTAACATTGGTTATGATACGGAAAACCCTTATACTCACCACGGCTATGTACATCTTCCCGGGGCTAAAGACCCTCAACTGGATATATATCCGCAATACGTCTTCAATGACTTTGTCCATCCAACCCAGGAAGTCCATCATTGTTTTGCCACAATGTTAGAAAGTTTTATAGCTCATCATTATTCCACTGAATAATGTTCCATCGGCTGCGGTATGCCTTGAGCAAAACACCGCTCAATATCATAGTGCCGGTGGCATGAAAATATGAGGTTGTCTTTGCTGCCGGTTGGTCAATAAGTGATCCATACTCTATGTTCAGTAGGACAAAAATGGATAGAGTCGATAGATCGCCACCGTAACTACGGTACTCACTATCACACTGACGATAAAGTATGTTTTGAATGGCTGCTTTTGCGTTTTATGACGGAAAAGTTGTTGACCAACAATCGCACCAGGCCACCCACCGACAACCCCAAACACCAACAAAGTGGATTCCGGCACTCTGCGCCAGGTTTTACGTGCCGCCGTTTTATCTACACCGTAGATCGCCAGCGTTAGCACATTGGCGAGCAGGAACCACATCGCGACGGGATGCGATGTAAAAATGCTTCCGACCGCAGCGGAGATCAGGAGTAAATAACAAAAGCGGTTAAGATACATATTATTATGTCATAGCAATGATTAGGGTCATCGGAGCCCATTATACGCGATACATGCGCCTATGTGATGCAGAATTTTCTTTTCATTCAGCCAACGAGTCATCGAGTCATCGAGTCATCGAGTCATCGAGGATTCATTTTTAATTACCATGGTAATCATAAGGTAATTAACGTGTTGTGAACACGATTAAAATGGGTAAAGCCACCAAAAACGTTACCACCTTAACCATTGCCAGGATAACTTAATGGAGAGCCCTCTTTATTGCTGTTTGTTATCCGGTTGGCAGTCTCAGTTTTGGATTTATTTATCGTATTTATATTTATTACATAAGATGTACGATGTTAATTTGAGAATTTTATCGCGACAACCGCATATATTAAGATATTTCTGAATTAAGATTATTATCGATTAAAACAAGTTAACGTTTTGATAAACATAACAACATCGTCAGAAATCCTGATCTGTTGTCGTTTGTTCATAGGACAAATAATTTATATGCTTGCAAATATAGATAGCACGCAAATCAAATTAGCTCAGAAAATGTATTTGACAAGCAAAGATAAGTCTTTATATTGGCCCTGGATAGAGTGGTAAGATGATACTTAGAGACATTAAATACACCGTCACTGAAGCATTTATCTGCTTATCATGTAAATATGTATGCGTAAATGGAGCATAAACTATGTCCAGTATACTAATGTCTATGGTATCTTTACATTTTCACCTTTCATGGGGTCGCTGCACTCATATCCAGTTGATATCTCATGGTATATTCAATCCATTCCCTTTGATGATTCCTGTCAAACCTCCTGATTAAATTAGTTAACAGCGATGGAATACATAACGTTAAGTACTTTACGCCTGCAAATGTCAGGTTCACGCCCTAATGCTTAATTTATAATACGCATTACCTTACCACAGGAAATAGATAGCATGTTATCCAAAAAAATTGGCTTATCGATGATAGTGTTGGGAATAATGTCGTCTTCAGCTTTTGCTGATAGCATCGTTGAAGGGAGAACACTCAATGTCGCAGTATCACCGGCCTCTCCCCCTATGTTATTTAAAAGTGCTGATGGCAAATTGCAGGGGATAGATCTGGAGCTTTTTTCGTCTTACTGTCAGTCACGGCATTGTAAGCTAAACATCACCGAATATGCCTGGGATGGAATGCTTGGCGCAGTGGCGAGTGGTCAGGCAGATGTAGCATTTTCGGGAATTTCAATCACAGATAAACGTAAGAAAGTTATTGATTTTTCTGAACCTTATTACATCAACTCTTTTTATCTGGTCAGTATGGCCAATCATAAAATAACGCTCAATAACCTCAATGAATTAAATCAATATTCTATTGGATACCCTCGAGGAATGGCTTACTCCGACCTTATCAAAAACGATCTGGAGCCCAAAGGATACTACTCGTTAAGTAAAGTAAAATTGTATCCAACCTATAATGAGACGATGGCTGATCTAAAAAATGGCAATCTTGATCTGGCTTTTATAGAAGAGCCGGTTTATTTTACCTTCAAAAATAAGAAAAAGATGCCGATAGAAAGTCGTTATGTTTTCAAGAATGTTGATCAGCTTGGCATTGCCTTTAAGAAAGGCTCTCCCGTGCGCGATGATTTTAACTTATGGCTTAAAGAGCAAGGGCCACAAAAAATATCTGGCATCGTCGATAACTGGATGAAATAGTAAGCTATGTCATCAGGTAATATGCTGGCTATATTTTATTTCCTATTGGAAGGGATTGGTAATACGCTGCTTGTAACATTTACCTGTTTTCTTTCAGCGTTTTTGTTCGGGCTTACAGTCGCCGTATTACGGCGACTATCCCCCCTTCCACTACAGAAGATACTCGACGTACTGGTCTTTATTCTTCGGGGAATTCCAATACTTATTGCTGTTTTTCTTGTTTATTTTGGATTGCCATCGATTGGCATATATGTTTCACCTCTGGTGGCCATGAACCTCAGCGTCGGTTTAATCAGCGGGAGCTATCTTGCCGAGGTGTTCAGAGGGGCGCTTAAATTAGTTGAGCCATACGAAATTACGGTAGCGAAAGTAGCAGGAATGCGTCAATTACAGGTTATAATAAATATTGAACTACCACAGATGTTGCGATTTTCTGTGCCCGGTATTATCAATGAGTTTTCTTCTGTATTAAAAGCGACGCCCTTTGCTTATACTGTAGGTATCGCTGAAATAACGAAGCAGGCAATGTCACTGACAGCCATCACGCTGAACGGGGTACAGATCTATACTCTTGCCGGGGTATTATATTTCATTATTTATAAAGTTTTTACTCTTCTGGCCGGAGTGTTTGAGAAAAAATATCGCATCAGTTGAAGCATAAAAATAGAGGTGATACTCATGGCTTTACTGAAACTAAAAGAGATAAGTAAGGAATATTCAGGAAAAAAGGTTCTTGATACGGTTAGTCTAAAAATTCAATCGGGAGACATGAAAGTAGTAATGGGGCCATCGGGTTGTGGAAAAACGACGCTTTTACGCTGTCTGCTTCGATTAGAAGAGCCTGATTATGGTGATATTTATTTTCACGGGAGAAATATTTATGACAAGGAATTTACTATTCTTGAGTTCAGAAAAAAAGTCGGTTGTGTCTTCCAGAATTACGCTTTGTATCGCCATCTTAACGTCATGGATAACATTACCCTTGCCCTATGTAAAGTGTTTGGCATGCCGGGACAACTAGCCCGGGAGAAAGCCTTACATGAGCTACAAAAACTTGATATGGCCTCGCATAGCGCGAAATACCCTTCGCAATTATCGGGCGGCCAGCAGCAGCGCGTCGCCCTGGCCCGAACAATGGTCACCGACCCAGAACTCATTATTTTTGATGAGCCGACGTCTGCGCTTGATCCGCTCATGACTCGTGAAGTCGGAATGTTGATCAAACAACTTCACGACAATGGCGTCACTATATTATGCGTCACTCATGATATTCGCCTCGCCAGATTACTAAGCGATAACGTAACGTTTCTTAATCATGGCAAGATTCGTGCAGAAGGCGCTTTTACCGATCTTGCCTTACGAGAAACGGATCCAGATATCCACTGTTTTTTTAGCGAGGCACAACGATGATCGCTGGCTGGTCTCTTTTCTTTAATGACCTGACTGAACAACTGCCACTTGTTGTGGACGGTATTAAAGAAACCTGTAAACTTGCGCTGATTGTTTCCATCACCGGTTTTTTGTGGGGAATTATTATTTTCTTTCTGAGTCTTAGCCGTCGACCCGTGGTAAAAGCCATAACTCGACTGTACATGGATTTCTTTATCGGTACGCCACTCATTCTTATTCTGTTTGTTATCTATTATGGTTTACCTCAATCTGGCATTCACCTGTCCTCTTTTACCGTGGCGGTTACAGGTTTTACCTTAAATGTCGGCGCATATAATGCCGCGTACATGACAACGGCCTATAACGCATTGAATAAGTATGAAACGGAGGCAGCAGTCGTTCAGGGGTTGAACAAACGGCAGGTCTTTTTGTGGATTATACTGCCTCAGGTATTGCTGTCTTCCATTCCAGCCTTAACGAATCAGGTGATTAATAACCTTAAAGACAGCACCATCGTTTTTCTTATCCAATATACTGAGTTTTTCGCGCGAATTCAGGAGGTTGCTGCAACTAGCTTTAAATTCTTCCATGCTTACCTTTTTGCCGCCATAGTGTATCTTATTGGCGTTACCTTTATCGTCGGTTTGACCCGGTTTTTAGAGCATAGACTGCTTCGCCATTACGGTCAGGATGACTGAGTTGCACTGCACTATTCTGATTAATTCATCGCTGACATTATCAAAGTTATTTTTATTTAGTGTTGGTTAAGATTTTAACCTTCATTATTGCGTTAGGTGTCCATTCTGGTCTAAGTCTTACTCCATTGAGGATATTATGGCGCTACCACAACTATCAATATGGCAGCCCGGCGATGGGTTAAGAAAAATAAAGTATAAATATCATGTTTGTCTCATTGTTATATTCTCCGTCCTTATACGGTTGCTGTTTTTAACTGACCGCTACCTTTGGTGTGACGAAGCGTCCAGCGTGCTGATTAGTCGACATAGCGTAGATAATCTGCTCTTCCATGCCGCTTTTGACGTGCATCCCCCGCTTTATTATCTGTTACTGCATGACTGGATGATATTATGGGGTGATAGCATTGCAGCGGTACGCTCTCTCAGTCTACTCTTTGGGATCCTGACAGTTGTGCTGGTTATCGCGCTTACGCGATGGCTGGCAAATGAACGTACAGCCTTATTGGCGGGATGGTTCGCCGCCCTGATGCCGATGGCAGTCCATTACAGTCAAGAAACGCGCATGTACGCGTTAATGGGAATGCTAACGCTCGCTGCCGCGTTAGCATTGATGATGTGGATAAAAACACCCACCCATAATCGCTACCTTGTCGCGTATGCTTTACTTATGACGTTCAGCTTTTACACCCATTATTTCACCCTATTTGCACTTATTGCCCACTGGATCGCAGTAACAATATTATCCTGCCAAAGCCATAAAACGGCCTGCTACCTTAAACTTCCTGGCTGGTGGTTTGCTAACCTGGCAATTGCTGTCGCTTATCTCCCCTGGTTGCCCGTATTGTTTAATTTACTGACTCATCTGGCGCAGTTGAGAGCCGGTAATGATATCGGTTGGATTCCCCCCGTAACATGGCGTGATCTGCCTGCAATGTACTGGCATTTCTTTACCGGAAACAACGGACAGAGTTTTCCGTCGATCATTCTGTGGCTGGCTGTGGGAAGTTTTATCGGTACTGTGGGGCGAATATCTTTATGCAACGGAGAATATGAAAGATATCAGCTGATATTATTTTGTAATCTGGTCATCCCTGTAATGCTGGTCTTCATCATTTCCTGGTGGATGCCGTTATTTATCGATCGTTATTTCTTCTTCTCATCGCTGAGCATTCCTCCCCTGCTCGCGGTATTACTTACCCGCGCAAAAAAAGCGGTTTGTGGCTTCGGTTTTATCTTATTCACCTTATTATTCGGCTATGGTTCATATCATAATAATCCTGAGCACATAGACGAGTTTAAACCACTGGTAAACTATATTAATACCCGTCACCAGCCTAATGATGCCGTGGTAGTCAGTAAAATGTTCGATTATTTAAGTTATGTGTATTATAATAAGCGAGATTATCGTGCGTTTCTTTATACACCACCTAACGCACACGGAACATCAGGCAGACCGAATGCCTATGGCTTTGGTTCACTGTTTTATGCGCAAGCCGATCAGACATATATTGATACTCTGACAACGCTTTCAAAAAGTTACCATCGTGTCTGGTTGGTAAGCGGCGGTAACTTTAGTCAGGATTACCCCTTGCCGTCAGAATGGCAAAATATCGCAAAATTCAGAAGTGGTAGATTTCAGGTACAATTATTTGTAATACCAACTCAACAGGCGCGTCAAATGCAATGATTACCGTTTTCTATCCAGTGCAGTGATAAACAGTACTGCCACTGCCAGACCGCCTAAAAGTAAGGTCCAGCCAAACGCTTCAAAAACCTCAATCATATCGCCTCCAGGTAGGTGATATTAAATAAAGATGGCTATCTCAGCGTAACATTTAAAATATCAATTAATGTGCAATAATCGCTTTATGTGTATGAATAAATATTGTTCCTCATGCATTTAATTGCATTGCTATTATCATAAGGCTTAATATATTTATATTAACGATTATTAATTATCAGCTTATGATAATATGACTGTCCAATTCATTTATCAGCTATTATTATCCTCTATATTCTTTAAGATAGCCGTTTAATTCATAATATCGCCTTTATTCATCGCATTAAATTACTCACTCACCTGATTAATGCTTGCCTAACGATTGCTTCGTTGTTTTAATTCCAGCACGAAATTATTTAGTGAGAGAACAATGAAGCATACACAACAATCAGGCGCAAAAGTCTATAACCCATTCACGCTTAGCTTATATGACTGGTGGGTACTCAATATCTCAAACAAATATGCCTGGAAGTGTCCTACTGATACACGACTACTTCCTTTCTTCCTGCATCACATGGGCGAGACTCACCTGGATATTGGCGTAGGTACAGGTTATTACCTGAAACATGCACCTGCGACTCATGCCATTTCGCTGATGGATTTAAATCCGGATAGCCTGAAAATAGCCGCCAGCCGAGTGGGTAATACGAAAATCCGCGCCACACTACAACACGATGTTTTCGACACGTTCCCGGCGGACTGGCACGGGCGCTTCGATTCCGTTTCGATGTACTATCTTCTGCACTGCTTACCTGGTGAGATGACAACAAAAGCGAAGGCAATTAAAAATGCCGGTATGGCGCTTAAACCCGGCGGCACACTTTTTGGCGCCACGATTCTGGGCAAAGAGGTTCCTCACAATGCTTTTGGTAAGAAATTAATGGCTGTTTATAACAAGAAAGGAATATTCAGTAATACCAATGATTCAGCCGATACGTTACGCAGCGTGTTGGACGAACATTTCGCTAAGGTGACTTTGGAGCAACATGGCGCCGTTGCGCTATTTTCCGCCACTATGCCACGTTCATTGTAAGTACAGGCACTTCCGAGCGGTCGGCAGCGCGATCATGTGGGTTTAACCCGTTGATTAAACATTGGATTACGGGATAGCAATTGCTTATTTTATTTGTCATACAAATAAGTATAATACCCGCTTCCGATGTAGACCCGTCCTCCTTCGCCTGCGTCACGGGTCCTGGTTCGACGCAGGCGTTTTCTGTATGGAATACGCCATCCCCTCCGATAGATGCCTTGTTTGCCTAAAGCAGTTAACCCCACCAGCGACAAACGTCATGCAGGACGGTCAGTCACGCTTACGCGGCATCATCCGTAACAGCGTATTGTCTTTCCAGAAATAGTGATGAATCAAAGCAGCGATGGCATGAAGTCCAATAACAAAATAGCCCAGATTCGCCAGCGTGACGTGCCAGGATTTCAGCATATCTACGAGTTCAAAGTTAGCTTCGGCGGCATGCGGCATAGTAATGCCAAATGCGACCCAGGGATTGCCGCGGTTATACATCATGACCAGACCAATAACAGGCAGCACGATAAATAACAGGTAAATCACCAGATGTCCTAAATGCGCCATTCCGGTCATCATCGGTTTTGGACGAGGAACAATGGGCGGCGTGGGATATTTCAGCCGAATAATCAAGCGCGCCACCATTAAAAGCAAAATAGTGATACCACATGAAACATGCGTCATATTAAACCAGGGCCGATAACTACGCGGCGCAAAACCGCGTAGCTCCATCGCGGCGTAAGCCACAATAACCAGAAAAAAGACTAACCAGTGAATACCAATTTGCAGGCCGGAATACTTATTGCCCATAGCGCGTCCTGAATGAAAACCGTAAAGCGACAACATAACCAGCTTTTATAAATAATTCATCAAATTTATGAGATGGTGGTCGCACTTGCCCGTTCACCCTCGCAAACGGGCGATTTTTAGCGTAAAGCTCTCTGTTCTAACGCACTGCACAGCGTCGTATCTGCCTGCAATACCTGCCATGCGTTTTCAATATCGCGTGGGATATCAACATGAATGATAAAATCTTTACCACGCGGTCCATACCCTGTTTCATCGTCACGCAAACGTGGCAGCTCGCCGGCAATCAGAGACAGATAACGCTCCACCGTCCAGATGCCCTCTTCAACATTGGCAAAACGTGTACCGCCATTAAGGTGGCGCAGTACCGGAACAAAACCAGGAAAACTCAGCCAGCGCGGCGCATCGGTGTCGTCGTTTGTCACGCGCCGAAACGCCGCGATAGTGCGCCGCTGCATGGTGGGGTCTTGCACAACGATAGCCGTGTTAATGTTTTCTTTCGCCTGACGGATCAGTGCGCAAGAGAAACGGGCATTTTCGCCGCAATTAGTTGACCGATCTTCCAGCCAAATTTTCTCAGCCGGAATATGCCAGAACTGGTTCGCGATATCCGCGAGGATCGCGGCTTCAGCGCGTCCGGTTGTGCGAATAGTGTGGTAGCGCGGATGCCGGGCAATCACGGCGTACAAAAACGGCGTCGAATGACCTATACCGCCGCTAATCAGTAAAGGAACGCCTTGCGCTTTCGCGATGCGACAGGCCGCGTCGATAGTGGGGATCACCGCATTGCCCGCCAGGACGACGCAATCCGACGAATAAGGTTGTTCGCCGGAAAAATCATTTTGCGCCAGCCACTGTCCGACGGTATTCACCGCCAGCAATGTTTCCGCAGAGAGCGCCGGAAATGGCGTTGTATTCATAATTCCTCCTTTTTGTTCCGAACTTGTACCGGATCGCTTTGAAAGACATCGTCGCCTGGCTTTTTAGGCCGTAATCTGATCCATGGCCTGTAAAATACGCTTATCGGAAATAGGATAAGGCGTACCGAGCTGTTGGGCGAAATAACTGACACGCAGTTCTTCAATCATCCAACGGATCTCTTTAACATCATCATCTTCGCGACGCGCTGGAGGCAATTTATTTATCCATTGTTGCCACGCCTGCTGGACGCTTTCGACTTTCAGCATTTGCGCCCGATCGCGGTGCGGATCGACAGCCAGTTTCTCCAGCCGCTTTTCAATTGCCTGCAGATAACGCAGCGTATCGCCGAGACGTTTAAAGCCGTTGCCAGTCACAAAACCACGGTATACCAGACCGCTCATCTGCGCCTTGATATCGGAAAGCCCCAACGCCATGCTCATATCTACCCGCCCTTTCAGACGCTTATTGATATTGAATACGGTCGTCAGGATCCGCTCAACCTGCTTCGCGATATCCACCACAGTATCATTCAGCTCGGCGCGTACCTTTTCGTGCAGCGCGGTGAAACCTGCTTCGCTCCACACCGGTCCGCCGTTGGCATCTATCAGCTTATCTACCCCGCAGGCGATACAGTCATCAATCAACTCCAGTACTTTGCCGTACGGGTTAAAGTACAGCCCCAGCTTGGCTTTATTCGGCAATTTCTCATGCAGATACTTAATCGGTGAAGGAATATTGAGCAACAGCAGACGGCGTAAACCGCACCACATCGCCTGTTGTTGTTCCAGCGGATTATCAAACAATTTGATAGCGACGCTGTCACGCTCATCCACTAACGCCGGCCACGCCTTCACTTTATAATTACCGCGTTTCTGTTCGTAGCTTTCCGGCAGCTCGCCGAAACTCCAGATATGCAGCCCGCTCTGCTCAATGCCGTCATCCGCCACCGCCGAGAGCGTCTCCTGCACTTTGCCTTTCAGCGCATTTTTAAGCTCGGCGAGCGAACGCCCTTCCTGCAGTTTCTTGTTTTTGTCATTCACCACGCGAAACGTGATTTTCAGATGCTCGGGCACCTGATCCCAATGCCAGTCTTCCCGGTCGACCGTGACGCCGGTCATCCGGCGCAGTTCACGCTCCAGAGCGTCCAGCAGCGGCAGCTCCAGCGGCGTTACGCGACCTAAAAACGCTTCAGCATAGTTTGGCGCCGGAACAAAGTTGCGACGTACCGGTTTTGGCAACGATTTAATCAGCGCAATAACTAATTCACGGCGCAGCCCTGGGATCTGCCATTCAAAACCGCTCTCGTCAACCTGGTTAAGTAGCGGCAACGGAATATGGACGGTCACGCCGTCAGCATCCGCGCCCGGTTCAAACTGATAGCTCAAACGCAGCTTGAGATTGCCCTGGTGCCAGAAGTTCGGGTAATCCAGTTTGCTGATTTTTTCCGCGCCTTCTTTAATCAGCATACTTTTTTCAAAGTTGAGCAGATCCGGCGTCTCGCGGCTGATTTTTTTCCACCAACTATCAAAGTGGCGGGCGGAAATAACGTCATGGCTAATACGCTGGTCATAAAACTCAAACAGGGTATCGTCATCCACCAGGATATCGCGGCGGCGAGATTTGTGCTCAAGTTCCTCGACTTCCGCACGCAATTTTAGATTCTCACGGAAGAAGGCATGACGGGTTTGCCAGTCCCCCTCCACCAGCGCATGGCGGATGAACAACTCGCGACACAACGCCGGGTCAATCTGGCTGTAATTCACCTTGCGCGCGGCGACAATCGGCAGACCGTAGACAGTAACCTTTTCCGTCGCCATCACCGCGCCTTGCGCCCGCTCCCAGTGCGGTTCGCTATATGAACGTTTAATCAGGTGCTGGGCTACCGGTTCCACCCATTCTGGCTCAATGCGGGCAGCGATGCGCCCCCACAAACGGCTGGTCTCCACCAGTTCTGCGACCATTGTCCATTTCGGCGGTTTTTTGAATAAACCGGAACCGGGGAAAATAGAGAATCGGGCGTTACGCGCGCCGGTGTACTCTTGTTTATCGGCATCTTTCATCCCGATATGCGACAACAGCCCCGTTAATAACGCAACGTGAATTTCCCGGTACTCTGCGGGTTCGCTGTTTACCGGAATCCCCAGTTCTTTTACCACCTGACGCAGTTGGGTATAGATATCCTGCCACTCACGCACGCGTAAATAGTTCAGATAGTCGGTGCGACACAGACGGCGGAATTGATTCGACGACAGGGCCTTTTGTTGCTCGCCGAGGTAATTCCACAGGTTAACAAACGCCAGAAAATCGGACTCCTTATCATGAAAGCGCCGGTGTTTCTCATCGGAAGCCTGCTGCTTGTCCACTGGGCGCTCGCGCGGATCCTGAATAGAGAGTGCGGAAGTAATGATCATCGCTTCGCGCACACAGCCATGTTTTTGCGCTTCCAGAACCATACGCGCCAGGCGCGGGTCGACCGGCAGCTGAGATAATTGTCGGCCCAGCGGCGTCAGCTTATATGCCGTTTGCTGTTCGTCGGCGGTAATCGCCCCCAGCTCTTCCAACAAACGCACGCCATCCTGAATATTGCGCTTATCCGGCGCTTCAACAAACGGGAAGGCGGCGATGTCACCCAGCCCCAGGGCGGTCATCTGCAAAATAACCGACGCCAGGTTGGTACGTAGAATTTCCGGGTCGGTAAATTCCGGACGTGACAAAAAGTCATCTTCCGAATACAGACGAATGCAGATCCCTTCCGATACGCGTCCGCAACGCCCTTTACGCTGGTTGGCGGAAGCCTGTGAGATCGGTTCAATCGGCAGGCGCTGCACTTTAGTGCGGTAGCTGTAGCGGCTGATGCGCGCAGTGCCAGGATCGATCACATACTTGATACCCGGCACCGTTAGCGAGGTTTCCGCCACGTTAGTCGCCAGCACGATACGGCGTCCGCTGTGCGACTGGAAAACGCGGTTCTGTTCGCTGTTCGACAAGCGTGCATACAGCGGCAACACTTCGGTATGCCGTAAGTTCAGCTTGTTCAGGGCGTCGGCGGTATCGCGGATTTCCCGCTCTCCGCTCATAAAAATCAGGATATCGCCGGGACTTTCACGCCCCAGTTCATCAACAGCGTCGAAAATTGCCTGTAGCTGATCGCGTTCAGTGTCGTCAGCCTCTTCCACGATGGGGCGATAACGAACTTCTACGGGATACGTTCGGCCAGAGACTTCGATAATCGGCGCGTTATTAAAGTGGCACGAGAAGCGTTCCGGGTCGATGGTCGCAGAGGTAATAATCACTTTCAGATCGGGGCGACGCGGCAGAAGCTCTTTCAGATAGCCGAGCAAGAAGTCAATATTCAGGCTGCGTTCATGCGCTTCATCAATAATGATGGTGTCATACTGCATCAATAGCCTGTCCTGCTGGATTTCCGCCAGCAGGATACCGTCCGTCATCAGTTTGACCATGGTGTTGCTACTGACATGATCGCTGAAACGAACTTTATAGCCGATGCAGCCGCCAGGCTCCGTTTGCAACTCTTCGGCAATGCGGTTAGCGACGGTGCGCGCCGCCAGACGACGCGGTTGAGTATGTCCAATAAGTCCTTTAATTCCGCGTCCCAGTTCCATACAAATTTTCGGCAACTGGGTGGTTTTACCGGAACCGGTTTCCCCTGCCACGATCACCACCTGATGATCGCGGACCGCTTCCAGAATGTCCTGTTTCTTCTGGCTAACAGGCAGATTTTGCGGATAAGTGATTGAGGGGCGCGCCGCTTCGCGGAGAGCGACCTGCGTCGCAGCCTGTTCAATTTCTTTCGCCATCGTCTGGAAAATGGCCTGTTGCGCATCAGGATTTTTTACTTTCTTTACGCCATGCAGGCGGCGCGAAAAGCGCTGTTTGTCGCGCAGCATCAGTGCATCCAGCCGCTGCTGTAACACCTGAAGCGTCAACATAGATTGTTCAGTCATAAAGCTCTTGGGCAGCATTCTGCCTGTTTAAAATCGTTTTAAATGATAGGTATAGAGTACCACATTGGGGCTTTTTTTGTGTTGTTCAATAATTTCGAACAAAGGGTTCGATATATTGCGCTATCCCTGCGACATATTTGTGAATAAAGTGTCAACAAGCAACGGGGCACGCCCCTTCAAACACATAAAAGGAAACACCCATGAGCAAGGTATTAGTTCTTAAATCCAGTATTCTGGCAGGGTACTCTCAGTCTGGTCAGTTGACTGACTATTTTATTGAACAATGGCGCGAAAAACACGTCGCAGATGAAATTACTGTCCGCGATCTGGCGGCCAACCCTGTTCCGGTGCTGGATGGCGAGCTGGTGGGCGCGATGCGTCCGGGCGATGCGCCTTTAACGCCACGTCAGCAGGACGCTCTGGCGCTGTCTGATGAACTCATTGCTGAACTGAAAGCCCACGACGTCATCGTTATTGCGGCGCCGATGTACAATTTCAATATCCCGACGCAGCTGAAAAACTACTTTGATCTGATTGCCCGCGCCGGTATCACTTTCCGCTATACCGAAAAAGGCCCGGAAGGTCTGGTAACCGGTAAACGCGCGGTGGTTCTCTCCAGTCGCGGCGGTATCCATAAAGACACCCCGACGGATTTGATTGCGCCTTACCTGAAAGTGTTCCTTGGTTTTATCGGTATTACCGACGTGAATTTTGTCTTTGCCGAAGGCATCGCCTACGGGCCGGAAGTGGCGGCTAAAGCCCAGGCCGACGCAAAAGCCGCGATTGACAGCGTAGTGGCCGCTTAAATATTTTTGCCTCCCGTTTCGACGGGAGGTGACTTCTTCGGTTCGTAGCGCAAATATCCTACCACGCCGCTACTGCCGCCATCGCTGGGATGCGTTACCCCATCATTGACTTCAACGCAGGCGAAATCAAAAGGCGACACATTTTCGATGCACGCCACATTGACCCCATATTGATCGGGATTGGATCGGCGCTGATGAAAAGTATATATCCCGCATACCGAACAGAAAAAATGCACCGCCTTGCCCGTATTGAAGCGATATTCGGTAAGCTTATCCTGCCCTTTTAGCACTTTAATACCCGACAGCGGCGCAGACACTGCCACCGCTCCGCGCATCCGGCAAAACGAACAGTTGCAGCGCCTGGCGGTATGAAAGCCATCGCTAAGTTGAACGGTAAACACGACGCTGCCACAATGGCAGGCAGCAGATAATTTTTCAGACGTCATACCTGGTTACTCTCGCGAATAGTGATACCAGTCAACAGTATAGAAATGGCGTTTCCGGTTCGCCTAATATAAATACGACCTTCGTATTCAGAAATTACCCATATAAAAATGCATTTTGCGGTAAAAAAATTGTCGGAAAGCGGTTATTTACGCATCCATTTGCCATTAATTCCCTGGACATATTCTCCCGGCCTGGCGCGCTCAACTAGTTTTTGCCCTGCCATCTTCGCCACCTCGTCCACGGGAAGATGATTGCTATCCGCTAACTGCTGATAACTGGCGCGGCGGGCATGATTAATATCAAGCACCAGTTTCTGGGTTTCGGCATCATTCTTTAAGGCCACCAGATAGCCATTCAGCGTTTCCCCGACCCGGCCCTGCGTGCGCGCTTCGTCCAGGGTTAAGGCCCACACAGAAGGTGTGAGCAAGCTCAGCGTCAGCACCCATAGTATTAAATACTTTTTCATTATGGCCTCAAAATAGATCGCTGCGTGATTTCAGGAGTTCTTCAACATCTTTATCGACTTTGATATGTATTTCATGCTCGATCTTTACATTCATGTTGATGGTAATCGGCTGTTCCGGCGCGGCGACTTCAATACGTGGCGTGCAGCCCACCACGATAAATGACGCAAGCGCTGACAGCATGGCAATACTCATTTTCATTATTTATCCTCACAGTCCTTGTCTTTCCGGCAAGGAGGTTGCGGCAACGCTGTATTTTGTTCAAGCCATGCCTGTAAATTGTCGCCAAAACGCAAACTGCGCCACAGCGTAAACACATTTTCTTCATGGGTATAGTTCAAGTTAACGATCGCGGTTTTACCATCTACCCGGCTTTTGCCGGTAATGGCCGCCTGCATCGTTAGTACGCCCAGGTTATCAACGTTAATTTTCGTCCACGAATGCGTAATCTCCATATAACGTAGCCAGTTGATCGCCGAGCCTGCCGTGACATTATCCTTCACCACCGCATCCGCAGTATCTTTATCGATGCGCAACGTCATTGGCCCGGGATTCGTAAGCCAGCCATCTTTGATTATCCATTTTTCATTGTTCAGCCACAGCGGCAGCGCGCCGCTGACCGGACCAGACATGGCGAATTGCTTTGGATTTATGGCGCTAATCAATTCGCTGGATGAAATATTTTGCACCCGCAAAAGCGCCGGGTCGTGCTGCGGCATTCGCAACTGTTTCATAATGATTTGACCGCCCAGCACGTCTACGCTGACATCGCTTAGCAGTAATGGATTCGACTCGCTCCAGGGATAACCGCCCTGTAAATCAGCGGTGATATTTTTCGCCGTGACCTGGTTAACTATCCCGGCAATACGCAGCGAGACAGGCCCGCGCGTCCCCAATTGCCACGCGCCGTTGTGGAAGCGAAATGGCAGAATGAAATCGACGCCGTTGATTTTGTTATCCGGCATCCAGGCGCTACCGCCTTTTAACACGCCGTGTCCACCTGCTTCAAACCCCTGCCCCTGTGCGGCGGAAAAAGCCACCTGCGCATACAGTGAGCCTTCGCGCAGCGTCATTTTCCAGTCCGGTGGAAGCAACGGCTGAAAAACGATAAGCGACTGCTTCGGCCACCAGGCCTGTCCGCGAAGGCGTTCGCCATCCCAGCGCCCATTCAGCCGTACCGGCCCTATCGCCCCCGCCCGAAGGTCGCCTTTAAACTGGAACAGAGTTGGCTCGCGCCCTTCAACGCTAAAATTAATGGTAGAAGGCGGCAGCACGCTCCCGCTGGTAAATACGGTTTTTCCCGCCTCCAGAGACAGCGCGCCCTGTAGCGACGGCGTTGTGGCGTCGCGAACCCAGACAATAGGTTTATTCAGCGCCAGTCTTGGCGATGTGACGGTCATTGCGCCATAGTGCAACTGATCAAAACCGGTGGACAAACTGGTCAACCTGATGGTGTTATCATGCCATTCGCCCTGTCCGGCAATATCCCAGCGGGCGCGCATTGGCGTAAAGCTTCCTTGCCCCCAATAGCGCCACCGCCAGCGACCAGCATCAGGGAGAAAATCATTCGCCAGGCCATCAAGATGAAGAACGAAATCGCCCATCTCATTTTCGTGCGCCCGTAAAATAGCCTGTAATCGACCATCAACGCCGCGCGGCGTCACCTTGACGCCCGCCAGCGGCCAACGAATTTCATCAATATCTAACGCATCAATCACCCGTCCGCGCGAGCGTAGCAATGCGCCAGGTGCAAAGGTGAGCTGCGGATCGGCCAGACTGCCGCGGAACATAGCGGGCAATACGGCATAAAAGATTAAATCCTTCTGTTTAGCCTCGCCGGTAAGCTGTAGAGGCATCTCACTGCTATCCATGCTGAGTTTTCCCGGGCCGATAGTCAGTACAGCGTTCGCTTTACCGGCATCGCCCTGGGTCAGAATATTCAGGCGTCCGCTGACTCGCGCATTATCCGGCCCGGCTTGCCAGTTATCGATATTAAAAGCCAGACGTCCGCTCAAGGGGAATCCCTGATATGGCCAGTTCCAGCGGCCATCGCTGATGGTAAGCCGCTGACGCGTTACCGCCCAGGGGAGATCGAGAATCGGGTCAGGATTACCTCGCGCCATCACGATGAGCTGTCCGGCGTTATCACGCCACTCCAGTTCCGCATCCACCAGCAACGGTTCCTGCGGCAGACGCAAGGTCGCTGCCGCATGACCGCTGACCGGCAGGCCATCCGGTACCAGCGGCAACATAAACTCCCCCGCCAGGCTAACGGGAGGCTGGTTGGCCAGCGCGGCGATCTCCAGTTGGCTCACAGTCAATGCCTGACCGCGTAGCTGCCCTTGAAATTTTACTTTTTCGCCCTGATAACGTATCTGCTGAATGACCGGCGTCATGGAGATCGCCAGCTTGCCCTGCCATTCCGGCCAGGGCGCGAGAATGACATTATCGACGTTAATCCAGGTATTGGGCAGCATTGACTGCCACTGCGCCAGCGTACGCGGCGCGGCGGGAGAAGCTTCCGTAGCGGGCAGTTTCGCCAGGCATGCGGCATCCAGTTTGAGGCTTTTAATATTCAGCAACCAACGGCTGGGATGCGTCAGTTCCGCCTGGGTAATATGCGCTAACGAACAATCATTGACCAGATAGCGAAGATCGGGAATCACTAACCCATGACGTGTCAGGCGTGGACTTTGTTCCAGAGCGATACGGGTACCGACGGGTAGCCAAATTCCCGCCAGAGTGGGAACCCACAGCCCGAGGGTCATCAGTAGCGTCAGAGGGATAAGAATCAGCAGTAACAGTAGCGCAAGGGCGGCTTTATATTTACCCTTCATGGGCCATTAATTTCCTGATTTAACGAAAAATTCAGTCGGCTATCTCTTTATTTTGGCATGATTGCCCGTACATAGCCTAATAGTTCATGTTGCAGGGACGCCCTCCGGCTATTTGAGGCGTTGTGGAGAATGATAACCTAAAATTATTCATTATATGTATGACTATCAATTATTTTTGATTTTTTGTAAGATAATTTTAAGCATATTTGTGTGATTCTAACATCACTGGAGAAGGTCATATGAAACTCGCCGTCTATAGTACCAAACAGTATGACAAGAAATATCTACAGCAAGTGAACGAAGCGTTCGGTTTTGAACTGGAGTTTTTTGATTTTCTGCTAACCGAGAAAACGGCGAAAACCGCCAATGGATGTGAAGCAGTTTGTATCTTCGTGAATGACGACGGGAGCCGACCGGTACTGGAAGAGCTGAAAAAACACGGCGTGAAATACATCGCGCTGCGTTGCGCCGGATTTAATAATGTCGACCTGGATGCCGCTAAAGAGCTCGGTTTGCAGGTGGTGCGCGTACCGGCTTATTCTCCGGAAGCCGTCGCTGAACATGCGATTGGCATGATGATGACATTGAACCGCCGTATCCACCGCGCTTATCAACGCACCCGCGACGCTAACTTTTCCCTTGAGGGACTGACCGGCTTTACCATGCACGGAAAAACCGCTGGCGTCATTGGTACCGGTAAAATCGGCGTCGCCGCGCTGCGTATCCTGAAAGGCTTTGGAATGCGTTTACTGGCGTTTGATCCCTATCCCAGCACCGCCGCGCTTGACCTCGGCGTAGAGTATGTGGATCTGCAAACGTTGTTTGCCGAATCGGATGTCATTTCCCTGCACTGCCCGCTCACGCCGGAAAACTACCATTTACTGAACCATGCGGCATTCGATCAAATGAAAAATGGCGTTATGGTCATTAATACCAGTCGTGGCGCGCTGATTGATTCCCAGGCGGCTATCGAAGCTCTGAAGAATCAGAAAATCGGCTCGCTGGGGATGGATGTGTATGAAAACGAACGCGACCTGTTCTTTGAAGATAAGTCAAACGATGTTATCCAGGATGATGTTTTCCGCCGTCTGTCGGCCTGCCATAACGTACTGTTTACGGGGCACCAGGCATTCCTGACCGCAGAAGCGCTGATCAGCATCTCTGAAACCACGTTACAAAACTTAAGCCAGCTTGAGAAGGGCGAAGCCTGCCCGAACGCGCTGTTCTAATCCTGTCGCTCCCCTGCGCTCAGGGGAGCATTTTCGGATAACCCCTGAAGATCTATCCGGTCATATCATTACTATAGTCAGTGTTAACTATCAGATTACAGAGAATATCAATGAAGAAAATCGTCACGCTGGTCGCCCTGAGCATCATAATGACGGGGTGTGTGAGCAGTGGAAAAGTGTCCGTCAAACGCGAGCAACTGGAGCACCACCGCTTTGTTCTGGAAAGCGTAAACGGTAAAACGGTCACCGGCCCGGAGCTCAGCTTTGGCGAGGACATGACGGTATCCGGCAAAATGTGCAATCAATTCACCGGCGAAGGAAAACTGTCGGACGGCGAATTAAAAGTGAAAAATTTAGCGATGACCCGAATGATGTGCGCCGATCCGCAGCTTAATGCGCTGGACGGCACCCTCAGCGAGCTCTTCAGCAAAGGCGCGCAGGTCGATTTAACTGCGAACCAATTAACGCTGGCGACGGCAGAAACAACGCTAATGTATAAACTGGCGGATTTAGCGCACTAAGCCATTAAGTGAAAAGTTATACGCGTCAGGCGAAACGCCGCGCTTAGTAACTCCCGCAGTTTCCGGCGGCAAGCGACTGTTCGCTACAACGTTTGCCGTTGGGTAGCGCGCACATACCAATTACTGAACCATCAAGCTGCCGGGCCGCTGAAAGCGAACCGCCAATCATAGCGCAATTCGCTTCGCCGGCGCTGGACATCGCCGCTTTCATCCCTGGCGAAACATGTGCCGCGGTTGCCTGCTGAACAGGTTCGCTACTGCAAGCCGACAATAATAACGCGGCACATCCCACCCAAAACGCTGCGCGCATTTCTCTCCCCTCTGTTTATTCATCCAAACGACACCGCCCTAAATAATAGGCAGCAGAAACTCACGCGTCGAGAGGCAAAGCGCGCATTTATGCGCTTCATTAACATTTATTGGCAATTTTTTACGTCTTTTCGGCAAGAAATCGTCATTCTCCTCCCGCCAGGGACACAAAAGCGAAAATGGGGCTTGAAGGGCTTTGCTAAAATAAAAGGATAACTACAGGATGCGCTCACGATTATGCGTGTCCCTCTTTTTTGCGCAATGTAAGGGTGTCATATGCAAACAATTGACGGTAATGGCGCAGTAGCGTCGGTGGCGTTCCGTACCAGCGAGGTTATCGCCATTTACCCGATTACGCCCAGTTCAACAATGGCTGAACAAGCGGATGCCTGGGCCGGTAATGGGCTTAAAAATGTCTGGGGCGATACGCCGCGTGTGGTAGAGATGCAGTCGGAAGGCGGCGCGATCGCCGCCGTTCACGGTGCGTTACAAACCGGTTCGCTTTCTACGTCATTTACATCATCGCAGGGGCTGCTGCTGATGATTCCAACGCTGTATAAACTGGCGGGGCAGCTCACGCCGTTTGTACTGCACGTTGCCGCGCGCACCGTCGCCACACACGCGCTTTCTATTTTTGGCGACCATTCCGATGTGATGGCGGTCCGCCAGACAGGCTGCGCGATGTTATGCGCCGCCAGCGTTCAGGAAGCGCAGGATTTTGCGCTGATCGCGCACAGAGCTACGCTGAAAAGCCGCGTTCCGTTTATTCATTTTTTTGATGGCTTCCGTACATCGCATGAAATCAACAAAATTATACCGCTAACGGATGAAACCATTCTGAACCTGATGCCGCAGGCGGAGATCGACGCTCACCGCGCCCGCGCACTGAATCCGGAACATCCGGTGATTCGTGGAACTTCAGCGAATCCGGATACCTACTTCCAGTCTCGCGAAGCGACCAATCCGTGGTACAACGCCGTTTATGATCATGTTGAAGAGGCGATGAGGGCATTTGGCGACGCTACGGGCCGCCACTACCAGCCATTTGAATATTATGGCCATCCCCAGGCTGAACGCGTCATCATTGTGATGGGGTCCGCCCTCGGCACCTGCGAAGAGGTCGTGGACGAGCTACTGATACGCGGAGAAAAGGTCGGCGTTCTGAAAGTCCGTCTGTTCCGCCCCTTCTCCGCCAAACATTTGTTACAGGCATTACCGGAAACCGTTCGCGCTATCGCCGTACTCGATCGCACTAAAGAGCCAGGCGCGCAGGCCGAGCCGCTTTATCTGGACGTGATGACCGCACTGGCGGAGGCCTTTAATAATGGCGAGCGCGAAACATTACCGCGCACCATTGGCGGCCGTTATGGGCTATCATCCAAAGAGTTCGGCCCGGCGTGCGTACTGGCGGTCTTTAATGAACTCAGCCGCGCGAAACCCAAACCACGGTTTACGGTGGGCATTTATGATGACGTCACTAATCTCTCGCTGCCATTACCGGAAAATACCCTGCCCGGCAGCGCTAAACTTGATGCGTTATTTTACGGTCTGGGAAGCGACGGCAGCGTATCCGCCACGAAAAATAATATTAAAATTATCGGTAATTCTACGCCGTGGTATGCGCAAGGTTATTTCGTTTATGACTCTAAAAAAGCTGGCGGGCTCACGGTATCGCACCTGCGTGTCAGCGAAAAACCCATTCGTTCCGCTTACTTAATTGCTCAGGCGGATTTTGTCGGCTGCCATCAATTACAGTTTATCGATAAATATCAGATGGCGGAGCGTCTAAAGCCCGGCGGTATCTTTCTGCTTAATACGCCGTACAGCGCCGACGAGGTCTGGTCGCGTCTGCCGCAAGAAGTTCAGGCGGTGTTGAATCAGAAAAAGGCGCGTTTTTACGTGGTTAACGCGGCGAAAATCGCCCGCGAATGTGGACTTGGCGCCCGCATCAATACCGTCATGCAAATGGCTTTCTTCCACCTGACGCATATTCTTCCGGGCGATAGCGCCCTGGTTGAGCTGCAGGGCGCGATTGCCAAAAGCTATAGCAGCAAAGGTCAGGATCTGGTTGAGCGTAACTGGCAGGCATTGGCTCTGGCGCAGGAATCGCTGGCGGAAGTGCCGTTGCAGGCGGTTAATCCGCACAGCGCGCATCGCCCGCCGGTCGTCTCCGACGCCGCGCCGGATTTCGTGAAAACCGTTACCGCCGCCATGTTGGCGGGCCTCGGCGACGCACTGCCTGTTTCCGCCCTGCCGCCGGACGGAACATGGCCGATGGGCACCACCCGCTGGGAAAAGCGCAATATCGCCGAAGAGATTCCTGTCTGGAAAGAGGAACTGTGTACACAATGTAATCACTGCGTCGCCGCCTGCCCTCACTCGGCGATTCGTGCAAAAGTCGTTTCCCCGCAGGCGATGGAGAACGCGCCAGCCAGTCTGCATTCGCTGGACGTGAAGTCCCGCGATATGCGCGGCCAGAAATATGTGCTGCAGGTCGCGCCGGAAGACTGTACTGGCTGTAATTTATGCGTAGAGGTCTGCCCGGCTAAAGATCGGCAAAATCCACAGATCAAGGCGATTAACATGATGTCGCGCCTGGAGCATGTGGAAGAAGAGAAAGTGAATTATGACTTTTTCCTCGACTTACCGGAAATCGATCGCAGCAAACTGGAACGAATTGATATCCGCACATCGCAGCTTATTACGCCGCTGTTTGAATATTCCGGCGCCTGTTCCGGCTGCGGTGAAACGCCGTATATTAAACTGCTGACTCAGTTATATGGCGACAGAATGTTAATCGCTAACGCCACGGGGTGTTCCTCTATTTATGGCGGTAACTTACCCTCAACGCCTTATACCACCGATGCCAACGGACGCGGCCCGGCATGGGCGAATTCGTTATTTGAAGATAACGCGGAATTTGGTCTCGGTTTCCGTCTGAGCGTGGATCAGCACCGGGCGCGCGTCATGCGTTTACTGGCGCAATTCGCCGATCGCATTCCGGCGGAATTAAACGATGCGCTGCATGCCGAAGCAACGCCTGACGTTCGGCGTGAGCAGGTCGCCGCATTACGCCAACATCTGAAATCGGTTGCGGGCGCAGAGGAACTGTTAAAGGATGCTGATGCGCTGGTAGAAAAATCAATCTGGCTGATTGGCGGCGATGGTTGGGCATACGACATCGGCTTTGGCGGTTTAGACCATGTGTTAAGCCTGACGGAGAATGTCAATATTCTGGTTCTGGATACGCAGTGTTACTCCAATACTGGCGGCCAGGCGTCGAAGGCGACGCCGCTTGGCGCCGTCACTAAGTTTGGCGAACATGGCAAGCGTAAAGCCCGTAAAGATCTTGGCGTCAGCATGATGATGTATGGTCATGTTTATGTCGCGCAAATTTCGCTGGGCGCGCAGTTAAACCAGACGGTGAAAGCCATCCAGGAGGCCGAAGCCTGGCCAGGGCCGTCGCTGATCATTGCCTATAGCCCCTGTGAGGAACATGGTTACGATCTGGCGCTAAGCCATGACCAGATGCGCCAGTTAACGGCGACCGGTTTCTGGCCGTTATACCGCTTTGATCCCCGCCGTGCGGATGAAGGCAAGCCGCCGCTGGCGCTGGACTCTCGGCCACCGTCTGATGCCCTGGCGGAAACGTTGCTTAATGAACAGCGTTTCCGTCGCCTGAATGCGCAACAGCCTGAAGTAGCTGAACAATTATGGCGAGATGCCGCATTGGATTTGCAAAAACGCTATGACTTTCTTGCCTTGCTGGCAGGAAAAGCGGAAAAATCCGGCGCAGATTAAAAAATATTCTAAGGATTAGCCTGGAAACAAAAAAAGCCCGAACATCCGTTCGGGCTTGTCAATTTATACGCTGGAAAGCAAAGGTTAACGCAATGGCCCAGCGACAAAATGAATATGTGACAATAAAGGCATATAACAGGCGTAGAATATCGTAACCGAATGATATTGTATAATTTTTATTTCGTATAATACTCCCAAAAGCATTCGTATAAATTATATCTATTTCACTGCGAATTATTTCATTAATTATTGGATTAAACGGTAACATCTCTTTTTAGGTCTTTCCTGACAAGGCAGAAATAACGTTTTAACGTCAACTCGCTGATTATTTACGGGGAATGCGCTTAATATTACGCCGTCCTCCCCTGTTGGTAGTCCCCGCAGAGTATCGTGGAGCAGCACCTAAAATGTGACGTATGTCATTGTACATAAAGTGCCTTTAGGGAGTAGAATTTCAGTGGATACTTAAACAGGAGGTTTTATGAACAGAACGATTCTTGTACCCATCGATATTTCAGATTCAGAATTAACTCAACGCGTGATTTCACATGTTGAAGCCGAAGCAAAGATTGACGACGCTAAAGTGCACTTTTTGACTGTAATCCCGTCTTTGCCCTATTACGCTTCACTGGGACTGGCTTATTCAGCAGAGCTCCCCGCAATGGACGATTTGAAAGCCGAAGCCAAATCTCAACTGGAAGCGATTATCAAGAAATTCAACCTTCCCGCGGACCGCGTGCAGGCGCACGTTGCAGAAGGCTCTCCTAAAGATAAGATTCTGGAAATGGCAAAAAAATTACCGGCCGATATGGTGATTATCGCCTCGCATCGTCCGGATATTACTACCTATCTGTTGGGTTCCAACGCCGCAGCCGTTGTGCGTCATGCGGAATGCTCCGTACTGGTGGTGCGCTAAATACCCGAGCCCGCATAAGAGAGTGCGGGCTCAAATCAACCATCATCATCGCCTAGTGACTGACGCTTTTTGAAAACAGATTGATTACGATTACGCCGCAGATGATAAGCAACATGCCAATAATAGCCGGCACATCCAGTTTTTGGCCAAGAAACAACCATCCTATCAATCCAATAAGAACAATCCCTACCCCAGACCAAATGGCATAAATGATACCAGCAGGGATGGTTCGCATTGGGATGGTAAGGCACCAGAACGCGATACAATATCCGATGATGGTAACGAGGCTCGGTACCAGACGCGTAAAACTATCCGATAATTTTAATGAGATCGTGGCGATAACTTCTACCACGATGGCGATAAATAGAAAGATTACAGCTTCTTTAGTCATACATCTCTTCGTTCCGATATTTTTCGGGTCGTGGTGACATCTTAATTAATACGGATGACAGAATAAAGACGCTTTTGACCCGTTGCGTATCTCGCCATAACATACTTCAGGTTGCATGTGCTGCGGCTGCGTTCCCTTACCCCAGTCACTTACTTGAGTAAGCTCCTGGGGATCCGCTCGCTTGCCGCCTTCCTGCAAGTCGAATTATTTAAAGTATAAAAGCAATCTTTCATACACAAGAGATAAAAACAATAAACTTGTTCAGGATTTATGATTACTTAGAAGCGTTTGCCTGCCCCGTATTTTCTGCTTTACCATATGTCCTGTCAATTATACCAACAGGGTCCACTGGTGTGTTTTTTGGCATAACCCAGCCGCTTTCGCTGACACTACCTCGTGTAAGATATCTGACTTTTACCTTAACGATAATAAGAAAATGCTCCCTGCTGAACCTGTCTGCAACACTAAGTTCCGTGGTATATTCAGGTACGATTCTTCCACTTCTAACCTGCTCTTTGGCTATTTCAGCAGAGACAGGCAATACCTCTACATCGCCCCCCTCAATACCGCCTGCTGTTTTAAAACTAACAATATTTTCAGCCTGCGGACCTATTGTACCTCGGCATAATACAACTTCGGTCTCCCCTGCTGCTACATCCCCACTCCGGTATTTCTTATAAATACTTTGTACATTTTCTTCTGATGTAGGGTATAAATCTTCTGACAGGGAGGCCAGTATATCTTCCAGTAAGGGGGAATCATCCGTTATATCCAGCAGTTCTTCATCATAACCCGCGTCTCCTTCTCTTAACTCTGAATAAGGCTTATCAATATGGCGAATAAGCCCCCCACCTTTCAGCCCTGACGCTTGATAAAATCTTCCATCAGAAGATCGGTAAAATGTCATGGCTGAATTTTTTCCGCTATCCGAATAGGTTGCCTGATACGTTTCTGAACCGGGTTCTTTAGTTAAAACGAGCTCTCTGTCGCCATATTTTATCGTATTAGGCGCTTCCGATGACAGCGGTGGATATGAGGCTTGCTTTCTGTAAAAGCCTTCTCCTGACGGTTTGTAATAACCATACGTTTGTTTATCAAAACCGGTAGCGCGATAGAGCCCATCGTTTCCCGCTGGACCTAACTCAAGAACTTTCTGATTACTTTTTTGATAAATAAAATCTGTATTTTCTATTGACTCTATAGTTTTATAATTACTCCCCTTTTGAATCGGCGCTCGTACTACACCTCTTTGTATTTTATTTTCAACAAATCGGAGGCCCGTATACTTTGCATTTGCCGCTCTTTCTGTGAACTTCGCTCCGGCAACAGGAACAGCCTCCATACCGATACGTATAATATCCTGTACGTAACCGCACACATCCGCAGAGTTTTCCACAACAGCCCGGTTAAGAATACTGCTGGTACCAGCCAGAGCGTTAAAACCAGGGACAAGACCCATTACAATATTCCAGACCGTTCCTAAGAGGTGAAGTCCTGCCCTTGCAGCCGGACTTAATGAGGAGGTTGTGCGATGATGTATAGTATCATCAAGATCAAAGCTCAGCTCAATTAATCCTCCCAACCCCTCCTGAATAATCTTATTAAATGCATAAACGAATTCTTGCCCGCCATTCATGGAGGAAAGCTTCTCCTTGAACGATTCGAGAGCCTGAGCCTGTCTCTCATGTTGTTCTTCTAATGTCAGCCAACTGCTTTGCGCAATATCACTGATCTCGTGAATAAGCCCAACAACGACCTCTTGCACCATTTTGTTGATATCCATTAGTCCTAAGATATCACACTCCTGCATATGTTCCTTCATATGAGTCTCTGCTCGATAATATTTCTCCGCCCAGTCTAGCTGTTTATTGATCGCAGCTTTCATTAACAATATTAAAGGATCGTTACTTTTGGGAAGTGTTGATTTAACACCTTTGGTAAATTTATTATTAACCACAATTTTTCTTGCTATTGTGTCTATTTTTTCATCATTAATTGGCCCCGTTATATTTGCACACCAAAAAATAATATTACGCATAATAATAAAATTATTTTTTATGCCTTCAGGGCTAAGCAATACTCTATCACCACCATTGCTGGATAAATGGTGTATCACTAATTGAATCAGCTTAAAAAGATGATTCATCCTTTTTTTATTAAAAGCGCTCTTTCCTCTTTCTTGTCTATTGAAAGATACTATTTCTAATGCTGTAATAATAGCATCCTTACCATAGAAAACGTCAAAGCTTGAACCAGAAATAGCAGGAAACTTTTCATACAGGACTTTCGCATAGTGGCTTTCCCTTGTCCATAAAGGCCTGTCTATCATGAGTGGTTCAGGCTCAGTACTGAAATGCATAGGATGAACCAGCATATCACGCGCCATTAGCTCATATATTTTATATTGATGTTGAATATTTTCTCTTACAAAAGATAGAACAGAAATGAAACTTCCCTCACCGAGAACAATGAGACGATCACTTAAATGAACTAAAAGACCTTTGAACATATATTCAGCGGCAATAGCTCTTCCATCATGCGTCCACTGCCCAGTTTGAGAAAACGCAAGTAATTCATGATAGCCTCTTTTATAACTATTTGCCTCTTGTTCTTTTACCAGTAGTTTGAGTATTGAGATAAGGCGTCCTCCCGCCATAGATGTAAAGTGTTCAAATAGGCCATCTAACACCTTACCTGCCAGGTTAGGCTCCGTAGTTGGGGCAGGATGATCCTCCGGGAGAGCCCTTTCATATCTCTGTAATTCTTTAACGGGTAAAAAATTATTCTCACCTTCTGAATTACCATTTTTTATCCTATAATCACCAGATGTTACTGCTAATCTTGATGATAATAACAAACCAGTTACTGCAATGTTTTTAATACTCCTGTCCATTTTATGAATGGTTACTGGCTGAAGATGATTGCTGCTATGGGAAGATAAGAAAATTTGCCTTTGAATTTCCTTTCCCTCAGATATAATTTGCTCAGTACTTTTAGGTGGAACAGTTACGCTATCTACATTAAATAGCGCATGTTCACCACTCATCGTTACCTGAGAAAAACACGACGATGTATGTGCAATTGCAGCAGGATCAATCTCTTTATAAATAACATTGGCGTAAACGTTTGTAACTTCACCGTTTGCATTTAAATGATCGTGCAAAATATGTTTTAGAAATAGATCTAACAACAATTTTTCTGATGTGATTCCATTCACACAGTTGTGAAAGTCAGGGGGAATTGGATAGCCGTTCTTATCAAATGGAAGCGATAAATATCCTCGCCCCCCATCAATATTTTCGTAACTGTAATTTAGAGATATCTTTACCTCGCATTTATTGGTATCTATATCGTCATTGATACTGCGCTCTACTTTATAATTAACCAGCCTACGGAAGGTTGCGCTATTTGAATAATAAAAATCCAATGTTGACTTAATATCTTCATATATAATTTCATGTGTTGGCTCAAAGAAGAAGTCGTAAATATTTAATCTGTTCTTTTCTTCATCTTTGGCAATCTCATCCAGCTTAATATATTCTTCTGGTAAATTAGACACTTGCTCATGAAAGATATCGTCCTGATAAAGTCCATCCAACATTGAAAGGTACGGTATGGTATCCCAACTTCTGATAGCTTGTATCTGTACCGTCTGCTGTGATTCTCTGGTTGATATATCACTTACTGTTATACGCATTACGTTCTCCAGCCAGAATTATGGTATGCTTCATAAGGTGTAGATATCAGGTAGCAATTCTCATCGCAAATAATTTGTCTGAACTGTACATATGATACAGGCTATTTTTAATTCAATACGACCACCAGAATAAACAAGAAAATTTTAAATAGTATACGGTAAAATGTTCTTACCCAACGATAATTAAACACTCTGCACTATCTTATTAGATAATAAAATACTGATACGTTATTTTATATCACCAATAAAAGAGCAAAAAGGGTGTGCCGAATATCATTTTACACCAGTCCCGGTTCACTCCACGAAACCACTTGAAACGTACCATCATCAGGACGCAGCAGCGCCTGAATTTCAGTTGAGCCCGTCACTTCTTAACGGACCTGGCTGCATGATGTATACAGTTGACAATATCCGAAGGTACTATCTCTATTAAAACGTGCTGGCATTCGTCGCCGTAATCCGTACCATACGCGACATACTTTTGCCTGCTGGCTGTTGACGGCAGGAGCGAACCCGGCATTTATCGCCAGCCAAATGGGGCATGAAACTGCGCAGATGGTGTATGAAATTTACGGTATGTAGATTGATGACATGAACGACGAACAAGTAGCGATGTTGAATGCGCGGTTATCGTAGTTGCAAAGTTCGCCCCATTTAGTACCAGAGAACTGAAATAATGCAAGAAATTCAAAAGAATACAAAAAAAGAGCAATACAACCTCAACAAGTTGCAAAAGCGCCTGCGCCGTAACGTTGGCGAAGCGATTGCCGATTTTAATATGATTGAAGAAGGCGATCGCATTATGGTTTGCCTTTCTGGCGGCAAAGATAGCTATACGATGCTGGAAATTTTACGTAATTTGCAGCAAAGCGCCCCGATCAATTTTTCACTGGTCGCCGTCAACCTCGATCAAAAGCAGCCAGGTTTCCCGGAACATATCCTGCCAGCCTACCTTGAGCAGCTGGGCGTAGAATATAAAATCGTCGAAGAAAACACCTACGGCATTGTGAAGGAGAAGATTCCGGAAGGAAAAACCACCTGCTCGCTGTGCTCGCGTTTGCGTCGGGGTATCCTGTATCGTACGGCGACTGAACTGGGCGCGACTAAAATCGCCCTGGGCCACCATCGCGACGATATTCTGCAAACCCTGTTTCTGAATATGTTCTATGGCGGAAAAATGAAAGGGATGCCGCCGAAGCTGATGAGCGATGACGGCAAACATATCGTGATCCGTCCGCTGGCTTACTGCCGCGAGAAAGATATTATCCGTTTTGCTGAGGCCAAAGCCTTCCCTATCATTCCTTGTAATCTGTGCGGTTCGCAACCCAACCTGCAACGCCAGGTGATTGCCGACATGCTACGCGACTGGGATAAGCGCTATCCTGGACGGATCGAGACGATGTTTAGCGCCATGCAGAATGTCGTGCCGTCTCACCTTTGTGACACTAACCTGTTCGATTTCAAAGGGATCACTCACGGTTCCGAGGTCGTCGACGGCGGCGATTTAGCGTTCGATCGTGAAGAGATTCCCTTGCAGCCCGCTGGCTGGCAGCCGGAAGAAGATGACACCGCCTTAGAGGCGTTGCGGCTTGATGTTATCGAAGTGAAATAATCTGCAGGCGTCTCAGCACTCCGCTGAGACGCCATACTATCGATCATTTTAATAGTCGTACCCGGCATGACTTGCCTTTGATCTTCCCGTTTTGCAACTGCTTCCAGGCTTTTTGCGCTACTGCTTGACGTACGGCGACGTAAACGTGCATGGGATGCACGTTAATTTTGCCGATATCCGTCCCGTCTAATCCAATATCGCCGGTCAGCGCGCCCAAAATATCTCCCGGACGCATTTTCGCTTTTTTGCCGCCGTCAATGCATAGGGTAGCCATCTCTGCGGCCAGAGGGAGTAACGACTGCCGGGCGGGCGCATTCAGCCAGTTCAGCTTGAGTTGCAGCATTTCTGAAAGAATATTCGCCCGCTGCGCCTCTTCCGGCGCGCAGAAACTGATCGCCAGGCCGCTGCTTCCCGCGCGCGCCGTACGGCCAATACGATGGACATGCACCTCCGGGTCCCAGGCCAGTTCATAGTTAACCACCAGTTCGAGCGATTTAATGTCTAACCCTCGCGCGGCAACGTCGGTGGCAACCAGAATGCGCGCGCTGCCATTTGCAAAACGCACCAACGTCTGGTCGCGGTCGCGTTGTTCCAGATCGCCGTGGAGCGCCAACGCGCTTTGTCCTACCGCATTAAGCGCATCACAAACGGCCTGACAATCTTTTTTGGTATTGCAAAACACCACGCAGGACGCTGGCTGATGCTGGCTAAGCAACGTTTGTAGCAGCGAAATTTTTTCATGCGCAGACGTTTCGAAGAACTGTTGTTCGATAGCCGGTAGCGCATCTACCGTATCGATTTCAATACGTATTGGCTGCTGCTGTACACGACCGCTAATCGCCGCAATGGCGTCAGGCCAGGTTGCTGAAAACAATAACGTCTGGCGCGTCGCAGGCGCAAAGCGGATCACCTCATCAATGGCGTCACTGAATCCCATGTCCAGCATTCGGTCTGCTTCATCCATTACCAGAATGTGCAGCGCATCCAGCGATACGGTTTCTTTTTGTAAATGATCCAGCAGGCGCCCCGGCGTCGCGACAATGATATGCGGAGCGTGCTGAAGCGAGTCGCGCTGTGCGCCAAAGGGTTGCCCGCCACACAAGGTCAGAATTTTGGTATTTGGCAGAAAACGGGCCAGGCGACGTAACTCTCCGGCAACCTGATCCGCCAGCTCCCGCGTCGGACAAAGCACTAACGCCTGTGTCTGGAACAAAGTGACGTCAATTCGATGCAAGAGCCCAAGACCAAACGCCGCCGTTTTGCCGCTACCGGTCCTGGCCTGCACACGCACATCATTTCCCGCCAGAATGACGGGTAATGCTGCGGCCTGAACAGGTGTCATCTCAAGATAGCCCAGCTCAGTAAGGTTATTGAGCTGGGCGGCGGGCAAAACATTCAGGGTTGAAAAAGCGGTCACAATTTACTCTCGCGGTAACGACTCATAGTCAGCAGGCGCGTATCCTCGCAGATCCGGGCGTTTGATGCGACATTTTAATCGGTTCTTCGTCCGGCGGCGGGTCGGGCATCGGCTGAGGACGGGGAAGCGGCTCAGGAATGGGAACAGGGTCAGTGGGAATCGGGTCCGACAAGGACGAGTGTAGATATAATAAGGTCAAAAGACAGCTCATATTACCCTCCAGAATGTCATTCAGACTCTTAAAGGGTAGACGCAGATAGTCTACAGGCAAAAAAAAGCCGACTAATCTAAGTCGGCGTCGTACGAATCAATTGTGCTATGCAGTAATTCAAAAAAGGAAGTAAGACAATATGGAGCGCAACGCCCATCGCTTGACGTTGCATTCACCTGCGAGAGAGATATTGCCCCGAATAGGTAGATGGTTTATTGACTTCGCTCAAATTTCTCGGCGTTTTTTCACCCGAAATGGTCTGAAAAGCGCTTTTGTTACAACCATTTACTGCGATGCAACCATAAAGTAACACCACCGATCAGGACAACTAACAGAATACAAAACAGAGAAAAGCCGAACCGCCATCCGCCGCCGGGAATACCGCCCAGGTTAACGCCAAATAACCCTGTTAAAAAAGTGCTGGGCAGAAAAACCATCGCCATAAGCGACATGGTATAAGTTCTGCGCGCCAGAGACTCCTGCATCACCTGGGCAATTTCATCCGCCATGATGCCAGTACGCGCGATACAAGCGTCAATCTCATCCAACCCCCTTCCCAGCCTGTCGGCGATATCCTGCATTCTGCGCCGGTGATCGTCGCTCATCCACGGCAACCGTTCGCTCGCAAGCCGGGCATAGACGTCGCGCTGCGGCGCCATATAGCGACGCATAACAATTAGCTGTTTACGTAGCAATGCGAGGAAACCGCGCGGTGGGATTTGCTGGTCGAGAAGATTATCTTCCAGATCGATAATTTTATCGTGTAGCTCTTCAATAAATTCACTGGCGTGATCGGTTAACGCATCGCACACATCCACTAACCAGCCGCCGCAATCTACGGGCCCGGTGCCCTCCTGCAAATCACTGACCACATCGTCCAGCGCCAGAACCTTTCGCTGACGGGTAGACACAATGAATCGCTCGTCCATATATAAACGCATTGCCACTAATTGATCCGGGCGTTCGTCAGTACTGCCATTAATACAGCGCAGCGTAATGAGCGTCCCTTCCCCCAAACGACTTACGCGCGGGCGCGAGCTTTCACCAGCCAGCGCATCACGCACGTTATTGGGGAGTAAAGGCGTTGAAGCTAACCAGCGGGCGCTGTCCGGGTGGGTATAATTAAGATGTAGCCAACAGGGATGCTGACTATCGATCACATCATTATCTTCGAGCGGTTTTACTCCACCACGACCATCCAGTAGCCATGCGAAAACGGCATCCGGCACGTTCACATCCGATCCCTTAATGGCTTCCACAGCGCCTCCTCGTTACAACTCTTATGCCGTTAGTCTAGCTTTCGGGAAAGGTTAAGCAATCTCTCATTTTCTCATTGCGCAAAAAGAATGACGGGAACGTGCGAAAAAAGCGCTTTAGCAACAGGCGCTTACCAAACATGTATTATCAGGCCTGGCCGCGCCTGGTGATGGTCGAAAGAGGTGATACATGAGAGCGCGACAGAGCATGTTCACTGTAACCCGGCAGGCTTAAACGAAATTTGTCGGTTTTAGTCTGTAACTCGATCACCTGCGCCTTTAAAACATCCGAAGAAGCAGATAACGCTTCAACCATTAAAACATTGCTATGGGTTGCGCTTTCCAGATCGCTCAACGCCAGGGTTATCTGGTTAATGCCTTTTTCCTGCTCCCGCGTGGTGGTGGAAATTTCACTCATCAGCACGTTTAATTGCCCGGAGCCGCCAACAATCTCCTGCATATTTTTTTCAGCCTCCTGCACTATGGCGGCCCCCTGCCGCACATTGTCATGCGTAACGTCGATCAGCGCCTTGATATTTTTTGCCGCCTCAGCGCTACGATGCGCCAGATTACGCACTTCCCCGGCCACCACGGAGAAACCTTTTCCATGATCGCCCGCCCGCGCAGCCTCTACCGCCGCGTTAAGCGCCAGAATATTAGTCTGGAATGCGATACCGTCAATCAATGAAATAATCTCCGTCATCTGCGAGGCACAGTCGGTAATAGAACGCATATTTTCTGTAACCCGCACCATTAATTCACCGCCTTTACGGGCGCATTGGGTTGCACAATCCGCCTGTATGCTCGCCATTCGGGTATTATCCGCATTGTTTTTGGTACTCGCCGCCATTTCATCCATACTGGCGGCAGTTTGAATTAACGAGGCCGACTGCTGTTCCGTCTTTACGGATAGCGACATACTGCGCGCCGCCAGTTGTTCGGAAAGGGTCATTGCCGTTTGCGAAGAGGATCTGATTTCACGTACCAGCGCGGAAATATTCTCCGACAGGCTATTAATCCCGGGGATGAGTCGTCCGGCGCAATTATTGCCAAATTCGGAGATATGAATAGACAAATTTCCTGCTGCGACCTCTTCAATACTTTTCTTCACCGTATTAATCGGCACAACCAGATAGCAGGTCATATACCACCAAAGCAGTAATGCCGAGATCAGATAAATGATATTACACGTAATTAAAATAGGGAAATCGTGCAGAAAAGCTATTTGTAAAGTATCCACTAAAAGAAACGTACATACCATGAATAGAATAATGCATGTCCTGACGCTGATATTTCTCAACATTTTTGACGGCCTACAACCAGGATAGGAGACAGGTTTTATTTTTATAGCATTTCAGATATCTATTACCATTCGTTTCTTTGACATTCTCCATATTCAATACCAGACCATCGCCATTTCCCTTAGTGCAACAGATAAAATCACCTATATTCGCTATGCCAGGATATTCATCCATCCATATTGACAAGTGATGTACTTATCACCATTTTCTGCTTAATAGTTAAGTCGAAAGCCAGTATATTTTAATAGACGCTTAAATAAGCGAATGACTGTTTCTCCGTGTTATTACTGTGGACAGCGTTATCGCCCGTTCTCTTGCAGAATCCTGAGCGTTTGGATAAGGCGTTATATCAGGCATAAAATCGGGTTCGCGCGAGCTTGCGCTGGCGGTCCTGTCCGCCAGCGGTAACGATTTACCGACTACGCTTCGCATGGCGCTCCCAGTTATCCTGTTTAGCCTGCACCGTTTTACGTAACGCGACATAACATGCCCCGCCGCCGCCATGGTGCGGCAGCGCCGAACAATAAGCCTGTACATCCTCAAACTCTGTCAACCAACGGGCCACATAGCTTCGGACGATATTGGCATGCGACTTCGCCTCTCGCCCTTTACCATGAATGATCAGGACATTACGCAACCCCTCTTTCTGCGCCTCCAGGATAAAACGAAACAGCATTTTTCGGCACGTTTCGACCGGCTGGCGTAACAAATTGAGGCTGGCCTGCTGAGGGTATTTCCCACTGCGTAACTTGTCGATGACACCCTGCTGCAATCCTTCCCGACGAAATTCCAGCGGTTCATTCAGCGGCAGAATATCCAGAAAGCCCGTCGTCAGGAAATTATCAAGCTGAAGCGTGTCGATACGCTGGGGCGTTTTAAGATTACGCGTTGGCTGCCAGTGTACATCAGTATGGCGTTTCAGCGGCTGGACATCCTCCATGGCGTCAAGAAACAGCGCTTTATCGTCAAGGTTCATGGTTCATCCTCCAGCGTTTTTGCGACTGCCGTTATCATAACCGTGCCCTGTTATACCGACAACGGTTTACAGTTATTTCCAATAACAGCGACAATGTCAGGCAATTAACCGCCTCGCCCGGCTCTCTTTTTCTCCACCAACGATATTACTGGCGCTAAATGTGTTATCCCTGACTATCTTTTAAGGAGTATGGTTGCGGGTATTCCTGGCATGATATCTTGTCTCTTACGTTAGATTAAGACGATGTGAGAGAACGGATGCTGAGATTACTTGAAGAGAAGATAGCCACGCCATTAGGTCCGTTATGGGTGGTTTGCGATGAGCAGTTTCGACTGCGGGCCATTGAGTGGGAACAGTACCGCGATCGTATGGAGCAACTGCTAAATATCCACTACCGTCACGAAGGCTATGAACGCGTTTCCGCGACTAACCCCGGTGGACTCAGCGATAAGCTTGCAGATTATTTTGCAGGCAATCTCGCCGTAATTGATACCCTGGAAACCGCCACGGGGGGCACACCTTTTCAACGGGAAGTATGGCAGGCGTTGCGCGCTATCCCCTGCGGGCAGGTGATGCACTATGGTCAGCTGGCGGCGCAACTGGGACGACCGGGCGCCGCACGCGCAGTCGGTGCTGCGAATGGCGCGAACCCCATCAGTATTGTTGTTCCCTGCCATCGCGTCATTGGGCGTAACGGCACTCTGACCGGATACGCAGGCGGCGTGCAGCGAAAAGAGTGGCTATTACGCCATGAAGGCTATCTTTTATTATGAAAATACAGGCAAAAAGTGCCTTATCGGTCACACTTTTATGTAAAGCAACAACAAATAAATTACGTGTTTTCAAATAGATAAAAGTATTCATCAAACTTATACTTGAATTATTCCTTCTCCGGGATAGCTCAGACTTACGCGCTCACCAAAAAGATGTTAAAATTGACAAATATCAATTACGGCTTGAGCAGACCTATGATCCCGGAAAAGCGAATTATACGGCGCATTCAGTCTGGCGGTTGTGCTATCCATTGCCAGGATTGCAGTATCAGCCAGCTTTGCATCCCGTTCACACTTAACGAGCATGAGCTTGATCAGCTTGATAATATCATCGAGCGCAAAAAGCCCATTCAGAAAGGGCAAACTCTGTTTAAAGCAGGTGATGAATTGAAATCGCTCTATGCTATCCGCTCCGGAACGATTAAGAGCTACACCATTACCGAGCAAGGCGATGAGCAGATTACTGGATTCCATTTAGCAGGCGACCTGGTGGGTTTTGACGCCATTGGCAGCGGTCATCATCCGAGCTTTGCACAGGCGCTGGAAACCTCAATGGTATGTGAAATACCCTTTGAGACACTGGATGACCTGTCCGGCAAAATGCCTAACCTGCGTCAGCAAATGATGCGTCTGATGAGCGGTGAAATTAAAGGCGATCAGGATATGATCCTGTTATTGTCGAAGAAAAACGCCGAAGAACGTCTGGCTGCGTTTATTTACAACCTGTCCCGCCGCTTTGCGCAGCGTGGTTTTTCACCGCGTGAATTCCGCCTGACGATGACCCGTGGCGATATCGGCAACTATCTGGGCTTAACGGTCGAAACCATTAGCCGTCTGCTGGGGCGTTTCCAGAAAAGCGGTATGCTGGCGGTGAAAGGTAAGTATATTACTATTGAAAACAGCGATGCGCTGGCGGCCCTCGCCGGTCATACCCGCAACGTCGCTTAAACGTCAGCTAAACCATTGATGTTATCTTCTGCCATATCGTTAAATTTTTCTCATTTATTGATCTGGCAGAAGCGCTTCCTCTGTTTCATTCACCATATTTGAGTTACTCTTTAGTTACAAACTGCGATGACAGTTGTAAGGAGACCCTGTATGGCTATGTATCAAAATATGCTGGTGGTCATCGATCCCAATCAGGACGACCAACCCGCATTACGGCGAGCAGTTTATTTGCATCAACGGATTGGCGGCAAAATTAAAGCTTTCCTGCCTATTTACGATTTCTCGTATGAGATGACCACCCTGCTTTCTCCTGACGAACGCACCGCAATGCGTCAGGGCGTAATAAGTCAACGCACAGCCTGGATACGTGAGCAGGCGAAATATTATCTTGAAGCCGGTGTCCCCATTGAAATTAAAGTGGTCTGGCACAATCGTCCCTTTGAGGCCATCATCCAGGAGGTTATCGCCGGCAGTCACGATCTGGTGTTGAAAATGGCGCATCAGCACGATCGACTGGAAGCGGTCATTTTTACCCCTACCGACTGGCATTTGCTGCGTAAATGCCCAAGCCCCGTGTGGATGGTCAAAGATCAGCCGTGGCCAGAAGGCGGCAAAGCCCTGGTTGCCGTGAACCTCGCAAGCGAAGAGCCCTATCACAATGCTCTCAACGAAAAGCTGGTAAAAGAGACCTTACAATTGGCGGAGCAGGTTAATCATACCGAAGTGCACCTGGTCGGCGCCTACCCCGTTACGCCAATCAATATCGCCATTGAGCTGCCGGAATTTGATCCCAGCGTGTATAACGACGCCATCAGAGGCCAGCATTTACTGGCGATGAAAGCGCTGCGCCAGAAATTCAGCATTGATGAAAAAGTTACGCATGTAGAAAAAGGCTTGCCGGAAGAAGTTATCCCGGATCTTGCCGAACATCTCCAGGCGGGGATCGTTGTGCTTGGCACCGTTGGACGTACCGGACTTTCAGCCGCGTTTCTGGGGAACACGGCCGAACAGGTCATTGACCATCTGCGCTGCGACCTGTTAGTCATCAAGCCTGATGAATATCAAACACCGGTTGAACTGGACGACGAGGACGATTAATCCCTCTTCCGTCCTGCCGGATGGCGCTGCCATCCGGCCAATACCTCATTCCTGTTACTCATCTCCGCCGAGGAAATAGATCCCCAAAGGAATCGCCAGCAGAATAGTGAACACCAGACTGTAAACGAAAATCATTGCCGACTGAATGGCATACATAGAGCTTGTCCACTCGGACAGTGGAATATGATACTGCTCAATCACACCGCCGATAGTCGCGCGCGTTACCACCGATGCCGCAACGATAAACACTGCCAGCAGGCATAACAGAAATTTTTTCCCCTTCGCCGATTTCAGCTTCATCATGATCATAGTATTGTCCTTTACAGATGACTTTGTTACCTGATAGCAACAATACCATGACAATCACGCGATGTCTGCCCTATAAAACGTGACATTGTATTTACATAAAAAGTAAACCGCTGAGATTAAAGCTGATAGCACTATTTCTTCTTTTTACTTATCGATGATCTACGCGTTTATCCTGGGTAAAATACCTGTTAATCAGGTCATTCTGAGCTGTTATCGTAGGAAGGAGCGGAAAACAATAATGTTCACTGAATTTTTTCTCAAAAACGCATTTAATCTGGCGATACTTTTCAGTTGCGGTATGGCGTTGCTGGTCGTGAGATTTTGGCTCAGCCGTAACGTACAGTGGAAGAAAGGATTCACGTTCCATGCGGCACAGTTTTTTATTTATGCAATTATTATTGGGACCATCGGGAGCATCCTGAATAATGCTATTGAAGATTATAATTTGCGTTTTATCTCTTCCGGGGTCATTGATTTTATCTGCACCTCGCTCATTGCGCTTATTCTGACGATAAAACTTTTCCTGATTATTAACCAATTTGAAAAAGCACAGGTCAATAAAGGTAGAGATGTCACCAGTACCCGTATTCTGGCACGGGTCATAAAAATAACCATTATTGTCGCGATTGTCTTACTGTATGGAGAACATTTTGGCATGAGTCTGTCCGGTCTGCTGACCTTTGGCGGTATCGGCGGTATCGCTGTTGGTATGGCGGGCAAAGATGTCCTGAGCAATTTTTTCTCCGGTATTATGCTCTATTTCGATCGCCCCTTCAGTATCGGAGACTGGATTCGTTCTCCTGACAGAAATATCGAAGGTACGGTCGCCGAAATCGGCTGGCGAATTACGCGAATTAACACATTCGACCACCGCCCGTTGTACGTGCCTAATTCCGTCTTTTCATCCATTAGCGTTGAGAATCCGGGACGGATGACCAACCGTCGAATAAAAACGGTTATTGGGTTACGTTACGAAGATGCCGACAAAATTGGCCTCATTGTTGACGCTATCAGAAACATGCTGCAGGCGCACAGCGATATCGATCAGAAACAGACGCTGTTGGTCTATTTTAATGAATTCGCCGACTCTTCGCTGAATATTATGGTGTATTGCTTTACCAAAACAACAGTATGGCAGGAATGGCTTGCCGTACAGCAGGATGTTTACCTGAAAATTATTGCGATTGTCCAGGAAAACGGCGCTGACTTCGCCTTCCCAAGCCAGACGCTCTATATCGATGACCCGGAGGCCGCGCCTGCGACAAAATAAAAGATAGCCGGTGCCCGATAAGTGTTATCGGGCACCGAGGCTTCCCTGTCCGGATGGCGGGTTGTTAGCGCCTTACGGTGATCAACGGCTCTTTTCATTCACCGTCATGGTAAATTCAAGCACCTCATTAGTGTCGTTAACGTAGGCATGAGGCATGTCGGTTCTGGCTACAGCGGAGCAGCCCTCCCGAATAATAAAGCGTCTACCGTCGACTGTTAATGTCAGTGTTCCCTGATTAACAAACAGTAATTCACAGGTGTCTGCCGGATGCCCTGCCGATTCAAACTGTTCACCAGGATGCATTATCCATTGCCAGAGTTCCAGCATATCCGGCCCGCTGGTTCCCGCCATCAGTTTTGCGCTGCCGCCTTTCTCGCCGCGCCACAACACCGGAATAGCATCCCGGTCGATAAGATGGACCATCGGCTCGCTGGCGACGTTGACAAAATCCGCCACGGACACTCCCATTGCCGCCGCGATCTTACATAACAGCGCAATGCTTGGATTGGCTTTACAGCCTTCAATTTCCACCAGCATTCCTTTACTGACGCCGGAACGCCGCGCAAGCTCATCCAGCGACATCTTTTTTTGGCTACGAAATTGTTTGATACGTTGGGAAACAGCTTCATTTATCGTGCTGACGTCGGCGCCCGCCGTGGTCGATAAGTTGACTTTTTTGGTCATTGGTCGATATCATAGAAGAAAATAGTCATTACAGGATTATGCGATGTCTTCTATGTTACCGTCAATCAGCCCGGAACTGGCCCGTATCGCTCCCGGCTTTCGTGCATTAAGTATTAATGTTATTGCCGCTCCGGTTCGCGATGCGCAGGTCGGAGAAATCGCGCTAAAAGAGGCCTGTCAGGCCGTAATTAACGGCCAACCGGCGTGGGCACAGGCGCATATAGACGCCTGGAATGCGGTGTTTAAAGCATTCGGCGCAAAACCAAAGCGCACCCCCTGCTCGGCTGAAGCGCTACGAAAACGCGTGTTGAAGGATGGAACAATGGCGGCGCTGGACCCGGTCGTTGATCTTTATAACGCGGTGAGCCTGCGCTATGCCGTACCGGTAGGCGGCGAAAATAGCGCGGCTTATTGTGGATCGCCGCGGCTGGTTTTCGCAGACGGTAGTGAAACATTTGATACCCTGAAAGAAGGACAACCCGTCACCGAGTCACCAGAACCGGGCGAAGTTATCTGGCGAGATGACAGAGGCGTCACCTGTCGGCGCTGGAACTGGCGTCAGGGAGTACGTACCCGACTAAGCGCTTCAGATAAAGCGATGTGGTTTATCCTTGAAAGCTTGCCGGAAATGCCGGTTGATGAATTGTACGCGGCAGGAAACATGCTGACTGACGGCCTTGAAAAAATGATGCCAGGTTTACGTTTTGAATCCACGTTGATGGGTGTTTGATTGATATTGCGTAACAGGAGAAATACCATGTCGCTGTTTCTGACAAGTTTTATTTTCGAAAAAAAAGAGTACGACGAAGAATTTTATCAACTGGATGGCTGGATTGAGCGCTATACACAGACTATTGATGGCTATATTGGGATGGAAAGCTATACCGATGCCGCCAGCGGAAGAATGGTTAATAATTATTACTGGCAGACCCGCGAATCAATGGAGCTATTGATAAATAATTTACAGCACCAGCAGGCCAAATCACAAAGTCATAAGTGGCTTTCCGGTTACCAGACGATTATTGCAGAAATTCAGGGGTGCCATAACGTTAACCTGCCCCATCCGCTGGCATCATTTTCAGTTCCTTATGCGTGATGCAATAGTATATGTGTTAAATGTGGGGGCACTACAGGAGGATGCCTGCGCCCCTGCATTGCCGGTTATTCGGTTCTCTGTGCAGGGACGGTGCTGATATAAGTGATTAGTAAACAGGAAGATGAGTGATATCTCGTGGTACACTAACACGCGTAACCACATTGTTTTCATCGCACTCTATCAACGCTCTGGCAAAAATACTGAGCTCATTAATTTTCAGCCCGGAATTATCCAAAAACTGGCGGCAAGCGTAGTCAGAAACAAAGGTTATGCCGGGATGAATATCATGTTCCCGAATAAAACGGGCCTGAGCAAATGGCGTATCCATACTCAGCACATATACCGCCCGGTTTGAGTGGCTACCCGCTGATTTAAGGCGGTCACTACAGTCTTTTACCTGCCATTCACAAACCGGCGTATCCAGTGACGGGACGACAATAATCCGCTTTTTTATCCCCGGGATACAGTAACCCGGTAATAAATTATGGCTCACCAGCCCCTTTGTGCAGGGTAATGGTTCCCCTTCAGCCAGTATACCAGGTTTGAGGGTCAGCTGCGTTTTGCCAAAGGTGACAGCGTGTTCCTGACCCAATGAGATATAATCCTGTGTTGTCGTTGGTGTCATAAAAACTTCTCCTTTTAACGTTTGTATTATTTTAGCCATAATAATTATTTAGCAATCCGCTAAAAAACCAGGTGAACATCCATAATAAGATGATGGTGATAAAAAGAATTATATTAGTCATAATAATTAATATAGTTTTATAGTCTTCCTCTGATGGAAATTTCTTTCGTGAAACTCATTGCATATTTAAAAGATATGTCAATACGTTCATTACTATACCCACGATAGGTTATAACTTGTGTATATTTACCTGGAACATTTTCTTTCTTAAGAGGGCCATAATCCCATAAGCCTTTTAAATTTTCACGCGCTACAGTCTTATTAATGTGAACTTCATTTACAGGATTCCCGTCGATATCCTTAACAATAGTTGTGATGGTGGCACTTTCACCCGGCGATAATACAGACTTATCTATACTCATAACTGTTAAATCTGGGCTTGGCGTATTAGATATAGTTTCTGTTTCAATATACTGGAACTCAGATACCGATGGCACAGGTGTGTACCCTGACGCTGAGGCCATATCCGTTTCATTATAAATTTCTAGTTTAATCTTTGAACCCCGATGTTCCTTTTGGATATTAAATTTATGCTCACATGGCTTTTCACGTTTAAGTATATGCTGAGAGTTATCTTTATTGATCTGATAATACGTACATACTGTAGTAAAAGTTTCCGCAGACTGATAGTTATTATCCGGATCTCTGATGCCTACATTTCTGGCATTCCTCGCAATAGTCATTCCCGGAAAAGGTGTATACTTTTCAATAGAAAAGCCAAGTCCATTAAACTGCAATTCGTAGGTATCACGAGGTGTTCCAGGCCTGTGCCCAACGCTCGGCGCCGTAGGAGGAGAAAACATCCCGACGGTTGTCGCGGACGTTGTCGACGAATCCGCCAAGACGCTTATCGGCGCAGCCGCCAGAAGCAGGCTATAGATAATAAGATTATGTTTCGACATACGCACTGTTGATCCTTTTTAAAACATTAATTCGCATCAGATGCTGCGGTAGAACTCTTGGCATTTTCTTTATCAGAAATAATTCTGACGCGGATATATTTATTCTGTAGCGATTCCCCGTTAAGGCTATAAGGGATAAGCCAGGTGGCCTTTGTCGCACCCGGTACGGATTGCCAGGATTTCATTTCATCCGAGATTTCCCACTGATAATTAAACGCATCAGTACAGTCCGTGTTATTTACACAAAGCGTTCTGGCTCGCATTTCTGTTCCGACGACTGGCGCAGTAACGCTTCCGTTGGCTTCTTCAGTACCCGGCGTAAAAAGCACCTCCACAGAAGTGACCTTCTGCGCAATACTGTCTGACTGCGCTTGTAGTAGTACGGTACCCTTCACCGGATGTTTATCGTCTGGTCCGCTTGCTTCAATATGTAATTTGAGCGAGCGGGCATCATCGCCGATATGGGTCACCAGAACCCGTTCAACCCAATGGCCGTCACGCTCTGTACCACCGAGCGCTTTAAATGCCAGACCCGGCATATCTGATTGATACTTAATATGACGTGGTTTGAGCGATGCCCACTCCTCTTCAGAACGCTCGCGCACGTAGTGCCACTCAATAACCTTCCCCTCTTCTCCGGCAGGAAGCGGCGTACTGATAACAAAGTTGCCGTCCTCAACCTGAACATCGTCATTGATAACATTTATCCAGGAACGGAAACTGGTCTCATCCTGTGTCACCCTTACCGGGATACGCTCGGAGGTCACGCGAGTACCCCGGCTGTCAGTCACCGTTAAATAAAGGCTATACTCCTGACCGTCGGTCGCCGTCAGCGGAAGTTGAGGAAGGATAAGGCCGCTGCCCAAACTCCCCTGAAGCTGAAGTCCGGCGAGAAGCTCCGCATCACCCGACCACTCAACTTTCTCAATCGGGTAACGGCTATCTACCGTCGCCATTAATGTCACCAGCGTCCCGGACAGGCCTGACACCGGCATTGCCGTAATGCGGATTTTACTGGCCTGCTCCCGATACGCCATGACGATATCGTAATTACGATCGACAAAGGCACGTCGATTAGTCGTATTCGACGGCGCCCCAACGTTGCGGTAATCAAGCTGTTCATGTAACGGCGTACCGAAGGAATAGTTGACTCTCAGACCGCCCTCCGCCTGCGATCCGCCATTACCGGCGTCCCGATATCCTGCTCTGACCTCAAGTAAGGGGACAGGATTCCAGACCAGAGCCGCACCTGCGGCGCGGGGATTCCGGCTTAATGTACCGTTACCCAATAGATCAACTTTATCCCCGTAATACTGTTCATATGTCAGCTCGCCACTGAACCAGGGAAAATCGGGGAGCGTGCCTTTTGTTCGCAGATCAAAGCCATATGCCGGACGCTCATCATGTAATTCATGAACTGCTGACGTTTTCCAGCCGGTGAGAGGGAAATAATAGTTGCCGGAAAAGGCCAGACTGTCTTTATAGACTTCCCCGCCAATGCCGCCACGTAAGTGGGAATAACGGATGTCGGCATCCAGAAACGTATTGACGCCGAACAGCCATCCATTGACCTCCTGGCGGTAACCCATACCAACGTTAACATAGGTGCGGCCATCGAAACTGCTGCTGTCGTGGTCGCGAAAGCCAAGCTGGCCAAAGAGTAAAGACGATGTTGTTTCCTGGACGGGAATAAACATATCGAACTCTGATGAGCGATATTTCGCGCCATCTTCAAGATTGACGCCACCACGGAAAATAATCTCCGGAAAAGCGCTCTTCATCCCCTCGTTCACCAGATGATTAGCGGCTTGCCCTGGTAATGCCTTTATTTTTCCTTTGGCATAATCCTCCAGCGTCCCCTCCTGCAGATGCGGAGAAATAGACGATGCCGTCCCTGCAATCCATGACTGAATTTCATTATCGCTATCAGCGATGACCGGCAGTGGAATCTGACTGGTAACAATGGCCCAGGTTATATATTTAGTAATGGGTTTTTTAGAAAAAACCACTTTATTGTCTCCTGCTATATCCCCCTGCCTGGCAGAGGGAGTATTTAAATAAGATGTTTATTTAGCGATAACCATCAGCGACGGATAGCGCGTTTATTCTCCGGCGTGGCTTTCGTCGTTTTAGGCGTAACGTGGACACGGAACAGTTTATTCTGCTCAGTTCCCTTAATAATATATTTATGCTTTTCAGCGTTGGTATTATTCAGATCGGTGAACTTATCTGGTGTCCCGGCATCCGCCATCTGCCAGGTAAAGTTATAATTACTGACCTCACACTCAGCCGCCGCTGTGGCGGCACATTCCAGTACCGCTTCAAGGGTGCCGCCTACCACTGGAGTGTTGGCGTCATTGGTACCGTTGAGTTTATCAGTCGGTTTACCACTTTCATTCACCACATTGATAGTGACAGAACGTAGCTTATTAGAAATTGTACCGTCTGCGGCGGAGTCGCCGCTCACCCCAGAAGATGCAGCAGTTAATAAGACAGTGGCAGGCAAGAATGCACTATCCGGCGTCCCCGTTGCCGTCTTAATTCGGTAAACGATTTTAATTTTTTTACCGCCTGCATCAGCAGGAATGGTAAAAGCCGTCCCAGTTGCCGCCGGGATTCCAGAAGGATCGGCGGCCTCATTATCCACCAGATACCATTTAATATCGTCGGCATTATTCATTTTATCCAGCGATAAGAGATCCCCATCCTCATCCTCAATAAAAACATCCGCTATCTGGAGGGTTGAACCGGTCGTCAGTTCCCCAGACACTTCTATCTTTTTTGCATTAGTAGTTGCCACAGGACGGTGACCAACAGAAGCAGGCGTAGCAGAAGAAGCCATATCATTGGCTCTGATATTCGCCACCGCCTCTACTGAGACCACGGATGCACAAATCGCTAACGCTAATAAAGATCTTTTGAAGTACAAAACAATTCCCTTTTATTCATTAGAAATAATTACGAGATTTATAATCTCACGGGCTAAAAATTCAGGGTTATTCAATCATTTTAACCGCCTGTGAAATTATGCCCTTCGCCATGCTAATTACTTAGCTTTACTGGCAAAAGCCGATCTCCAAGTGTAAAGTTTATTCAGAAACGTCAAGCAATTTAAATCTTTCTTGTTTTGCCAGAAAAGCTAACAACCACCCACCAGTTTAATAACACAGTATGTCAAACACCTTAAATGTTTATATTTTCGACTTCAATAAAGAGGAATGATGATGAAAAAAGCCATAATAATCTCAGTATTAGAGCAAATAGAAAAAAATCTTGAAGAGAGGATTGATATTGAAAAGCTGGTTGTTATAACAGGTTATTCGCGAAGGAGTTTGCAGGATTTTTTTAAAGAAAAGTGTGGCGTCTCTATCGGAAAATATATCAGACAACGCAAGTTGAGCAGAAGCGCCACTCTGCTAAAGCTGACCTCTCAGTCGGTCACAGATATCGCGTTCAGAATGGGGTTTGATTCAGTGCAGTCCTATAGTCGAGAGTTCAAAAAAACATTTGGCGTCAATCCCAATAACTATCGCAAGGCTGATTTCTGGGATCTCAGAAACCTACGGCCTCCTTACTGGCTTGACTGTGATGAGCATTATCAGTTCGAAATTTGTCAGCTTACGCCAAAAGAAATTTTCGGATTTCAAACATCTCATCAGATCGCAACAAATGACCTTCCTAAAAAAGCGTCGCCTATAAAATGGAAAATCATTCATGAGACGCTCAGGACGTGGGGCGAAAATGTGTATTGTCTCTCGTCTTTTAAGCCGGATAATACCAAAGACCAGGTCATCGCCGTAAGCAGTTTTTTTGGTATGGAACATAATTCCGTCGATGGAGGAAAAATACCCATGTCGAGGGTAATAAAATGTGGTAAATATGCAAAATTCCATTTCGTTGGTCATAAGGAACAATATCAACAATTTTCCAATACAATATATATGTGTATATTGCCAAAACTGAATCTTATCAGGAGAGAAGGAGAAGATATTGAATACTTCCATTTGGCATCCGTCCAAAAGCAACAGAATAATGAATCCATTGTCGATCTTTATTATTACATCCCTGTACTGTAATGACTTCGTACCATCCACGTATTTCATCTGAAAAGCCTTCTCTTTTCAGAGCGGTAATAAAACTCTCAGTATTGATTCTGATAAAATAAGTGACTATTAATATAGTTAACGTTTTGAAAGGATTGAAAAAAATAAATTGCGTGCACGCGACACCGGAGACAGATTTCTGACAGTACTGTACGGTGTAGTGATCAGGTAATATTGGCTACAGTTTACGGTAAAAGCAAAGTCCATACTTTAACTATTAATGGGAGTATGCTGGCCGGGCGGCTTACGGGGCCTTCATGCTCCCACATTTACAATGTTGGTATGATTACATTCTCTCTATACTTTACTGTGCTAACCTTTTATCTCGTTGAGATAACGTTTAATTAAAATGCTCTCTTTTTGATGTAGATTATAAGAGGAAACATTATTCATATTTTCGAAATCAGGGCAGACGATATGTATACAACCATCAGAAACACAACGATAGCAATGGTAGCTTGTTTTTCGTATATCGCACATGCCAGTACCCACCCTCCTCTTATTATCACCAGGGGAGCCGGAGGAGACGCCTCCGGAGCCACAGTCATTCATGATAATTGGCGGCATGGCACTCCTGACTTGGTCAATCTTACCGATATCCCCATAGATAAAATCAGACCAGAAAAATACAGTTGCGTACTGATTATTGGGCAAGGAGCTATAAAAGAGATGCTTCTTGCGAACAATGCCTCAGCAATACTTTCCGGAAAAACTGTTGGTCTGTACAGTCATCTGATCGATCAGAACACGCTCAGATTACTTCGGCAATTGCAGAACAAAGTGAGATTCAATCTCTTTTTTACCCGCTCACAGATAACTCTACTAAAACTAAGGAACATTTCAGAATATAATTTTTTGAGTTCTAAAGTAAATAATGTCTGGGGACAAGACTCACTAGCAATTGAAACAGTGGCACCTGACAGGGGTAATATACCGGAAAAAGCCCTTCCCCTCAAAACAACAGATTATGTGATATGGCTGGGTGGAAACTATACTACCTCTTCTGGTACGCAGCGTATCTTCACAAACGATCAGATTATTGTAGCCCTGAAACCACTACATAATGTTATTTCACCAAATGCATCGATTGCTATTATGCTTTCACCACGTTTTTTTGATAATAGCATGAGTAAAGAAGCAAAAGTTAAACGACTGAAGGCAGTGCTTAACACCTTTTCGCGAAACAGGGTCACATTTTATATGAATAAGGAGATGCTTGCTAATCTGAAAGAATTTGATTTGCCTGTTCAACTATCCCCTTCTTACGCAGAGCTGATGCGAATGCCCTGGGCCAGCGCTACCCAGCATTTTGCCTCTGTGGATCAATATAACCTCTTTGCTGATCTCATACCTAAAGTCACGCCGTTTCTTCTTGAACCGAATGATGCCGATCAAGCTCTCTATGCGACGGATTATCTTAATACCCGGCGTGTAAGTCTGACCCAAAATATTCTTAACCACGGTTGTGACTAAATAAAACGCGCAGAATCCGGGATAGTTAGCAATCCAAAACAGACCGTTAGCCATGAGTACTGTTTATCTTCACTATACAGGGAACAACCAAATAACTGACAACACAAATCAAGCCGATACCCGGAATTCGGCTATACAGGCGCTCTATTCAATTCAGGCCCAGAAACAGTCCGGTACCCATACTGGACACGGCCTCCCAACTGCTTTAGCGCATTACCAGTCCAGCTTCGATGCGCCTTCTGTCGTCTGCACTATTTCACTGGTTTTAATAACGCGATGATAACCATAAACATCAGCGTATTTCGTCATTCCGGTTGCGGTGTCAACCTCCGGCTTACCCTGCGTTTCAATAATCTCTCCCGTCCGGGTCGTCATGGTATAGGTCGTTGTACATCCGGCTAGCATCAACACTGATAAGCTAAGTACCGTAATAAGACTACATTTTTGCATTTCTCGTTTCCCTGACACCTCTATTTTTGATGTACTTTACCGAATACCGCAACGGCAAGATGGATGATTAGGGCTATTGCTCTCTGTTTGCCCGTATCTGATTGGCTCAGGTTTTTTGATGCGCTGCGTTAATCCGGCAGTAATCGCTCCAGCACATCCCCAGCCAGAAGCACGCTCTCCTGAAGACGCTCCAGGCTATACCCCGCTCGCGCCTTGGCGGAAAGTCCCGCCATTAGCGTCCCCATAAAGTCCGTCGTCCGGTCAGCCTCTTGCGGATACCGCATGGCGACATAAGTGCGAATCAGGTTTTCAGCAGCGATATAAAACTCGCAGGCGGCCTCTCGTGCCGGTTTATCGTTACAATGTGCGCCCTCCAGAACCAGACACCCAGTGGCATCAGGATCGGCAGCGTAACGTCTTGCCGCTTCCATCAGCACATCGATAAGGCACTTCGCGGTCGGGCGATCGTGACGCAGAAGCGCCCCGAGCGGAATCGCGTCGGTCATCCTGTAACGCTTTAATACGCGAGTATACAGCCCCAGCTTGCTGCCAAACGCCGCATAGAAACTGGGAGGATTGATCCCGAACGCTTTTGTCAGATCCGCTACGCTCACCGCGTCGTAGCCGCGCGAATGAAATAAGTGTTGAGCGGTTTCAATGGCTTGCTCCGGATCGAACTGACGAGGGCGACCCGGCGTTCGGCTATGTTTTGTAGTCATTACTACATAACTCCTTGACGGCATGATTTCATTACGCATATTGTAGTGGATACTACAATATCATAAAGGACATCCTGATGACGCTATTTCGCAACAAATCTGTACTGGTTTTAGGGGGAAGTCGTGGTATCGGCGCGGCTATTGTACGACGCTTTAGCGCTGACGGCGCATCAGTCGTTTTCAGCTACGCCGGATCGCGTGAAGCCGCCGAAAAACTGGCAGCGGAAACCGGAAGCATCGCCATCCAGACGGATAGCGCCGATCGTGATGCCGTCATCAGCCTCGTGCGTGAGTACGGACCGCTGGATATTCTGGTCGTCAATGCGGGCGTGGCTCTCTTCGGCGATGCGCTGGAACAAGATAGCGATGCGATAGATCGTTTGTTCCGTATTAATATCCATGCGCCTTACCATGCGTCAGTCGAAGCAGCCCGCAACATGCCGGAAGGTGGACGCATTATTATTATCGGTTCCGTGAATGGCGATCGGATGCCCGTACCGGGAATGGCCGCGTACGCCGCCAGTAAATCAGCCCTGCAAGGGCTGGCGCGCGGCCTGGCCCGTGATTTTGGCCCCCGCGGGATTACAATAAATGTGGTGCAGCCAGGCCCGATTGATACCGACATCAATCCGGAAGATGGCCCCATGAAAGAGCTGATGCACAGTTTCATGGCAATCAAACGACACGGAAGACCTGAAGAAGTGGCTGGAATGGTGGCATGGCTTGCCGGCCCGGAAGCCTCTTTCGTCACCGGCGCGATGCACACCATCGATGGTGCCTTCGGCGCCTGACGGCCAGGCGAATATCACACGGTTGCCGTCTACGCTCCGGCAACCGTGTTAGAAGCTGTTCATGCGAGAAAACATCCGCAAGCGCCGGGATCAATCGTGGATTTTAACGCCAAGACAACCGCGAACAAATTCAGGATTAAAATGCTTCACCGCTTCGCCAACGTAGCCTAAATCAAGGGCGTTGATTTGAGCCATTTCGTTATCCGTTAGTGAGAAATCCCAGATGGCAAAGTTCTCTTCAATGCGTTCCTGTCGAGTGGATTTAGGAATAACCGTGACGCCACGCTGCACGTTCCAACGCAGGACAACCTGCGCGATGGTTTTTTGATGGGCATCGGCAATCCTTTGAAGCATGACATTTTCATACGGTTTATGTCTCCCGCCGCCTAACGGCGCCCACGCTTCAGGCTGAACGTTATAATGCTTCATGGTTTCCAGCGCGGCGGGTTGTGCAAAGTATGGATGCAATTCGACCTGGTTTACCATTGGCGTAATTCTGACGGTTTCACAGAAGTTGGCTAACACATGCGCATAGAAGTTGGACACGCCAATGGCTTTTAGTTTACCGGCTTCATAAGCGTCTTCCAGCGCGCGCCACGCGCTAAAATAATCGCCCATTGCCTGATGCAATAAATAGAGATCAAAATAATCTAACCCGGATTTTTTCAGCGACGCTTCAATACCTGCTTTGGCCAGATCGTAGTTAGCCATATCTTGCACCCACAGTTTAGAAGTAATAAATAACTCCTCACGGGTACACAGACCTGTCGCGATGGCTTCACGAACAGCGTCACCAACGGCATCTTCATTGCCGTATACCGCAGCGGTATCGATAAGACGATAACCGCTGCGAATAGCGCTTAACACTGACTGCTGACATTCTTCTTTGTCGGTTACCTTAAAAACGCCAAAACCCACCATAGGCATTTTAAGGTTGTTACTTAATATTGAATATTCCACGCTAAAGCACCCTTTCGTCGTAAAGACGCCATGATAAGAGCAAAATACAGGTACAATGAGTATTGTTAAATCCGATTATATTTATACAAAAAGTTCATTAATAACAGTTGTACAGATTTTTTATTGCATCCAAACGTTCAGTGCTTGCTATATCCTCGCCGTGTAGCCCCCTGTTTGATAATGCCTTTTTCTTATGCGTCAAAACCAGTACCGTCATTTTGAACGTCTGTGGAAAAGTTTTCTGAACAGGCAATGCGATATCCGGAATAATATTTTTTAGCGAAGAGGCTCCGACTGGCTCAACGCCGTTTTGCACCAGTCATAAAAAGCGCGTACCGCAGGCGGCAGAAACCTGTTTTGCGGATAGACCAGCGCAAGCGGCAAATCATAAGAAGGGTTGTCCATGCAGGTCACCAGCGCCCCGCTGTGCAGATACGGCGCAACCAGATAGCTGGCGACGCGAATTAACCCCAGCCCCTGTATTCCGGCCTGAATATAAGCGTCCGTATCATCGACAACCAGCGTCTCCTGCATCCGCATCGCGTAATCCTCCCCCTCACGCGTAAAAAACCAGTCGGTGGTACGCCCGGTGCGGTGGTTCAGGTAGCCGACCGCATGGTGTTTTTGCAGATCATCTAAATTTTCAGGGCTACCGTAACGCTCAATGTAAGTGGGCGATGCTGCTATCACCCAGTTAAAGCTGGCAAGTGGACGGGCAACCAGCGTGGTGGAATCATCGATTCTGCCGGCCCGAATCACGCAGTCATACCCTTGAAGGATAATATCCTCCACGCTATCGCTGGAACAAAGTATCAGCTCCAGCTCCGGATACTGGCACAAAAAGGCCGGGAGCGTAGGAATAATGCAATGCCGGGCGAGAGATTGCGGCATCCCCACTTTAAAACGCCCTTTGGGTTGTGCCGCCCGGCCGGGAAATGACGACTCCATGGCCGCGATATCTGCCAGCACTCTTTTGCACTCTTCGTAGTAACGCCGCCCCTCTGCGGTCACGCTAAGTTTGCGGGTTGTACGTTGCAAAAGTTGAATCTTAAGCCAGGATTCGAGTTCTTTAACCACTCGCGATACCGTTGAGCGCGGCACGCCCAGCACTTCGGCGGCTCTGATAAAACTATGGGTATCCACTACGCAAACATAGACCTGCATCGCTTCCAGCTTGTCCATTTTCCCCCCGCCAATTATCCCATTTATCAGAACAGTCTAACCCGTCTTCGGCGTCTTATCGAACGCAGATCCCTGACGTAATCTCTATCTACAGGTGAACCAACACAGAGAGGGGCAAATGAAACAATCCAATAATCAGGTGGGTGAAAAAGTATTGGTGCTGGGCGCGGGACAACTGGGGGCGTCAGTGCTGGCGTCGTTGGTTCCGGCGGTCACACAGCGTAATGGTTCCGTTAGCGTTATTGTGTCAGGGCGATCCAGGGATAAACAGAGCAAACGACGTTCCAGCATTCATCAACAACTGGCGGATGCCGGTGCGCGGTTTATCCCGGTCGACATCGCAGACAGTTCGGTTGCAGCGTTAAAAGATCAATTCCACGGTTTTGATACGATCATCAATTGTATGGGGTTTGTCGCCGGTGCGGGTACCCAGATAAAAATCACCCGCGCGGTACTGGAGGCGGGCGTTAAACGCTATTTCCCCTGGCAGTTTGGCGTGAATTACGATGTGGTCGGCAAAGGCAGCGGCCAGCCGGTGTGGGACGAACAATATGATGTCAGGACGCTTTTGCGCGAGCAAAACGTCACGGAGTGGGTGATTGTTTCAACAGGTATATTTACCTCTTTTCTCTTCGAACCGGCCTTTGATGTGGTCAACTTAGACCAAAAAACCATCAATGCCCTCGGCGGATGGGAAAGGCAGGTCACCGTCACGTCGCCTGCGGATATTGGTCGCCTGACCACTGAAATTTATCTGCATCAGCCGCGTATCACTAACGAAGTCGTCTTTGTTGCGGGGGAAACGACCTCTTATGCAAAACTGGCGGAAACGGTCGAACGCGTGACGCAGCAAACCTTTACCCGAGGCGTATTGACGCTACCTGACTTACAGGAGCAGCTCCGTTTACATCCGCATGACCCAATGCTGCGCTATCGCGTCGCCTTCGCGCGTGGTGACGGTATATGGTGGCCGATGAGTGACACCTGGAATGTACAACATCATCTGCCGACACAGGATATTGCCACCTGGCTGAAAACACAGCAATGAGAACGGCGGCATCAGGCGCTCGCTTAATCCCCATGCCTTCTGCCAGCATCAGGCGGCGGGCGTGGTTACCTTGAGTTAACAAGAAACCAGTACGCATCAGTGCCTGGTTATGTGCTCCTGCTGTAACACCATGTCTGATAATGCTTTTTTCTTATCTGCAAAAACTGATGCCGACATTTTTACCGTAGGGAAAATAGTTTTCCGTTTTGTGATCTAACGATGCTTTTAACAAAACGCTTTAATCCATAGAGATAGCGTCACGAATAGCTTCCGGTTCCGGCCCAAAACTGAATGCGTCCTCAAGAATAAAGGAAAGAATGATACTAAAGTGCTCTCTTGTTCTCATCACCCCAGAGATAAACACTAAAAAGCCACAGCTTGAATTGCGATTGCGGGTGTCGTTCCTCTTATTTTGCCATAACTTACACCGGTTACCTTCCTGACACTGAGGTAAATATTACTCATGCTTTACGACAACTGTCTTGTGACTCCTTTTTAAGATACACAGAAATGCAATGCCAACAGGGATAAGTGACCCCCATAATACGGCATTCCAGCCATAAAGATTCAGCAACGCACCGGATGAAAACGACCCGACAATCATTACGCCAAATACCACAAAATCATTCAGGGACTGCACCTGAGTCTTCTCTTCGGGGCGATGATAATCAATGATCTTCGCTGAAGCGCCGGTAAAGCCAAAATTCCAGCCAACTCCCAGTAATATCAAAGAGAGCCAGTAGTGGAAGATATCTGTTCCGCTGAGCCCGGCAAGAACAGAACCTGCCGTAATAAGCAATCCAGTTGCGGAAATCCGCAGCGCGCCGAAACGGTTAATTAACCTACCGGTGAAGAATCCAGGCCCATACATAGCAATAACGTGCCATTGAATACCCAGATTGGAGGCTTGTTGAGAAATTCCATGCATATGCATTGAAAGGGGAGCGGCGGTCATCAGGAAATTCATCACCATATACGCAACCGCGCCGCTAAACACGGTCTTCAGGAAACCCGGCTGCCGAACAATTTCCTTCAGAGAACGCCCTCCTGATTTGGCTGCCACGGCTGGCTCGGCAGGAATTACGCCCTTAAGAATGAAGGCTGAAATGGTTGCTACCAGAGCCTGAGCTATAAAGGTAATAACAAATGTGTGTGGTGGCAGAAGATTCATTGTTCCCGTCACCAGCATTGGCCCAATGACACCAGCTACCACACCGCCCCCCATTACCAGGGATAATGCACGCGCTCGCCTTTCGGATGTCACTCCATCCGTTGCAGCAAAGCGAAAACTAAGTGCCACTGCAGCGTAAGCCCCTCCCAGGAAAGCGGCAAGACAAAATAGCAAAAATGAACCAATAAAAACCGCAAGGGCAGCAATCAAGCCAGTAATCACTCCGGCCCCCGTCCCGACCATAAATGCGGCTTTACGTCCCTTTTTTTTCGCCAGTGCGCCAAAAGGAAGAATGCAGGCGGCCATGCCCAGGACAAATATAGTGATGGGGAGTGTGGACAGAGCACCACTGGGAGCTATGGCATTACCAACAATGGCACCGGTGGCGTAGAAGACTACAGAGTTAGCCCCGGCAAGCGCCTGAGCTAAAGATAAGCGAATGATATTATTATTCTGCGCAGCTACTGGCAGCGTGTGTTCCAATGTCATTAGTTAAATTATCCTGATTCATGGCGAGTACAATTTGATAGCGTTCCTTTCCTGCTTTTAGCCTGTAAAGTGCGTCTTTGCCCCAGCTCGGAATTAAATCGCCTTCAATGTTATGTTTTGTGTCACAAACCATCTATTTAGTGAGGCATTAATAACCCAGTAATGGCTCTCTTCAAACTAATGGATATTTCCACAGACACGAATAACGTACTTAATCTTGTTAGTGTTATTTTCTGCGTATGATTGGCAACATGTGAATAAATTTATCATGCTTCCTCCGCCCAACACTTCTGGTTCATCCGCATCAATGACATAATGTGAACAGGATTGAATCTGCTCCCTAATAACCACACACGGTTGTCCGCGTGCGGCCTTGTTATCAGGCGTTACGACCAGCCATCACACCACCGTCGATATCCCAAATCGCGCCACTAACCCAGCCTGTCTTGTCAGACAGCAGGAATGCTACCGTTTCAGCTATATCAACCGGTGTCCCCACACGACCAATCGGATGGAAGCTATCAAAGCTGTTCATTACATCCTTCACATCGTCTTTAGGGATAAAACCTTCGTAAATCGGTGTATGTACGACCGCAGGAGAAACTGCGTTCACACGAATCCCGTTACTGCCCAACTCAATCGCCAGATTTTTAGTCAATGCATGAAGACCCGCTTTTGCCATGGAGTAAGCTGAAGACGGTGTAGCGCCTATAGCTTGCCGTGCCCACATAGAGCCAATATTGACGATAGATCCCTTAATACCTGCCTTAACCATATTGCGCACAACATCACGGGTAATGAAGAAAGTGGCACGGTTAATGCTCATATACATGTCGTAATCGGAAGGTTCGTGCTCGGTAAACGGTTTTGGGAAGAACACGCCAGCCGCATTCACCAGCAAGCTAACGTCTTTATGCTCCGCATTGATGGTATCCAGCACATGTTTCATTCCTTCTTCTGTCATCAAATCGGCAACAATAATGGCAACCTGACCTTCTGTCGCCAGAGCCTGACGGGCTTGCTCTGCTTTGTCCTGGCGATTGCCAATCAGCACCACGCTACCACCATTTTTCAATACCCGTTTCGCTGTTTCGAAACCCATACCGCTGGTACCACCTACTACTAACAATTTTTTACCTGTAAATAATGCGCTCATCGTTAACCTCTTAAATAATTGATTACTGCTTTTATGTGAACTAATGATGGCTTCAACGACGAGGACTGACGAATCAGAAGATTTTGCTGGCCGCTAAAGAAAATCTATCTCGCAATTAGCAACATCTAAGAGCCAGATTCTCTCTTAGATGTTATACCGTTTAATGACTTGTAAAACCTTTATTTTTCAAGGAGCTTAAATAATGGCGATACCACCAGCATAAAGCCCATTAGTGATACGAAAATTACCGCAGGGGATTTATATTTTTGTAAAGATGGCACTCGCCAGATCAGATAGCACGGAATAAGGCAAGAAACTAATCCAAAGGTTCCCACAGTCCATTGGAGTAATGCCATTGTAGACACATCGGCAACAACCCATCCCCAAAGAAGCGCGATCGCAGTAAGTGTAACCAAATAAGGGAGAAAATTATTAAATTTCTTACCACGTACGATGAAGCGGTCTGCAATATTAATAATAATTCCTGATAATGCATCGTAAAAACCGAGATAAATACCAAAAAAAGAAGTTAAAATAGCAGAAATACTTAGTAAAACCGAAAGTACTGGTATAAATCCGCCAGTGTTTTCAGGGATAATCTTTGCCATCAGCGCCAGCGCTGATGTATTTTGAGAAATCCCCATCTTTGCTTGTTCCGGGGTGGTTGAAAACATAAATGAAAACGCAAAAAACAGAACAGACACAACAAGGATAATATATGCTATCCGACTTGCCCTAAGAGCGCGAAATGTTGCGACTTTAGGGTCTGATTCAATTTTCCTGAATGCAATATTCATTGGATTAAGAACCTGAATAAATACAATCGAAAATAATGCAAAAGGGAGAGAAACCAAAACATCTCTCATTAAATCAATTAAACTGTCAGGGCTTGCCATGCTGACATTATTCATGTTCCAATAAGGGACCATCAATGCACCTAACACAATTATAATCATGAGTTTAAATACAATAAATGGCCCGGAAATTTTAAAGAGCAAACGTTCCCCACGGGAGGCAACCAGAACCATTGCTACCAACAATACCAGAGGAAACCATAACGTATCGGATAGTGAATGTTGAGTAACACCAAAACGCTGCAAATAACTGGAAGTATCATTAGTTATAGTAGCCGCATAACCCAGCATCCCCTTCAATATTGTAAAAAAATAGAGGAAGCTCAAAAAAGCCCCCCAGTTTCTCCCTAAATATTGCGTTATAGTCCCCGCATAATCTGTCTGTTTCGTTTCTGAAAGAGAGGTAATATACAATTTTGTTAATAGATAAACTATAGGATATGTAATAAGTAATGCAATCGCAGTTGCCCAAAAACCTTTAACACTCATTTGCAATGGCATAAATACAATTCCGGAGCCAATTGCCATGCCGATACACATTATTACCCAACCGACATCATAAGAAGTAAATGGGATTTTATTTTTTCCAACATTTTCCTTAACATTGTCTAATGCCATTTCTTGTTTCATTTATTGATAAACTCCATGACAGATGTTCAGTAGGCAAAGCTTTATATTAGATCTTATTACTTAGATCATATGGGAAGAAAAGATTCTGCTGTCAGATCTATTTCCCCCATACTATTTAGTTAGTAGAATTCATTTCACCAATAATTATTTTTCACAGATAGTTACTATATTCATCCGTTTTTCAGCATCTTTCCTAAGTGTCATACCAAAACCGGGTGTTACAGGAACAGCAATTTTTCCATTTACTGGCTGTAAATCTTCTTCAAACAACTCCCGGTTACAAGATTTAAGATTAAAAGAGTGGTGCTCATGGATCTCAAAATTTGGAATAGCTGCTTCAAATTGTAATGCCATCGCGATAGCAAGTGGCGAACCACAATTATGCGCCTGAACCCCGACGTCAAAAGCATGTGCCAAATGAGCAATCTTCATACCTTCTGTGATACCACCAACCAGGCCAATATCAGGTTGAATCATGTCGATGGCACCTTGTTGTAGATACGGCAGGAATCCCCATCGGGTATATAATCGCTCCCCTGTTGCAACAGGAATGGATGACTCCCTGGAGACTTTTATTTGCGCCTCTGGACTATTGTAGTGGGTAGGTTCTTCCATGAACAAAATATTTAAATCAGAAAAGTAATCGGCTAGCTGTAACGCTCCGGAGGTTGAAGTAAGTGAATTCCATTCGATAATGATGTCACACTCCTCACCAATTCCTTCACGGACCGCCTCCATACGAGAACGCGCCAGTTTGCGTTCGGCTGGAGTAAACACTCCCCGTTTACGAATACGTTCCCCATTAGCATCAACATAAACAGGACAAAGCTTCACGCAATCATAGCCTTCAGCTCGCGCAATTTGTGCTGTTTCTCGAAATTCAGCAGGATCGTTAAGCATCAATGATTCATCGGTCCAACCAAAATGAAGCTGGCTCGCATAGCAACGCAAAGGTGCTGGTGTTTTTGCTCCCAGCAGGCGATGAACCGATAAGTCTGCGGCTCTGCCTTTTATATCCCAAAGTGCCGCATCCAAAGCGCTCATAGCCCCAAATATCACGGGGCCTCCCCCTAAGGCCCAAAATGAACGCTGTCGCATGATTTCCCATAGCGTTTCAGTATCATTAGGGTCCTGTCCCAGAAGAAAACGTTCAGCAAGTATACGAATCATCGGAGCAATAGCCTCTGATGCCGTACCATAAGCAAGGCTCGCTTCCCCCATACCAGAGATTCCTTCATCAGTATGTATTCGCACGTAAATTGGTCGCCACAAATCAAGTCCATTTTGCCCGGACAGATCAATTTCAAGTGTTTCTATCTTCGTAATCTTCACTCTAAAAACTCCTTTAGATAAATTTTTTCATCTGGCCGAATTTATCGCCCTGACTTTTGTTATTACTAAGTTCTTTCATTTATATATTATTTGGTACCGAAAAATTCTATACGCCTGATAGCTACTTTGTCATTTCTAAAAAAAGACAGATGATGTAGAGTAGCCGCCATTTATGTTACAGCGAAAAATATAAAAATTAACATACTTATTCAGTGAGTGAGGTAAGTCACATTTATAAAATAAAACTAATACCTTCTCTTCATATAATCCAGAGGAGCATGTCCCATAGTAAGATGAAATGCATAAACAAATGCAGAACTCGAGCTATATCCTAAGTCTATAGCTATTTCTGTTACTCCTTTACCACAGTCGAGTAACTCAATAGCTTTCATTAATCGCAGGCGTTTTTTCCAGGAACGTAAACTCATTCCTGTTTCGATAGTAAAACGTCTTGATAATGTACGCCCCGACATTCCCAGTTCATGGCACCATTCTTCCTGTGATCGTGTATCCGACGGGTTTTCGCATAATGATTCACATATTTTTACCAATGATCGATTTTGAGGCCAGGGTAAAATAAATTGAGCGCTACGAACATTTCCCAGATGGTATAAAATTAACTGTATTAGTTTCTCTATATAAACTTCATCATTTATTCTTCTGTCTGATATTTCTAAGATAAGCGCCTTAAGGAATGGGGAAACATCAAAAATGGTAGGTTCCGACATGTCAAATTGATTATGAGCATCGTTAGCTATCCATAAGCTATTAAAATAAGCCCCTTGTGATGAGCCGACCTGATGTTGAGTTCCCGCAGGCAACCAGACAGCCTGTAATTTCGGCGAAATCAAAAATGATTGTTCAATTGTTTTAACCATTAAATCACCTGCTGTTGCATAAACGACCTGATGCCATTTATGCTTATGCTCAGGAAAACAATGAGCTGCAGGTATAAATTCTTTCCGTATGGCTAACGGATTCGGAGGAGCGGTGATATGGTGCGCTATATTCAGTGAAGTCCATTCCATAATATCGCCTAAAATATAAAATTATTACATTAAATATACTGTCACTGTTAATGAATGAACACCAATGAAAAAATATTTCAACATCAAATAGAATAAATTCCTTGACGGAGCAAAAAAAACACGCTAAAGAGATTTTTGTATCGGCATCACTGATGCCAGAAAAAATCATCATAAACAAAGAAATAAATCATCAGCTTATTATCTTATTCAAGATAAGCAAAACAACGTTTATCCGGTTCCGCATGAGTATTTACATTGAAAATTGAGGAAGAAAATCTATCTCGATCACGTATACTAGTTCCATTGTATGAGATGGAGAATAAAATGCGTTCGCTTAATCGCTTGAAATGGCTGCACGCTTTTGAAGCAACTGCGCGTCATGGTAGCTTCACAGGTGCAGCCAAAGAGCTAGGCGTCACCCCGGCAGCCGTAGGACAACTGGTTCGGGCACTTGAAGACTGGGTAGGCCACCCCCTTTTACACCGTACACGTTCTGGTAAAGAAAGGCTCACGCTCGTGACTGAGGCTCAGGATGCGCTAAAAGAGATCACTCAAGGGCTCGATAGCCTTGAGTCAGGACTTAATAAACTGCGCGGTCGTCAGGCTCGATCCGTCGTCATTCTCACGGCCTCACAAGTTCTGGTGATGAACTGGTTAATGGAAAAATTAAATCGTTTTTCCGAAACGCATCAAAATATCGAGCTACGCCTGAATGTGACGGAAAAACTCATGGATGTGGCTCACGGAGAGGCAGATATTGGTGTTCGTTGTGGCAAAGGAGACTGGTCGGGGGTAAATAAGACATGGTTAATGGATGAGGAAGCTGTTCTGGTATGCAGCCCACGCATTGTACCGCCTGAGAAAATTACGTGCGGCGAATGGCTGGCAGAACAAAAACTCATCCATGATGATACCCTGCACCCTGGTGCAAATTTTCCTTCATGGGAAGAAGTCTTAGCCGCAACGCAAGCTCCAGCTACGCGTTATACAGGATTGCATATTAACTCTACCTCAGCGGTTATTATGGCTACGCTTAGCGGCCAGGGTGTAGCAATTGTCCGCCGTGCGCTGGTTGAACAGTTAATTGCCACAGGACAACTGATACAACTTCATCCAAATATACGCTGGCTGCTAACATGGTCCTATTACATTGTTACACCACAAAAAGCAGTGATGCGTCCTGAAGTAAAAGTTTTTCATGACTGGTTAATTAATGATATTTTGATTAAAAATAGCCCAACCTCCTGAATTTCAGGAGGTCATCCTTTTAATTTTAGTGACTAAAGCCATCAAAGGCTATTTTTCATACACTTAAGATAGAAAATCTTTACTGCTACTAAAGTTTATCTCCCTTGCCCGTGCCATTATCCACTTCGATAATATCCACAATGAAGTAAAGGGTTCGTTTTCAGAATAGAGAAAAATTTGAATTTTACTCGTCAGGTAAATAGCTCAAACTTTCTTCGCCCTTAACTCAAATAGATTATATAAAAACCAGCCTAATGTTAATTAATATCATTCATTATTACACAAAAATGAATATTGATATTTTAACACTGGCTATTTTTGTATGCTTTTCAAACAATGTCATAATAACAGGTGAACGTAATGGATCGTTGCGAGGAAGAACGGTTAATCAAAGTTCCTGTCTCCCGGAGAAAGCTAATTCAGGCTGGGGCAACAACAGGACTAATGGCCGCAGTGGGAGGATTATCATTACCATTCAGTTTCACAAGTCAAGCCGCGAACAAAACCGCTATCGTCGAAGATAAGGCCGTCTGGAGTTCCTGCACAGTAAACTGTGGAAGTCGCTGCCTGCTTTGATTGCATGTAAAAGATGATTCTGTTTATTGGGTAGAATCTGATACCACAGGCAACGATGAGTACGGAAACCATCAGGTCCGGGCCTGCCTTCGTGGATGCTCCATTCGCCGTCGTATGAATCATCCTGATCGATTGAAATATCCCATGAAACGCGTTGGTAAGCGTGGTGAAGGTAAATTTGAGCGGATATCCTGGGATGAAGCACTGGATACTATCGCGGATAATCTGAAACGAATTATTGCAAACTATGGCAATGAAGCAGTACATGTTATTTACGCCACAGGTGTCGCTGGCGGAAATATTACTAAATCATCAATGCCCTTCCGCCTGATGAATTCCTGCGGTGGCTTTTTAGGTCGTTACGGTACCTATAGTACTGCACAAATCACAGCGGGCATGAATTATCTCTATGGTGGCAGAAGCGGAAACAGCCCGGATGATATCGCTAATACTAAATTGGTTGTAATGTTCGGAAACAATCCAGCCGAAACACGTATGAGCGGCGGTGGTGTTACCTATTATGTTGAACAAGCGCGCGAACGCTCCAATGCGCGGATGATCGTTATCGATCCTCGCTACAACGATACCGCAGCCGGACGAGAAGATGAATGGTTACCCATTCGTCCTGGAACGGACGCCGCCTTAGCTGCAGCACTTGCCTGGGTTCTCATCACCGAAGATATGGTCGATAAACCTTTTCTTGATAAATATTGTGTAGGCTATGACGAGGTTACGTTACCAGCAAGCGCACCAAAAAATGGTCATTATAAAGCTTATATACTCGGCGACGGTCCGGATGGTATAGCAAAAACACCTGAGTGGGCAGCTCAAATCACAGGTATTCCGACAGACAAAATTATTAAGCTGGCGCGTGAGATCGGCCAGGCGAAACCAGCCTATATTTGCCAGGGATGGGGGCCACAGCGTCAATCAAACGGAGAACAAACGTCAAGAGCCATTGCAATGCTCGCCATTTTGACCGGCAATGTCGGTATTTCTGGCGGCAACTCTGGCGATCGAGAAGGCACCTTTGATCTCGGTGTTGAAATGTTTTCCCCTCTAAAAAATCCTGTTAAAACTGAAATATCCTCCTTTACCTGGACCGAAGCTATTGAGCGCGGAACTGAAATGACCTCTACTCGTGATGGCGTACGAGGTAAAGACAAACTAGATGTGCCAATAAAATTCATGTGGTGCTACGCCAGCAACACGCTGATAAATCAGAACAGCAATATTAGTCGCACACATGATATTTTGCAGGATGAAAATAAGTGCGAAATGATTGTCTGCATTGACCATTTCATGACTGCCTCAGCAAAATATAGCGATATTTTACTCCCTGACCTGATGCCTACTGAGCAGGAAGATCTTATCCCGCATGAAGAGGCCGGGAATATGGCATATGTTATTCTGGGACAACCATCAACATCGCCAAAATTTGAACGCAAGCCTATTTACTGGACAATGAGTGAAATAGCAAAACGTCTTGGACCTGATGTTTACCAGACTTTTACCGAAGGCCGTACACAACATGAATGGGTTCAATATCTTTGCGCCAAAACGAAAGAACGTCATCCCGATATGCCGGATTATGAAGAGATGAAAACGGCAGGTATTTATAAACTTAAATGTCCGGATGAGCATGTTGTCGCATATAAGGATTTTCGCAAAAATCCTATTGCCAATCCCCTTAAAACACCATCGGGAAAAATAGAAATCTATTCTGAACGACTGGCCAATATCGCAAAAACATGGGAACTGAAGCCTGATGAAGTCATCGATCCTTTACCCATTTACACTCCAGGCTTTAATGGCTGGGAAGATCCAGCCCGTCGCGAGTATCCATTGCAAATGACCGGGTTCCACTTTAAAGGCCGCGTGCATTCCAGCTACGGCAATATTGATGTTCTGAAACAGGCCTGCCGACAGGAGATTTGGATAAACCCCATTGATGCCCGGGATCGCGGAATCAAAAACGGAGACACCGTTCGGGTATTTAATCAGTATGGCCAGACGTTGATTCCCGCAAAAGTCACACCACGTATCATGCCTGGCGTTACTGCTATGGGCGAGGGAATGTGGCTGAATGCCGATATGTTTGGTGACAAAGTCGACCACGGTGGCTCAATTAACATTCTGACAACACATCGCACTTCACCGCTGGCAAAAGCTAATCCTTCGCACAGTAATCTCGTTCAGGTCGAAAAGGTATAAGGAGTAACCGATGACAACCCAGTATGGATTTTTTATTGATTCCAGCCGTTGCACCGGTTGTAAAACCTGCGAACTGGCCTGCAAAGACTACAAAGATTTGACCCCGGATGTCAGCTTCCGCCGCATTTATGAGTATGCGGGTGGTGACTGGCAGGAGAATAACGGCGTCTGGCATCAGAATGTCTTTGCCTATTATCTCTCCATTTCGTGCAACCATTGTGCCGACCCGGCATGTACCAAAGTCTGTCCGAGCGGAGCAATGCACAAAAGGGAAGATGGTTTTGTCGTGGTGAATGAGGAGGTCTGTATTGGCTGTCGCTATTGCCATATGGCCTGTCCATATGGCGCGCCACAGTACAACGCGGCCAAAGGTCATATGACCAAGTGCGACGGCTGTTACGACCGGGTGGCGGAAGGCAAAAAACCTATCTGCGTCGAATCCTGTCCGCTGCGAGCGCTGGACTTTGGTCCTATCGACGAGCTGCGCAAAAAACATGGCGATCTGGCGGCGGTAGCGCCATTGCCGGGTGCGCACTTCACCAAACCGAGCATAGTGATTAAACCCAATGCCAATGCACGTCCGTGTGGCGATACCACTGGCTATCTGGCCAATCCGAAGGAGGTGTAAAATGGGAAATGGATGGCATGAATGGCCGCTGGTACTGTTTACGGTACTGGGACAGTGTGTCGCGGGTGCGCTGGTTGTCAGCGGACTTGGTTGGCTGGCGGAAAAAAACGATCCGCCCGCCAGGCAGCGTATTGTACGCGGTATGTTTTTTCTTTGGGTGGTGATGGGGCTGGGCTTTCTGGCGTCAATCATGCATCTGGGTTCACCCATGCGGGCGTTCAACTCGCTCAACCGCGTCGGCGCGTCCGGATTAAGTAATGAAATTGCCGCAGGGTCGATCTTTTTCGCTGTCGGCGGTTTCTGGTGGCTGGTGGCCGTTCTGGGGAAAATGCCAGAAACGCTTGGTAAACTCTGGCTGCTGATCAGTATGGTGCTCGGTATCATCTTCATCCTGGCGATGACCCGCGTTTATCAGATTGAAACCGTCCCCACCTGGTATACTGGCTATACGACTCTCGCCTTTTTTCTGACTGCATTCCTCGGCGGCCCACTGTTTGCCGCACTCCTGTTCCAGGCATCCAGAGTCCCCTTTAACAGCACGATATTTTCCAGCATCAGCTTACTTGCTCTATTGGTCTGTATTGCTGTCATCGCGTTACAGGGTAAGGCTCTGGCCAGCATTCATAGCTCAGTACAGCAGGCCAGCAGTCTGATACCGGATTATGCTGTATTGCAGGTCTGCCGTGTGGCACTTCTTGTCATCGGCCTGGGCTGCTGGATCTGCCCATTGGTACGTCGCAAAGAGCCACATATTGTTGGGTTACTACTGGGCCTTATCCTGGTGCTTGGCGGCGAAATTTTAGGCCGCGGCCTGTTTTATGGGCTACATATGACTGTCGGTATGGCAGTGGCAGGTTAACAAATTAGTGCGGGGGAACCCGCACTTTACGGAATGGTTTTATGACTGATTTCACACAATGTGACAATTTTTCCATGACGGCACGCGTACTGGGCGCCCTCTTTTACTTTGCGCCAGAGAGTGCTGAAGCCTCTCCGCTGGTTTCAGCATTCACATCTGATGAATGGCAAACACAATGGCCGCTGCCGTCGGAGGAGTTGCCTCAACTGGCAAGAATGTTTAAAGATGGCGGCGATGACTCTCTTACTGAGTCCTTTCAGCGTTTATTTATCGGGCCTTATGCCTTACCGTCACCGCCATGGGGCTCCGTCTGGCTGGATCGTGAGAACGTTTTATTTGGTGAATCCACACTGGCGCTGCGCCAGTGGATGCGGGAGAACAGTATTCAGTTCGAGATGCAGCAAAATGAGCCAGAAGATCACTTTGGTTCTTTATTACTGATGGCGGCCTGGCTTGCAGAGCAGCGTCGACACAGCGAATGTGAACAGTTACTGGCATGGCATCTGTTCCCATGGTCATCCCGTTTCCTCGGGGTGTTCATTGAGAATGCCGGACATCCTTTTTATCTGGCTTTGGGAAAACTGGCGAGTTTAACACTGGTAAAGTGGCAAACCATGTTATCAATCAATACTAAAAACCTACCCCTCCACCGCTAATATTGCCTATACAGGGGGCTTTATTCAAAACAAATATTCTAATGAGGCCTCCATATTCCAGACTCACCCAGATGAATTAAGTCCTCGTCAGGACAATACACAACATAGAAAATCTTCTCCGCCACACAAGAATATGTGATTTGTTAGATCAGACGGTCATGTTGATAATTCCCCTACTGTCATTCGTCAATGACTGTGAATACTTTGCTTATCTCGGTCCCTTTTGAAGGAGAATACTATGGCTTACTTACAAATCACCCTGAATATCAGCAACCACAACCGCCCTGCCGCAGCAAATGTTTATCAAAAATATAAAGCGCCATTTTTAAATACCATTGCCGGAGCGACCTCAAAAGAATTGCTTATTCGGGATGAAGACGTGCAAGTTTTACATGGCTTTGAAACTACTGCTCAAGCGCAGGCGTATCTTACCAGTGAATTATTTACAAAAGACGTTGTGGAAGAATTGAAGCCTTTTCTGAACCAGGCACCAGATATTCGCATTTATTATGTGATCTGAATACACAATCCTCTAATATAAAACAGGAACAGATATGCTTTCAAACTGGAATGAGTATCGTAGTGGCCTGCTGGCTGCCATTGGTAAATTTGCCACATTGCAGCCGGAGTTCATGAAAGGCTTTCAGCAAATGGACAAGGGGACTTTAGAAAATGGGCATCTGGATCCCAAAACACAGGAATTGATTGCGCTGGCCGTGGCGGTTACTACCCGTTGCGATGGTTGTCTGGCAGTGCACGTCGATGCGGCCGTGAAACATGGCGCAACCCGGGAAGAGATTTCTGAAGCATTGTCCGTGGCTATAAAAATGAACACTGGGGCAGCCCTCACCTACACAGCACGCGCACTGGATGTGTACGACAACCTGCCGAATAAATAACGGTATCTCTGCTCTAAGCTACCGCCATTTTAGGGGAAATGGATGGTACTATCCGTAATTTAGTGCAACCGTTTTTCCTTGAATACGCCAGTAATACTGTCAGGAAAGTACAGTTTCAACTTTAGCAGGAGATGGTCAGAAGAAGAAACTGGCGCTGCAAGCCGCGCCAGTTCTGAGTTTGGCAGTGGTTACCTTTCATCAAAAGGTAACCAGTACGCATCAGTGCTTCACGATATACATTGTACGGCTATAGGCCACATCTTCCGGGTTAGTAATGGGGTATCCCTTTACCCACGGTTTAATTAACCGGCCATTGGTATACTGATAAATAGGCGCTATAGGCGCTTGTTCCGTTAAAATTTTCTCCGCTGCATTGTAATCCGCGTTACGCGCTTCGGCGGTATTTTCCATCGTCGCTTGCGTCAGGATTTTGTCATAAGTCGGATTAGTAAAGCGTGAAATATTCCCCGTATGCGTGGACGTTAATAAGGATAAGAAAGTCGACGGTTCGTTGTAATCACCCACCCAGGAGGCGCGAATAACATCAAAATTACCGGTATTCCGGCTGTCGATATACGTTTTCCACTCCTGGTTTTGCAATTTCACATCCACCCCCAGATTTTTCTTCCACATTGACGCCACCGCAATCGCGATTTTCTGATGGTTTTCTGAGGTATTGTAAAGCAGAGTTAATTTAAGCGGCTTCTGCGATCCGTAGCCTGCTGCACGCAGCAATGTTTTCGCCTGGGCGTTAAGTTCTTCCTGGCTCATTTGTTCAAACGGTGAAGGATCGGGCTTAAATCCTGCCGTGACATCCGGTGTAAAATGCCAGGCCGGTTTTTCACCGGTACCTAAGACTTTTTCCGCCATCAAACGGCGATCAATGGTCATACTTAGCGCCAGACGAACGCGGGAATCCGCCGTCGGCCCTTTCTGCGTGTTAAACGCATAATAATAAGTCCCTAATTGCGGCGGCGTATAAACTTGCCCTGGAATATCCTTCAATAATTTCTGGTACATATTTTTAGGGAAAGATTCGGTGATATCAATATCACCGGCAAGGTAACGTTTCGTCGCAGCCGATTCCTGGTTAATGGGTAAAAATGTTACTTTTTGCAGTACCGTTTTCGCGTTATCCCAGTAATGCGTATTAGGCACGACCACCAGTTTTTCATTTACCACGCGCTCTTTAAGCACATACGCGCCATTGCCAATCAGTTTTCCCGGCTTCATCCAGTCTTTGCCGCTTTCGACATTCGCTTTTTGGACCGGATAAAAGGCAAAACTGGCGGTCAGACTGGCAAACCAGGGCAACGGCTTGTCAAGCTGAACACGCAAAGTGTGCGCGTCCACGGCACTAACGCCAAGCTGATCCGGCGTGACTTTACCGTCGATAATGGCTTGCGCATTAGTGATGCCAGCCAGAGCGGCAAACCAGGCGAAGGGGGAAAGCGTTTTGGGATCAACCAGGCGTTGCCAGCTATAGACAAAATCCTGGGCGGTCACCGGCGTTCCATCGGCCCATTGCGCATTATCCCGCAACGTAAACGTCCAGATACGATTATCATTGCTCTTCCACTGGCTGGCGACGCCAGGGATAATTTCACCCTTTTCGTTCTGGTTAACCAGCCCTTCAAACAGATCGCGGATCACCTGAATTTCAGGCAGCCCAACGGCTTTCGCTGGATCTAACGAAGCGGGCTCATCTTTGATATGACGCACCAGTTCTTGTTTCTCTGCCAGTACCGTTCCGCCGGGAACATCCGCAGCATATGCCAGGGAAAAGCTGCTAACCAACAGCGCACAACAGGTTACTGAAACAGAATGCCTCATAGAAGTTCCTCAAAGATGAGTTAAATGACAACGTAATTATTTGTTTCAGCAGAAAGAAATGCAATTATCTTCCGCCAGAAAGTTGATATCGCGCCATACAAGAGGGTAAATAGAAACCATTTGATAATCGGCGGGTTTTACACAACACTACGATGATTACCCTACTGGTCTCAGCTTCGGGAAACGCGTATGACTGTCACCCGCCCCCGTGCCGAGCGCGGCGCATTTCCGCCAGGCACTGAACATTATGGACGTTCGCTACTAGGCGCGCCGCTAATCTGGTTTCCGGCGCCTGCCGCCAATCGCGAAAGCGGTCTGATACTGGCTGGCACCCACGGGGATGAAACCTCATCCGTGGTGACGCTCTCCTGTGCGTTACGCACCTTAAATCCGTCCCTTCGCCGTCATCATGTCGTACTTGCCGTTAATCCTGATGGCTGTCAACTGGGGTTAAGGGCAAATGCGAATGGCATTGATCTAAACCGTAACTTTCCCGCCGCCAACTGGAAAGCGGGTGAGACAGTTTATCGCTGGAATAGCCGCGCGCAAGAGCGTGATGTCGTGCTGCTAACCGGCGACCATCCCGGCTCAGAACCGGAAACCCAGGCGCTTTGCCAGTTAATTCATCGACTCCAACCCGCCTGGGTCGTCTCTTTTCACGATCCGCTAGCCTGCATTGAAGATCCACGTCGCAGCGAGCTAGGCGAGTGGCTGGCCGATGCGTTTGCGTTGCCGCTGGTGACCAGCGTAGGTTACGAAACGCCCGGTTCGTTTGGCAGCTGGTGCGCCGACCTCAACCTGCACTGCATTACCGCCGAGTTTCCCCCTGTTTCCGCCGATGAAGCCAGCGAAAAATACTTGCTGGCGATGTCGAATCTGCTCCGCTGGCATCCTAAAGATGGAGTTGACCCGTCGTAAAGCGTAGCGCAGGCTCAACATCAACCGCCAGCCATGTTGGGCCATCAAGATCGGCGAAGCTCACCTGCGGCATAAGCGGCAGCGCGGCGCTAATCGCTCTTGATGTACAGAGCATACAGCCCAGCATCAGGCCGAATCCTTGCTCCCGCGCCTCCGTTGCCAGCGCCAGCGCCTCGGTCAGACCGCCGGTTTTATCCAGCTTAATGTTGATCATATCGTAGCGCCCCGTCAGGGCTTTCAGACTACTGCGAGTATGGCAGCTCTCATCTGCACAGATGGGCAACGGATGAATAAAATTTTCCAGGGCGGCGTCATCCTGCGCGGGCAGCGGTTGCTCCAGCATCGCGACATTCAGATCCGCCAGTAACTGGCAACGCGCCGCCAGCCCCTCCGGACGCCACGATTCATTGGCGTCCACAATGAGCGTCGCCTCCGGCACCGCCGAGCGGATCGCCACCATACGTTCGCTAATCAGACGAGCATCAAGTTTGATTTTCAGCAACGTCGCCCCTTTTTCCCATAGTGCCGCCGCACTGGCAGCCATCTGTTCCGGCGTGCCTATCACTACCGTTTGCGCGGTAGTAAAAACCGGGGCCAGCGTCACGCCGAGCAGCCCGGCAAGGCTTTGCTGCCGCTGGCGGGCCTGCAAATCCCATAAGGCGCTATCCACCGCGTTGCGCGCCGCGCCTGCCGGCAACAGTTTCTGCAATGCTTCGCGAGTCAGCCCGTTTTCCAACTGAGGCACAATACTCATGATTTGCGCCATGACCGAGGCATCACTTTCACCATAACGTGGATATGGCGTACATTCCCCGATGCCTTTTACGCCCTCTTCTTCCAGTTCGACAACGACAACATGCGCTTCGCTTCGGCTACCACGCGCAATAACAAAAGGCGTATGTAACGGCCAGGTTTCCTCATATACCTTAACAGATCTCATCTCTTCCCCTCTGATAGCGCCGGACGCGGCTTGCTACAAATAGTATTTGCCGTGTTAATGAATAATGACTTAAACTGGATTTCGACGTTAACTATAAGTAAATAGGAACATAATTATGTCACAGACTGTACATTTCCAGGGTAACCCGGTCACCGTTGCCAACGTTATTCCGCAGGCTGGTAGCAAAGCACAGGCTTTTACTCTTGTCGCAAAAGATTTGTCTGACGTTTCCCTCAGCCAATATGCAGGCAAACGCAAAGTGCTGAATATTTTCCCAAGCATTGATACTGGCGTATGCGCCGCATCAGTTCGTAAGTTTAATCAACTGGCCACAGAAGTGGAGAATACCGTCGTATTGTGCGTTTCTGCTGACCTGCCTTTTGCACAGTCGCGTTTTTGCGGCGCGGAAGGCCTGAGCAACGTTATTACGCTTTCCACTCTGCGTAATAACGAGTTTCTGAAAAACTACGGCGTCGAAATCGTTGACGGCCCGCTGAAAGGTTTGGCGGCGCGCGCAGTCATCGTGCTTGACGAAAACGACAACGTTATTTTCAGCCAGTTGGTGGATGAAATCACCCACGAGCCGGATTACGACGCCGCGCTTAATGTCCTGAAGGCATAAGCCAGCGCCTGCTGGCGCTACGTTTGTCAGTGCTACAGGCGGTGCTCTTTTGTCACAAGAAGGCCTCTATCCGGAGGCCTTCTTTTTTCTACTCTTCACCCTTCTTCTGGCTCAGACCATATTCACGCAGCTTATTAGCAATCGCGGTGTGCGATACCCCCAACCGTTTCGCCAGTTTACGCGTACTCGGATAGCTACGATAAAGCTGGGTCAGGACAGAACGTTCAAAACGACTGGTAATGTCATCCAGCGAGCCTTCCATCGCATCCTCGCCGACTGCCACCGTCGCGGCATCGTAGTCAGGCAGCAGGATATCCTGCGGACGCAGCTCATACCCTTCCAGTTGCGTCAGCGCCCGGTAAATCGCATTTTTAAGCTGGCGAACGTTACCCGGCCAGCCGTAACGAGTGAGGACCGTACTCAGATCGGCAGACAGTTTCGGTCGCGGAACGCCCTGTTCGTCGGCAAAACGCGCCACGAACAGTTCGGTCAACGGCATAATATCCTGCGGGCAATCGCGCAACGGCGGCAAATTAAGCGTCAGAACGTTAAGTCGATAATAGAGATCTTCGCGGAACAGTCCTTTTTGCACCAGCTCCACCAGATTTTTCTGCGTGGCGCAGATAACGCGGACATCAACATGAATTTCGTGATCTTCGCCGACGCGACGGAACGTACCATCGTTGAGAAAACGCAGCAGCTTCGCCTGCATACGCGGCGACATTTCGCCAATTTCATCCAGCAGCACCGAACCGCCATTCGCCTGTTCAAAAAAGCCTTTTTTACCTTCCGGCGCATGGCCAAATAGTTCGCTTTCTACCGCATCTTCCGGGATTGAAGCGCAGTTGAGCGCCAGATACGGCTTCGCTGAACGAGGGCTTGCCTGATGACAGGCATAGGCGAAAAGATCTTTGCCGGTTCCCGTATCGCCGGTAATCAGCAGCGGCGCGCTGAGCATCGCCAGTTTGCGCGCCTGCTCAACGACGTGCTTCATCTTTGCGCTCACGGCAATAATCTGACTAAACGCGCTCAGATCCTGCGTGGACAAATTCTGTAGCTGCTGCCCCATACGAATCGTGGAACGCAACATCAAGACCGCCCCGGTCAACACGTATTCGTCATTTTCGTTTTGTAAATGTACCGGCGTAATCTCCATCAGGAAGTTTTGCCCGTTGATCACGACATGTTCGTTATGGGAGCTTTGCGGGTTACCGTCCAGCCAGCGCTGAAAATTGAAGCCGTTGATTAATTGTGCGGCGGTATGGTGCCGCATTCGCTCCTGGCTCTGGGCAAAAAGCTGACAACTCGCCGGGTTTGCCATCTCCACTTTACTCTTCATATCCAATGAGAGCACCGGCTCCGGCAACGCCTCAAGCAGCGCGCTCAGGGCCAGATGTTCACGTTCGGACGGCATCCAGGGAACGGTACGGACATCCGTTACGCCGGAAATACGGCGGATTTCGGCCATCAGGCTGCTAAAGTCGGTGAATTCCAGCTCAGCAAAATTAAGATAAATTCGCCCAATGGGATCAATCTCGATTCCGCGTAAATCAATGCTACGTAACACCAGTAAATCAAGTAATTCGCGGGTCAGACCAAGTCGGTCTTCACAAAAGACTTCCAGACGCATGGGAACCTTCACCTGAATAATGAACCATTAAATAGATGATAAGCCACTATTCGGCTGGCAGGAAGGATTCTGTCAACAAATATTGACAGCATGACGGAAAAACGGGCGCTGCGGCGTAAAGCCAGGCAGTCAGCGCCCTGTGGAGGGTCATTTCTCAGGCGACGACTTACTCTTTTGCAGCGTCTCTTTTAGCTGACCGATAAGCTGACGACGAAAATCACCGAGACGTGGTTTATCGTTATCGATCCACGGCAATGGTCGACATAGCTCCATCGCTTTTATTCCCAGTCGAGCGGTAAGGAGGCCTGCGCCAATCCCCTGCGCCGCGCGCGTGGACAAGCGTGCGGCCAGATCCTGAGACATCCAGTCCATACCGACTTCACGCACCAGCTCACTGGCTCCCGCGAACGCGATATTCAGCAACACCAGACGGAACAGACGAAGGCGGCTGTAATAACCAAGTTCAATGCCATACAGCGTTGCGATGCGGTTAATCAGGCGTAAATTACGCCAGGCAATAAACGCCATATCCACCAACGCTAACGGGCTGACGGCGATCATCAGAGTCGATTCCGCGGCGAAACGGCTAATCTCACGTCGCGCCTGCGCGTCAAGTACCGGCTGTACCAGATGCGCATACAAACCGACGATTTCCCTGTCGTTTTGCGTTTCGTGAATAGCGGCATACCAACGTTGTAATGCCGGATGTGATTGATCAATCCCCGCCTGCTGCGCCAGTTTTTCGCAAAATGCGCGACCTTTCCCGACGCTATGGCTATGTAACAGTTCACGCGCTTCATCGCGTTCATGCGCCCGCTGGCGCAAGCGCCATAATCGCCGCCACTCCGTGACCACCGATCCCACGCCAGCGCCAACGATCAGCGCGCCTGCGGCACAGCCGCCTAAAGCGACCCAGTCCTGAGTTTGCCAGGCATTCATTGTCCACTGTACGCCTTGCCCGACCACGCTCGCGCCAAACAGCGCCAGTCCTCCCATCACCATTTTACGCCACAGGCTGCGTTTGGGGCGCAGCGCGGCATCGACCGCCGCTTCTGCCACGCCTTCGTCTTCCGGGCGCTCATCGATAGCTGCAGGCGCAAATGTACGCGACTCCGCTTCGCTGAAAGTTTGCTGCGCTTTGAAGGCCGACGTAGACTCCTCCTTTAGCGGTTCTGCAAAATCAATACGCGGTTTTAACGGTTCGCTCATCGCAGCTTATCTCCTATTAAAAACTCCAGCGCAGCGTCCAGACGAATATGCGGTAACGGTTTATCAACATCCATCACCTGCGGACGAAAAGCTTCGAACTGAAAACCCTGACTATCCCAAAACGCTTGCCCCGGCAAACGCGAAGGCACTTCGCCGGGGTACACGGTTAACGGCGCGCCGTCACTCAAACGGTTTCCACGTAAAGCCGGGATTTTTTCGCCGTTGACCTCAATCACGCCGCTGGTGGTCGCCTGTACCGACGCCAGCCCCAGGCAATCCATACTAATGCCTTCAAACGCGGCATTTTGCCAGGCATCCTGAATAAGCTGCTGGAGCAAGGCCACCATATTGGCATGTTGGTCGAGGGTGACATGGTCGGCTTTCGTCGCGGCGAACAGCAATTTATCAATCACCGGCGAAAACAAGCGGCGAAACAGAGTCCGCTGGCCATAGTGAAAACTTTGCATCAGCTGCGTTAAAGCGAGACGCATATCATTAAACGCCTGCGGCCCGCTATTAAGCGGTTGCAGACAGTCGACCAGCACAATCTGGCGATCAAAGCGTAGAAAATGATTTTTGTAGAACCCCTTGACCACTTTTTCGCAATAGTAGTTAAAGCGTTCGCGCAGCATTCCAGCGTTGGTCTGTTTATCCGCCTGCGCCAGTTTTGACTCGCCGAAGGCGTCCACATCCGGCCACGGGAAAAACTGCAACGCTGGCGCACCCGCCATATCGCCCGGCAAAACAAACCGTCCAGGTTGAATAAAATGCAATCCCTGCGATTTACACTGATGCAAATAATCCGTCCAGGCGGCGGCAATCTCCGCCAGCCGGTTTTCATCGGCGGGCGCCAGCGGATCGAGCCCGTCGCAAAGTTGCCGCCATTTTGCGGCCCACTCAGCGCGTTGCCCTTGCAACAAGCCGTTCATCTGACGGGACCAACTTAAATAATCCTGAGCCAGCATGGGCAGATCGAGTAACCATTCCCCTGGATAGTCCACAATCTCCAGATACAATGTCGAGGTATCTTTAAAATGGCGCAGCAGCGAGTCGTTTGAGCGATAGCGCAACGCCAGCCGAATCTCACTGACGCCGCGCGTCGGTGTGGGCCAGGCGGGAGGATTGCCATAAAGCTGAAGTATCCCCTCGTCGTAGGTAAAACGGGGAATACCAAAATCACGTTGAGGCACACGCTTTACACCAAGCAGGCGTTCTTCACGTACCGCGCTGAGCAACGGTAAGCGCGCGCCCGCGTGGACATTAAGCAACTGGTTAACCATCGCCGTGATAAACGCTGTTTTACCGCTGCGGCTCAACCCGGTTACGGCAAGACGCAAATGCCTGTCTACCCCACGATTGACCAGCGCGTTGAGTTCAGTTTTAAGTCGCTTCATTGACATCCTGTTGAGCCTGAAGAGAAGAAAAAATAATAACGAGCCTGCGTTATAGATATGTGCAAAAACGTTATTATCAACTACCCGGAGAGATCAACAACGGCGCATTAAGCGCCGCGGTTAGTATGAGTATTGAGCAATAGATTATCTATTTTTTTACTTTCGGCATATCAAGACGACTGATGCCGCCCATATTCATCGCGTGCGTATACCCCATATCAAGCAACATTTGTTTTGCCATGCCCGACTGTCGCCCGGAGTTGCAATATAACTTTACCGTATCGTTCCTGTCTGGAACTACCGTTTCGATATGAGATTTAATCTCCTTCAATGGGATATTAATCGCGCCCTGAATATGCTCTCGTTGATATTGTTCCGGAATGCGGACATCTATCCAGTATTCTGCGGCATAAAGCGGCATGGCTATGAATAACGCTAACGCAAATATTCCTTTTTTCAACATACTTCCGTCCTGACACGTAATGTATTTCGCACACACTATACGCCAGAGCTTAACGAAATATTATGACCAGACTCGCTATTTGTAACGCTGCGAAATTTTATTCGCCGCCTTACGAAGTACTGGCTCCAGCGCAAACGCCAGCAACATTTTTAGCGGACGACGGGCGACGGATTTTACCGCCCATCCTGCCACGCCGGCAGGCCCGTAGCGTAACGCGGTCAACAGAACCAGCTTACCTGCTATTTTGAAGCCGGGCTTCACCTTCTGCCCGACGCGTTGCCAGCGAGTATTCATCTTCACCTTCCCGATATAACACTTAAAGTTGACGGAAACGACTACGCAGTGTGAACGTATCTGACGTGACGTAGCGTTCCATTTCTCGCAAACGCTTTTCGCCTGCGGCAAGCTCTCTGTCTACGGTATCCAGCAGTTCGCCGCTGGTCGGCTGCGGTTTGCCTGCGGCCAGATTATCCGGCATAGGGTCCAGTACAAAAGACAGAACGATATAGGCCACTACGGTAAAAAACGCCAGCCCAAAGAAAATCGACAGCACGACCAGAATACGCACCAGTTTTACCGGTACATCAAGGTAGTCGGCGATCCCGGCGCAAACGCCACGCACCATGCCCTTTTGCGGCATACGCCATAGTTTTTTATTCAGATTGATTCCACCCATTAGCGCTCTCTCCAGTTCGGATGCTCTGCATCAAGAATGTCTTCCAGCGCCTGAATGCGCTCGCGCATACGTTGCGCATCGTCTGTGAGTTGCAGTAAGCGTTGCTGCTCGCTTTGCGACAGTTCTCCCCGACCGGCACGGTTGCTGTAATGCAGCCACAGCCAAATCGGTAACACAAACAACACAAAAATGGTTAACGGGATGGCCAGAAATAGCGCGCTCATGCGTTCTCCTTACACCTAAAGCTGATGAGCGACGGCGCGTACCGGCGCCGCCATTGTCATTATTGATTATCTTGCTTCATTTTGGCTTTCAACTGCGCCAGCTGCTCGCTGATTTCATCATCGGCTTTCAGGTTGGCAAACTGTTGGTCCAGCGATTGCTGCTTACCAAAACGATGGCTTTCCGCTTCCGCTTCCATTTGATCGATACGACGTTCAAAGGATTCAAACCGCGCCATGGCTTCATCCAGTTTGCCGCTGTCAAGCTGACGACGGACATCGCGGGAAGAACTCGCCGCCTGATGACGCAGCATCAGCGCCTGCTGGCGAGCGCGCGTTTCGCTGAGTTTGTTTTCCAGCTCGCCAATCTCTTTCTTCATGCGCGCCAGCGTGTCATCCACCAGCGTGACTTCCTGTTCAAGCGTAGCAATTAAATCGGTCAGCTTTTGTTTTTCAATCAATGCGGCGCGCGCCAGATCGTCTTTATCTTTGCGCAGAGCCAGTTCCGCTTTTTCTTGCCACTCGGTCTGCTGAGTCGTGGCCTGTTCAATACGACGGGATAACTGTTTCTTTTCCGCTAAAGCACGCGCGGAGTTCGAGCGAACCTCCACCAGCGTATCTTCCATCTCCTGAATCATCAGGCGCACCAGCTTCTGCGGATCTTCCGCTTTTTCCAACAACGCATTGATATTGGCGTTCACGATGTCGGCAAAACGAGAAAAAATACCCATAATTCAATCCTCACATAATGTTCTGATAACGGGCGATGCCCTGCTACATGATTAATACAATTTGCGTGCCAACTTTTCATGTTACTGATAGTAAAGAAATTTTTCCGTTTTACCTCGCCAGCAAAAAAGGATAAAGTGGTGAAAAACACTAACAAGTGGCGATTTTCATCATGGCTGAATTTAAAGATAACCTGCTCGGCGAGGCAAACCGTTTTCTTGAAGTACTGGAACAAGTCTCCCGGCTCGCGCCGCTGGATAAGCCAGTGCTGATTATTGGCGAACGCGGGACGGGTAAAGAACTTATCGCCAATCGCCTGCACTATCTCTCTTCACGCTGGCAGGGACCGCTTATCTCGCTTAACTGCGCGGCGCTTAACGAAAATCTGCTGGACTCCGAACTGTTTGGTCATGAAGCGGGCGCTTTTACCGGGGCGCAAAAACGTCATCCCGGTCGCTTTGAACGCGCCGATGGCGGCACGCTGTTTTTGGATGAACTGGCGACAGCGCCGATGCTGGTACAGGAAAAGCTACTGCGGGTGATTGAATATGGCGAGCTAGAGCGCGTCGGCGGCAGCCAGCCGTTACAGGTTAATGTGCGATTAGTATGCGCCACTAATGCCGATTTACCCGCCATGGTGAAGGAAGGGACATTTCGTGCCGATCTGCTCGACAGGCTGGCTTTTGATGTTGTACAACTGCCGCCGCTGCGCGAACGCCAGAGCGATATTATGCTGATGGCCGAGCATTTTGCTATTCAGATGTGTCGTGAGCTACGTCTGCCCTTATTTCCCGGTTTTACCGATCGGGCAAAAGAAACGTTGTTGCATTACGCCTGGCCGGGTAATGTCCGCGAGCTGAAAAACGTAGTCGAACGTTCAGTGTATCGCCACGGCAGCAGTGAACATCCTTTGGATGAAATTGTTATCGATCCTTTTCAACGCCATCCCACCGAACCGTCCCCGCCCGCCCTGCCAGCGGCATCCGCCACGCCTGACCTGCCGCTCAACTTGCGGGAGTTTCAACTGCAACAGGAAAAAGCGCTGCTGCAACGTAGCTTACAGCAGGCGAAATTTAACCAGAAACGAGCCGCCGATTTGCTGGCGCTCACCTACCACCAGTTTCGCGCCTTGCTTAAAAAGCATCAGCTTTAGCTATTTCTCCGGCTAATTGACGACATTTACGCCAGTTATCCACCGACATTTTTACGTGGCGGGCCGAAGTGCGATACACTTTGCAAATTGAACTTCAAAAACTTAACTATTATGCGCCTGGTTTTATCGTCTCTGATCGTGATAGCGGGTCTACTGAGTAGTCAGGCTACGGCTGCGACTACGCCCGAACAAACTGCGAGTGCAGATATTCGCGATAGCGGCTTTGTGTATTGTGTCAGCGGGCAGGTCAACACCTTTAATCCGCAAAAAGCGAGCAGCGGCCTCATCGTCGATACCCTGGCCGCCCAGTTATATGATCGCCTGTTGGATGTCGATCCCTATACTTATCGTTTAGTCCCAGAGCTGGCAGAAAGCTGGGAAGTGCTGGATAACGGGGCAACGTACCGTTTTCACCTGCGCCGCGACGTTTCCTTTCAAAAAACCGCCTGGTTTACGCCGACCCGAAAACTCAATGCTGATGATGTCGTCTTTACCTTTCAGCGGATTTTTGATCGTCGGCATCCGTGGCATAACATCAACGGCAGTAGCTTCCCCTACTTTGATAGCCTACAGTTCGCCGACAATGTAAAAAGCGTGCGTAAGCTGGACAATAACACCGTTGAGTTTCGCCTGACGCAGCCAGACGCCTCCTTTTTATGGCATCTGGCTACACACTACGCTTCCGTCATGTCCGCTGAGTACGCCGCGCAGCTTAGCCGAAAAGATCGTCAGGAACTGCTAGACCGCCAACCGGTCGGCACCGGGCCTTTCCAGCTTTCGGAGTACCGTGCCGGGCAGTTTATTCGTCTCCAGCGCCACGATGGGTTTTGGCGCGGCAAACCGCTGATGCCGCAAGTGGTGGTAGATTTAGGCTCCGGCGGTACCGGGCGTTTATCGAAATTACTGACCGGTGAATGCGATGTTCTGGCCTGGCCCGCCGCCAGCCAGCTAACTATTTTACGCGACGATCCGCGTTTGCGTCTGACGTTGCGCCCGGGGATGAATATCGCCTATCTGGCCTTTAACACCGATAAGCCGCCGTTGAATAATCCCGCAGTGCGCCATGCGCTGGCCTTATCGATCAACAATCAGCGCCTGATGCAGTCGATTTATTACGGCACGGCGGAAACCGCAGCCTCCATTTTACCGAGAGCCTCATGGGCTTATGATAACGATGCCAAAATTACGGAGTACAATCCGCAAAAATCGCGCGAACAGCTAAAAGCGCTGGGCATTGAGAATCTTACGCTGCATCTCTGGGTGCCGACCAGTTCTCAGGCCTGGAACCCAAGTCCGCTAAAAACGGCGGAGCTTATTCAGGCGGATATGGCGCAGGTTGGCGTAAAAGTGGTCATTGTGCCGGTTGAAGGTCGTTTTCAGGAGGCGCGCCTGATGGATATGAATCACGATCTGACCTTATCCGGCTGGGCCACGGACAGCAACGATCCGGATAGCTTTTTCAGACCGCTGTTAAGCTGTGCGGCCATCAATTCGCAAACCAATTTCGCCCACTGGTGTAACCCTGAATTTGACAGCGTGCTGCGTAAAGCACTGTCGTCGCAGCAGTTGGCTTCGCGCATAGAAGCGTATGAGGAAGCGCAGAATATCCTGGAGAAAGAGCTGCCGATACTGCCGCTGGCATCATCACTACGCTTACAGGCTTACCGCTACGATATTAAAGGACTGGTGTTAAGCCCGTTCGGCAATGCGTCTTTTGCCGGCGTCTCCCGCGAAAAACACGAAGAGGTGAAAAAACCATGATTATCTTCACCCTGCGTCGGTTATTGCTGTTGCTGGTGACGCTCTTCTTTCTGACCTTTATCGGCTTTAGCCTGAGCTATTTTACGCCGCACGCGCCGCTACAAGGCGCATCATTATGGAATGCCTGGGTTTTCTGGTTCAACGGTCTGCTGCACTGGGACTTTGGCGTGTCCAGCATTAACGGCCAGCTGATCTCCGAACAGCTTAAAGAGGTGTTTCCCGCCACGATGGAGCTGTGCATTCTCGCCTTTGGTTTTGCGCTGATGGTCGGCATCCCGGTCGGGATGCTGGCTGGCGTGACGCGTAGCAAATGGCCGGATCGTTTTATCAGCGCGCTGGCGCTATTAGGTTTCTCAATTCCTGTTTTCTGGCTGGCGCTTCTGCTCACACTGTTCTTTTCGCTCACGCTGGGGTGGCTGCCGGTATCCGGGCGATTTGACCTGCTTTATGAAGTTAAACCGGTTACCGGTTTCGCCATCATTGACGCCTGGATTTCAGATTCGCCATGGCGTGATGAAATGGTGATGAGCGCCATACGACATATGGTTTTACCGGTGCTCACGCTTTCCGTCGCGCCGACCACAGAAGTGATCCGCCTGATGCGAATCAGCACTATTGAGGTCTACGATCAGAACTACGTTAAAGCGGCGGCCACGCGCGGCTTGTCGCGCTTTACGATTTTACGCCGTCACGTGTTGCATAATGCGCTGCCGCCAGTCATTCCCCGTCTTGGTCTGCAGTTTTCAACCATGTTAACGCTGGCGATGATTACCGAAATGGTTTTTAGCTGGCCAGGGCTGGGACGATGGTTAATTCACGCCATTCGTCAGCAGGACTATGCCGCTATTTCCGCTGGCGTGATGGTCATTGGGTCGCTGGTTATTGTGGTCAATGTGATTTCCGATATTTTGGGTGCTATGGCTAACCCTCTGAAACATAAGGAATGGTATGCCTTACGATAGCGTCTACAGCGAAAAGCGCCCGCCAGGCACCCTGCGCACTGCCTGGCGTAAATTTTATAGCGACGCGCCTGCGATGGTGGGCCTGTATGGATGCGCCGGTCTGGCGTTGCTGTGTATTTTTGGCGGCTGGATCGCGCCCTATGGTATCGATCAGCAATTTCTGGGCTATCAGCTACTGCCGCCCTCCTGGTCACGCTATGGCGAAGTCTCCTTTTTTCTGGGGACTGACGATCTGGGGCGCGATGTGCTGAGCCGCCTGTTAAGCGGCGCGGCGCCCACGGTCGGCGGCGCGTTTATCGTAACGCTGGCGGCTACGCTATGTGGATTAGTCCTCGGCGTAGTGGCAGGCGCGACTCACGGTTTACGCTCTGCCGTACTGAACCATATTCTGGACACGCTGCTTTCCATCCCTTCGCTCTTGCTGGCGATTATCGTCGTGGCATTTGCCGGCCCACATCTGTCACACGCGATGTTTGCCGTCTGGCTGGCCCTGTTGCCGCGAATGGTACGTTCCGTCTACAGCATGGTGCATGATGAACTGGAAAAAGAGTACGTCATTGCCGCCCGTCTGGATGGCGCGACAACGCTGAATATTCTGTGGTTCGCCATTTTACCGAATATTACCGCCGGTCTGGTCACCGAAATTACCCGGGCGCTGTCGATGGCGATTCTGGACATCGCCGCGCTGGGATTTTTAGATCTCGGCGCGCAGCTTCCCTCTCCTGAATGGGGCGCCATGTTGGGAGATGCGCTGGAGCTAATCTATGTCGCGCCGTGGACCGTTATGCTACCCGGCGCGGCGATAACGCTCAGTGTTTTACTGGTAAACCTGCTCGGAGATGGGATTCGTCGTGCGATTATTGCGGGGGTGGAATAATGCCGTTACTGGATATCCGCAATCTCACCATTGAATTTAAAACCAGCGAAGGTTGGGTAAAAGCGGTCGATCGCGTCAGTATGACATTAAGCGAAGGTGAAATTCGCGGCCTGGTAGGTGAATCGGGTTCCGGAAAAAGCTTGATTGCTAAAGCTATTTGCGGCGTCGCGAAAGACAACTGGCGAGTCACTGCCGACCGTATGCGTTTTGATGATATCGATCTGCTGCGCCTCTCCTCTCGTGAACGGCGTAAGCTGGTCGGGCATAATGTGTCGATGATCTTCCAGGAGCCGCAGTCGTGCCTTGATCCTTCCGAACGCGTCGGCCGCCAGTTAATGCAAAATATTCCCGCCTGGACCTATAAAGGCCGCTGGTGGCAGCGTTTTGGCTGGCGTAAACGGCGTGCAATTGAATTACTGCACCGGGTGGGAATTAAAGATCATAAAGACGCGATGCGCAGTTTTCCCTATGAACTGACCGATGGCGAGTGTCAGAAAGTCATGATCGCTATCGCGCTGGCGAATCAACCGCGACTCCTGATCGCTGATGAACCCACCAACTCAATGGAACCGACGACGCAGGCGCAAATTTTTCGCCTGTTGACCCGACTGAATCAAAACAGTAATACCACCATTCTGTTGATTAGCCACGACCTGCAAATGTTGAGTCAGTGGGCTGACAAAATCAACGTTTTATACTGCGGCCAGACGGTAGAAACCGCGCCAAGTAAAGATCTGGTGACGACGCCACATCATCCTTATACGCAGGCGCTTATCCGTGCGATTCCGGATTTTGGCAGCGCGATGCCGCATAAAAGCCGTCTGAATACGCTGCCGGGCGCGATCCCGCTACTGGAGCAGTTACCGATAGGCTGTCGTCTGGGGCCGCGTTGCCCTTACGCGCAACGAGAATGCATTATCACGCCACGCTTAACCGGCGCGAAAAATCATCTCTATGCCTGTCATTTTCCGCTGAATATGGAGAGAGAGTGATATGGTGGAAACTCTGCTTGAAGTGCGCAACCTGAGTAAAACCTTTCGCTACCGGACAGGATGGTTTCGCCGCCAGACCGTCGACGCCGTGAAACCATTAAGCTTTACGCTTCGTGAGCGTCAGACTCTGGCCATTATCGGCGAAAACGGTTCCGGCAAATCCACGCTGGCAAAGATGCTGGCCGGCATGATTGAACCCACCAGCGGCGAACTTCTCATTGACGATCATCCCCTGCATTACGGCGACTATTCGTTTCGAAGCCAACGTATTCGAATGATTTTTCAGGACCCCTCAACGTCACTGAATCCACGTCAACGTATTTCACAGATCCTTGACTTCCCCCTGCGCCTTAATACCGATCTGGAGCCGGAACAGCGGCGCAAACAGATTGTCGAGACGATGCGTATGGTGGGGCTATTGCCCGATCACGTGAGCTACTACCCGCATATGCTGGCGCCGGGGCAGAAACAGCGTCTGGGCCTGGCCCGCGCGCTGATTTTACGCCCTAAAGTCATTATCGCGGACGAAGCGCTGGCTTCGCTTGATATGTCCATGCGCTCGCAGCTCATCAATCTGATGCTTGAATTGCAGGAAAAACAAGGCATCTCCTATATCTATGTCACGCAGCATATCGGCATGATGAAGCATATTAGCGATCAGGTATTAGTGATGCATCAGGGGGAAGTGGTTGAACGCGGCAGCACCGCCGATGTGCTCGCCTCTCCGCTACATGAGCTTACCCGCCGTTTAATCGCAGGCCATTTTGGCGAGGCGCTGACCGCTGACGCATGGCGAAAGGATCGCTAACCGACACAAATACCCTCAGTTCGATTCTCTGAGGGTGTTCATGCGACTGCCCAACAGCAATGTTTCAACCTCTTCTAACGCAACGGAAGGAAATAACGTGCCCTGGGTTGCCCAAATGCCTGCCGTTTTTAACGCCGGCAAATAGCGTGTGTTTTCCTGGCCACCCACCACAATCTTGTCACAATAACGCCGGATATGTTTGACGAGCAGCGGAAACGTCATTTTTTCAATTTGTGAGATAAAAAAGCTGCGATCAAGTTTTACGCCGCTAAAACACCCGCAAACTAATGGCGCAGCGGTTGCGTTCCCTACGCCCAGGTCGCCCAGCCATAATGGATTAGGTTGCTTATGAAGCGCGTGTATTAAAGGATCGATTAAGGCGTTATCTTGACATGAAAAATGTTCAGCGACCTGCAGCTCCACAAATAGCATGGCGTGTAGTAACGCGCGAATATTTTTGTCCTGAAGGACAAACTGCGCCATACCCCGATCGATATTTACGATACAGAACAGGCCGTGGCGTAGAAACCAGCCATGTTTGGCCGCGATTGTCCGCAACAGATCAAGCAGAAAATGGCGCTTCTGCGAATTGTCCCATGACGAGATAACAAACTCAGGGTGTAGCGGACGAGCGGGCGACGATGCAAAATGGGTAGTGATTTCGACACCCAGTAAATCCCCCTCCATTGCCCTTATCGGCTCTGCCATAAAAAAATAGCGCATGTGACCACTCCACTTGATCTTAACTCCCTGATAATGCGCTTTTAACGCAAATCAATCAATAAAAACGATCAATATATAAAAAATGATCGAAAAAAACAATATATGTTAACTTCATGATAACTTGCTAATTTTATGTTTTGAGAATGTTCTTCTATTGCTATAAGGAAATTTACATACTAAGCCGAACAACGCTAATATGACGGCATGAGACCATCCGTAAAGCCATGTTTTTCTTGTCAGGCAGAGGGGAAAAATCAAGGCGAGTTAATGGTGTTGCACCATCGCGTGGCATTTCACCCACTATGGCAGCGCGGCATCGCCAACCCTAATGGCGAGTTGCATCTCCGCTACAGGCTGTCCAGATCCCCCGAACGACCTTTAAGCGAATAGCAACTCTCAATAATTGATCGGCAAATCTGTAGCGAATGAGCCCCCGGCGATTCGCAGAAAAGAACTGAACTAAATGCTATTTTTTTAATTCATTCTTTAATACCTTAGCCACAAGAGTCCCTTCCTCAGGCGCGGCTAGTTTAAAACGTCTTCCTGGCGCAGGTGTCTGTTCTTCCTCTCCGATTAACGCATCAAGATCCGCAATAAGTGACTTATAATATTCAATATCTTCAGTATTTTCTTCGGTCTCGGCCCGCTTTAATTTTATCAGGTGATGGGCCTTAATTTGCTCTTCCAGTTGCCTTGTTGCAAGAGAAACGCTTCGCTGTTGCCGGGATTCTTGTGACAGTACCATTTGATCGCCATCCACAAAGAAAAGAACCCCTTCTTTAATCAGAATATTACCTAAGATATTTATATCATGCATATAAACCCCCCGGGATTTAAGAAGCGCCTCCGCCATTCGATAGTTATCTTCATCTTCAACATCTAACTCCCGACCTTGAATATATTTTGAAACTAAAACCGTAACGTCTTTACCATTAATATTCATGATGGCCGAACGAGAAAAATTCTTGTCGCCATTGGCCATATTCAAATACTTACTGACACGATCAGGATGACAATTACGATGTTCCGGAGAGTTAACATCCACTTTTATCCCCCGCTCATTAATTGGAATCTTAACAACAAACTCATCATTTAACAGATAGACTGTCCCATAACTTCCGCTACCTATTTTATTTTTTTCAATATCACGCATGCGAATATTTTTCTTAAACTCCGACGAGTTAATAAACGCCTCTATTGCCGCTGGTTGTGATGTATCCGTCTGATCAATAGCGCCGCTCTCATCACCAGACGCCGTAGCGGGCGTGGTCAGGAAGTCTATCAAACGTTGCTCAAAAGCCTCATAGATTCCATTACTACCTGCTTCGCTCGGCGGCTGGTTATCATTATCCAAAGCGGTAAGCGTAATTTCCCCGGAATTATAATTAAACATCGTTTCTTTTAAAAAATCGACGCAACGCTCAGAACACTCCGTCTCGGTCACTAATACTCCATCGTAAAACATCTGTAGTAGTAACATATTTTCTTGATACGCTAATACTTCTACAGTGTATTTATCTCTTGTTTCAGGCCTGGAGGCATCAATAAGTTTAATATATCCAAGAAGGGGGCGCCATCGTGTACAGTCTTCATCTCGCTTCGAAAATGGTCCTGGAGAGAAAGGCCCTTTAATATCGGGATGCTCGTTTTTTTGGCACAGTAGATTATATATTTCTCTATAGTCAGAAATTAAACTTCGCTTGGTGAATATATTCCTGAAAAAATCTATAAATTTCTCACACGTTGAAAAAACATGCTCTCTTTTATTATCGATGATATCTCTTAAATACCTTTCTGATATCTGGCAACTATGATTTCCGATCTGAAATGTAAACGGCATATGTCTCATCCTCTGAAAATTTATTATAATATACATGCAAACATATAAAAACCTGATTTGTAACTACTGTAATCACCTGATTTCCAAAATTTTTCATATTCAGTATTACTCTGCATCAATAAATAGAGAAAACCTTCAGCACCTAAAAAAGAAATTATTTTTGTTAAGCATTTGCTGGTTAAAATTACATGTCTATACCCAAAATAATTCGAGTTGCTTAAAGGCGGCAAGGGAGTGAGTCCCCAGGAGCATAGATAACTATGTGACTGGGGTGAGCGAGCGTAGCCAACACATAAGCAACTTGAAGTATGAAGGGTATATAACATCGCTAATAGGTGAGGTAAACCATTCGGATGAATATTCAGGCTTCCTACAGAACCTTTACTTGTCTGGTGGAAGGCGCATCGCTATCGTACTTGCTATCCGTCCCGGTGTCTCTGGTTGGATGAGGCGAACCTTACACCAGCTGGTATACTGCACCGTAGGGCCTGTCCCATTAGACTCTTTGATTTGCCAGTTTGGCCCTGGGGAGTGCTCAAAATCCTCAGGGACTTTGTTACCGTGTGGTTTTAGAACGTCACCTGCCGGAGATAGCGGCGGAAAAATAGCGTGACACACGGGGCCAGGAGTGGGATATAATTTCAGACTAATTTCGAATAATGTTGAAAAATTGCTGTTAACCATTGTTCGTAAAAGCAAAAAATAAGCAATGACTATAAGGATTAAAGCTATGGGTTTTCTTTCCGGTAAGCGCATTCTGGTCACTGGCGTGGCCAGTAAACTGTCCATCGCCTACGGTATCGCACAGGCGATGCACCGCGAAGGAGCTGAACTGGCGTTCACCTACCAGAACGACAAACTGAAAGGCCGCGTAGAAGAATTTGCTGCCCAGCTGGGTTCCAGCATCGTTTTACCGTGTGATGTCGCTGAAGATGCCAGCATTGACGCTATGTTTGCGGAGCTGGGTAACGTTTGGCCGAAATTTGACGGTTTTGTACACTCGATCGGTTTCGCGCCTGGCGATCAGCTGGACGGCGATTATGTTAATGCGGTTACCCGCGAAGGCTTTAAAATCGCTCACGATATTAGCTCTTACAGCTTTGTTGCCATGGCGAAAGCCTGCCGCACCATGCTGAATCCGGGTTCTGCGCTGTTGACCTTGTCTTATCTGGGGGCGGAGCGCGCCATCCCGAACTACAATGTCATGGGTCTGGCGAAAGCCTCTCTGGAAGCCAACGTGCGTTATATGGCAAACGCTATGGGACCGGAAGGGGTTCGCGTCAACGCCATCTCTGCGGGCCCGATCCGCACGCTGGCGGCGTCCGGTATTAAAGACTTCCGTAAAATGCTGGCGCATTGTGAAGCCGTTACGCCAATTCGTCGCACCGTGACCATTGAAGATGTGGGTAACTCAGCGGCGTTTCTGTGTTCCGATCTCTCGGCAGGCATTTCTGGCGAAGTCGTCCATGTTGACGGCGGGTTCAGCATTGCGGCAATGAATGAACTGGAACTGAAGTAAGCGCATTAAGTTTATTAGCGGGCGGCACGGCTGTGCTGCCCCATTCCCCTCACTCACCGCTCATCTCGTTATATAGCGTTCTGATATTTGTTATCACCTAACAATCTTTCATCCCTTTCCCGCATACGCCAGGATAATCCAGCATAAACGATCCGACGCCGAATCATTATCGATCGCCATTTCATCCTCGGGAAACCCTATGGAACAATGCCGAAAAGCGGGTAAAAGCCACTGGTATCATGAAACACAATCCACTATGTCGTCACAAACCCCGCTTTCGCTAATGCCGGAAGCCGCGTATGTTAACGATCGATTTTTACTGGATTTAGCGGTAGCAGAAACCGCGTTGACGCCTTTTGAATCATGGTTAAAGCCCGCTCGCCAGTTGGCGGATGTCTTATTTCCCCGCACGGTTCTCAACGACCGGCTTCATACGTTTAGCGCCTATGAACGTATGAGCACCGCGCTGACCGCCGCTCAGGTATTTGGGGTTCAGCGTTTGTGCCGCCATTATGCCGCGCGTCTGGCGCCGCTACCTGGCCCTGACGCCTCAAGAGAGAGCAATCAACGGCTGGCGCAAATTACGCAATACGCTCGTCAGCTTGCCGGCTCCCCCTCCGTTATCAATACGCGGGCCCGCGAACAGCTTGCAGAGGTGGGATTAACCGCCCGGGATACCGTACTCATCAATCAGATCATTGGGTTTATCGGTTTTCAGGCGCGGGTAGCGGCGATATTTCAGGCGTTTTGCCGTCTGCCCGTGCGCGAACTGCCCGGCCAGGAGATGCAGCGCTTTGCCAGGGCCGCGCGGTTTCAAAACCCCCAGACGATATGGCGGCCCGCCGCTAGTCTGGTAGAATATCCTCCAGCCCATACCAAAGTTCGGCGGCAATATTCGTCTTCACAATGCCAAATGATGGCGCCGGTACTCATGCGCGATCCGTCTTCATTCGCGTTACTCGAACGCATACTGACCAGCACATTACACACTGCGTCGCCCTCTTCTTTACTTCCCCTTATCACGCTCCTCACATCACGTATCAACGGCAGCGCCGCCTGCTTTAACGAACAGGCAACCCAACCTGGCGCGTGGCGTCGCGCTGTCATCACGTTACGCCAGGAAGACGACGACATCGCTCGTTGGGAACTTGAGCCTGCGCTGACACAGGCGATACAATGGCTCACCAGAGCGCCCGATCGCTTTAGCGCCGCGCATTTTTTCCCGCTACTCACCAGGGGAGTTTCATCGGAGCAGGCCATTAATATGTTAGGCTGGTGCGGCGTGTGCGGATGGTTAAATCGTTTAAAAATCGCGTTGGGCGAAACCTATTAACTCATCCATTACTGAAAGAGCGCTTGCTGCGCCAGGCAGAATCGCGTAAAACTGTCAGCCGCTCTTTTGGCTACGAAAATAGACGAATATGTTTCAGGACAACCCGCTGCTAGCGCAGCTTAAACAGCAACTGCATTCCCAGACGCCGCGCGCTGAAGGGGTCGTAAAAGCCACGGAAAAAGGCTTTGGCTTCCTTGAGGTTGACGCGCAAAAAAGCTATTTCATTCCTCCGCCGCAGATGAAAAAAGTGATGCATGGCGATCGTATCGTCGCGGTCATCCACACGGAAAAAGAACGGGAGTCTGCCGAGCCGGAAGAACTGATCGAACCGTTCCTGACGCGCTTTGTGGGAAAAGTTCAGGGTAAAAATGACCGCCTGTCCATCGTGCCGGATCATCCGTTGCTGAAAGACGCGATTCCCTGCCGCGCCGCGCGCGGCGTTCAGCATGAGTTCAAAGAAGGTGACTGGGCGGTTGCCGAAATGCGCCGCCATCCGCTTAAAGGCGACCGTTCGTTTTACGCCGATTTAACGCAGTACATCACCTTTGCCGACGATCACTTTGTTCCCTGGTGGGTTACGCTTGCCCGCCACAACCTGGAAAAAGAAGCGCCGAACGGCGTAGCGACGGAGATGCTTGACGAAGGGCTGGAGCGTCAGGATCTGACCGCGCTGAATTTCGTCACTATCGATAGCGCCAGCACTGAAGATATGGATGACGCGCTATATGCTGAGGAATTAGCGGACGGCAGACTCCAGCTTACGGTGGCTATCGCCGATCCTACCGCCTGGATTGCCGAAGGCAGTAAGCTGGATAACGCCGCGAAAATTCGCGCCTTCACCAACTACCTGCCGGGCTTTAATATTCCTATGCTGCCGCGTGAGCTGTCTGACGATCTGTGCTCACTGCGCGCCAACGAAGTGCGTCCGGCGCTCGCCTGTCGCATGATAATCGCCGCGGACGGCACCATTGACGATGATATCGCCTTTTTTGCGGCCACCATCGAATCGAAGGCCAAGCTGGCGTACGACAATGTCTCCGACTGGCTGGAAAATAACGGCACCTGGCAGCCGGATAACGAAGGCATTGCCCAGCAGATTCGTCTGTTGCACCGTATTTGTCTAAGCCGCAGTGAGTGGCGTCATCATCATGCGTTAGTCTTTAAAGACCGCCCGGATTACCGCTTTGTGCTTGGCGAAAAAGGCGAAGTACTGGATATTGTGGCGGAACCGCGCCGTATCGCTAACCGTATCGTAGAAGAGTCGATGATCGCCGCTAACCTTTGCGCCGCGCGCGTACTGCGCGATAAGCTCGGTTTCGGTATTTACAACGTACATACGGGCTTCGATCCCGCGAATGCCGACGCGCTTGCCGCGCTGCTGAAAACGCATGGTCTGCATGTCGATGCCGAAGAGGTGCTGACGCTGGAAGGCTTCTGTAAACTGCGTCGCGAACTGGATGCGCAGCCCTCCGGTTTCCTTGACAGCCGCATTCGTCGCTTCCAGTCTTTTGCGGAAATCAGCACCGAGCCGGGGCCGCATTTCGGTCTTGGTCTTGAGGCTTATGCCACCTGGACCTCTCCCATCCGTAAGTATGGCGATATGATTAACCATCGCCTGCTGAAAGCGGTCATCAAGGGGGAAGCTATTGCGCGTCCGCAGGAAGATATCACCCAGCAAATGGCGGAACGCCGTCGCCTGAACCGCATGGCGGAGCGCGATGTCGGCGACTGGTTATATGCACGCTTCCTTAACGATAAGGCGGGGACAAATACCCGTTTCGCGGCAGAAATTATTGACGTCAGCCGCGGTGGTATGCGTGTGCGACTGGTCGATAACGGCGCTATCGCCTTTATCCCTGCCCCGTTCCTGCACGCCGTTCGCGATGAACTGGTATGCAGCCAGGAAAACGGTACGGTACAGATTAAAGGTGAGACGGTTTATAAAGTGACGGATGTCATTGATGTCACTATTGCGGAAGTTCGCATGGAAACCCGCAGCATTATTGCCCGACCGGCAGCGTAACCACGTTGAGCTCGTTTAACGGCCTTTGCTGAGAAGGCAAAGGCCGTTTCTTTTCTTCTTCTCCCTTCCGTCATGCTCTAAGTTTAATCTTATTCAAGCGCCCCATTTCTTGTTATTTTTAGCTGGCGACTATGCTTTTTCCAGAATCTGGATTACATATGAATACATAGATAAAACAATACGTTCAGCCATAATTACCCTTATTTATAACATGGCTAACCTTTCTTTTCGGGCACCTGGCGCTTAAATGGGATGGTACGCATGATGAAACAGATTCAGGAACAAACGGCGCTAAATCCCCTTCACTCTCACTGGCGTCTGGCTGATGACCGCAACGTGCTGTATCTCTCCCCGACAGGTGAAACGGATGCAGAAAAAACGGTTGAGCTATCGCCGGAACAAGCCGGGCGTATCCGGGAAATAACGGCGATTACGTCCAGTCTGCTGATAACGTTGTTGATAGAAAAACAGGTTACCGCTGTGCACCTGGTAGGCCGTAAGATTAATAACCGTGAATGGGCTGGCAGCCTGGCAACCTGGCCTGATACGCCTGCCGTCTCGCCAACGCAGGCGCAGGAGCTCTCTTTTGCCGAGCAAATCGTATCAGAAGCCAACTCAGTCATTGCGATACTGGATAGTCGGGGAAAAATCTGTCGATTTAATCGGTTATGCGAAGAGTACACGGGCTTAAAAGAGCAAGATGTAATTGGTCAAAGCGTCTTTAAATTATTTATGAGCCGCCGGGAGGCGGTTGCCTCCCGACACTACATTGAGAATTTTTTTCGCAATGGCAATGCCTATGAAATCGAACGCTGGATAAAGACCCGTAAAGGCCAACGCCTGTTCTTGTTTCGTAATAAATTCATCCATAACGGCAGCGGAAAAAACGAAATTTTCCTGATCTGCGCAGGCACGGATATCACCGAAGAAAGGCGGGCTCAGGAGCGTTTACGCATACTGGCGAATACAGACACCGTCACCGGCCTGCCCAATCGCAATGCTATTCATGAATTTATTAATCATGCTATTGCCTCGGCTGGCGAGTCTCAGGTGGGTATCGTTTATCTCGATCTGGATAACTTCAAGAAAATTAATGACGCCTATGGGCATATGTTTGGCGATCAGCTCTTACAGGCCGTTTCGCTGGCGCTGTTGAGTTGTCTGGAGGAAGATCAATTGCTGGCCAGACTGGGGGGAGATGAATTTATTGTCCTCGCTGCCCATACGTCTCAGGCCGCGCTGGAAGCAGTAGCCTCACGAATCCTTACCCGTCTGCGGCAACCGTTTCGCATTGGACTCATTGAAGTTTACACGGGATGCGCCATTGGCATTTCGTTGGCCCCCCGGCACGGACAGGACAGCGAAAGTCTCATTCGCACTGCCGACACCGCAATGTATAACGCCAAAGAAGGCGGCCGCGGTCAGTTCTGCGTTTTTTCGCCGGAAATGAATCAGCGCGTATTTGACTATCACTGGCTGGATACAAACCTGCGAAAAGCGCTGGAAAACGACCAGTTACTTATTCACTATCAGCCCAAAATTACCTGGCGCGGCGAAGTACGTAGCCTGGAAGCGCTGGTACGCTGGCAATCGCCGGAACGCGGATTAATTCCGCCGCTGGAGTTCATCTCATACGCCGAAGAGTCAGGACTCATCGTCCCGCTGGGCCGCTGGGTGATTCTGGATGTAGTTCGCCAGATTGCGAAATGGCGCGATAAGGGGATTAACTTGCGCGTAGCCGTTAACTTTTCGGCGCGACAACTGGCCGACCAGACGCTTTTTACTGCGCTTAAACAGGCTTTGTACGATCTGAATTTTGAGTATTGCCCGATCGATGTCGAGCTAACGGAAAGCTGCCTGATTGAAAACGACACGCTGGCGCTATCGGTTATCCAGCAATTTAGTCAGCTCGGCGCTCAGATCCATCTGGATGATTTTGGCACCGGGTATTCTTCGCTTTCTCAACTCGCCCGGTTCCCTATCGATGCCGTTAAACTGGATCAGGCTTTCGTCAGAGATATCCATAAGCAACCGCTGTCGCAATCTCTGGTTCGGGCTATTGTCGCGGTGGCTCAGGCGCTAAATTTACAAGTGATTGCCGAAGGCGTAGAAAATGCTAAAGAAGATGCCTTCCTGACAAAAAACGGCGTCAATGAACGACAGGGCTTTTTATTCGCCAAACCTATGCCCGCCGTTTCTTTTGAACGCTGGTACAAACGTTATCAGACGAAAAAAATGCGTTAATGGCGGCGATAATAGGGAGAACAGCCTGTGCAGACAGGCATAGCCCTATTTTTCCCTTCTCTTTTCAGATTAATTTCTGCATCATGAATTGAAACCTTTTCTGACATTAAGGATGACAAACATGTCTGATATCGAAGCACAACGAATTGCCGCACGCATTGATACCGTGCTGGATATCCTTGTTGCTGGCGATTACCACTCGGCCATCAATAACCTTGAAATATTGAGAGCAGAGCTGTTAGATCAGGTTAAAGACGGTATCTCGCCATCCCAGGCTCCCGGGTCGCCCTGGGAAATCTGATAGCGATTATTTGTCCGGGATGGCCGTTAGCCCTTCCCGGCTCTCTGACTGTCTGTTGACTCCTCTTAACGTATAAAATTAATACTATGAACTCCCGACAACAATCAATTTTGCAAATGGTGGTTGATAAAGGCCAGATGAGCGTTGCTGAACTGGCGAAAATTACCGGCGTATCTGAAGTCACGATTCGTCAGGATCTGAATACCCTGGAAAAGCAGAGCTATTTACGCCGTGCGCATGGTTTCGCCGTTTCGCTTGAGAGCGATGACGTAGAGACTCGCATGATGACGAACTACACGCTAAAACGCCGACTGGCGGAGTTCGCCGCCTCGCTGGTCAGTCCAGGGGAATCCGTTTTTATTGAAAATGGCAGCAGCAATGCGCTATTGGCCCGGACGCTGGCGGAACAAAAAGATGTCACGATCATCACCGTGAGCAGTTATATCGCGCATCTGCTCAAAGAAACCCCTTGCGAAGTCATTCTCCTCGGTGGAATCTATCAGAAAAAAAGTGAAAGCATGGTAGGGCCGTTGACGCGACAGTTTATCCATCAAGTGCATTTCAGCAAAGCATTTATCGGTATTGATGGCTGGCAGGCTGATACCGGCTTTACCGGACGCGATATGATGCGATCGGATGTGGTTAACGCTGTTCTGGAAAAAGGTTCAGAAGCGATTGTCCTCACCGACAGCTCCAAATTTGGCTGTGTGCATCCCTATCCCCTGGGCCCGCTCTCTCGCTTCCATCGTGTCATTACGGATTCCAGAATTTCCGCCAGCGATCAAATGCAGTTAGAGCATGCAGGGCTGCTAGTCAATGTTATTGGCTCATCCGTTTAAAATATTTCCCGATGGTTTGCCCTATGGCAAATCATCCTCTCTCTAAGACTTTTCTGACATCCCAATTAAGACTATTTACCTGTTGTAACGAGCGTAACGTCGTAAAATTAATATTAGCGAAATAACAGGAAGTGACTATCACCTGCGTGATATACCCCTGCGCAATCAGGTTTTACGGAAAATCTCTTAACAGGTTTTATTTTAACTATAGTTATAGTGAGCTTAATTCCGTGAATCGTTAATTCAGGAGAGAGTATTATGTTTATGACGAGCAAAAAAATGGCCGCTGCTGTGCTGGCAATCACCGTAGCAATGTCTCTGAGCGCCTGCTCAAACTGGTCCAAGCGCGATCGCAACACGGCTATTGGCGCAGGTGCGGGGGCGTTAGGCGGCGCAGTGTTAACGGACGGCAGTACATTAGGCACCCTGGGCGGCGCGGCGGTCGGCGGCGTGATTGGTCACCAGGTTGGAAAATAATCCAGACGTTTAAATATTGAACGGCTCAAAATAATACGTTTATTCTTTTCAGGTCTGGATTACAAAAATAGACAAAGTTGACTTTTACGCCACGGTAATTTACAACCGTGGCGTTTTCATTAGCCACCAGCTAATTTTACTTTCATTCCTTTAGCTTCCAGCAATGATTTTATCAAGTCGCGTTTATCTCCCTGAATTTCAATAATCCCTTCTTTTACTGCCCCGCCACAGCCGCATTTTTTCTTCAGTTCAGCCGCCAGTTTGGTTAATTCCGCATCATTCATCTCGATACCGGTAATCAAACATACGCCTTTACCCTTACGGCCACTGGTTTGACGCTGAATGCGAACGATACCATCCCCTTTGGGACGAACCGGCGCCGTTTTAGGTTCTTCAATGCGCCCCGTCTGTGTTGAATAAACCAGACGACTATTGGAATCGCTCATTATGCCTCCCGTTTCAGTGACGCGTTAATATCCTTCAGCGTTTGCGCCGGATCTACCGATTGCGTAACCGGGCGGCCAATCACCATATAGTCGACGCCGGCGGATAATGCCTGTTCGGGCGTCATAATGCGTCGCTGGTCGCCTGCCTCGCTGCCTGCGGGCCGAATGCCCGGCGTCACCAGCTTAAATGCAGCGCCAAAGGCCTGTTTAAATCTGACCGTTTCCTGAGCGGAACAGACCACGCCATCCAGCCCGCATTGCTGTGTCAGGCGCGCCAGCCGCTCCGCATGTTCCGCCGGTGACAACGTCACGCCCAGATCGCGCAGATCGCTGGTTTCCATACTGGTCAACACGGTCACGGCAATGAGCAACGGCGCATCTTTACCGAATGGCGCCAGCGCGTCGCGCGCTGCGGCCATCATTCTCGCCCCGCCAGACGCGTGAACGTTTACCATCCAGACGCCCAGGTCTGCCGCTGCGGCGACTGCCCGGGCCGTGGTGTTGGGAATATCATGAAATTTTAGATCAAGAAAGACATCAAACCCACGTTGCTGGAGATCCCGAACGAGCTGTGGACCAAACAGCGTGAACATCTCTTTGCCCACTTTTAAGCGACAATCGCGAGGATCGATTTTATCGACAAACGCCAGGGCTTTATCGCGTTCATGGTAATCCAACGCCACAACGACAGGCGATTCAGTAATAGCGCAGGAAGAAGATGAAGCAGTAAACGTCATGACCAGACCTTCTTGATGATGGGCACCGGAAGTGGCGCAAATTGGATAAACGGCGTGCATTCTACCTGCGGCGCAGGGAAATTAACAGGTTCGATTGACAACCTGATAAGCCCTGGCCGCCGATGCCAGCGTCGTTTCTAGCTTTACATCATTAAGTATGTTGTAACTAAAGCGAAGCTTTTTTTATATACTACTGCCCATCAAGTCCGCGAATAGGTTTAATGGTCGACCATGCCCGGCAGGACGGACAGTGCCAGTACAAGGTATAGGCGGTAAAACCGCATTTCTGACAACGATACCGCGGTTTACTGCGCACCTGCTCGCCAACCATATCACGCAGTACCATCAGGCTTTCTTTCGCTCGCCCTTCTTCCGCCTCGTTGAGGTGGTAATCCATCAGCTTATGGAACACCCGCATGGTAGGGTGTCGCTGTAGCTGACGCGTAATATAGACTTGAGCTGCATCACTACCTTCACGCGCTTCCAGAATATCGGCAAGCATTAACTCAGCGCCAGCACCGGTATTCTCCTCTACGGCGCGGCGTAAAAACTCCGCCCACTCGGCATTTTTACCGAGCTGTTGATAACAGGTTTGCAGCATCTCCAGCGTTTCGCTGACCAGCTCTTTATCCTGAACGATCACCCGTTGCAGGCTTTCGACCGCTTTGGCGTAATCCCCTCTCGCCATATAAACGCGCCCCATCATGATAGACACCCGGGCGCTATTTTTATCTGCGGCGGCACCTTTTTTCAGCAACGCCATCGCGCGATCCATATCGTCGTTGCCCATCTGCTGTAACGCTAACTCACAGTAAAAATGGGCGATTTCGATACGCTGTTTATCTTTGCCCAGTTTCACCAGCCGTTCTGCTACTTCGATCGCCTTTTGCCAGTCGCTGGTTAGCTGATAGATTTGCAAGAGCTGCTGTAACGCGCCTACGCGAAATTCCGTTTCGTCGGTAAGTTGGTTAAACATATCTTCCGCGCGGTCATATAAACCGGCGGCCATATAGTCGCGCCCCAGTTGCTGAACAGCCAGTAAACGCTGTTCATAGGTCAATGAAGCGCTTTCCATGAGCGTTTGATGAATACGAATGGCGCGATCGACTTCGCCGCGTGAGCGAAACAGATTACCGAGAGTGAGATGAGCCTCAACGGTGCCGGTATCCTCTTTAAGCATATCGAGGAACAGATCCACCGCTTTATCTTGTTGGTTACTCAGCAGGAAGTTAACCCCTGCGACATAATCGCGCGACAGGCGGTTAGCTTCATCCTGTTTTGTTTGTTGCGCACTTCTGCGACCCATATACCACCCATAGGCAGCGGCTACAGGCAACAGCAGAAATAACAACTCCAACATAAATGATTATTCCTTTACAACCGACGAATCGGCAGGGACCGCAACGTCGGTTGCTGGCGAGAGCTTGTTTTCCAGTCGTTTAATTTTACGCTCAGCGCGGGCAAGGGAAACGCGGACCCGCAGCCAGAACAGGCCGCAAATCAGCCAGCCAATCGCAAAACCGACGGCGAACAGCACAGCAAGCAACGTGGAGATACGATACTCCCCTTGCGCCAGCAGGTAGTTAAACGTCACCTGTTGATCATTCTGCGCGCCCAGCGTCACCGAAATAACAAAAATCGCCAATACCAGTAAGAAAATGAGTAAATATTTCACATTACTTCCCGTTATGTGGTTTGCGCGAATAAATCGTGTCCAACTTACCGCATCCAGCCTTCTAAATTACCATTTTCCCGCCTCGCGCGAAATGGAAATGCGCCCGCCATCAGATGATTTAAGGGCAATAGTCAGAAAATCAACCGTTGTCAGCTTTCCTGCTCGCGTTCAGCAATTTCTTGCGCTTCTTCACGAGGCGGCATAAGCGGCCCGCAAATTCGCTGCGCCAGCCAGGTCGCCAGGGTAACTAATAGCCAGGAGATAAGCGTGGCGACCACTAAATCTCGCGGCCAGTGCATTCCCAGAAGCAAACGGCTGCCCATTACGCCGGTCGCCCAAACTAACAAAAACGCGATGGTGAAAGTCCGTCTGCGCGGCCATAACAGACCCACGGCCAAAAGCGCCCAGCTCGCTGCAAACATGGTGTGTCCGGAGGGAAACGCAAAGCCCGTCTCTTTTTGCCAGTGCTGACGCAGGAAAACGGGGATGTTCTGTTGCCCGGCCAACTGCTCTTTCACTAAATGTCCGCGTTCTGTACGCTTTAAAGTGTAGAACTCATCGACGGGAATATGGTGCGTTTTTTCAAGCCAGACCACAAATGGCCGCGGCTCCTGTACGCGCTCCTTTACCCATGACTTCACGCCCTGCCCGACGATAATCGCCCCGCCGAGAATCGCAAACAGCATAATGGCGGCGCGCAGGCGAAATCGCAGGCACCATAAGAACCATCCACAAAGAATCACATGCGTGATAACGCCCCAGGGTTTGGTCACGGTTTCCGTTATCCAGAATAGCGTTTTTAGCCACCAGACCTGATGTCCTGGCTGCCACTGCCAGCCTGATACCCATACGGCAAGCGGCATGATAAGCAACAGGGCGGCGCCTGCCGCGGTGCGCCTCGCAATTGAAAGCATGGATGCTCCTTTTATAAGTAAGTATCACAATCATAACTGAAAATTCTCGCCGGACTGGAAAATTGACAAATTTGTGCCATTCCTGAGCAATTACGTGGTAGTGATTAGGTGATGTCCGCCGCCTTATGGCAAAATAGCGGGATACAAGCCAACAGGCGACGACACCGCAGGCGTCAGCATAATCTGGAGAAATACATGCAGCTTAAACGTGTGGCAGAAGCCAAACTGCCAACCCCATTGGGTGACTTTCTGATGGTGGGATTTGAAGAACTGGCAACCGGACACGACCATGCCGCGCTGGTTTTTGGCGATATTTCAGGTAAAACGCCGGTCTTGGCTCGCGTTCATTCCGAATGTCTTACCGGGGACGCGCTTTTTAGTCTGCGCTGTGATTGTGGTTTTCAACTGGAAGCCGCGCTGACGCATATTGCGGAAGAAGGACGCGGTATTCTGATTTACCACCGTCAGGAAGGCCGCAATATCGGCCTGCTTAATAAAATTCGCGCTTATGCGTTACAGGATCAAGGCTATGACACGGTGGAGGCCAATCATCAGCTCGGCTTTGCCGCCGATGAGCGTGATTTCACCCTGTGCGCGGATATGTTCAAATTACTGGGCGTGGATGAAGTTCGCCTGCTGACCAATAATCCGAAGAAAGTCGAAATACTGACCGAGGCGGGAATTAATATCGTGGAACGCGTTCCGCTCATTGTGGGTCGTAATCCAAATAATGAGCATTATCTCGATACTAAAGCGGCCAAAATGGGCCACCTGCTAAGCAAGTAAGCCACTGGTATTAAAGCGCGGGCCTGCCTGTTTACGGCAGGCCCGATAAACGGCTTTAGTTCAGCATATTTCTAATGACATAGTGCAATATGCCGTCATTCTGGTAGTAAGTCAGCTCGGTGGCGGTATCAATGCGACAGCGACAAAGCACCGTTTCTTTGCTGCCGTCCGCTCTCGTTAACATAACCGGAATGGTCGCGCCAGGGCGCAGATTTTGCAGATCCGCGATATCAATCACCTCTTCCCCGGTCAGTCCCAGCGTTTTACGCGTTACGCCCTGTGGAAACTCCAGCGGCAGGATCCCCATCCCAATCAGGTTTGAGCGGTGGATACGTTCGAACGACTCGGCGATCACCACGCGAATACCTAACAGCCGCGGACCTTTTGCCGCCCAGTCACGGCTCGATCCCGACCCATACTCTTTCCCGGCAATTACCGCCAGCGGCGTTTTTTCCTGCTGGTAGAGCATCGCGGCATCATAAATCGACATCGCTTCCGTACCCGGCAAATGCCGCGTCATCCCACCTTCGACGCCGGGCAGCATTTCGTTGCGAATACGAATATTGGCGAACGTACCGCGCATCATCACTTCATGGTTGCCGCGCCGTGATCCATAAGAGTTAAAATCCTTCCGCTCAACGCCGTGGTTTTGCAGATAGCGTCCGGCGGGACTGTCCGGCTTGATACTGCCGGCCGGAGAAATATGGTCGGTCGTTACCGAATCCCCCAGCATCGCCAGGATACGCGCGCCGTGGATATCTTTGACTGGCGCAGGCTGGGCCTGCATTTCATCAAAGAAAGGCGACAGGCGAATATAGGTTGAATCCGACTGCCAGCCGTAGGTATCGGACGATTCAACCTGAATCGATTTCCATTCTTCCGTGCCCTCAAACACTTCCGCATACTCTTTACGGAACATATCTGATGATACCAGTTCAACGGCGCGGGCAATTTCCTGCGCCGAAGGCCAGATATCCTTCAGGTATACCGGATCGCCTTTACGATCGTACCCCAGCGGGTCTGTCGCGAGGTTAATATTCATGTTTCCGGCCAGCGCATACGCGACCACCAGCGGCGGCGACGCCAGCCAGTTCGTTTTCACCAGCGGATGGATACGCCCTTCAAAATTTCGGTTACCGGAAAGCACGGCCCCTACCGTCAGATCGCCTTTTTTAATCGCGGTCTCAATAGGCTCCGGCAACGGACCGGAGTTCCCGATACAGGTCGTACAGCCATAACCGACCAGGTTAAAACCGAGCTCATCCAGATAAGGCGTAAGTTTGGCCTGCGCCAGATAGTCAGATACCACTTTTGACCCCGGCGCCAGAGAAGCCTTGACCCACGGTTGACGCTTCAACCCCAGCGTTACTGCTTTTTTCGCCAGTAATCCCGCCGCCATCAGCACGCTGGGATTCGAGGTATTCGTACAGGAGGTGATGGCGGCAATGACGACAGCGCCATCCGGAAGCTGATATGGCTGTCCGTTCATCGTATAGTCAACCGGCTGGCGATCTTTTTGCGCGGTATTCAGCTCCAGCTCGGCGCTGGCGGCAAAGGCTTTCGGCACATCGCCTAACGCCACGCGATCCTGCGGGCGTTTCGGCCCGGCCAGACTGGCCTCGACATGGCCCATATCCAGTTCCAGAGTACTGGTAAATACCGGTTCGTCTCCGGGATTGCGCCACATTCCCTGCGCCTTCGCGTAGGTTTCAACCAGCTCGACCAGATCGTCGCTACGTCCGCTTAATCGCATATATTCCAGGGTGATGGCGTCAATAGGGAAGAAACCACAGGTTGCGCCATATTCCGGCGACATATTAGCGATGGTCGCGCGATCCGCCAACGGCAGCGAATCCAGACCATCACCATAAAATTCAACAAATTTACCCACGACGCCATGCTTACGCAGCATTTGCGTGACGGTGAGCACCAGGTCAGTAGCGGTGATTCCCTCCCGAAGTTTACCGGTTAACTTAAAGCCGACGACATCCGGGATAAGCATCGACACGGGCTGACCAAGCATTGCCGCTTCTGCTTCAATACCACCCACGCCCCACCCCAATACGCCCAGACCATTAATCATGGTCGTATGGGAGTCAGTCCCCACCAGCGAGTCCGGGTAAGCAATCCACTCCCCGTCCTGTAATTCGCTCCAGACGGCTTTACCCAGGTATTCCAGGTTAACCTGATGGCAAATGCCGGTGCCGGGCGGCACCACGCTGAAACGGCTGAATGCCTGCTTTCCCCATTTCAGGAACATATAACGCTCATGGTTACGTTCCATTTCCAGCCGCACGTTTTCTTCAAACGCATCGTCATCGCCGAAATGATCGACCGTCACAGAGTGGTCAATAACCAGATCAACCGGCGATAACGGGTTCACTTTCGACGTATCGCCGCCGAGGCGTTTAACGGCTTCACGCATCGCCGCCAGGTCGACAACGGCAGGCACGCCGGTAAAGTCCTGCATCAGGACACGGGCGGGCCGCCAGGCAATTTCACGATCGGCATGGGCATTTTTAAGCCAACCGGCCAGCGCCTGAATATCTTCATCAGTCACAGATTCGCCGTCCTGCCAGCGCAACAGGTTTTCCAGTAACACTTTAAGTGATTTGGGCAAACGGGCGATATCGCCCAGGGATTTGGCAGCCAGCGGCAGACTGTAGTAATGATACGTTTTATCTTTGGCCTGCAATGTATCCTTACTGGCTTCTCGTAGGGTTGACGACATAGCTCCTCCTTAAATGACAGGGTTGCGTTACCCTGATTCTCCACAGGGTTGTATTAAAGATAACACAAACAAAATGTAACGTTTTGATAACAACCCAAATTGCTAAAAGAGGAGAAACCTAACAGGCGAGGAACGAAGATGAAAAAGCCCGATAAATAACGCATTATCGGGCTTTGACGAGATTAGACGGCAATCCAGATTAACTCGACCCAGAACAGTAGCGATAATATAAACGCGCCAGTCCATGACCAATACTTTATATTTGACGTTAACATAGGCGACACCAACTGTGTTTAATCAATACTGAGAGGCGCTCAGCACACGGTTGCTGCGGTGTAATAAGACAGCGTTAATAAAACAGTAACGCCAATAAAAAGACGGATATTATTTTTGTGACACCTCATCAGCAAAAGCATCAATAAATGCCCGCTGCTGCGGTGTGAGCGTCCAGTGTTGCGGAACAGACCGAAAAACGGTCGTATCCGGGGTGTTATCATCGTCACAAGATTGAATCGGGGGCGCGATCACGCGCTCGCGTTCCGACGTAATGCTCACTTAGCCCCACCAATGCCAGATAACAAGCGCTACCACTACCCAGAACAGCGCAGAACCCACAAAAACCGCCAGCCATGCTTTACGTTTGAGCTCAGGGTCGCGGCGCGGTTCCTGGTTTTCAGAAGGCATTACTAACCTCATGCTATCGGTATCACTTATCATTTCAGCACCAAACAATCGGTACAATTAATCATCAGATGAGACAAATCCTAAATAAACTTTAGTCAAAAATCCAGTCAATTTACGAATCGTTGCCAGTGAATAAATCAATCTTTTGACTCAAGATAACTATTTGGAAAAAGAAACTGGCGGGACGGGTAATTCAACACTATTTTGCTGATCATTACCCGTAATACTTCGAGGGATATTGCAAAAGGCGGCTTTGTCTGCCATGCCACTACGACACAAACCGGCGGTGATATTACTTTTCAGGCAGCTTTATATCCTGAAACATCGCTTCAATTTCTTCATTAGAACGCAACGCCACCGCCGTATCCACCACATCACGCGTCAGATGCGGCGCAAAACGCTGGATAAAATCATACATATAGCTGCGTAAAAAAGTACTACGGCGAAAACCAATTTTTGTGGTGCTGTGGCTAAAAATATCGTGCGCGTCAATCCGCACTAAATCAGGATCGGCAAGCGGATCGACCGCCATGCTGGCAATGACGCCAACGCCCAGCCCTAACCTGACATACGTTTTAATCACATCCGCATCGGTTGCAGTAAAGACGATCCGCGGCGTTAATCCTGCGCGATTAAAAGCGGTATCCAGTTCGGAACGCCCGGTAAAGCCGAAGGTATACGTCACCAGCGGATACTGCGCCAGCGCTTCAATCGTTACGGAAGACGTTGCCGCCAATGGATGATCCGGCGTCACCACTATCGAACGGTTCCAGTGATAGCATGGCAACATCACCAGATCGTCATATAAATGCAGCGCTTCCGTGGCAATCGCGAAATCGGCGTTCCCTTTCGATACCGCTTCCGCAATCTGCGTTGGCGACCCCTGGTGCATATGCAGCGAAACGCGCGGGTAACGCTCGATGAAGCCTTTAATCACGCCTGGCAATGCGTAACGCGCCTGAGTATGGGTAGTGGCAATATAGAGCGAGCCTTTATCCGGCCAGGTATGCTCGCCGGCGACCGACTTAATGGCATCGACTTTGGAAAGCACCTCACGCGCAATACGAATAATCTCCTGGCCTGCGGGTGTCACCTGAGTCAGATGCTTACCGCTGCGGGCGAAAATCTGGATGCCAAGCTCATCTTCCAGCATCCTAACCTGCTTGCTGATCCCCGGCTGGGAAGTATACAACCCCTCAGCGGTAGAGGAGACGTTAAGGTTATGATTAACCACTTCAACAATGTAACGAAGCTGCTGCAATTTCATAATACATCATCCAGATTAGCGCCATCAGGCCATCGTTTATCTGCAGACATCATTGGGCTGCTAATACGATTTAATAATAAAAAAGGTGTTAACTATAACCACTATATCATTTATATCTGAACTGTATAGCCAGCGCGATAAAATAATAAGCCCGCTATACCCAAAATAATTCGAGTGATTAAAGGCAACAAGCGAGTGAGTTCCCAGGAGCATAGATAACGATGTGACAGGGGTGAGCGACAAATCTGCCGGGAGCAGATTTGAACGTCGCGTGCGACGGCCCGTCAGGGCGAGGCCCATAGATGGGCCGAGTAATCCGTAGCCAACACATAAGCCACTTGAAATATGAAGGGGATATAAAAAAGGGCCGCTTACGCGGCCCGCTTGACTATAGTGACGACAGGCAGGGGTTATTTCTTGCCTTCAACCCACTTGCCGTCGACGAAGAACGCTGACCATCCCGTCGCCTTCCCGTCTTTTTCCGCCGCAACGTACTGCTGTTTTGTTTTGCGGCTAAAGCGAACAACGGTTTTATTACCTTCCGGATCCTGCTGCGGCGCATCCGCCAGATACCGCAGTTTTTCCGGCAGGCGATCGCGGAACCGGTAAAGCTCCTCGACTAATGGCGCGCGCGTTTCGCGTGATTTCGGGAACGTATTGGCCGCCAGGAATATCCCTGCGGCGCCATCGCGCAGCACAAAGTACGCGTCCGATTTTTCACACGGCAGTTCCGGTAATGGAACAGGATCTTCCTTCGGCGGCGCAACTTCGCCGTTACGCAAGATCTTACGGGTGTTTTTACATTCGTCGTTAGTACAGGCCATGTACTTACCAAAACGCCCCATTTTAAGGTGCATTTCGGAACCACATTTCTCACACTCAACGATCGGGCCGTCATACCCTTTGATGCGGAACTCGCCTTCTTCAATCTCGTAGCCGTCACAGGTCGGGTTATTACCACACACATGCAATTTACGCTTCGGATCGATCAGATAGCTGTCCATCGCCGTACCGCACTTCTGACAGCGACGCTTGGCGCGCAGGGCGTTGGTTTCGGCGTCGTCGCCCTCCAGCACGTTCAGAACTTCATTTTCCGGCACCAGGTTAATGGTCGTTTTACAACGCTCTTTCGGCGAAAGCGCATAACCTGAACACCCAAGGAAAACGCCCGTACTGGCAGTACGAATTCCCATTTTACGGCCACAGGTTGGACAGTCGATGCTGGTCAGCACCATCTGGTTAGGACGCATCCCCCCTTCTTCCGGATCTTTCTCGGCTTTATCGAGCTGCTGAGTAAAATCGCTGAAGAAGTTATCCAGTACCGCTTTCCACTCGGCCTGGTGATTCGCAACCTGATCCAGACTATCTTCCATCTGCGCGGTAAAATCGTAGTTCATCAATTCGCGGAAGTTTTCTTCCAGCCGGTCGGTGACGATTTCACCCATTTTTTCCGCATAGAAGCGACGGTTTTCAACGCGAACATAGCCGCGATCCTGAATGGTCGAGATAATCGACGCATAGGTAGACGGACGACCAATACCGCGCTTCTCAAGCTCTTTAACCAGAGAAGCCTCGCTAAACCGGGCTGGCGGTTTAGTAAAGTGCTGAGCAGGCGTCAATTCAAGTAGCGTCAGCGCATCGCCCTTATTCACGGCAGGCAATGTGCGATCTTCATCGCCTTTACGCAGCGCCGGCATCACTTTTGTCCAGCCGTCAAAGCGCAAAATACGCCCACGCGCTTTCAGACGGAATTCGCCTGCGCCAACGGTAAGCGTAGTAGAGTCATATTGTGCTGGCGTCATCTGACAGGCGACAAACTGACGCCAAATTAGCTGATACAACTTCTGCGCGTCAGCCTCCATGTCTTTCAGCGACTCCGCCATGACAACAACGTCAGAAGGACGGATCGCTTCGTGCGCTTCCTGAGAGTTTTCTTTGCTGGCGTACTGGTTCGGGTTATCCGGCAGGTATTTCTTGCCGAAATTATCGCCAATATAACCGCGCACCATGTTGACCGCATCCTGACTCAGGTTGGTGGAGTCTGTACGCATATAGGTGATGTAGCCCGCCTCATACAGACGCTGCGCCATCATCATGGTTTTCTTCACGCCAAAGCCCAGCCGGGTGCTGGCCGCCTGTTGTAGCGTGGAGGTGATAAACGGCGCGCCAGGTTTGCTGCTGGTCGGTTTGTCTTCACGCTCCAGTACGCTATAGCGCGCTTTTTCCAGCAAGCTGACGGCGGCAAGCGTCTGCTCGCGATTTACCGGCCGGAATGGCTTGTCGTTCTGATGCGTGACCTGTAGCGGTAGCGCCTCGCCAGACGGCGTCGTCGTATTGGCGTCAATTTCCCAGAACTCTTCCGGAACAAATGCTTTAATCTCGCGCTCGCGTTCAACGACCAGACGGACCGCGACAGACTGAACGCGACCTGCCGACAAACCACGGGCGATCTTTTTCCACAGCAGCGGCGAGACCATATAGCCTACCACGCGGTCCATAAAGCGGCGCGCTTGCTGGGCGTTGACCCTGTTAATATTCAGCTCGCCCGGCTGTTCAAACGCCTGGCGAATGGCATTTTTGGTTATTTCGTTAAAGACTACGCGACTGTAGCGCGCGTCATCGCCGCCGATCACTTCCCGCAGGTGCCATGCAATGGCTTCCCCTTCGCGGTCAAGGTCGGTTGCGAGATAGATGTGGTCGGCTTTTTCCGCCAACTGTTTCAGTTCAGAGACGACCTTCTCTTTACCGGGCAGCACTTCATAGTGCGCATCCCAGTTGTGCCACGGATCAACCCCCATACGGTTGACGAGAGCGCCACGTTCATCCTTTTTGGGCTTTTTAGCCGTTTTGGTGGAGGTAGAGTCGGCGCTCTTTTTAGCTGCTGAGCCACTGGTCGGCAAATCACGGATATGACCCACGCTGGATTTCACCACGTAGTCATTACCCAGATACTTGTTGATCGTTTTGGCTTTTGCCGGGGACTCAACGATGACAAGAGCTTTACCCATATTCACCTTTACCTAAGTTGATTCTTCCAGGAATGCGTCGCACGTTGATTCACCTTCCACTGGCGACGAGACAACGATATATGGTCTCTGCGTCTGCGGATATCAACCCCTTGTACTGGCTTTGTGTACGAAATGTAACCCTCAGGTGACTGAGTTAACAGGCTTTTTTGCACACACGCGCTATAGCACGACGGAATTTTGGTCGAATGTCAAGCAATTCTGTTGCCAGATTGACGAAAGCGTCACACTGTACCTGATAAAATTCGATACGCAACTTTATTAGCATGCAAAAACAAATCTTGCCAGTGAACGCAACATGACAAATCCATCAATTTCCTGTGAGAATATTTGCCCATCAGAAGTGCTCAGCGTAGACTAATCTCCTTGTTTAAGGAGTAAAAAATGCATAAAGAGACGCAACCTATCGATCGCGAAACACTGTTGCTTGAAGCCAACAAAATTATTCGGGAACATGAAGACACGATGGCAGGTATTGTCGCCACCGGCGTAACGCAGAGAAATGGCGTGCTGGTTTTCAGCGGCGATTACTTTTTAGACGAGCAAGGGTTACCGACCCCTAAAAGCACCGCGGTGTTTAACATGTTTAAACACCTGGCGCATGTGCTGTCTGAGAAGTATCACCTGGTGGATTAATCCATGCCGGATGGCGCTGAATGCCATCCGGCAATAGCGGTTTACATCAATGGCTTTTGTCCACGCTGCCACCAGCGCAGCAGCAGCCGATCCGCGCTTTCCGCCGCGCTGCCGGTAACACGATCGATCAGTTTTTTACGCTGCATATAGCGCACATTCAGCACCTCGCGCCCTTCCATCAGGCCGAGGATAACCTCATCGCTGGTGTTAATCTCATCAACCAGTCCTTTCTCCAGCGCCTGCTGACCGTACCAGTGTTCGCCCGTGGCGACCTGTTCAATGTCCAGAGCCGGACGCATCCGCTGCACAAACTCTTTGAACAGATGGTGCGTTTCGTTGAGATCTTCACGAAACTTCTGCCGCCCTTCTTCCGTATTCTCGCCTAACAATGTCAGGGTACGTTTGTACTGCCCTGCGGTATGCAGTTCAATATCAATGTCTTTACTTTTGAGAAAGCGGTTAAAGTTCGGGATTTGCGCGACAACACCAATTGACCCCACAATAGCGAACGGCGCCGCGATAATTTTTTCCGCCACGCAGGCCATCATGTAGCCTCCGCTTGCCGCGACTTTATCCACCGTCACGGTCAGCGGAATATTTTTATCGCGCAGGCGCTGCAATTGCGATGCCGCCAGGCCATAGCCATGCACAACGCCACCGGGGCTTTCCAGACGCACAACCGCCCGATCGCCGGGTTTCGCCACTGCCAGCACCGCCGTGACCTCTTCGCGTAACGCATTAACTTCGTGAGCATCCATACTGCCTTTGAAATCTATCACCCATACACGCGGTTTGTCCGATGTCGCAATGTCCCCCAGCTTCGCTTTTGCTTTGGCGGCTTTCGCCTCCTGCTTATGCTTTTTTTTCTGCGCTTTATGCCACAGTTTTTGCTGATGGCCATCCATCAACGCCGCAGCAAGGTCATCCTTCATCTCCTGATACTGCTCACTCAAATTGGTCACGCGCAGCTCGCCGCGCTGACGTTTGCGTTGCGTAGCATTCACGATCAGCAGCACAATGACGGCAATGGCCACTACAACGGTGACGATTTTTGCCAAAAATAAGCCATATTCAGACAACAATTCCACGACTCCCACCTTGATTAAATAACGCGACTTGCGCTCAGTGTACAACAGGCATCGAAGTCAGTCTCTCTTCATCCGTATGCCTGTTGAGGAAGAAAAAGTATGACAAGACGTTCATTTTACGGCGTTATCGCCCCTGTCTGATTGAAAAAAAAGGCGCTTTCAGGCATAAACCCGAAAAGTTAACGCGAAGATAAGACAACCTGGCAGGACGGTGCACCACGCCGTTGAGGAGTAGCCATGCATTACCAACCGAAACAAGATCTATTGCAAAACCGCATTATTCTGGTCACTGGCGCCAGCGATGGCATTGGGCGGGAAGCCGCGCTCACGTATGCGCGTTACGGCGCAACGGTGATTCTGCTGGGACGCAACGAAGAGAAACTGCGTCGGGTCGCGCAGCACATTGCTGACGAGCAACATGTCCAACCACAGTGGTTTACGCTCGATCTGCTGACCTGCACCGCTGAAGAGTGCCGGCAAGTGGCCGACCGCATCGCCGCGCACTATCCCCGCCTGGATGGCGTCCTGCACAATGCCGGGTTACTGGGGGAAATTGGTCCAATGAGCGAACAAGATCCGCAGATCTGGCAGGATGTCATGCAGGTAAACGTTAACGCCACCTTTATGCTCACCCAGGCGCTGTTACCGTTATTATTGAAGTCCGATGCCGGCTCGCTGGTCTTTACGTCATCAAGCGTTGGCCGTCAGGGACGCGCCAACTGGGGCGCCTATGCCACCTCGAAGTTTGCTACTGAAGGAATGATGCAGGTGCTGGCGGACGAATACCAGAACCGTCCTCTGCGTGTTAACTGCATTAACCCGGGCGGCACGCGCACCAGTATGCGCGCCAGCGCCTTTCCGACGGAAGATCCACAGAAATTAAAAACGCCTGCCGATATTATGCCGCTTTACCTGTGGCTTATGGGCGACGACAGTCGCCGTAAAACCGGTATGACCTTTGACGCCCAACCGGGCCGTAAACCAGGAATCGCCCAATGAGTGATGAACGTTATCAGCAGCGCCAGCAGAAGGTAAAAGATCGGGTTGACGCCCGTGTCGCCCAGGCACAGGAAGAGCGCGGTATTATTATCGTGTTTACTGGCAATGGTAAGGGCAAAACCACGGCGGCTTTCGGGACTGCCGCCCGCGCCGTAGGACACGGTAAAAACGTAGGCGTGGTGCAATTTATTAAGGGCACCTGGCCCAATGGCGAGCGTAATCTGCTGGAACCGCATGGCGTCGAATTTCAGGTGATGGCAACGGGATTTACCTGGGAGACGCAAAATCGCGAGGCAGACACCGCAGCATGTATGGCCGTTTGGCAGCATGGGAAACGGATGCTGGCCGATCCGCTGCTTGATATGGTGGTCCTGGATGAGCTGACCTATATGGTGGCGTATGACTATTTGCCGCTGGAAGAGGTCATAAGCGCGCTAAACGCGCGCCCTGGTCACCAGACGGTGATTATTACAGGTCGCGGCTGTCACCGGGATATTCTTGATCTTGCGGATACCGTCAGCGAACTGCGTCCGGTTAAACATGCTTTCGACGCGGGCGTAAAAGCCCAGATGGGAATTGATTATTAACCGTAGGCCGGATTAAGGCGTTTGCGCCGCCATCCGGCACAAACCCTCTTATCTGATGATTCTCGGCCTATAGACTGCGGTAGAGATTACCCGTTGTTATTACGCCCACCGGAGCGGCGTCCGCCAGCTATCTGGCTGTGGCGTTTTACCGCCCGACGGATCTGGTTCGCTTTCATACGACGACGGTCTTTTTCGACGGCAACCTTCGACGAGGTTTCCGGCGGGAGCTCTACCAGACCACGCAGATAGTTCGTTTGCGCGAGGTCGAGCTCAGTCCAGCCGCCGCGCGGCAGGCCTTTCGGCAGCGGGATATCGCCGTAACGAACGCGGATCAGACGGCTGACCTGAACGCCTACCGCTTCCCACAGTCGGCGAACTTCGCGGTTGCGCCCTTCCGTCAGCGTCACGTTATACCACTGGTTAATGCCTTCGCCGCCGCTGAATTTAATGGTCTTAAATGCCGCCGGACCATCTTCCAACTGTACGCCACGGCTTAAATCACGCAGTTTCGATTCATCCACCTGACCGAACACGCGCACGGCATATTCACGTTCAACTTCACGACTAGGATGCATCAGGCGGTTCGCCAGTTCACCGTCGGTGGTAAACAACAATAGCCCGCAGGTGTTGACATCCAGACGTCCTACCGCAATCCACCGCGCGCCGCGCAATTTCGGTAAGCGATCAAAAACGGTTGGCCGCCCTTCAGGGTCATTGCGGGTACACAGTTCACCTTCTGGTTTGTAATAGGCCAGAACGCGGCAAATTTGTTCCGCCGACTCTTTCACCGAAATCAGGTGACCGTCGATACGGATTTTCAAACCGGGAGTGACTTCAACACGATCGCCAAGCGTGGCGATTTTACCGTCAACGCTGACACGTCCCGCTTCAATAATGGATTCGATTTCACGGCGAGAGCCGTGGCCAGCGCGCGCCAGCACTTTTTGTAACTTTTCGCTCATAGAGCTTCCTTCAGGTGTCGCCTTCACAGGCGTCGAACAGGAGAATGAACGGCGCGTTGCCGCGCCATTTTAAGGCCGCGTAGTATACAGGCTTACGCCCTTATAAGAAAGGTGTAACGTCGCCGACGCCTTCGCGCAGCACCACCGGGGAGTCATTGGTCAAATCGATTACCGTGGTAGGCTGTTGACCGAGGTAACCGCCGTGGATGATCAGATCCACCTGCTTCTCCAGCCGATCTTTAATCTCCTCCGGGTCCGACTCGGTAAAATCGCTGCCAGGCAGCATCAACGACGTCGAGAGCATCGGTTCGCCCAGCGTATCCAATAACGCCAGCGCAATCGGGTTTGACGGTACGCGCAGGCCGATAGTTTTACGCTTTTCCTGCAACAGACGGCGCGGCACCTCTTTTGTCCCCTTCAGGATAAAGGTGTAATTACCCGGCGTATTGTTTTTCATCAGACGAAATGCCACGTTGTCGACGTAGGAGTAGGTCGACAACTCGGACAAATCGCGGCACATCAGCGTGAAGTTGTGGCCGTCCGGCAGATGACGGATGCGGCAAATGCGCTCCATTGCGCCTTTGTCTTCAATTTTACAACCCAGGGCATAGCCGGAATCGGTTGGATAAACAATAACACCGCCTTTACGCACAATGTCGACGGCCTGATTAATCAGCCGTTGCTGTGGGTTATCCGGATGGATATAAAAAAACTGGCTCATACTTCCCTCACTGTGATATTTGCGGCTGTTCCCATGTCTGCCATACGCCTTCAACGCCAGCGGGCAGCCAGAGTTTACGCCCCAACTCAATCCACGGGCAGGGCTGATGGAAATCAGATCCAAGCGATGCCCATAAATGATGCTGACGCGCAAGCGTCGCCAGTTGGGTGCGTTCATTGGGCGATTGTTGGCACTGCGCCACTTCCATCGCGTCGCCGTGATGGTCGGCAAAATGCGCCACTAATCTTTTCAGCCACTTAGCGCTAAGGTCGTAGCGTCCCGGATGGGCCAACACCGCCTTACCGCCAGAATGATGAATGACATCAATAGCTTGTTCTATTGTACACCACTGCGGCGGAACGTAACCGGTTTTCCCACGCGCGAGATATTTTTTAAAAACATCCGCCATGGTCGCGGCTTTGCCGCACTCCACCAGAAAGCGGGCGAAGTGGCCGCGCGTCACCGCGCCGCCATTGGCCAGTCTCAATGCCCCTTCCCACGCGCCGGGAATATGGGCTTTTTCCAGACGCTCCGCAATGAGCCGACCACGCGCCTGACGCCGCTGTGTCTGCTGCGCCAGAAAATCGCGCATTGCCGGGTGCGCAATATCAATATTCAGACCCACAATGTGAATTTCATGATTCTCCCAAACCGTTGAAATCTCCACGCCGGGAATCAGATTCAGGGCCAGCCCGGAACGTGAAATTTCTTCTCTTGCCGCAGGAATCGCTGCTGTGGTGTCATGATCGGTAATCGCCAGCGTGCCGACTCGCATCTCTACCGCACGGTGTACTAATGTTTCTGGCGTCAACAGTCCATCGGACGCCGTGGTATGACTGTGCAGATCGTAAATCACTGCGTAATTCGTGTCGCTCAAGGCGGCTCCCATAGAGATAAAGGTATGTCATGTACATCATAACGGTTCCGGCAAATATACTGAAATAGGTGTTGACATTATTCCATCGAACTAGTTAACTAGTACGAAAGTTCACATGAAGAGGGTATCTAAAATGGCAGCGACATTTGCATTACACGGTTGGTGGCGCACTTCCTGATAGCGGGCGGTGTATGAACAGCTGTAATCAGCCAAACGATACCCGGCCCGCCTGTTAAGCGGGCTTTTTTTTGAACAAAATAATGAGAATAACCATGCAAACACCAAAACCCACGCTCGAACTGTTGACCTGCGATGCCGCCTACCGGGAAAACCCAACGGCGCTTTTTCACCAGGTCTGCGGCGATCGCCCGGCAACGCTGCTGCTGGAATCCGCGGATATCGACAGTAAAGACGATTTAAAAAGCCTGCTGCTGGTAGATAGCGCGCTGCGCATTACCGCTTTAGGTGACACTGTCACCATTCAGGCGTTATCTGATAATGGCGCCTCGTTATTGCCGCTACTGGATACCGCCCTGCCCGCTGGCGTGGAGAACGAAGTCCTGCCTGCCGGTCGCGTTCTACGCTTCCCGCCCGTCAGCCCATTATTAGATGAAGACGCCCGTTTATGCTCTCTGTCGGTATTTGATGCGTTCCGTCTGTTACAGGGAGTGGTGAACATACCAACGCAAGAGCGGGAGGCTATGTTTTTCGGCGGTCTGTTTGCCTACGACCTGGTCGCTGGCTTTGAAGCGCTGCCACACCTTGAGGCTGGCAATAACTGCCCGGACTACTGCTTTTATTTAGCGGAAACGCTAATGGTGATAGATCATCAGAAAAAAAGCACCCGTATTCAGGCCAGTCTGTTCACCGCCAGTGACCGGGAAAAACAGCGCCTGAACGCCCGCCTGGCCTACCTTAGCCAACAGTTAACCCAGCCTGCGCCGCCGTTGCCGGTCACGCCAGTGCCGGACATGCGCTGCGAATGCAATCAAAGCGATGACGCGTTCGGCGCGGTGGTACGCCAGTTGCAAAAAGCCATCCGCGCGGGGGAGATATTTCAGGTGGTGCCGTCGCGCCGCTTTTCACTGCCCTGCCCGTCGCCGTTGGCTGCCTACTACGTGCTGAAAAAGAGCAACCCCAGCCCGTATATGTTCTTTATGCAGGATAATGATTTCACGCTTTTCGGCGCGTCGCCGGAAAGCTCGCTGAAATATGACGCCGCCAGTCGTCAGATTGAGATTTACCCCATCGCGGGTACCCGTCCACGCGGTCGCCGCGCCGATGGTACGCTGGACAGAGATCTCGACAGCCGTATTGAGCTGGACATGCGTACCGACCATAAAGAGCTTTCCGAACATCTGATGCTGGTCGATCTGGCGCGCAATGACCTGGCGCGCATCTGTACGCCGGGCAGTCGCTACGTTGCCGATCTGACAAAAGTTGACCGCTATTCGTACGTGATGCATCTGGTTTCCCGGGTGGTGGGCGAACTGCGTCACGATCTCGACGCGCTGCACGCCTATCGCGCCTGCATGAACATGGGCACCCTGAGCGGCGCGCCGAAAGTACGCGCCATGCAGTTGATTGCCGATGCGGAAGGACAGCGCCGCGGCAGCTATGGCGGCGCGGTCGGTTACTTCACCGCCCACGGCGATCTGGACACCTGTATTGTTATCCGCTCCGCGCTGGTGGAGAACGGTATCGCCACCGTACAGGCGGGCGCCGGAATTGTGCTGGACTCGGTTCCGCAGTCTGAAGCCGATGAAACCCGTAATAAAGCGCGCGCCGTATTGCGTGCTATCGCCACCGCGCATCATGCACAGGAGACCTTCTGATGGCTGATATTCTGCTGCTCGATAACATCGACTCGTTTACCTGGAACCTGGCAGATCAGCTACGGACCAACGGTCATAACGTGGTGATTTACCGTAACCATATTCCGGCGCAGACGCTTATCGATCGCCTGGCGACAATGAAAAATCCGGTGCTAATGCTCTCCCCCGGTCCGGGCGTTCCCAGCGAGGCAGGCTGTATGCCGGAGCTGCTGACCCGACTACGCGGCAAGTTACCGATCATCGGCATTTGTCTGGGGCATCAGGCGATTGTCGAAGCTTACGGCGGTTATGTCGGTCAGGCGGGAGAAATCCTGCATGGCAAAGCCTCCAGCATTGAACATGACGGTCAGGCGATGTTCGCCGGGCTGGCGAATCCGCTACCGGTCGCGCGTTATCATTCGCTGGTCGGCAGTAATGTTCCTGCCGGGCTAACCATTAACGCCCATTTCAACGGCATGGTGATGGCGGTACGTCATGATGCGGATCGCGTTTGCGGTTTTCAATTTCATCCTGAGTCCATCCTGACGACACAGGGCGCTCGTCTACTGGAGCAAACATTAGCCTGGGCGCAGCAAAAGCTGGAACCGACCAACACCCTACAGCCAATTCTGGAGAAACTCTATCAGGCGCAAACACTGACGCAACAAGAGAGCCATCAGTTGTTTTCGGCGGTCGTCCGCGGCGAACTTAAGCCTGAACAGCTCGCCGCCGCGCTGGTGAGCATGAAAATTCGCGGCGAGCATCCCAATGAAATTGCCGGCGCCGCCACTGCGTTGCTGGAAAATGCCGCCCCGTTCCCGCGCCCGGACTACCTGTTTGCGGATATCGTTGGTACCGGCGGCGATGGCAGTAACAGTATCAATATCTCTACCGCCAGCGCCTTTGTCGCAGCGGCCTGTGGACTGAAAGTGGCGAAACACGGCAACCGCAGCGTATCCAGCAAATCGGGGTCATCCGATCTGTTGGCGGCGTTTGGTATTAATCTGGATATGAACGCCGATAAATCACGTCAGGCGTTAGATGAACTGGGCGTCTGTTTCCTGTTCGCGCCGAAATATCACACCGGATTCCGTCACGCGATGCCGGTTCGCCAACAGTTAAAAACGCGAACCCTGTTCAACGTACTCGGCCCGCTGATCAACCCGTCGCATCCGCCGCTGGCATTGATTGGCGTCTATAGCCCGGAACTGGTGCTGCCGATTGCGGAAACCTTACGGGTACTGGGCTATCAGCGCGCGGCGGTGGTACATAGCGGCGGCATGGATGAGGTTTCGCTCCATGCGCCGACGATTGTCGCGGAGCTGCATGACGGCGAAATTAAAAGCTATCAACTTACGGCGGAGGATTTTGGCCTGACGCCTTACCATCAGGATCAGTTGGCTGGCGGCACGCCGGAAGAAAACCGTGACATTCTGACGCGGTTATTACAAGGTAAAGGCGATGCCGCGCATGAGGCCGCCGTCGCCGCCAACGTGGCGATGCTGATGCGTCTGCATGGTCAGGAAGATCTCAAAGCCAACGCGCAAACCGTGCTTGATGTTCTGCGCAACGGCACCGCATATGACAGAGTCACCGCACTGGCGGCAAGAGGGTAAATAATGCAAACCGTTTTAGCGAAAATCGTCGCAGACAAGGCGATTTGGGTAGAAGCCCGCAAACAGCAACAGCCGCTGGCCAGCTTTCAAAATGAGATCCAGCCAAGTACACGCCATTTTTATGATGCGCTCCAGGGCGCGCGTACCGCCTTTATTCTGGAGTGTAAGAAAGCATCGCCATCAAAAGGCGTGATTCGCGACGATTTCGATCCGGCGCGTATTGCCAGTATTTATCAACATTACGCCTCGGCGATCTCGGTGCTCACCGACGAAAAATATTTTCAGGGGAGCTTCGATTTTCTGCCGGTCGTTAGCCAAAGCGCGCCGCAGCCGATTCTGTGTAAGGATTTTATTATCGATCCCTATCAGATCTACCTTGCCCGTTACTATCAGGCCGATGCCTGTTTACTGATGCTCTCGGTTCTGGATGACGAACAGTATCGCCAACTCTCCGCCGTCGCGCACAGTCTGAAAATGGGCGTGCTCACGGAGGTCAGTAATGACGAAGAACGGGAGCGCGCGATAGCGTTAGGCGCAAAAGTGGTAGGTATCAACAATCGCGATCTGCGCGATCTGTCGATTGATTTGAATCGCACCCGCCAGCTGGCGCCAAAACTGGGCCACGGCGTGACTGTCATCAGCGAGTCCGGGATTAACACCTATGGTCAGGTACGCGAACTGAGCCACTTCGCCAACGGTTTTTTAATTGGCTCCGCGTTAATGGCGCATGACGATCTTAACGCCGCCGTCCGTCGCGTGCTGCTTGGCGAAAATAAAGTCTGCGGCCTGACCCGCGCCCAGGACGCTAAAGCGGCCTGTGACGCTGGCGCAATATATGGCGGGTTGATTTTTGTGCCCTCATCTCCGCGCGCGGTTAGCGTTGAGCAGGCGCGAGAAGTGATAAGCGGCGCGCCATTGCAGTATGTCGGCGTTTTCAAGAACGCTGATATCGCCGATGTTTGCCAGAAAGCCGCCGTCCTGTCGCTTTCTGCCGTACAGCTACATGGCAGCGAAGACCAGGCGTATGTCAACGCGCTGCGCGAGGCGTTGCCGAAACAGGTGCAAATCTGGAAGGCGCTGAGCGTTAGCAATGCCCTTCCCGCACGCGATTATCACCATGTCGATAAATACATTTTCGACAATGGGCAAGGCGGCAGCGGGCAGCGCTTCGACTGGTCACTGCTACAGGGGCAACCGCTGGATGATGTATTACTGGCGGGCGGGCTGGCGGCCGATAACTGCGTCCAGGCGGCGCAAGTCGGCTGTGCCGGTCTCGATTTTAATTCAGGTGTGGAGTCACAGCCGGGCATCAAAGATGCTCGTCTTCTGGCCTCAGTTTTTCAGACACTGCGCGCATATTAAGGAAAAAACATGACAACACTTCTCAACCCCTACTTTGGTGAATTCGGCGGCATGTATGTGCCGCAGATCCTGATGCCTGCGCTGAACCAGCTTGAAGAGGCCTTCGTCAGCGCGCAAAAAGATCCTGAATTTCAGGCACAATTCGCCGATCTGCTAAAAAACTACGCGGGACGCCCCACCGCGCTGACGAAATGCCAGAACATTACCGCCGGTACGCGTACCACGTTGTATTTAAAGCGCGAAGATTTACTGCACGGCGGCGCACACAAAACCAATCAGGTACTGGGTCAGGCGCTGCTGGCCAAACGGATGGGGAAAAGCGAGATTATCGCTGAAACCGGCGCCGGCCAGCACGGCGTCGCCTCTGCGCTCGCCAGCGCCCTGCTGGGTCTGAAATGCCGTATCTATATGGGCGCCAAAGACGTTGAGCGCCAGTCGCCGAACGTCTTCCGTATGCGTCTGATGGGCGCTGAGGTCATCCCGGTTCATAGCGGCTCCGCTACGCTAAAAGATGCCTGTAACGAGGCGCTGCGCGACTGGTCCGGTAGTTACGAAACCGCGCACTATATGCTCGGCACGGCGGCGGGACCGCATCCCTATCCCACCATCGTTCGCGAGTTTCAACGCATGATTGGCGAAGAGACGAAAGCGCAAATCCTCGACAAAGAGGGCCGTCTGCCAGATGCCGTTATCGCTTGCGTCGGCGGCGGCTCAAACGCTATCGGGATGTTTGCGGATTTTATTAATGATACCGGCGTCGGGCTAATAGGCGTTGAACCTGGCGGTCACGGTATTGAAACCGGCGAGCATGGCGCGCCGCTTAAACATGGTCGCGTTGGCATCTATTTCGGGATGAAAGCGCCGATGATGCAAACAGCGGACGGGCAAATTGAAGAGTCCTATTCCATTTCCGCCGGACTCGATTTCCCGTCCGTTGGGCCGCAACATGCGTACCTGAACAGCATCGGACGCGCGGATTATGTCTCCATTACCGATGATGAGGCGCTGGAAGCCTTCAAAACGTTGTGCCGCCATGAGGGAATTATCCCGGCGCTGGAATCCTCCCACGCGTTGGCGCACGCTCTGAAAATGATGCGCGAGCAGCCGGAAAAAGAGCAACTGCTGGTGGTCAATCTCTCTGGCCGCGGAGATAAAGACATCTTTACCGTACACGATATCCTGAAAGCGCGAGGGGAAATCTGATGGAACGCTACGAAAATTTATTTGCACAGCTCAACGATCGCCAGGAAGGCGCTTTTGTCCCCTTCGTGACCCTGGGCGACCCTGGCATTGAACAGTCACTGAAAATTATCGACACACTGATTGACGCTGGCGCCGACGCTCTGGAACTGGGGGTTCCCTTCTCCGATCCGCTGGCCGATGGCCCCACCATCCAGAATGCGAACTTACGCGCCTTCGCCGCTGGCGTCACGCCGGCTCAGTGTTTTGAAATGCTGGCGCTGATTCGTGAAAAACACCCGACCATTCCGATTGGCCTGCTAATGTACGCGAATCTGGTGTTCAATAACGGCATAGATGCATTCTATGCCCGTTGTGAACAGGTTGGCGTAGATTCCGTGCTGGTCGCAGATGTCCCGGTTGAAGAATCGGCCCCCTTCCGCCAGGCGGCGTTACGGCATAATATCGCGCCGATCTTCATCTGCCCGCCAAATGCGGATGACGATCTTCTGCGCCAGGTCGCATCTTACGGCCGCGGTTACACCTACCTGCTTTCGCGTTCGGGCGTCACCGGCGCGGAAAACCGTGGCGCATTGCCGTTGCATCATCTCATTGAGAAGCTTAAAGAGTACCATGCCGCGCCTGCGTTACAGGGCTTCGGTATCTCCTCGCCGGAACAGGTGTCTGCGGCCGTGCGTGCCGGGGCGGCTGGCGCTATCTCCGGCTCAGCCATTGTCAAGATTATCGAGAAAAACCTCGCGTCTCCCGAACAGATGTTGACGGAGCTCAGGTCCTTTGTCTCAGCGATGAAAGCCGCCAGCCGCGCATAACGGGTTAAGCCGTCAGCATAACGCTGGCGGCTTAATGAGAGCTTGGCGCCGAACCAGAATCACGATTCAGACGTAGATCATCAATCTTTTTGGTGTTGTTCCCTGTCCAGCTTTCAAAAAGTCTGAAGTCAATTTTTGCTAAGAAAACTCCTAATCACGCCGAAAAATTTAGCGTTTTCACGTCAATTTCCCCCGCCTTTATGTAAAGAAATGTCAACAAACAATGCATTAACGTTTCTATTGCCGCAGATAGTTACGTTTGTTATTAATAACAATGTAAAGCATTTTCTGTTAAATCGCTTATTCTAAAAGAAAATATAGAATATATTATCCCTAAACAATTTTTTGTGCGTTATTTACGCGGTAAATCACAACTATTTCCGTCAATTTGACTAATCGGTTTAACCAACTAATTTTAATAGGGTGTCGACACGATTAAAACCGATTTTTTCAGCAAGCAACGAGACAGGAGAAATAATATGGCCGAACATCGTGGTGGTTCAGGAAATTTCGCCGAGAATCGTGAAAAAGCATCTGAAGCGGGCCGCAAAGGCGGTCAGCATAGCGGTGGGAATTTCAAAAACGATCCGCAACGAGCTTCTGAAGCCGGTAAAAAAGGTGGTCAGAATAGTCACGGCGGACGTAAATCCGATAATTCCTGATTTACTGTAATGTAAATATAACACATGCTTTTATCAAGCAATCTGCGAGTCTTCTGGCTCGCAGTATTTTGCCCAGGAGAATTAGATTTATGAATATCAAAACCGTTGAAGACCTTTTTATCCATCTACTTTCAGATACCTATAGTGCAGAAAAACAATTAACCAAGGCTCTTCCTAAACTTGCCAGAGCCACGTCCAATGAAAAATTAAGCCAGGCCTTTCAATCTCATCTTGAAGAAACCCAGGGTCAGATTGAACGTATTGATCAGATCGTCGAATCTGAATCTGGCATTAAACTGAAAAGAATGAAATGCGTCGCTATGGAAGGGCTGATTGAAGAAGCCAATGAAGTCATCGAAAGTACGGAGAAAAACGAAGTACGCGATGCAGCGCTTATCGCCGCGGCGCAAAAAGTCGAGCATTACGAAATCGCCAGCTACGGCACGCTAGCCACCCTGGCCGAGCAGCTCGGCTATAGCAAGGCATTAAAACTGCTCAAAGAAACCCTCGACGAGGAAAAACAAACTGATTTAAAACTTACCGATTTAGCAGTCAGCAATGTTAATAAAAGTGCTGAACGCAAATCGAAATAATATTTTTAATTATCAGCTTGCATGATTCCGATTTTATTATCGGAGCAGATTATCACGCATTGAGGAATGTAAAATGAATTATACTGAACATTATCATGACTGGCTTCGTGACGCCCATGCCATGGAAAAACAGGCAGAATCGATGCTTGAATCTATGGCCAGCCGTATTGAAAATTATCCTGATATAAAAGCCAGAATTGAACAACATATTAGTGAAACCAAACATCAAATTACCATGCTCGAAGAAGTGTTGGACCGTAATGGCATTTCCCGTTCGGTGTTGAAAGACTCCATGAGTAAAATGGCAGCAATGGGGCAATCTATCGGTGGCATGTTCCCCTCCGATGAAATTGTCAAAGGTTCAATTAGCGGTTATGTTTTCGAGCAGTTCGAAATTGCTTGTTATACCTCCCTGCTGGCGGCGGCAAAAAAAGCTGGTGACACTGCCTCAATTCCGACGATTGAAGCCATTCTGAAAGAAGAAATGCAAATGGCTGACTGGCTTATCAAACATATTCCGCAGACAACGGAACAATTTTTGCTGCGATCTGAAGCAGATGGCGTTGAAGCCAAAAAATAAATAATAAGCAGGAGGCAATATGTTTCGACACGTAAAACAACTTCAATATACTGTGCGAGTGAGCGAACCTAATCCTGGATTAGCGAACCTGCTGCTGGAACAGTTTGGCGGCCCGCAGGGCGAACTGGCGGCCGCCTGCCGCTACTTCACGCAAGGTTTAAGCGATGATGATGCCGGTCGTAGAGAGATGTTAATGGACATCGCCACCGAGGAGCTGAGTCATCTGGAAATTATCGGCTCACTGGTAGGAATGCTTAATAAAGGCGCTAAAGGCGAGCTGGCGGAAGGCATCGAAAGCGAAGCGGAACTTTATCGCTCACTGACGCAGAATGGTAATGACAGCCATATCACCTCTCTGCTGTATGGCGGCGGCCCTGCGTTGACGAACTCCGGCGGCGTACCGTGGACTGCGGCTTATATTGATACTATCGGCGAAGTCACAGCCGATCTACGCTCAAACATCGCGGCAGAGGCGCGAGCGAAGATTATTTATGAACGCCTGATTAACCTGACTGACGATCCTGGCGTAAAAGACACGCTCAGTTTCTTAATGACCCGTGAAGTCGCGCACCAGCTCTCTTTTGAAAAGGCGCTGTATTCGATTCGTAACAACTTCCCGCCGGGTAAATTACCGCCGGTAGAACAGTATACCGACGTGTACTACAACATGTCGCAAGGCGACGATCCGCGAGGTAGCTGGAATAGCGATGAGAACTTCAACTATGTCGCAGAACCGATGCCTGCTGTTGATGGCGGCGATGGTCTGGCGACAGTGAAATTGCCGCGCGAGCAGTTGGCGCTGCTCAAAGCGATGGCAGAAAGAACGAAATCGGACCCCACCGTTGATCCTCTCACTGGCGCAGAACTAGGCTGCGGCGAACCGAAAGAAGACAAGTGAGTTCCGACAAGTAAAATCCGTGTGTCATGTCCTTTTTTGACCCCGCCTGGCGGGGTCTTTTTTCGTCACAACATCACGCGATTAGAAACGATAGCCTGCCGAGAACATAAATACCCATGGGTCCAGACGCACGCTGTCATGATGCTGAACGCCGCCCATTTTATAATTGGCGGTAGTATCAATATCCATGTACCAGACAGAGGCGCCAATTAACCAGTCGCGGTTAATCAGGTAATCTACCCCAACTTGCCCTGCCGCGCCCCAGGAATCCTTAAAGCTCAGATCGGACAGCCCGGCATTTTTACCATTATCGTTAAAGTCGTTATCGAAGAAGGTGGTGTAGTTCACCCCCACGCCGACATAAGGACGCACTTTGCTGCTGGAATCGCCGAAGTACCACTGCGCCATTAACGTTGGCGGTAACAGGTGAACCGTGGCGATATCGCCCGTCGCGCCCGTACCCACCTTATGGCGGAACGGCGTAGCCGCCAGCAATTCAACCCCGATATTGTCCGTCGCCATGTAAGTGAATGTCAGGCCGAGTTGCGTGTTATTACTCACATCAAACCCGTTTAAATGCCCCAGCGTACCACCCGCCCCTTCTGTAGGTCTGACGGTTGCCGGACCTGCACGCATAAAGAATTCTCCGGCTTCGTGCGCGAACGCGCTGCCTGAGAGAAGAGTTGTTAACGCCAGTGCCGCCACTGTAAATTTTTTCATACCCGCTCCATCGTTATGGTTATAAAAGCGTGATGAATATACCCACAATGAAGTAATAAGTGATCTAACACAGATCACATTTGTTCTTATAATTTAACATTTATTGATCCAGATTAATTTAGAACTTGTATTGAAAATCCTGGTTATAGGAATTCAGATCAATTTTGACATATTCACGCTATGCAAATATTTGTCTGCTCCTGTTGCCCTGGCGATAAAGGCTGGCTAAGGTAATCAATGTCCCGCAATGGCGCGTGGCGTTAAGATTCGCGAACACTGCGGGACAGATTAATTTCCGTTGTAATCTATTGATACGTGAGTTTTTTGCAGGTGAATCATGAGCGTTCTTAACCCATGCATGACATGCGGTGCCTGTTGTGCCTATTTTCGTGTCTCCTTTTATTGGGCTGAAGGCGACGATGCCAGCGGACGCGTTCCGGCGTCATTAACCGAGCCCGTTACCCCTTTTTTACGTTGTATGGCCGGTACCAACCAAAAACAGCCGCACTGTAAAGCGCTAATTGGCACGCCGGGTGAAAACGTCAGTTGCGCTATTTATGAAAACCGCCCTTCAACCTGTCGCGAATTTTCGATATCGGGCGAAGGAGGCGAAGTGAATGAGGCGTGTAATCGCGCCCGCGCGCGATACGGATTACCGCCGCTTTACAAAGATATGCTTTTCCATACAACTGCTGATGCTGCCACTGTAGAGTTATCCAGGGTACAATTGCCCGCAAATTAACACCTGCAAAACTCAAGGAGAGTGCATGTCTATCACGGCGAAGTCCGTTTACCGTGACGCCGGAAATTTTTTCCGAAATCAATTTATTACTATCTTGCTGGTTTCGTTGCTGTGCGCATTTATCACGGTGGTCTTAGGTCATGCCTTTTCACCCAGCGATGCGCAAATCGCGCAACTCAGTGAAGGAGAACATCTGGCAGGCAGCGCTGGCCTGTTTGAGCTGGTACAAAATATGACGCCGGAGCAGCAGCAGATCCTGTTGCGCGCCTCTGCCGCCTCGACGTTTTCCGGGCTTATCGGCAACGCTATTCTGGCCGGCGGTATCATCCTGATGATTCAGTTAGTTTCAGCGGGACATCGGGTTAGCGCGCTGCGCGCTATCGGCGCCAGCGCCCCTGTATTGCCTAAACTGTTTATTCTTATTTTTCTGACTACCCTGTTAGTGCAAATCGGTATAATGCTGATTGTCGTTCCGGGGATTATTATGGCCATTGTGCTGGCGCTTGCGCCAGTGATGTTGGTTGAAGAGAAAATGGGCGTGTTTGCCGCAATGCGCAGCAGTATGCGTTTAGCCTGGGCTAACATGAGACTGGTCGCGCCCGCGGTGATAGGCTGGTTACTGGCTAAAACGTTGCTATTGCTGTTCGCGCCCAGCTTCGCTGTACTGACCCCAAATGTAGGCGCTGTACTGGCGAATACGTTGAGCAATCTGATTTCCGCAGTATTGCTTATCTACTTATTCCGCCTGTATATGTTGATTCGCCAATAATCCGCAATGCGCCGTTACGCGGCGCATTCGACGCTCGTTGATGATGGAATCGAAGAATGAAGCAGTTTCTGGATTTTTTACCGCTGGTTGTCTTTTTTGCGTTTTATAAACTTTATGACATCTATGCGGCGACCTCCGCACTGATTGTCGCGACGGCAATCGTGCTGATTTATAGCTGGGTGCGCTATCGGAAAATAGAGAAGATGGCGCTGATTACCTTTGTTCTGGTTGCCGTCTTCGGCGGTCTGACGCTCTTCTTCCATAACGATGAATTTATTAAATGGAAGGTGACGGTTATTTATGCGCTGTTCGCCGGCGCGCTGTTAATAAGCCAGTGGGTGATGAAAAAACCGTTAATCCAACGTATGTTAGGTAAAGAACTGGCGTTGCCGCAGCAGGTCTGGTCAAAGCTGAACCTGGCGTGGGCGCTGTTTTTTATTGCGTGCGGTCTGGCTAACATTTATATCGCCTTCTGGTTGCCGCAAAATATCTGGGTCAACTTTAAGGTCTTTGGACTCACGGCGCTGACGCTCATTTTTACCCTGCTGAGCGGCGTCTATATCTACCGGCATCTGCCACAGGAAGATAAATCATAACCCTCCCGTGACTTATCATCGCCAGACTGCGAACGCCTGGCGATATTTTCTCCACCTTTACGCCCTGCGCTTTCCCGTCAGTACCTTTATTCCCACTATTCTCCACACAAAATTCATAGTAGCATCGCGGCTGTAATTTTTTCTGATAGTCGGTTTTACAATGACAACAATGGATAATACTCCTCAGGGCGAGCTGGTTTTACGTACATTGGCCATGCCTGCCGATACCAATGCGAACGGCGATATTTTTGGCGGCTGGCTGATGTCGCAAATGGATATTGGCGGCGCGATACTGGCCAAAGAGATCGCGCACGGTCGGGTTGTAACCGTACGCGTGGAAGGAATGACATTTCTGCGCCCCGTCGCGGTTGGCGATGTCGTATGTTGCTACGCGCGCTGCGTTAAACGCGGTACGACGTCTATTAGCATCAATATTGAAGTCTGGGTGAAAAAAGTCGCGTCAGAACCAATTGGACAGCGCTACAAGGCCACCGAGGCGCTGTTTATTTATGTCGCCGTCGATCCGGACGGTAAACCTCGCCCGCTCCCGGTTCAGGGTTAAGTATACCCGCTTACGCCGCCAGCAGGTGATGGTATATTCCTGGCTGGCGGCGCCAGAGATTACTCAATCTGCGCCGTACCGTTCAGACGGAAGATAATATTGACCACCAGCCCGGAACCCGGCTTGCCTGCTTCATAGCGCCATTTTCGCATCGCATTCTTAACTTCACGCTCAAACATATTGGCTGGCTGCGCGGATAGAATCTGTACATTTTCCACTCGCCCAGCAGAGGTCACGTCAAACTTCACCTTTACGCGGCCTTCAATACGTAACGCCTGTGCTCGCGCCGGATACTGCGGCTGGTTACGGCTCAGAGCGCGAGGTCCAGTGGGCACGCTCACCGCCGGCTTGCTGGTCGCCGACGCGGTGCTGCTTGTTGGCCGCGCCGGGGCGCTATTTTCAAACGGTGAGGCAGGACGCGGCGCAGCCGGTTTGACTTCGCGCTTCGGCTGCTCTTCAACCTTTTTCACCGGTTTCGGCTTCGGCTTGGGTTTTGGCTTAGGTTTGGGTTTCTCAATCACCACGGGCGCTTCTTTAGGCGGTTCAGGGATCGGCTCTGGCTCCGGTTCGGGTTCAACCACCGGCTCCGGCGGCGGCTGAACCGCCTGGGGCGGCTCCAGGTCGGCGGGTGAAACCATTGTCACCGTGATAGGCTGCGCTGGCGCAGGCAATTCAATAACCTGATGTACCGAGGTATAGAGCAAACCTGCCACTACAGCACCATGAATGCCTACGGAAAGGAGTGTCGGCCAGGGAAAGCGACGAGGTAAATCAAGGGTCATTGAAGTCATAATCGTTTCAGTTGAAAAACCAGAGCTGAATTTTAAATGCAAATAGCAATCATATTCAATAAGGCATTGTTGATAGCGGCATTTAAAAGATGATATCGCACAAAAACACCACACAAAATGTGCATGTTTAACAAAGTCGGTATCTTTACATTGCAGTTAAATGCCCTTTCCAATAACGTAATCAGCAACTTTTACCGATTAAGGAGCTCTACCCGTGCTGTATGTTATTTACGCTCAGGACAATGCCAACTCGCTTGAAAAACGCCTCTCGGTACGGCCCGCGCATCTGGCGCGCCTGCAACTTCTGCATGATGAAGGGCGATTATTAACTGCCGGGCCGATGCCCGCAGTGGACAGTAACGATCCTGGAGTAGCTGGATTTACCGGGTCAACGGTGATTGCTGAATTTGAATCTTTAGAAGCGGCGCAATCCTGGGCTGATGCGGACCCCTACGTCGCAGCGGGCGTCTATGCGCAGGTTTCGGTCAAACCGTATAAGAAGATCTTTTGAAAAGGATGGCCTGTTGGGCACCGCATACGGTGCCCTTTCTGGCTCACACACCGTGAATCGCAAAGAGTAATGAATTACGCTGACGATTAAAGATGCATTTCCTGATGGTATGGATACGCATATTACGGCGTGATTGCCCTTCAAGCCAACGCGCTTTACGGCGGCTCGCCTGACGTAGCATTCGCCAGCGCCCCACTTCCGTTCTACTACGCTTCATGTTTACGACTCTCACTGTAACAGAAGCGCCATTATACCCCCTCGCCGGATGCAGACCAGCGCTTTTCCCGTGTTTTTATTTGCCATGTGAATCCTGACGCGTAAACTCTTAACAACACGCTTTCTAAAGGATTTTTAAAGTTATGACAACCTTCTACACCGTGGTGAGTTGGCTGGTCATTTTGGGATACTGGGTTCTCATTGCCGGCGTCACATTACGTATTCTAATGAAACGGCGCGCAGTTCCCTCCGCAATGGCCTGGTTGTTAATCATCTATATCCTTCCGCTGGTCGGGATCATCGCCTATTTGTCCGTGGGCGAATTGCATTTAGGCAAACGTCGCGCCGAGCGTGCCCGCGCCATGTGGCCGTCTACCGCCAAATGGTTGAATGACCTCAAAGCCTGTAAACACATTTTCGCGCAAGAAAACAGTAGCGTCGCATCGTCCTTGTTTAAGCTGTGCGAACGACGTCAGGGGATTGCGGGCGTCAAAGGCAACCAGTTGCAATTGCTTACCGACTCCGATGATGTCATGCAGGCGCTTATTCGCGATATCCAACTGGCGCGGCATAATATCGAAATGGTGTTTTACATCTGGCAGCCAGGCGGCATGGCGGATCAGGTCGCTGAATCGTTAATGGCCGCCGCCCGCCGTGGCATCCACTGCCGGCTTATGCTGGATTCCGCGGGTAGCGTCGCTTTCTTCCGCAGCCCCTGGGCGGCCATGATGCGTAACGCTGGCATTGAAGTCGTAGAGGCGCTGAAGGTGAATCTGATGCGCGTCTTTTTACGCCGTATGGATCTTCGCCAGCACCGTAAAATGGTGATGATTGACAATTACATCGCCTATACCGGCAGTATGAATATGGTGGATCCGCGTTTTTTCAAACAGGATGCCGGCGTTGGACAATGGGTCGATTTGATGGCGCGGATGGAGGGTCCCGTGGCGACAGCAATGGGGATTGTTTACTCCTGCGATTGGGAAATCGAGACGGGTAAACGCATTCTGCCTCCCCCGCCGGATGTGAATATTATGCCGTTTGAGCAGGCCAGCGGGCATACCATTCATACCATTGCTTCCGGTCCTGGTTTTCCGGAAGATCTCATTCACCAGGCACTATTAACCGCCACCTATGCTGCGCGCGAATATTTAATTATGACCACGCCATATTTCGTCCCCAGCGACGATCTGCTGCACGCTATTTGTACCGCTGCGCAGCGCGGCGTGGATGTCAGTATTATCCTGCCCCGTAAAAATGATTCACTGCTCGTCGGCTGGGCCAGTCGCGCCTTTTTCAGCGAGTTACTGGCGGCGGGCGTGAAAATCTATCAGTTCGAAGGCGGGCTGTTGCATACCAAAAGCGTGCTGGTCGATGGCGAACTGAGCCTGGTCGGTACCGTGAATCTCGACATGCGTAGCCTGTGGCTTAATTTCGAGATTACGCTGGTCATTGATGATACGGGTTTCGGCGCCGATCTGGCTGCGGTACAGGACGATTATATTTCGCGCTCCCGCCTGTTAGATGCGCGTTTGTGGGTAAAACGTCCGTTATGGCAGCGTATTACCGAGCGATTGTTTTACTTCTTTAGTCCATTGCTGTAAAACGTGACCAACATGAGTAAACAGGTAGTCACTATGGAAATGGATCTGAACAATCGCCTGACTGAAGACGAAACGCTTGAGCAGGCTTACGATATTTTTCTTGAGCTGGCGGCGGATAATCTTGATCCGGCTGATATCATTCTGTTCAATTTGCAATTCGAGGAGCGCGGCGGCGCGGAGTTGTTTGATCCCGCTGAAGACTGGCAAGAGCACGTCGATTTTGACCTGAATCCAGACTTTTTTGCCGAGGTGGTAATTGGCCTGGCGGATACCGAAGACGGCGAAATTAACGACATTTTCGCCCGCGTTCTGCTGTGCCGGGAAAAGGACCACAAGCTGTGCCATATTCTCTGGCGCGAATAAGCGGTTCAGGCCGGATGGCGTCTGATTGCGCCCTCCGGCAAGCCTGTTTAATCCGGTAGCTTACTGCCGCATCGGTTACAATATTGCGCGCTATGTTCATGCTGGCTTTGCTGGCACTGCGGACATTTTCGCTGCCAGTGACGTTTTTGAAACGCGCTGCTCATGTGCGTGGTAATCAGTCCTGTAGGAATCGCAATCACCGAATAACCAATCAAAATAAGCACCGACGCGACAATACGTCCCAGCGGCGTATGCGGCGTAATATCACCGTACCCCACGGTTGTGACTGTCACTATCGCCCAATACACCGAGGCATTAAGCGTCGTGAAGCCATATTTCGGTCCTTCAATAAGATACATCAGGGCACCGAAAATAATCATCACGATCGCAATAAATGAATAGAACAGAATAAGCTGATGACGCGCGCTAATAATGGCGCTCCAGAATACGCGCAGGGATGGCATAAAGCGTAGCAGTTTAAGAATACGCAGCACGCGAATCGCTCGCATAGCACGCCAGGCAAACATATAGTTCAGGCTAATTTCCGGCCACAGCCACATGACGTACAGCGGCAAAATCGTCACCAGATCAATAAATCCCCAGAAACTAAAAACGTATTTTGCCGGTTCGGGCCAGCTAAACAGTCTGAGCAAGTATTCACCGGTAAATATCAGGGTAACGCAGAGCTCCAGCCAGACAAAAATATGCCATTCATCAAATGTCAGGTGATATTCCGTTCCTACGCCTGATTCAACAAAAATGACCAGTACGCTAAGCAGCGCAAACAGCGCGCATAACCCTTCAAAACGGCGACCTGAGCGCGTAGTCAAATCGAACAGATTATGATAAAGACGACGGCGAACCGACGACAAAGAAAGTGACACGGTAACCTCACCTAAAAGAAGGGCTGACGAATTGTCAGCCCTTGCGATTATAACGGGTCTACTTTAAGGCAGGAAACGGCATGGCGAAAACTCCCTTCCAGCACCGGTCGAGTTTGCGCGCATTCTGGCCCGGCTATCGGACAGCGTGTACGGAACACGCAGCCGGAAGGCGGGTTAATGGGCGAAGGTAATTCGCCCTCCAGCAATTGTATCTTCTTATTTCGCTCCAGATCGGGATCGGGAATCGGTACCGCCGACATCAGCGCTTTGGTATAAGGATGCAGTGGATTATGGTACACCTCATCATAGGTGCCCAATTCTACCGCATGACCGAGATACATCACCAGGACACGATCGGATATGTGCTTTACGACCGCCAGATCGTGCGCAATAAAAATCAACGACAGCCCCATCTCTCGCTGTAACTGCTGGAGCAAATTCACCACCTGCGCCTGAATAGAAACGTCCAGCGCCGACACCGGCTCATCGCAAATAATAAGCTTAGGTTCCAGGATCAACGCCCGGGCGATACCGATGCGCTGGCACTGCCCCCCGGAAAATTCATGGGGATAACGGTTGATGAGATTCGGCAACAGCCCCACTTTTAGCATCATGGCTTTCACGCGGTCACGCACGTCCTGGCGCGAAAGCTTAGGATGATAAGTGCGCAGCGGTTCAGCGATAATTTCGCCAATCGTCATTCGCGGGTTGAGTGACGCCAGCGGGTCCTGGAAAATCATCTGGATATCGCTGCGCACTTCGCGCCACTCATCCGCTTTCATGCCCAACAGATCTTTTCCCAGCCAGGCGACTTTACCGTCTGTCGCCTTCACCAGACCAATAATGGCGCGCGCAAACGTCGACTTGCCGCAGCCGGATTCGCCCACCACGCCCAGCGTTTCGCCTTCATACAGGCGTAGCGTAACGCCGTCCACCGCTTTCAGGGTTTTCGGCGGTTGCCAGAACCACTGCTTCCCTTCTTTGATATCAAAATGTACTTTCAGATCGGCGATTTCGAGGAGAACTTTACGTTGTTCAATCACAGCATTCATAGCAGTTCCTCCACCGGTTTAAAACAGGCGCGCAAGCGACCAGGACTGAACGCTTCAAGTGGCGGCGCATTATTGCAGATCTCCATCGCATGAGGACAACGCGGCTGGAATGGACAACCTTTAGGCAAACGCAATAAATTGGGAGGATTGCCCGGAATCGTCAGCATTTCCGCCCCCTCGCTATCCAGACGCGGCACCGCATTAAGCAGGCCTATCGAATACGGATGGACGGGCTGATAAAAAACATCGCGCGCCTTACCGTATTCCATGGTACGCCCGGCATACATTACCAGGACCTTATCGCAAATACCCGCGACCACGCCCAGATCGTGGGTAATCATGATAATGGCGGTATTAAATTCGCGCTTTAGCTCATTAAGCAAGGTCATAATCTGCGCCTGCACGGTAACATCAAGCGCGGTGGTAGGCTCATCGGCAATAAGCAGTTTTGGCCTGCACAACAGCGCCATCGCAATCATCACACGTTGACGCATTCCGCCGGAAAATTCGTGCGGGTACATTTTCATCCGTTTGCGCGCTTCCGGCATTTTTACGGCATCCAGCATTCTGACGGACTCTTCAAAAGCTTCCGCTTTGCTCATCCCTTTATGCAGCATCAGGACTTCCATTAACTGCTCCCCAACGCGCATATAAGGATTTAGCGAGGTCATCGGGTCCTGAAAAATCATCGAAATCTGTTCTGCGCGCAGCGTATTCAGTTCGCGCTCAGGTAGATTAAGAATTTCACGTCCGTTAAAGGTCGCGGAACCGCCGATTCGACCATTCGTCGCCAGCAGTCCCATTAATGCGAACGCCGTTTGCGATTTCCCCGATCCAGACTCGCCAACAATACCTAACGTTTCTCCAGCGCGAAGCGTAAAGTTCAGATCGTTGACCGCCGTCACATCGCCATCAGGCGTAGCGAACGTAACACGAAGATCATTTACCTCCAGCAGTACATTCGCCGGTTGCGGCGCCTGAGTTGCGGTTTCTGATAAGCTCATGGCTGTACTCCTTAACGATCTTTCGGGTCGAGGGCATCACGCAGGCCATCGCCAATAAAGTTAAAACAGAATAACGTCACCACGAGAAAGCCAGCCGGAAACAGCAGCAGCCACGGTGAGACTTCCATTGAATTTGCGCCATCGCTCAACAACGCTCCCCAACTGCTTAACGGTTCCTGCGTCCCAAGCCCCAGGAAACTGAGGAAAGACTCAAACAGAATCATGCTGGGCACCAGCAACGATGCATACACTACCACTACGCCCAGGACGTTAGGCACAATATGGCGGATCACAATGCTGGCGGTCGACACACCTCCCACCTGCGCGGCTTCGATGAACTCTTTACGTTTAAGACTTAGGGTTTGGCCACGCACGATACGCGCCATATCAAGCCAGGAGACCATGCCGATGGCGACGAAAATCAACAGAATGTTCTGCCCAAAAAACGTCACCAGCAAAATCACAAAGAACATAAACGGGAACGAATTGAGGATCTCCAACAACCGCATCATCACAGAATCAATTTTGCCGCCCAGATAGCCGGACAGCGAGCCATACAGCGTTCCGACAATGACCGCCACCAGCGCGGCGGCAATCCCGACCATCAATGAGATACGCCCGCCGATGGCAACGCGCACCAACAGATCGCGCCCGGAAGAGTCAGTGCCGAAATAGTGGCCGGACGCCATATCCGGCGCGCTGGACATCATGCCCCAGTCGGTATCGAAATAGGTAAATTGCGACAGCATAGGCGCTACTGTCACGAACAGGGCTATCAGAAACAGGACAATAAGACTGGCCACCGCCGCACGGTTATGCATAAAGCGCCGACGGGCATCTTGCCAAAGGCTGCGACCTTCCACCTCCAGCTTTTCACTGAAATTTTCCAGCGTCTCGCTGTTTTTCTTACTTAACATCATCGCGAGCTCCAGTATCAATAGCGAATTTTCGGGTCGATAACGGCATAGAGCACATCGACAATGGCGTTAAACAATATGGTCAGCGCCCCGACTAAAATGGTCAAACTTAACACCAGCGAGTAATCGCGGTTGAGCGCGCCATTAACGAAAAGCTGCCCAATGCCCGGTAAGCCATAAATAGTTTCAATCACCATTGAGCCGGTAATAATGCCGACAAAGGCTGGCCCCATATAGGATAAAACCGGCAGCAGCGCAGGTTTTAACGCATGGCGGAAGATGATTCTGCGCATCGGTAATCCTTTTGCCCGCGCGGTACGAATAAAGTTCGAATGCAGAACTTCAATCATTGAGCCGCGCGTAATACGAGCGATGCTGGCAATATAGGCCAGTGAAAGCGCGACCATCGGCAGGATCATAAATTTTAACGCCCCGCCGTTCCAGCCGCCGCCAGGCAACCATTGCAAGGTTATCGCAAAGACCATCACCAGCAGCGGCGCCACCACAAAACTGGGGATAACGACGCCGGTCATGGCAAATCCCATCACCGTATAATCCCATCGCGTATTTTGCTTTAGCGCGGCAATCACGCCAGCGCTGACACCAATAATGACCGCCAGTAAAAAAGCGGCGGCGCCAAGTTTCGCCGAAACGGGGAAGCTGGCGGCAACCAGATCGTTGACCGTGTAATCTTTGTATTTAAACGATGGTCCAAAATCGCCATGCGCCAGCTGCTTCAGGTAGCTGAAGTATTGCGTCATGATGGGATCGTTCAGATGATATTTTGCTTCAATATTGGCCAGCACTTCCGGCGGCAATGCGCGCTCGCCGGTAAAAGGGCTACCCGGCGCGAGGCGCATCATAAAGAAAGAGATGGTAATAAGAATAAACAGCGTCGGAATCGCTTCCAGACAGCGGCGTAAAATAAATTTCAACATTGCCCGTACCTTCTGGCCTGTGCCTTTACTTCCCGGACGTGACAAAAGATCCGCCAGGGAAAGTTATAGTGCGATGAAAAAAGACACCATGGGACAACCGCAGTTGTCCCATGTCTTGCCATTAATGTTTGATAATATATAAGTTTTTCACATAAATATTATCCAGCGGGTCTTTACCGGTATACCCGCCCACCCAGGGTTTCACCAGGCGCGCGTTAACGTAGTAATACACCGGCACAATAGCCGAGTCTTTATCTAACTGCTGCTCCGCTTTAGCGTAGAGTTCGCTGCGCTGCGTATCGTCCGCCACTTTCAGCGTGTCGGCAATCAGCTTATCAAACGCCGGGCTCTTATAATGCGCGGTGTTATTTGAACTGTCGGACAACATGGTATTCAGGAACGAAGTCGGTTCATTATAATCTGCGCACCACCCGGCTCTGGCGACATCAAAGGTGCCCTGATGACGGGTATCCAGGAAGGTTTTCCATTCCTGATTCTCCAGATTCACATTGACGCCCAGATTTTTCTTCCAGATAGACGCCACGGCAATGGCCAGTTTTTTATGCAGATCGGAGGTGTTATACAGCAGGTCGAATGTTAAGGGCTTATCCGCCGTAAAGCCGGCTTCAGCCAACAATTTCTTCGCTTCTTCATTACGCTTTTGCTGGGACCATTTGAACCACTCAGGCTCTACCAGTTTTGCGCCATCGGTATACGGCGGCGTGTAGCTATAAGCGGGTAAATCGCCCTGATTTTTAACCTTATTAACAATAATGTCGCGATCTAACGCCAGTTTCAGCGCGGTACGCACGCGGACATCGTTAAACGGCGCTTTTTGATTATTAATTTCGTAATAATAGGTACACAAATAAGGGTCTACGCGGACTTCATTCGGGATCTCTTTCTTCAGTTTCTGGAATAATTCGATCGGCATATTGTTATAAGTCATATCGATCTCGCCGCTGCGGTAGCGGTTGACATCCGTCACCTCCGAAGAGATCGGCAAATAAGTTACCTGATTGATGACGGTTTTGGCGTTATCCCAGTATTGCGGGTTACGCTCCAGCACAATACGTTCGTTCACCACCCAGTTTTTTAACTTATAAGCGCCGTTAGTGACAATATTGGCTGGTTGTGTCCATTTATCGCCAAATTTTTCGACCGCCGATTTCGGTACAGGAGACACTGAAGGGTGGACCAACAATTTGTAGAAATAAGGCACCGGCTCACTTAAGGTCACTTCAAAGGTGTGATCATCAAGCGCTTTTACCCCCAGATCGGTGGCGGGTTTTTTACCGGCGATAATGTCATCGATATTAGCGATATGACCGTATTGCAGATAGCTGGCGTACGGCGATGCCGTATTAGGATCGGCCAGGCGTTGCCAGCTATAAACGAAATCATGGGCGGTGACGGGCGTACCATCTGACCATTTCGCATTTTCACGTAGATGGAATGTCCAGACTTTAAAATCTTTATTTTCCCATTTTTCCGCGACGCCCGGTGAAGGATGCCCCTCGACATCACTAATTAATAAGCCTTCGAAGAGGTCACGGCTGACGTTCGATTCCGGCACGCCTTCAATTTTATGCGGGTCGAGAGACTGCACTTCTGATCCGTTATTACGTACCAACGTTTGCTTGTCGGCTAACTGAACGCCGGCGGGCACGTCTGCCGCAGTCGCGGCGCTGGCGGCGATGAGCGCAGTGAGTATTCCCGCTGCAATCAAACTTTTTTTCGTGATGTTAGACATTGTGTTTGTACTCCACTCATTATAATTACTGGTTTTTACCAGCCTGTTTAATCCCGTCAGGGTTCCTGTGCAGCACTGGTGGTGTACTGCCAGGTCTGTCACTGCTTTTGCTATCACCGACTTTATTTATTCTGACGATTCGTTCGATCGCCTTTCGTCGATTCGGTATACGACGTACCTGCCCACGTCGCACGTTATTTCTGACAACCATCTAAATGAAAATAGTTATCAACAATGTGAAATCTTCTGCAAAATGTTTGGCCGAAAAGTATCAAATGCGTTTCTGAACCGCCAATTCATTTTACAATTTTGTTAACCAATTCTCTTTTATGGAAAATTCCCTGCCCAGAAAAACAGTTCAAGAATGTTAAAAAACTTTGATTTATTCTTTATAATCAATAACTTGAAAGAAAATCATCTCTCTGTCATATCGTAGATCATGCCTTCGGCAGAAAACACACACAAATTTAACAAATGCTCATTATTTAGCACATTCATCTACGATGGAGCTGAAACAACTAATAACATTTCAATAATCCTTCATCAAGCCCCAGAGTATGGTGTGAATAAAATAACAGACCTACCGCTTCTCACGGACTCAGTAATGTTCATAATAGTTTGATTAATAAAAATAAATAGCGTTAGATTATATTAGTATTTTTTATCATTTAAACGCTGAATGCTTATCAAAGTAAGAAGTGTTACGTGGGAATGTCACTGGGAATGTCACAAGGCGGCCCCTTAGGGCGCCGCCTGTAAATCAACAGGTGGGAGTTTAGTTGAGCAAGCCGGGGAAAATGCCTTTTATTCCTGTGACAATAAATTCGATGCCGAGCGCCATTAACAACAACCCCATGATTCGGGTAATAACGTTGATACCGGTTTGCCCCAGCAAACGAACCAGCCACGGCGCCATACGGAACACACCCCAGCAGCAAAGCGCAAAAAGCGCAATGGCAACTGAAAAACCAAGCAAATGCGCGATGCTGTGATAACGCGTCCCCCAGACGATAGTGGAGCTAATCGCCCCTGGCCCCGCCATTAACGGTAGCGCTAACGGCACAACGCCAATGCTCTCGCGTATGGCCGTCTCTGACTTTTCTTGCTTGTTTTGTTTATCTTCCCCCAGCTTCCCGCTGATCATCGACATTGCAATGGTGACAACCAGGATACCGCCCGCAATTCTGAACGAGTCAATAGAAATACCAAACAGCTGCAGGATGCCATCGCCGAGGAATAAGGAACTCCACAAGATAATCGCAACCGACAGATTCGCGGTGAGGTTAGTTTTATTACGCGCCGTGGCCGTCTGGTAGCTGGTCATGCTGATGAAAACGGGGATAATCCCCACCGGGTTAACCAGCGCAAAGAGCCCGATAAAGAACTTAAAGTAAACAGGAAAATCAAAAAGCGGTTGAATCACGGTTAGCTCCGAAGCGTTAGCCGGATGAAGTCAATGTTCGTTAATGATCAAAACGCGCAGAAGATACGCCTTTTATTCGCATAGTTCACCTCTTATCTACACCTAATTTCATCCATTCATCGCTGTTATTTATATGTACTCGTTATGCTAATCCACTTACTCTTCATGACAACGATTTCTTAACAATTTACATAAAGGGCTAAAATGGCCTGCTGAAAGGTGTCAGCTTTGCGTAATCTTGATTTAGATCACACAATCGCTACTCAGAAGTGAGTAATCTTGCTTACGCCACCTGGACGTAACGCGTTAGAGTTAAATGATACTAACGCAGAAGCTCTTTTAGTAAATCAGAGCGAAACGGACGTTAAGTAACCACCTGAATTTCAGGCATTTATACAAAGTATCGTCGATCTGTCTATACTCACGTATCGCGCAGATGATTTACTAAAAAAGTTTAACATTATCAGGAGAGCATTATGGCTGTTACTAATGTCGCTGAACTTAACGCACTCGTAGAGCGTGTAAAAAAAGCCCAGCGTGAATATGCCAGTTTCACTCAAGAACAGGTCGACAAAATCTTCCGCGCCGCCGCTCTGGCCGCCGCTGATGCCCGCATTCCGCTGGCCAAAATGGCCGTCGCCGAATCCGGTATGGGTATCGTGGAAGACAAAGTGATTAAAAACCACTTCGCTTCTGAATATATTTACAACGCCTATAAAGATGAAAAAACCTGCGGCGTGCTGTCTGAGGACGACACCTTCGGGACCATCACCATTGCTGAACCTATCGGCATTATTTGCGGTATCGTTCCAACCACTAACCCGACCTCTACCGCGATCTTCAAATCGCTGATTAGCCTGAAGACCCGTAACGCCATCATCTTTTCTCCGCATCCGCGCGCTAAAGAAGCAACCAACAAAGCGGCAGACATCGTTCTGCAAGCGGCTATCGCTGCCGGCGCGCCGAAAGATCTGATTGGCTGGATCGATCAACCTTCCGTAGAACTGTCTAACGCGCTGATGCACCATCCGGATATTAACCTGATCCTTGCGACGGGTGGTCCAGGCATGGTTAAAGCAGCATACAGCTCCGGCAAACCGGCAATCGGCGTAGGCGCAGGTAACACTCCGGTAGTGATTGATGAAACTGCTGATATCAAACGCGCTGTGGCGTCTGTTCTGATGTCTAAAACCTTCGATAACGGCGTAATCTGTGCTTCTGAACAGTCTGTTGTCGTTGTTGATTCCGTCTATGATGCCGTTCGCGAACGTTTCGCCAGCCACGGCGGCTACATGCTGCAGGGCCAGGAGCTGAAAGCGGTTCAAAACGTTATCCTGAAAAATGGCGCTCTGAACGCCGCTATCGTCGGTCAGCCAGCCTACAAAATTGCTGAACTGGCAGGCTTCTCCGTACCAGAAACCACCAAGATTCTGATCGGTGAAGTTACGGTCGTTGATGAAAGCGAACCGTTCGCACACGAAAAACTGTCTCCGACTCTGGCGATGTATCGTGCGAAAGATTTCGAAGAAGCGGTAGAAAAAGCAGAAAAACTGGTCGCTATGGGCGGTATCGGTCACACCTCCTGCCTGTACACTGACCAGGATAACCAGCCAGAACGCGTTGCTTACTTCGGTCAGATGATGAAAACCGCGCGTATCCTGATCAACACCCCGGCCTCTCAGGGTGGTATCGGTGACCTGTACAACTTCAAACTCGCACCTTCCCTGACGTTGGGTTGTGGTTCCTGGGGTGGTAACTCCATCTCTGAAAACGTTGGTCCGAAACACCTGATCAACAAGAAAACCGTTGCTAAGCGAGCTGAAAACATGTTGTGGCACAAACTTCCGAAATCTATCTACTTCCGCCGTGGCTCTCTGCCCATCGCGCTGGATGAAGTGATTACTGATGGCCACAAACGTGCGCTCATCGTGACTGACCGCTTCCTGTTCAACAACGGCTATGCAGACCAGATCACCTCTGTGCTGAAAGCGGCTGGCGTTGAAACCGAAGTCTTCTTCGAAGTTGAAGCCGACCCGACGCTTTCCGTTGTTCGCAAAGGCGCTGAGCTGGCGAACTCCTTCAAACCGGACGTGATTATCGCGCTGGGCGGCGGTTCCCCGATGGACGCCGCGAAAATCATGTGGGTCATGTACGAACATCCGGAAACTCACTTTGAAGAACTGGCGCTGCGCTTTATGGACATCCGTAAACGTATCTACAAGTTCCCGAAAATGGGCGTGAAAGCGAAAATGATCGCCGTCACCACCACTTCCGGTACCGGTTCTGAAGTCACACCGTTTGCGGTTGTGACCGACGATGCAACCGGTCAGAAATATCCGCTGGCTGACTATGCCCTGACCCCGGATATGGCGATTGTCGACGCCAACCTGGTGATGGATATGCCGAAGTCCCTGTGTGCGTTCGGTGGTCTGGATGCGGTGACTCACGCCCTGGAAGCTTATGTTTCCGTACTGGCTTCTGAGTTCTCTGACGGTCAGGCTCTGCAGGCTCTGAAACTGCTGAAAGAAAACCTGCCGGCGTCTTACCACGAAGGGTCTAAAAACCCGGTTGCGCGTGAACGTGTTCACAGTGCAGCGACTATCGCCGGTATCGCGTTTGCCAACGCCTTCCTCGGTGTATGTCACTCCATGGCGCACAAACTGGGCTCTCAGTTCCACATTCCGCACGGTCTGGCGAACGCCCTGCTGATTTGTAACGTTATCCGCTACAACGCGAATGACAACCCGACCAAGCAGACCGCTTTCAGCCAGTACGATCGTCCGCAGGCACGCCGTCGTTACGCTGAAATTGCTGACCACCTGGGCCTGAGCGCGCCGGGCGACCGTACCGCCGCTAAGATTGAAAAACTGCTGGCATGGCTGGAAAGCATTAAAGCTGAGCTGGGCATTCCTAAGTCTATCCGTGAAGC